>JAHIDZ010000016.1 GCA_018901755.1 Nanobdellota archaeon | reverse complement strand
CCTTACGTGTATTAATCAAAACAAATAAAAGAATTATAACAATTAAAGCAATCCCACCAATCAATACATTACCATTATCTAAACACATTGCATAACCAGCTGTCACACTTCCTTGTAAACTAAGTAGATACATTCCAAACAGAGCTAGTATAGATACTGCTGTCACTTTTTTAGTATTTTTTTTGTTTTCGTGTGATGTTTCATAACCCGCATCTATTACTCCATGTGTCTTCATCGTGTTTTTTAGCTGCCCAATTCTTGTTTTCATAATTTTATGCGAATCTACTCCATATGATCCAGCCAAATCTGCTAGGTGTCCAGCTTTTATGTTTCGTTCTTCGTCTTCCTTTTTAATTCTAGCACGCGTGCTTTCATCCCAGGGACCAGGTTCATTAGGACGTACTTGAAGATCATAAGCCATTTCTGAGACCTTCAATGGCATTTTTGCTTTATCATATAATAGACCGGCATTATAGAAATCGCCTTTCTTTTCCTTTTTTTGAGCCAATATTCTAAAAATATAAGATTTTATCCCCATAAATAATTTATACCCAAATAACTATAAAAAGGTATCATTTCTTTTTCCCAAGAATGATTACTAGAATTAAAGATAGTATTATAACACCAATTCCACCAACAAGATAATATGGTTCAAAATTAACAGCTTTTTTATTAGTTTCAGCTATTACTAAACCAGTCATACTACCAGTAGGATTATTTTTAGGTTTATCAGTTATACTTTCTAGATATTCATTTTGGTAGTTAGAAACAACTTTAACATATTCATTATTTTTATAATTTGTTTGCACACTAACATATTGCCAACCTTCGTCATAAGCAAGCGCAGTAATGTTATAATCATTATTGTAATATTTTAACAATGAAGAGAGATACCAACAGCCTCTATCAATGTTCTCCATCCCATCTAACAAATCTGTAACTATTGGCATTTTATTATAGATAGCCGTATTTGGCATACTGTCTTCCCAACCAATCATGTTTGGAATTGGTATACCGGCTATAATTCCATTCAATTGGAAAAGACCACCAGGTTCAACTTCTTCATCAAACCAGCTTTCTCTTTTTATTATTGAAGCTGCAAAATACGGATCGACGTTCCATTTATTATAACATGTGCTTACTATCTGCGTCCACCAATCACCAATAGGTTCTCCTTGTGTAGCTACTGGTTGTTTAAAATCAGCAAATCCGGTAGTTGACAGTAAAAGAATGAATACAAGCGTCATAAGTTTTTTCATAATTATATATGGAATAAATAACATTATATACTCTATGAACGATTTACAAAAAGCAATCAAAATTACAGAGCAAGTTTTTAGAGTAGCAGAAGAAATAATCATACCAGGAATCACAGAAAAACAAATTGCTTCTAAATTGCGTAAGTGTGCAATATGTAATGGAGCAGACGGACTTGCTTTCCGTACGATAGTAGCATCTTCTAATTATATGAATATCCATTCTTTTCCTAGAGATAGAAAAATCAAAGAAAATGAGTTTGTGATAGTTGATTTCGGAGTGCGATACAAACGAGCACTAACTGACGTGACTAGAACATATTGTATCAATCCAGATACGAGAAAGAAAAAACACTATAATTTATTAAAAATTACACAAAGAAGAGCAGAAAAGATGATTCGCGTCGGAGTATCATGTAGTAAAGTCGATATCTCAGTTAGAAAATATCTTAAACAGCACACAAAACTTAAGTTTCCATATGCATTAGGTCATGGTGTTACAAACAAGATTCATGCGAGGCCAAAGATATCTCCAAAATCTAAAGACGTTTTCAAAGTCGGAGACGTTTTTACACTAGAACCAGGACTGCATTCTAAATCAATCGGATTAAGAATAGAAGACATGTATTTATTAAAAAAAACAGGAATAGTGAAGCTGACAAAGTGATAAGTTTAAATACTTTTCGGTAGTAATATAACTATGACACAAGACGAAGAAATATTAAAAACAATTGAAGATGCTAAGAAGCTATTAATTGAACTTAATCCTGAAGTTGTATCGTTAATGTATGATTTTGAGGCAATCAATCAGTTTGATAACAAACCATATTCATCAGAAGCAATTTTGCGATTTAATACAACTTCGGAAGAATTAAATAAAGATATGGCTCAGATAAAATTAGATTCTATACATGTTTCTTTGAATGAAAAAAAACTGTGGGATATGAACCAGGAGGAACTTGAAGCGGCGAAATATGGGCCAGAAGGACTTGATTATGAGTCGTATTTTTTCATAGTTGTTGAAGATAGAGAAATTGATTGCGGAGATTCTGACATGATTAGTATATTGAAGGTAGGAAGAGCCGCTAAAAAATATAATTTTAATCTTGATAGTTCGACTCAGAAAATATATAACATAGTAGAAGCAGATAAGAAATGTTCATCATGCAGCCGTAAAGCGTGTGAAGAATATGGTGACATCGGATCATGCGATTATCGGAGTATAATAGATGAAGAAATTTAAATGTTTTCTATACAATTAATTAGAAACTAATTTCTTTTTATATAACTTAATCAAATATATTTCTATGATTGAAGACCGTGTAAAAAAGTTTGCAAAGATATTAGTTGATTATTCTGGATTTGTAAAGAAAGGAGAAAAAGTAATGATTTCTGGCGAAACACATGAACAAGAACTTCTAAAAGAAATATATAAATTATGTATTCTGAAAGGCGCATTTCCATCATTGCAGGTAGGAATACCAGGATTAACGCATTTCTTTTACACACACGCTAACAAAAAGCAGCTTACCAAGTTCCCAGAAGCATATTGGAACGAAATAAGAAAAACAAAAAAATACATTGGAATCGGAGCGCCATTGAACACCAGAGAGATGACAAATGTAGATCCTGGCAAAATGGTAATGCGAAGTAAGATAGTTAAGAGAATAGGAGACTATGTTGTTAATTCAAAACCAAAAATATATAGAGTAACTACAGATTTTCCTACAAATGCATTAGCAATGGATGCAGAAATGTCTCTAGACGAGTATGAAGATTTCTTTTATGGAGCATGTTTCTTAGATTGGAAAGCAATGTCTAAAAAGCTTAAGAAAATGTGCACCACATTAAACAGAGGAAAAGTTTTCAGAATAGTTTCTAAAGACACAGATTTAACAATGAAAATCTATCCGAAGAGTTTTATTATGGACGATGGACATGAGAATATGCCAGGAGGAGAAGTTTTCGGAGCACCAATTAAATTATCAACAACTGGTCATATTAAATTTACTTTCCCTGCAGTTAGACAAGGAGTTGAAGTAAATAATATTTATGCAGAATTCAAAAATGGTAAATGTATTAAAGCAACAGCTGATAAGAATGAGAAATTCTTAAACAAAATGTTAGACACAGATGCTGGTGCAAGATATATCGGTGAAATAGGAATCGGTATGAATCCTAAAGTAACAAAGTTCACAAAGAATTTATTATTTGACGAAAAGATCATAAATACAATCCATCTAGCGTTTGGTATGGCATATAAGGAGTGCGGGCATCCTAACGATAGCGCGCTTCATTGGGACATAGTAAAGGATTTGAGAAAAGACGGTAAAGTATTCTTAGACGGAAAGTTAGTTTTCAAGAACGGAAAATGGCTTATTTAGTAAAGCATTTAAAGATTTATAGTATATTTCTATTATGGCAAGATATCACGGTCCTGATGTACCATTAGATAAAAGATATTCTGAGAAAGAAGTGAAAAAAATACACGAGACAATTAATAGTATTATTTTATCAAATCCAACAGATATTGCTCTTTCTTGTTTAGATGACATTTATTCGAAAAATCTTTTGGAATTTGTCACAGTATTACAGGATCCACAATATCAGAAAATAATTAAATATGTTTTAAAACATAGAACTATTCCTTCACCATTTGTACAACCAAAATCAAAAACATTTAATATGGAAGAAAATAGGAAAATGTTAAGCGAATCGAAAAAGAAACTAGAAAGAATTCAATATTTGATTCAAACTAAAGTAATGGATACAACAGGAGTGGTTAATGAAAAGTTAGATTTAGATTACATCAATTCTATTGATTTAGAAAAGTTAGATGGATATGTGAAACAACAACAGATTGAATTTGCAAACAAAGTTGATGAATTCAAAAAAGAAAACCAATTAACACCGGAGCAATTGAATAGAAGATTCTCAACAGAGATTTAAATTTAATTTTTTAATCCGAAATATTAGTTTCAAATATGGGTTTAAATCCTTTTTTGTTGATACATAGTTTATGATTAAACCTATAATTGTAGACCATGAAGACGGATTGGCACAAATGAGTCTAGAATGGATTAAAGATAGATATTCTAATAAACTTAGTGTTGATAATGGTGCTTCTAGAAATGCATTGTCTGCATCTTTTGATCCGAACACAGTTTATTCTTTTATAAGAACAGTAGCTAATCCAGAAGCAATTGAAATTTTACCAAAATATGTTGGTAAAAGAGAAGGATTTTCAGCAGACTGGGATGTAAGAAAGCGAGTAGCAAAAGATAGTCCTGAATTTGTACCAGGAGCACATGATGATTGTAATGGATTATGGTTTAGTCCAGATGTAATGAACCTCTATCTTAAAGTTTTAGAATGCATGACTAAGGAAAAAATTGGTAAAGAAAATTATACTAATTTTAGAATGATTCAAACCAGCGGTATTCATAATAATGATATACCACAAGAAACAATATCTTCACCAGTTATACATGCAATACAATGTATCAATAAAGATAGTCTTGTTAAGGAGCGATGCGAAGAGCAAAGAACAGTTGGTGAATTTAGAAAAATTGCAGAAAATATGAATAGCGACCAAGTATACGAATTATTGAAAGCAATTGAAGTTCCGCACAATTATAGAATGGGCGAAATTAATACTCTTAGAAAATTAAAAATAGAACCATTGGTTGTTGAAGATAGAGCATGGCAATGTAGCGGAAGAACACTAAGAAATGCAGTTGATTTTTTGGTTCCATTTACAATTTCAGTAGAAAACTCCAAGGAATCACATTCATGGAATGAGGACTATTAGAGTTTTAGATTATTTTTCAAATCTTCTAATGCACTAGGAAATGTTAGTGGATTCTTCTCTCCTTTAATCTTATCGTAAGTTTCTTCTGTTAGGCAATTTATAAGTTCTATCTTTAATTTATTACAAGCTTTTTTCAAACCAATATAACTTTCAGAATCTGGTTTCATGTAGCAGAAATATTTTTTATATTTATGATGTTTTAGATAATTTTCTACACGTTTTTCCATAACTTTAACATATTCTTTTTTCACTTCAGGAGTTTCTTCCCATTCTGGCCAATCATATTTGTTGAAAGGATAGAAATTAGTATATTCATATGGTATAACACCAGGGGAACTTAGTACAACTAAATGTAATTCTCTAGAGTGTGGAACTTCTCTCAGTGTTCTACTAATAGATTTATGTAATCTTGAAACAAAATATGGTTTTCTAAAGGCACATGGCACGAAAAGCACATAAGGGAACTTAGGTTTAAAGAAACGACATATGAAATCTTGCCACACCTCATAATAAGGATGTTTTAATTGTTCTAATCCAGCACCATTTATCCATCTACGTTCTTCAGGTGGCCAAAATGGTTTGAATATAAAATTATCAAAATCTTTTTCTATCTCACCAAATTTTTCAGTGGCTTTTTCAAATTGTTCTCTATCAAAAGGTTTCCATTTTCCATCTATCCACATATTAAATGCTGCCGAATATCCATGAGGGAACCAATTCAATAATACTACAGATTCAGAGTTTTCTCTAGCAACTTTAACGCTTTTTTTCAAAGTCGTTACATTGCTGAAAGGAACATTAACTAAAACATATGAACGCAATCCAAATCCATTTTTCTTAAGTAATTTTGAAGCAGTTAAATAATTGTCAACAGTGAATCCTTTATTTATTTTCTTTAATATTTTATCATCAGCGCATTCTAATCCAATAGCAATCGTTACATGTACTTTATCTGATTTCATAGAGTCTAACGTTTTTTGAGTAATATGATCCGGTCTACACTCTACTGTTAATTGTGGTATTCCATATTCTTCACATCTTTGAATGACATATTTTCTAAATTCTACAGGAACTTGTTTATCGTCTAAGAATGAACCAGAGTTAAATATCTTTAATGAGTCGACTGGTTCTAATTTTTGATCTAACCAGGCCTTAAGCTGTTCTAATGTTTGTTCTGGTTCTCTACGGCAGCCCCATCCACAGAAGATACATTTCCCCCACGAACATTGTCCAGATTTCAAGTATAAGGTTTTCTCACTCATAGCATTTTGTTGTGAATTAAAGTTTATATATGATACGATATCAACATGCTTATAAAATCTTAGAAGAGAAATATCACATGCAGAAAATAAAATTCCTAAAGCAATTCGTAAAAGATGCAATTGTATCATTTTTATTCTGGACAATAACATTGACACCATATATGATTTTTGTAGTTGGAACAACGATGGATCAATATATTGCATGGGTAGGAATGCAGGCAATTCTAGTACCACCGCTTGGCGCAGTGTTCTCAATAATAGCTAGAAAACTTAAAAAATAAATTATATAAATGATTAAACATTATAGTATGATAGGTGATTTATTGAAAAATTTATTAATACCAATAATGGCATTATTGCTCGTAACATCTGTTTTTGCAGCTCAAGGAGATGCTAATGGATTAATGGGTAATAATTCAGGAAACGACACGCCAGTAATGGCACAAACCATGACTCAGTCTGGAGCGATGGTTCAAGCACAAAATGCAACACAGCTTAGAGAAATGGTTCAAAATAGAGAACAAGAAATGATTCAGGCAATGGAGAGCATGAGTTTAGCAGAAAAGAACGTATATCAGAACCAGAATCAAGTAAGATTGGCTGTTCATACTTTGTTGTCTATGGAAGATATGATAGGCGGAATCGGACCACAAGTTTCTGCAATAGCTAAGCAATTTAATAACTCTGTGCAAAATACAGTGAGAGCTGAAGAAAAAATACAAACTAAAAATGGTTTGATGAAATTCTTCTTTGGTGGGGATTCAGATGCAGCTACAGAAATAGAAACAGAAGTTGTTCAGAATCAAAACAGAGTACAAGAACTTAACCAATTGAGAGTTCAGTGCAACTGTTCTGAAGAAGTAAAATCAATGTTCCAAGAACAAATTCAGCATATGGAGCAAGAACAGACAAGACTTCAACAATTAGCTCAGAGTGAGAAACAAAGTAAAGGTATTTTTGGATGGCTGTTCAAGTAGGATAGTCCCCCTTCTATTATTTTTATATATCATATCGCTAACTATAATTATGTGCGATAAAAGAAAATGCGCCTTATTGTTAGCATTATTCTTACTTCCAATGTCAGCAGTGTTATTACATCTAAAAGTGCACCCAACAATAACCTGGCTGTTACCATTAGCACTATTTGATGCAATAATAATAACACTATTATTCTATTGGGATAAAACTAAAACATACGGTTTCTGGGCTAATACAATACTTGGTCTAGTTGGAATAATTTTTCATTTACAAACATCAGTAATGGGTACAATGGCAGACAATGCAATCATGTTAGCAGATATGTTGGTAGGCTACGTATTGTATGTAACAGTTTTTGAAAAGAGGAAGAAAAAATGATAGATGTTCAATTTGTTTGGATGACAGGTTTACTTGGCGGAATTTTCTTTATTCTTAATTTTGCGACATGCTACTCAATGCCATGGGCTAGTAAATGTTCAGAAGGAGACAAGTGTAAGAAAAATTGCCCCCATAGGAAACCACTATGTGAGCATCACAAACCTTTAGCATGGTTAACAGTTTTAACAGGCGTATTTCATATAATAGTTTCTGTTATTTGGTATTTTGGGTTTTAATTTATATATCAGATTTTACATTTATTATTATGAAATATAAGAGTTATATTTTAATTCTCGTATTATTAATAATAAGTTTCTCCATATCATTTTTAAATCCATTTGGAGGAAACGCAATTTCTGATGAAATGAAAATAATATTTTCATTTACAGGAATGATGTTCGCAATATTATCAGGATTTTTTATAGCATCTTCATGGGATAGATATACTAAACTTAGAACGCTTCTTGCCGTTGAAACAGCAAGTTTAGAAAATATTTATAAATTCTATGAAATTGGCAATAAGAAGGCGGCTAAAAAAGTAGCTAATCTAATAGATAAATATTTAATAAAATCATTCGAATTCGGTCTTCATGAACATCAGGAACAGATAAGTGAAGAATATTTTGCAATTTACGATTCCTTAAAATATCTTAAAGGTCCAAAAGCAACTGTTCCGCTTACAAGAATAATGAATGTGTTAGACAATTTTACAAAAGCAAGAAAAGAAATAATTTCTAGAATGAAAGACAAATTGGGCATATACCATTGGATAATTTTATTATTATTGGAAACCTTACTTATTATTACTTGGATTCATATACAGTTTGCCGGCCCAATTGGTATAATAATAGGAACAGTACTCGTATTTTCTCTCTTTACAATACTGATGTTAATATACGATTTGAGCAATTTGGATTGGGGAATTGAGCAAGTAAATATAGAAGTATATGAGAGAGTTTATGATGTTATTGGTTTAATGAGATATTACCCAGAAGAACTGCTTAGTAAAGTTTCGGTGCCCAAAAAAATCAAATCATATAGAGTTGGAATACTTATAGATCCAATAACATATAAGCGAAAAATTAAGATAATAAAAAATAATTAATTTTAAATGTGATATTTCATTAAATAAATTTTCTCAAAGAAGAATGATGCAGAATCAATCTCTTTCCAACCATTTAATTTTAAGTTATTTTTAGATGAAATAATTATTAGAACTTTACCATTTGGATTAAGATATTTTTCAAATTCTTTAAGGAATTTTTTAATAAGATCAGTTCCCTGTGGCCCAGATGTACAGGCTGTTCTAATGCCAGTTGATAAGTATTTATCATTTTGGTCTTCAGGAACATATGGCGGGTTGAAAAGAATCAAATCAAACTTTTTTCTAATCTTACTAAACATATCACCGTGTTTTACATTTATTTTTAATTTGTGTTTTTTAGCATTATTTATGGTATTTTCAACACATCGTTCATTTACATCAATCGCCGTTACATTTGCTCCTTTAACTGCAGACACAACACTCAATATACCAGAGCCACATCCAACATCAAGAACATCAAGACCATTTACATTTTTAATATGTTTGGCTATGAGAAACGAATCTTCTAGTGGTAGGTAAACATCTTCAAAAACGTCTAAATCATATGTTTTTTTATTTATGTCTAAAGATACTTTAACCATAGATTTTAATAGATTAAGAAAGGTTATAACTATTATGCATGATGAGAACAAATCACATTATATTGTAGTAACAGTAATTATTGTTAAAGATGGAAAATATTTAATTACTAAAAGAGCAGCACATGAAAAAATGTGGCCTAATATTTGGACTGTTCCAGGCGGAAAATTAGAGAAAAGGGATTATATTGATCGTCCATATGATACTATAGGAAACCAGTGGTATAATGTTTTCGAAGATGTTGCAGCACGCGAAGTGTTGGAAGAAACAAATTTGAATATAAAAAATCTTGGGTATGTTACAAGTCTAGCTTTCATTAGACCAGATAACATTCCAACAATAGTAATAAGTTTTTGTGCGGATTATGATTCTGGAGAAATAAAATTATGTGAAGACATGTCTGATTTTGCATGGGTTACTTTAGAGGAAGCTAAAAATTATGAATTAATCGATGGAATCTGGGACGAACTTAAGATGTTAGATAATTTACTTAAGAAAGGTAAAACCGATACCTGGAAAAAAGAGTGATATTATGTTTGAATTAAAAGATCGTGATGCCAACGGAAGAATATGTAAGTGGACTATCAATGAACATGAAGTAACTACACCAACAATAATGCCAGTTGTTAATCCAAATAAAATGATAATTTCTATGGAAGAACTAAAGAAGTTTGGAGCAGAGATAATAATTACAAATGCATTCATAATAAAAAATTCTGCATCTAAAGATGAATGTGTAGAAAAGGGTTTGCATGATTTTCTAAAATGGGACGGCCCGATATATACAGATTCCGGCACGTTTCAGATGTATTCTCAAGGAGTTAAAAATCTTTTACCAGAAGATATGATTGATTTTCAAAATCAAATTAAATCAGATATTGTAACTCCGGTTGATTTATTTACATTACCAGAAGATATAAAGAAACAAGCAATTGAGAAAACAGATGAGACGTCAGTTCGTGTATTTACAGCAAAACAACTTACAAACAGATTAGTTGGAACAATACAAGGTGGATTATTCTTAGATCTTAGAAAGCGCGCTTGTAAAGAAATAGCAGCAGCAGACCCAGAAGTGTTTGCTATAGGCGGAATCGTACCACTAATGGAGCAATATCGATTCAAAGAATTGTTTGAAATTATTTTAACTTGTAAAGAGAACTTACCAGCAGGAAAACCTGTCCATGCTTTCGGAGCAGGACATCCAATGATATTTGCACCGTTAGTAGCATTAGGATGTGATTTGTTTGATTCTGCTATGTATGCATTAGCAGCTCAAAATGATAGATATCTAACAGTTAATGGAACGCATCAATTGGGCGATCTTATAGAATTTCCATGCAATTGTCCAGAATGTGTAAAAGCAAAACCAGACAAAATTAAAAAATTACCAAAACATGAACGAGAACAATTTTTAGCAAGGCACAATCTTCATGTAACATTTGGAGAAATACGAACAATAAGACAAGCAATAAAAGAAAATAATTTGTGGGAATTGGTCCAGACTCGTTTGCGAGCACATCCTAATTTACTTGAAGCATTTAATGTGATAAAGAAACATAAAAAATATTTAATGAAGCAGGATATAATTTCTAAGAAATCGGCATTATTTTATTTAGGAAAAGAAACAGAAATAAGACCTGAAGTTTTGCGTGCAAAAGAAATGATAAAAGGAATGAGCGGCCCTACGTTTCTAAAAAAACCATTTGGAAAAGTACCAAACGGATTAAAAGGAGTTTATCCATTTGGCCAATCTGTTATTCCTGGATTCAAAGATCCTAGAATAAAAGTAGATCCAAAAGAAATCGTTAGACAGACAATAGAATATCAGTATGGTTGCAAGTTCAATGAAAATTTCACAGTAGAATTGTCAAGACAAACAGGAAGAATAAGACGTGTATGGAGAGCAAAAACTCTATTAGGTACAATAAGAGCAAGCGATGGATTCTTTATTCCTAGTTTAGAAGGCGCAAAATATCTTAATATGAAGAAAGTTTTAATCGACGAAGAAGAAATAGCTAAACACGTAAAAGAAGGAAGATCATTATTTACTCGTTTCATAGACAGATGCGATGACATAATTCCAGGCGAGGAAGTTGCTATAGTTTACAATAAAGAGATTATTGCAGTTGGTACAGCGCTATTGAACAAAAAAGAAATTTCTGAGTTCAAGAGAGGCGTCGCAATTAAGATAAGATAGGGTTTAAATCCTTTTCTACCCAAGAGTTTAATTACCGAGTGATTTTATGGTAATGGAATATAAATTTAATCCTGAAGATTTTAGTTTATCAGAAGGCTGGCGAAAGGTAGTTCGTAAGATAGATGCAGAAGTACTTGCGGAAAAAGTTGTTGGCTATTGTCGACAGGAAAGAGAAATGACCAAAACAGAACGTCGTGTTTATAAAAAAACTTTAGATATAATACAGAAAGATCCAGAGATTCAATCTATATGTGCAGAATATGATGCATGGGAATTTGATATTGGTCACCGTGGGATATCATTAAAAGATAGAAGAAACTTTCTAGACGTATTAGGAGTTTTATATGCAAAGATAGCAAAACCACACAAGGATGGAAGGAAAATCATACCAGTTACATTTAGTGATAAAAATTCTTATGAATATCTTATGGAAAAAATGCCATCTGGTGACGTTTTAAGACGAGCTACAAGAGATAGTAGCCGAGGCGAACGATATGAATTTAGCATACTAAATCCGGCCTATGCATATTATTTTGATAATAATTTGCCATCATTATCCATGGAATCTACGGATAGTCTTTTATCAGGTCTTATAACAACATGTGCATCTGGAACAATTGGAAAAAAGGTTGCAAACGGTGAAGGAGATGTTATAGCATTTGTAACAAAAAATGAAAAAATACATAAAAGAATACAATTTGAATGTGCACTCAGAAAGATTTGGGAAATGTCAATGGATTATGATGATCGTCTTGTAAATACCAAATTAGCTTCTGGAGAAATTGATAGAGAAAAATTCGTAAAAAATTATTCAATATTTTTCCTTAAACCAACCGAACTTTCAAAATATATATTCAAAGATGATCGATTTCAATATGTAAGAGACGGTCTTATTGGTCTAACAGATTTTTCGGAAAATGTAGAAAATGCAGTTATACAACAAACACTTCTTAAAAGACACAAACTTTTTAAATGGGCGCAGGTGAACGAATTGTTGGATCAGGATGTTCTTAGTGAACTTAATGATGAGCTTCAGAGAATCGAAAAAGAACATAAAAAAGTTAAAAGAATAATACGCAATCTCGAAAAACAACAAACTATGATTGAAAATTTTGGGGACAAAGATAAGATTACTGATGAGCTTAGAAAAAGAAGCTCATATTCTAATACTCTTGAAGAAGAGAAAGATGAAGTTCTCGCATTAAAGAAAAAAATAAAACAAGAACTATTCCCAGATAAGGAACCTGGAAATTTTAATTATGCTAGGAAAGTAGCTAAAGATAAACTAAAAGAGGATAAATATGAATAACAATTTTACATTTGATGATGAGAAAGCATATGCAATGTGTTATGAACTACAACAGGCCTGGAATCTTGAGGTTGGCGCATTCAAACATTACAGAGATAAGCAGATGCCAGAAGCAACTTTACCAAGTAACGTTGAACCAAAATCAAAAGAACATGCAAATTATCTTTTTTGGTGTTCTGTAACAAATTACCAAACAGTTGCAGACGAATTATTCCCAAGAATGAGAAATCTTCATGAGAAACAACCTGAGATGTTCAATCCGGCGCATGTAAGAGAAGTTGATGATGACGAACTTGCGAGTTTTGTAGAACAAATAAAACACATACCAGACGAAATGTTCAGAAGATGGAGGTATGATGCTGATTTATTCAAAGAATATGATGACAATATAACTAATACTCATAAAACGGAAAATATAGTTGATGCGCAAAAAGAAGTAATGAAATTTAGTGGATTTGCATATAAACAGAGTGCACTTTTGTTATACTGGTTACAAAAATATGATATAATAGAATCATTTGATGAGACAGATTTGAATATTCCAGTAGACGTCCATGTCCAAAGAATAAGTGTAAGAAGAGATGTTTGTGATTTTGAGGGAAAAACAAGACAAGGTGTTCTTGAAAAATTCTTAAGAAATGAGTATCAAAGATTTTTCAAAGAAAATAAAGAATTTAGTCCATTTGAAACACAAGGGCAGATGTGGGTACTTGGTTCTCAATCTTGTGTAAAAAATACAAAATGTAAGAAAAATTGTGTATTTGAAAAACCGTGTAAAAGAGATCTTTATGTAGAGCGAGAAGCAAGAAACTTACAAAAGAACGGTCAGGAATATCATGGTGCAAGCGGAATATGCTGGGTAGATGGAAATAGACCATATAGACCAAGAAACATGAAACATAAATTAGCTGATAATCAGCAAAAATTAGATTTCAGTTGTGAATGTTAGTTTAAACCAAATATTGAATTATAACACTGTTATACTCACACATTTGTGAGAGTGGTAAAAAGCAGTACTATAGTGAGTGTACTAATAAGGAGTTTTAAAGTCTATTTCTATGAACAGAGAAGTAAAACAGTTATTATACAACTTTATATTTAAGGTACTACTAGATTAGTAATAGAGAACATGACTAAACATAATAGGACAATTCAGAAGGGTATAGATCATAAAAAGTTAGCCAGAATATTCTTAGTTCTAAAAGAATCAAATGATTGGTTATATGTAGCAGAACTTGCAAGAATGGCGCAATTGAATCAGGTTACTGTAAGATGGTATTTAGATCATTATTTTAAAAATGTAATAGATGAGAGTAAATTGCACCCAAAATTAAGAATACGGATGATTAAATTAAAACTGGATGTCAGTTTCAAAGATCTTATAATGTCATTAGAATTAGCAAGGCGTATAAGAAATAAGGACTAATCATTCCAATATTCTTAGTTTTTTCTCTATTAACAGCCGTCTTATGAACAATTCGTCTATTCTATCTTCAATGCGTGTAGAAATTATAACGCCGCCACCAAGCATTTTTAATTTTTTCATATCTTTACTAATTATTCTTTTTCGAGATGTATTATAACTTAAATTTTTATAGTTTTCAACTTCAAACCCAAAGGTAAATTTATTTTTCTTAAATACAACATCGATTCTACCAAAGTTTTTTCCAAACCCAACAGAATATTCGGTAAAAACACTATATCCAAGGCTCTTACCAATTTTGCTAATTTTATCTATAATCCGTTGGTGTTTTATGGTCGGTTGATTTAGCAATTGCTTATTTAGTGCATTTTCATTTATGGTTGGTTGTATATCTTTCTTGTTAATCTTTAGTTCTTTGGGGTTCCTCCAATTTTCATTAAATAATTCATAAATATGTGTTGGGCAGAGATATATTGGCTTATCAATATTTGTAATAAGGCATCCGAGATTTTCACAAAACTGGCATTTAGAATACTGGAATTGCAAACAAAATCTTTTATTTAAATTTTCAATTTTATTCCAAATATCTATGTTTTCTTTTCTAGTTAATACTAGATAGCCTAGGTCTGGGCAAACTTTATAATCACAAGGGCCTTTGAATTTTATTAAAATATCCATAATATCACTAGGAATCAATCTTAGAAGCAATTATTTCCATAGCGCCCTTATATTCTTGAACTTTCCCAGATAATGTTATTTTTTGATCATCTTTTAGATTATAAGCATTTTCAATATTAGAGTTTCTAAATGCAACAACTTTCATAGATCCAGTAAAATCATTTATTGTGAAGAAAGCATGTCCATCTTTGCTTAATCTGTAGTTAGATACATCTCCTTTTACAGTAACTTTCTCACCTAGAAAATTTGATGCTTCAGCTATAGATATTGCATTAAGTGAGATGTTGGTAAAAATATACATAGCTATTATTCCGATCATCGCTACAGACAATGATATTTTGATTATTGTTTTATTGTCCATGATTTAGAAGAAGAGTAGCTTTAGTATAAAGATTATTTTCACCGGTGGTAGTAATTGTGTTTAAATCCTTTTCGGTACTATTATTTCTATGGGAGAATCTGATGGTGGTAGCGACTACGATTTAGCATCACGAGATAAAGGATATAGATGTAGCCGAGGTTTTAGGGTTCCAATCAGTATTAATGTAAAGAAAGAAACTTATGAAATTCGTGATGATATCAAATGTAGAAAAGTTCCAAAAGATCGCGATGATTTAATTTCATTTGTTGCCATACAAACATTTGAGAGAGACGCATATGGAAAACCGCTAGATATGCAATGGAATGATGACGAAAGGAAATCTTTAATATGTCATAGTCCATGTGTTAAGAAAGGTTTAAAAACAATTGATGCCAGTGGGAGAGATAAAAATTTAAATTATGTATCAAAATGCACCTGCTTAAAAACACCAATGAATTTCGACTAAATTTTATAATGTTAGCCTAACAGAATACATTTCTACATAAATCGGTCCTTTAACAGTCAGTTTAGAACTAATTAGAACCATTTTATCAACAGTCATCTTGCCGATATCAATATTTTCAACTTTATTGAATATCGGTTTTAATTTATCATTATCAGATTTAATACGGCCTAAAGTAAGATGTGGTGTAAAAGGTTTTCCAGACTTAAAATCTGGTAGTTCTTTTCTAAGCAATAGTGCTAAATTAATCATATTTTTCCTACCTTCTTTAATGTCTAAGAAAAATACACTAGCTAAGTCTTTATTAGGAAATGCACCGATTCCAGCTATTCCAATTTCAAATTTATTGATTTTAGAAACATTATTCATGGCCGTTTTAATCAAATCTAACTTGTCTTCTTCAACGTCTCCGATAAACATAAGACAAAAGTGCAGATTTTCACGTTCAACGAGTTTTATATGAAAATCTTTGAATTTTTGCTGCAAATCAACGATTTTATCTTTAAGCTTTTCAGAAATTTCAATAGATATGAACAATCTCATAAAAGTATATCATAGTTTTACTATTAAAAAGTATTTCTTTAAAATTCATTAGTTAGTAATAATAGAAAAATAAATATTCTAGAGAATAGAAACCTTTTAATATGTTAATTTCTAACTAAGTTTACTTACTCTAACGACATACCATTTAGTGACCGCACCAATACCGGTGCAATCAGTGCTGAAAAAACTAGGAAGGTCCTTAATATGAAAAGTAATATCTCTACTAAGGTAATTGAAGATTTTTACGCAAAAGATAAGAACAATATTCTATTCTGGGTTTCTAAAACTGAAAAATATTCAAAAGATAAAGTTTTCGCAGCATGCACTAAGACCGGAGCATCTGAAGATACCTGTAAAAAAGTTTCTTACGAGATAGACCATTATGCAGATAGTCGAATTAAGATGTCTGATATACGTCCGTTAATTTATGCGCTACTTGCTAAATATGATCCAACCGCAGCAAGACGTTTCAAAGCAGGAGAAGTCTATATACAAACCTCATCGCAGACATATGAGAGATTCAATAGAGGTAAGATAGCCGAATCTCTAGTAAAAGAAACAGGTATGGAAATAAAAGATGCAGAAATGATTGCATTTGAAGCAGAGAAGTTTATTAAATCAGCAAATTTAGAGCACATCACATCACCATTGGTTAGAGAAATTGTTAATGTGAAATTGGTCGAACATGGATTTGCAAATGAACGTAGTCTCTATACAAGAATTGGAATGCCGGTTTATGATTTAAGTAAAATAATAGAAAAAGGATCAAAAGAAAATGCAAATTTACAATACAATCCAGAAACGATACATAAAATAATGGCAGATACAATGAGTAAAGAATATACGCTTCTAAAAATACTTCCTAAACAAATAACAGACGCTCATATATTAGGACAGATACATGTTCATGATTTAGATTATTTCTTTTCAAGACCATTTTGTTTTAGTCATGATGTGAGATATTTTATTAAGAATGGCTTCAGGCCTGACGGAACTGGCACGCATACATCAATAGCAGGTCCTGCAAAAAAACCAGAAGTGGCATTTCTTCATGCAGCCAAAGTACTAGCAGCAGCGCAAACTAATTGTGCTGGTGGTCAAGGATTTTCATTTTTTAATACATTCATGGCTCCTATTGTTGCAGGATTAACGGAAAAACAGATGAAACAGATGGCACAATTGTTTATTTATGAAATGACTCAGATGTACGTTGCACGAGGCGGTCAAACAGTTTTTTCATCAATTGATTTAGATATGTCAGTACCGAATTTGTTAAAAGATGTTCCAGTTATAGGTTTACGTGGTTCTGACGCAAAAGGAACCTATGGCGATTATGAAGACGAAACAAAAAAATTATTTAATGCATTTTTAGATGTTTACATGGAAGGAGATTATCAAGGTAAACCGTTCAATTTTCCTAAATTTGAAGTTACAATAGATCCTAAACATATGAATAATGGAAATAGCACAGAATTGTTTAAAGTTTCTGAACTTGCAGCAAAGTTTGGGACGCCATATTACATAATTAGACAACCATATATGCCAGAGTTTTCTTGTTATCAGTCAATACCAGGAAGTGAAAAGATACTGATTCTAAGAGATGGAAAGTTGCAGAACATAGAAATCGGGGAATATGTCGATTCTATAATGAAAACTAGTAACGTGGAAATAAGAAAAGGATTTGACGGAGAAACCGAACTCGCTAGTTGTAATGATATGGCAGTTTCATTCGATACCAATACGCTCGAAATAAAGAAAATGAAAATAGAAAAAGTCATGCGACACCGAACTAAAGAAAAGATACTAAAACTTACTCTTGATGGAAATAGAATGTTCTCAGGAACAATAAAACATAAAATACCAGTCGTTAGAGACGGTAAAATAATAGAAATACGAATGGAAGATGTTAAAGTAGGAGATTATTTAATTGGCGCAAAGAACATACCGCTTGAATTTGATTTTGACAGATTCGTTGAATTTGCTGGAAAGAAGTTAGAGATAGATAGTGATTTTGCAAGACTGTTTGGGTATTTTGCAAGCGAAGGATATATGCACAAAGCAAATAAAAAAACAAGATACAACAAAATAAGTTTTTCTTTTAACATTAACGAGAAGGAATATATTGATGATGTTTCAACTATACTTAAAAATAAGTTTAATATGGTCGCAAAATATGATATTTCTGTAAAGAATAAAACAAATACGGTTTATGTATATAGCAAAGAATTGGTCGAATTGTTTGAAAATATATCAACAGGTTATGATGCACACAGTAAAAGAGTTCCAGAAATTATAATGAATTCTCCATGGTATATTATAAAAGAGTTTATGTTAGGCATGTTTAGAGGAGACGGTCATAATTCAGACAAAATAGATTTACATCTATGTAATAGAAATTTAATAGATGATATTTTCATTCTTGGTTTAAGAATAGGAACCCCATTTGAAAAGTATTATGGTGAGGATTCTTATTCGCTACGATTAACCAGCAATCTTGCGAAAAAGACATTTTTAGATAGTGTGCCATTTTCTGATAACGTACCTACCGTTCTTGGAAAATCATTTGATTTTTACGAAAGAATTCCAACAGAACCATTTAACATAACAAGAGAAGATTTAAAGGTTGGTCATTGGAACAGATGTCAGATAGGAAAAAGAATAACTAGTAAAAGACTTGATATGAGTGACGAGTTTCATTCTCGTTTCTTACAGAGTGATCTGCATACCTTTGAAGTTAAGATCATAGAAGAAACGCATAGCGATTATGTTTATGATCTTGTAAATGTTGAAAACTATCATAATTTCCTTACATCAGACGGAATATTTTCATCAAATTGTTGTGCATTTCTTATGCCATTAGAAACATCATCAGATAAAGATGATATGTTAAATGGAACAGTTCGTGGCGGTTCTTTGCAAGTAGTTACAATAAATTTACCACAGATTGCATACGAATCAGATAAAGAAGAATCAAGACTATTCCAACTGATAGACGAAAGAATGGATGTAGCTAAACAAGTTATGCTTCTAAGAAAAGATTTGATAGAAAAAAATCTAAAAAATGGAATGTTACCTTTCTTAGCACAAAAAGTAAATGAAAAAGGAGACAGATATTATGAACCAAGTAAACAGAGCTTTACTATCGGTATGGTCGGAATAAATGAAATGGTAAAATATTGTACAGGTTCTGAACTTCATGAAAATCAAGCTGCATGGATGTTTGGATTAAAGGTAATGAAACACATGAAAGATAAAGTTGCTAAACTTAGAGAAGAAACTGGTTTAAACTTTGCGTTAGCAAGAACACCAGCAGAATCAACCGCGTATCGTTTTGCAACAATTGATAAAAGAAGATTCCCATCAAAAGCCGTATATCAAGGAGACCCATCAACAAATTCTATTTATTATACAAATTCATTTCACGTGAGGCCTAATGCAGACGTGCCGTTATTCCAAAGAATGAATGTAGAGGGCTCGTTTCATCCTTTAACAGATGGTGGTGCAATGAGTCATGTGTGGTTAGGAGACACAAATCCTGATCCAGAAGCTGTAATGAAATTAACTAAAGATCTCGCGACAAAAACAGCGATTCAGTACATGGCATTTACTAAAGATTTAACAATATGTAATTCCTGTGGATTTACTTTAGGTAATCTAGTAGATTCGTGTCCATCTTGTCAAAGTAAAAATGTGCAAAGCTGGTCGAGAATAACTGGTTATTATCAAAATATTACAGGTTGGAACAAAGGTAAACTTCAAGAATTAAAAGATAGAAGGAGATATGGATTATAATGTCAAGAATTATTTTATATACTTCAACACGATGTCCTAAATGTCCATTAGCTAGAAAAGTTGTAAGAGAAGTTTGTAAAGAAATCGGGTGGGTAGAAGGTAAAGATTTTATTGAAAAATTAGTAGATGGTAAAAGTTTAGCTCCAGGACCAATTGTTCTTGAAGGAGACAGCTTCAATATAGTTCGTTATCCAGAACAGATAACACCAGAGTTAACACCAGCAATAGTAGGATGTGATGATTATTCTTTAGAAGCATTAATGCATCAAGTAGCTTCTACCCCGTCGATAGTTATAGACGGAGTTGTTAGATTTGTAAGTAAAGTTCCAACGAGAGAGGAGTTATTAAAAGCACTTGGACGATAATATGATAGATTTTGCAGGAATTGTTCATAGTTCTACCATAGATTACCCAGGTAAAATGTGTGCAGTAGTTTATCTATCTGGTTGCAACTTCCGTTGTCCATTCTGTTTCACAGAAAACAATTATTTATTGACAGATCGGGGCAAGATGAAGATTAAAGATATAGTTGAAAATAAAATAAATTGTAAAGTATATGATTCACTTGGTGATTTTTCTACAATAAAAAAATATTATAAAAGAGTAGCGAAAGAGATTCTTCAGATAAGAACATTTTATAACACAGAAATTATAGAGTGCACGCCAAACCATAAATTTTTGGTGTATAGTTCTAAATTAGATAAAATTGTTGAAAAAGAAGCCAACAATTTAGATAGAAAATATGATTATTTGACAATTACCATACCGCAAAGACAAATTAATGCCTATAAAATTGATGTTCGACCAGCTATTCTTGACTTATACAAAGAGCTAAATTATAGGCTAAGATTTAATGATAAAGATATAATTAATAAGGTAATAGAATTGCGTAATAAAGGATATAGTTGGAGAAAAATTTATAAAGAAACTGGTTTAAACGATAATATAAGACGAATAATAGAAAAGAAAGACTATTTAGATAGTAAGATTCTGCCGGCCATTAAGGAAAAGAATGGTAAAATTGCTGTGAAAGGAAGCGAGTTTTATTTAAATAAATTTATAAAAATTACGCCAGAATTTATGAGATTAATCGGTTATTATCTTTCAGAAGGACATACTACCAAAGACAAAAATCGGAAAAATTCATATTGCATAGGATTTACCTTTAATCAAAAAGAAAAAAAATACATTAAAGATACTAAAAAAATATTCTCTAATATTTTTAATATAAAATTAAGAGAATCAAAGATAGATGAAAATAATACTGTACAACTATGTTGTGATAGAGGAATCATAGGAATACTATTTAAATATTATTTTGGTTCAAATTGTTGCGATAAGAAACTGCCTATAGATTTTATATATTTAGACAAAAAACTACAGATAGAATTAATAAAAGGGTTATTCAGAGGAGACGGAATCAGTTCGGAAAAATATATAAAAAAGTACCAAAAACAGAGGATTCAAATAAGCTCTGGTAGTTTGTATTATCAAATTAGTTTGATTTTATATCGTCTCGGAATAAAACATTCTCGATTTAGAAATGAAATACTTATAACAGATAAGAAGATATTTGGCATCTTGGGGCAGAATCATCTAATTACCAAAAAAATCATAAATTTTGATGAATGTTATGGTTTTTTAGATAAAGATAGGGTTTATTTGAAAATTCGCGATATAAAAAAAGAAAAAAAGAACACAAATATATATAATCTTGAGATGAATAACAAGAGTCATACATACAATGTATCTTTAATTAATGTATCGAATTGTCATAATAAAGATCTTGTAACAGGAGATGTTAGTAAAAAAGTTAATGTTGAAGAAATAGTTCAGCCACTAGCTAATAATTTTTTAATTGAAGCAGTATGCTTAACAGGCGGCGAACCACTAATACAAGAAGATATAATTAAACTTATAGCAGCTTTACGCAAGAATACACCACTAGCGATAAAATTAGATACAAATGGTTCATTTCCAGAAAAATTGGAGAAGATTCTACCAGCGTTAAGTTTCATATCATTAGATATCAAAGCCCCTTTTGAGAAGTATGATAAGGCAATCGGTGTAAATAGTTCCTATATTATAACCAATTTATCAAAAACTTTAGAAATTATAAGAAAGTGCAAGTTTCCAAAAGAGGCTAGAACAACAATAGTTCCTGGTCTTAATGATTCTGAAGAAGATATAGCGAATATTGCTAAGATTGTTAATGAATATAAGTTCGATTTGTATACATTACAACAATTTAAGCCAAAAAATACATTAGATCCTAATTATATGAATATACCTAGTCCTTCTTTAGAACAGATGCGTATTCTTGGTAAGCTTGCTAAAAGTCTATTGCCACAGACAAAGGTCAGAATTGTAACACTTGAGAAAGGGTTTGAGTCTATTATATAGATTATTCTTTGGGTTATCTGTGATATTCACGTGAGACTATCATAAGACTATATTCTCGAAAAATGTTCACGCGTGACCTTCACGAAACCTTCACATGTTCACGTGGCATGTTCACGTGAAGGTCTCCCAATTAACCACCCGGACCAGTGGTAATTTCAACAATTGATAAAATGTTCACGTGAACTAATTAGTATTCACGTGAACTTCACGTGAATATATTTGACCAATTAAACAAATCTATTAATTTACATGTCAGAATTCTCACATTTCACAAAATTGGTAATATTTACGAATTTCTTAAAAATTTTACTATTTTTTAATAAATTTTCATAAAATTAAAAAATGTTCACATTACATGTTCACGAAATGTTCACGTGTTCATATAATAACTTCACGTGAAACATAGAAACTTTAAATATATAATGCTTCCATATTATATTGATTGAAAATGAACGAAAAATTCAAAAAATGGAACTGGAATTCTAATCCTTTCGTATTAAAAATAGATCCAAAACTTTTTACAGGATATGAAGAGCAATTAAAAGCAGCTCTAGATCATATTGATAATGGTCATAAAATAGCATTATTGACTGGTGCTACTGGTTCTGGTAAAACATCTATGTTAAAATGGATTGAATTTAATACACGTGAACATGTTCTGTACGTGAGTAAGCCACCAGTTTCTCCAGAAGTATTTGTAGATATATTCACAGATCTTTTTCATCCAACTTTAATTGAAAAGATTTTTAGAATAAAACCAAACCTTCATAATTTACCACAATACGTGAACAAGAAAGTAAAAACTGGAAAACTTATATTTCTTTTAGACGAAGCACATGAAACAGATAAAAATGTTTTAGAATGGTTAAGAGTTCTAATAGATCAAATTGAAAGCGTTAGTGTTATAATGGCCGGATTACCAAATTTAGAACAAAATGTGAGAGATAAATTAGAAACACTGGACCAGAGAATAACGACTCGTATATCTTTACAGGCTTTAGATAAAAGTAGTACTAAAGATTTGATAAAGAAAAGAATTGAGGCAGTTGGTGGTTCAGGAATAATACCATTTACAGAACAGGCAGTTGATAGAATTTTTGAAAATACTGGAGGATTCCCAAGAGAAGTTTTGAAAAAATGTAATAGATTAATAAATACTGTTGAAAAAGATGAAATAGATTTTTCTGATGTACAAGAACATAGGGAAGTTGAGGTTTCAAATGTGAGAGTTGATGGGCCAATTGTAACATTTTCACCAAAACCACCATCAAAAGAGCAATTAACTAATTTACCATACAAACAAAAGAAAATAATTGAATTGCTTGGAAGATCAGACTGGTTAACACCGGGTTCTATTGTTGAACAATTGGAATTCAAATCTTACAAATCAGATAGCCATGCCGCACGTTCAATAAATAATATTTTACATAGATTGATGTTAGACGGTTTTGTACAACGTGAAGCACGTGGAAAAGCATTCATGTACGCACTAACATCTAAAATTAAAACAATTATGGTTGAGAATTAGAATTATACTTTAGACAATTATTTCTTTTAATTTCATATATGGGTTTATCTGAGGGTTCGCAACTTTATTTATAAAACACTTACATTTAGAACCAATACTTGAATCTGGTATAAGTTCCATATCTATTTTTATAATATTATCATCTAATTCATCTGGAATCCATGCAACTAATTTAGTTTGGTCAACTAGCCCTTCTTTATCTAGATATCTACACTCATTTTTACATATTTCTACTGCCTTCCAATATTTTGCCCAATAGTGTTTTTTTTCAGGAGTCTCTTTAATATTATGCATAGTATATTTTCGAAATTCTACATCATTCATGTTAATATGTTTCGGGTCTAGTAGGCATATTGAATCACCAGCAAAATTTATACGATTGTATATACATTTATCGCCCATATACGTATTCACTACTTTAAAGTATTTAATAATAACTATATTCGGCAATATGCGTATAGAACACAGAAATGCTTTAATAACAAGAATAAGAATTTAATGTTATGCCAAAAGTTATATTAATAGTTGGAATGCCAGGATCAGGCAAATCAGTTGTTGCTGATATAATACAGAAAAATTTCAAAGCTAAAATAATTCAATCTGGAGATATAATTAGAAAACAAATTGAACGAAAAGGTTTAAAATTTTCACCATCGGCAGATGCGGCAGTAGCACATTGGTTTCATTCATATGGACGAGAAACACTCATAGTTCAACAAGTATATGAACAAATTAAGAGAAGTCGGATGGATTTGATTATAGTTGAAGGATTTAGAAATGTTAATGAGTTAGAAGTTTTAGAAGACTTATTAAATCATAAAATATCTGTTATAGCAATAAAAGCAAATGCAAGAAAAAGATATCTACGCGAACTAAAAAGAAAACGATTTTCTAGAGGAGAAACAATGGAATATATTAAAAATAGAGACATTTCTGAAAAACATCATGGTATTGCTCGTATTATTTCTAAAGCAAAACATAAAATTAATAACGATGGAACAGAAAAGCAATTGGAAAAAAGAACAATATCCCTTGTTAAAAGATTGTTAAAGAAGTAGCATAAGTTTAAATATTAATATATGTCAAATAATTAATAGTAACATCACATACTGAGGTGTAATTATGGCAGAAACTAAAGTTAGAATAAAAGATTTGATTGGTAAGTTAATTGTGTCCGAAGAAGGAAGAAAGTTCGGAATTGTAGGAGACGTTATCTTTATTACAGAATCTGGAGAATTAATGAATATTGTTCTTTCAGAACCAACTAAACAAGCAATGGACCTACAACTATCAGAAGATGATAAAGGAAGACTTTTGGTACCATTTTCAGCAGTCAGATCAGTGAAAGACTTTGTTATAATTTCAGAAAAAGACATTGTTTAATTTTTTTTGATTTAATAAAATAGCTTTAGCTATATCTTTAAATAGATTTAATACGTTAGTTCTTCTCTATGAATTTTATAAAATTGTTAAATTTGGGAAAACCAGAAAAGAAAGAAATACGAGATACATATAGTTTAGATTTTAGTGGTCCCTGTGGAAAAAGAACTGATCGTTGTAATCGATACATGGAATATATGATGAGACCTAATCCTAAATATAGATCTGCGTGTGAATCCTGCGAAGAAAATTCAACACTAGATTAAACACTAAATCAATGTTAGTATTCTAATTTATGTCAATTTTATTTCTTCTTTTCAGGTGGATCGCTTAAACCATCGCCTGTTATTAGGAACACCGCTTCTCCTTCTGGTAAGTTTGGTGAATCTATTAATTTCGCAATTCTTATCCCACCTTTCGAACGTCTCACATAAATTCTATACGTTGAGAAATGGCCCATTATATGACCACCGATAGGTGCAGTTGGGTCTCCAAACATTACATCAGGTCTTGACATAACTTGATTAGTCATGTAAATTACTACATTATATACATCTGCTAAACGTTGTAAAGTGTGTAAGTGTCTGTTTAATTTCTGTTGTCGTTCTGCAAGTGTACCACGTCCTACGAAATCTGTTCTAAATTGTGCTGTAACAGAATCAACTATTACTAGTTTAACATTGTGATTGCGTATCAAATCTCCAGCCTTTTCAGCTAAAATAAATTGGTGGTCACTATTGTATGCACGTCCAACAACTACATTTGATAATGCTACTTCTGGATCTAATCCAGCAGCTTTAGCCATTTGTACTATTCGCTCTGGACGAAATGTAGCTTCAGTGTCAATAAATAATGCTCTACCGCCTAATCCACCTTTTTCAGGAGGTAGTTGTACATTTACCGCAAGCTGGTGTGCGATTTGTGTTTTACTAGAACCAAATCCTCCATGAAATTCAGTTGTTGCACCAGTTTCAACACCACCACCCAAAAGTGCATCTAAATTTTTTGAGCCTGTAGTTATTCTCAATACTTTTTTTCTACGTTCCATTACTTTATCTGCTGTTTCATATCCGATGTCTAATTCTTCTCTTGCCGCATTAATTATTTTAACTGCTGTTGCGTCACCTATTTCTGCAGCATTACTAAGTTCTTTTGGTGAAGCTGCTGCGATTGACATCATATCAAAAAAACCAGCTTCCTTTATTTTTTCAGCTATTTTTTCTCCTACTCCAGGCAAATCCGATATAGCCATTTTAGATTTTATACCAGGAATTATAGGCCCTTCAAATATTTTTTCCGTTGTAATAGGTTCAACTACTATTTCTTCTTCTAATGTTTTTTCAATTTCTTTTTTCTTTACCATTTTTTACACCTCGTTTTATGTGATTTTAATCGAAACTAAACTGTAACTTTTTAAAAGTCAATAACAATTATTTTAATTTATTCATTATCTCATTTGCTTCAGTCTTTATGTCGATGTTTTTTACATCAGACACAACAAACTCTGGTTTGTTGAATAGTTTATTTTTTCTTAGAGTACCTGTAAAGACAAACTCTTTCCCAAGCACATCAATATCAGCTAGGATACTACCTCTGCTACCCAATGCTTTGTCTAAGGGCATCCCCATAACCTTTAAAGCATTATCTCTAAACAAAACAGTCCTTACATTTCCCGTGCTATCATCAATAACACAGTTTAAAATAACCAAATATTCTGGAGTAACATTACCATGAGTTTTGCAAATAAATGCGCCAACCTCTTTATTTAATTTGCATTTACAATTAGGACACACTTCATAGAAAACAGCCGTTTCAAACAACTGTACGATTGCTGCTCTAATTTCATACATTTTACCTTCTTTTAGATCAGAAATACATATTCTTTTTGTTTCAGTTCTAAGGGTTTCAATTTCCATAGGTATGTCAGATTTTTCAAGAATTCTTATCCCACCTTTTCTACTTAATCTAATTTCAGGGATACCGTTATTATCACGAGTATATGCACCAAATATTTCTACAGCTTGACCAACCTTTAAAGTGTCTAATATTTTGATCTGTATGTCCCATAATGACATTCGTATTCTTCCTGTTTGATCTGATAAAATTAAATTAGCAACTTGTGACATTCTACCTTTATGTTCAAACTCTTTCACTGGAATTATTCTAAATACTCTTGCATTAAGATTAAGATTTTTTATACCAGAGATAACATTTTTGATTTCTAAACGTCTTTTCGTATCTGCAAATAAATCAATATCAAGTTCTTTAGCAACGATATATGTCGCACCATCTTTAGAAACCAAGTTTGATAATTCTTGTTGTTTATTAAGAATTGTCCTTTGGACATTATCATATGACATTCCAGTCTTTTCAATTATTTTCTGTATTATTATATCTGAATCCATTTTTTCCACCAGTACAGGTCGCAACCATGTACTAAATAATGATACATACAAGTTTATATTATTAATTACTCCAGCCTAGGAGAAGAAACTATAGTAATTTTCTTTTAGCTGCTAATACGTCAGAGGCAGAAACAGTCTTTCTTTTATTCCTTTTCGCATTAGCAACAGATTCAGCAGCTATATCAGCGATTATTTGTTCAACATATATTGTAAATTCCTTTACAGCTCCATTTGACACTCTCATGTTTGTGCGTTTTAGTATTTTCTTTATTGGTGCTAGTGGTAAATCCATAAGAAAGATTCGTTGGTCTATATATAAATAATAAACACATAATAATTATACTAGACACACCATAGATGTGAGAGTTTAAACCATAGATAATAAAATATATGAAACTATATATATCATATATAATATATTAAATTAAATATATATCATAAAAGATATATAATATACTATAATATAAGAGATATGTTTTATATAACATATAATATATTATATATATTACATCACATAGATTAGACTTAAATAACAAAAATCCCAATTATTTTTATAAAGATGTGAGAGTTATGATGAAAATTAAAAAAGAAAACGAATTTGAAATGCTTTTTTTCCATTCTAAGCCAGTTAAAATGTTAGTATCATTAAAATCAGATGATGTAATTAATGCAACTCATGTTTCTAAAGAAGTTAATTGTACATATTCTCATACAGTGAAAGTATTGGAGATGTTCAAAGACTATGGATTAGTGAAATTTGATAAAAAAGGTAGGATAAAAGTAGTAAAACTTACTGATGTTGGTATGGATATAGCACATGAGTTCGAAGGTCTTGCTAGAAAGTTCTCTAAGATTAAAGTTCCAGAGTTAGCTGCTTTAGATAAACTAAAGAAATAATAAATTTTTTATTCTTGAAAAATAATATAAATATAGTATGGACAGTTAATGTTTATCTTTAATATTTAAAATTGTTAGTGGTGTGCCATCAGGATCAAAAGTACAGATATGTATGCGGTATACATATCTTTAAATAACATTTTTAGTAAAAATATAGTTAAAGACACTTAACGACAATCTAGTGATTTGGTGATAAAATGCAAGAATTGATACTTTGGTTATATGGTAAGTCTGATCGTAATAAACATATACGAGAAATGGCACTAAATGCAATAGCATTGCTTAAGAAAAACGAATCAATGGACTACCAGGAACTATGTAAAGCGCTTAATATTGGATTTACAGAATATCAGAAGCCTAAAAGAACGTTTTACTTCGTCGTTAACCCACTTAAGAATGTACAATTGATACAGGAAAAAAGATTATACGAAGACGGAAAGAAAAATAAGTATAAAACACATTACTTCCTTACACCAGATCGGTTCATGGGTTTTATGACGAAAGTAATACAAGACTTTCATTCAGGAGTTAAAGGAAATTAAATTTTAATGCCTAGAAAATAGTAAAAACCAATATGTTATAATTGTAGTGTTATTGTATATATGTTATGATAGTAGTGACATGATATATATGATGTAATAATTATACCAAATAAGATATTATAAAATACATATTTTTTTAAATATATGTAGTAAAATATATTCCATAGAATATAAGATTTCTCGGGTCTAGGCGCGGGCCGCACCGGCCAAATGTGAGAGTTCGTGAGAAAAATTCGAGAACGTGAACAAAACGTGAATATTTTTATAAGTATATACATTTTCTAAGAATTTGTGATTTATTTATATTCTTCAACAATTTTTTTAATATCAATATTTCTTTTAATCGTATGCCAAGGACCTTTGTTAACTAAATTATCTTCAAATGTAGATCTGTTTGTTTGATAGAATATTCCAATAGGTATTTTTGCTTTCTCATCTTTAGTATAATTCCATTCATATGCTTTTGTTATAGCATCGTTGAATGCTAATGGTTTATCCAATTTGTAAGTTTTTCCATTTAGATATTGAATATTATTGTGGAATATTAAACATGGTTGGAATACTTCTACGAATGAAAATCCTTTATGTTCTATTGCCTTTTCAAAAACTTCAGTCATGTAATCTAAATCTAAAGTTGATACACGTGCTACGAAAGTTGCACCACATACGATTGCAAATGCAATAGGATTTAGAGGTACATCTTTTACACCGAAAGGTGATGTTTTCGTTATATCATCTATAGTAGATGTTGGTGTTGTTTGCCCCGTTGTTAATGCGAATATTTGATTATCATGAACAATCATTGTCATATTTACATTTTTTCTAGCAGTATGAACTAAGTGGCCAATTCCTTCAGCATATGTATCGCCATCTCCAGCAAATCCAACTACAGTCAAATCAGGATTACCGATTTTAATTCCCATAGCAGTTGGCATTACTCTTCCATGTAAACCGTAAAAACCTGAAACATTAATATAATCAAATATTTTTGAGGCGCATCCAATTCCAGTAACAATTGTAATGTTTTCTTTTTTAATTGTTTTTTTGTTTACAAGATTTGTAAATGCTTTTTTTGTAGAATTAAGTATAGCATAATTTAGACACCCTGGGCACCAAGTTACTATTTCTTTTGTATCAAATTCGTTCATTTCCATTTTGAAACACCTTTAATTATATCGTTTTTAGTAAACGGTCGACCATCATATCTTAATAATTTATTTTTTATTTCAAATCCGGTTTGCTCTTTGATTAAATTACCAAGTTGTCCAGTTTGATTATTTTCAACAAGAACTACGGTTTTCGATTTTTTTATTTCATCTGAAATAGCTTTAATTGGGAATGGCCATAAATAATTTACTTGCAAGAATCTGTAATTTTTTAAATCTTTTATTGTATCAATTATAGCGCCTTTTGTTGATCCCCATCCAATTATTAAATTTTCTCCAGCTCCATAAATAGACGCAGGATTTAATTTTTCTATTTCTTTTGCAACAGTTGCCATTTTCAACACTCTCTTTTCTTTCATTTTTTTAGTTGTTTCAGCATCTTCAATTGTATTTCCATATTCATCGTGTTCATAACTATTTACTTTTACAACTACATCAAATCCTGGTACTGCTCTCGCTGAAACACCATTTGAAGCATATTCATAATTTTTATAATCTTTCCTAGGAGAGATTATGAATTTTTTATTATCTATTATTTTAGAAAAATTATTAACAGTATAGTTGTTTTCTCCAATATGTTTGTCCCCGAGAAGTATTACTAACATTCTGTATTTCTCAGCAAGATATAATGCTTCAGCGGTTCTGTAAAAACATTCATCAGCATCTCCAGGAGCTAAAATTATTCTAGGGAATTCTCCATGCCCACAACTTAAAGCCATTTTCAAATCTCCTTGTTCTGTATAAGTAGGAACCCCAGTAGAAGGCCCTGTTCTTTGAGACAGATATACTACAAGTGGGATTTCTACAATTCCCTGCAAACTTAATGCTTCTGTCATTAAATCAAATCCACCACCAGATGTTCCAATCATTGTTTTTGCTCCGGCGAATGAACAACCTAATGCTGAATTAGCTACACCAATTTCATCTTCTATCTGCACACTTAATACATTATGTTTTTTCTGGAGTCTTGCTATTTCATGAAGAACACCAGTTGCTGGTGTCATAGGATATGCGATGTAAACATCAAGACCGGCGGCTATTGCGCCAAGCGATATGGCCTCATTGCCAGTTAAGAAATAGTTTGGTTCTTTTTTTATGCATTCCATTTTGAATTTAGTATCAACCATACCGTATCCTAATTTTATAATTTCTATAATTTTATCGCTATCTTTGAAAGTAGTTTCAATAACCATTATGGCTTCATCAATATCTAAATCTAATAATTTTAATAGTGCGCCAATTAGTGCGTCGTTACTAAGAACAGTTTTAGCTTCAATAGAATCTGTCAACTTTTTAAGATTCATTTTAATTAATTTGGAAGACTTCAATGTTGAATCTCCAAGAATTATACCATTAGATTTTAGATTTTTTTCATGTAAATCAATAGTAATTTGGTCAAACGCAATTATGATATCGTATTCTTCATCATGTGAAAATACTGGTTCTGTTGATATTTTTAGAATATTGAAATTATGGCCACCACGTATCAATGAAGGGTAGTCTCTATAATTAAAAACATAATAGCCCATTTTAGAAAAGATTTTACCAAGTAATGTAGATGTCATAGTGGCACCTAAACCAGCTTTACCTCCAACTAAGATTATTTTCTCCATAACTTTACTCTTTTTTCTTTTTTTGAGCAAACGGTAGACCTATTGGTGGAGCTAATTGTATGTCTTCTGCTAACACTATTGCTTTAGAAACACATCTTCTGAAAATAGTATTTATGATATCTATGTGAGTATCTTCAGGTATAATTTTTTCCTTTGTCCACATTTTCATTATTTCTTTATAGTCTGATCCGACATAGACAACTTCTCCTTTCATATCAATTCTAGCCACTTCTTTTCCATCTGAATTGTATATAGATGAGAATTCGAAATCTATCAGAAGTCCATGTTCTCCTATTCCTGGAAGATTTTCCTCTCTAACATTAGTAGTGTCGGCTTTATTGTTTACTTTTACATTGATTATATCTTTATCGATCTTAGTTGCTTTAACTGCTTTCAAGTTTATTCCAATTACAGGCATTATAATCACTTATCATTAGTAATCCTAACATTTATATTTGTAAGTGTTGCATATACATTAGAGGTTTTATGATGGTTAAGTGCAAAAACTGTAAACTTTTGAAAAATATTGCTGGAAAGAAAGGACAATGCTATGGATTTAAAGTTCCTGATGTCCGTGTAGATATTGAATGTAAGTTCTTTGAAGATAGATTAAGAAAATTAGAATGATTATTATGGCTAAAGTTGTATTACCATTACCAGACGGATTTGATGAAATAGAAGCATTTACTATTATTGATGTTTTAAGACGTGCAGGAATTGAAGTTTTTATTGCAGGAGCACCTTCTAAATTTGTTACAAGCATGCATGGTGTAAAAACACAAGCAGATGGTATGTTTGATGAAATAGATCTGAACAGATATGATGCACTTATTCTTCCTGGAGGAGCAGGATATATGAATCTTGTTAATAGTTCAATAATGATTAATGCTATTAGTGATTTTTCAAAAAAAGGAAAGATACTTGGTGCAATATGCGGAGCACCTATGGCATTTGTTAAAGCAGGGATATTGCAAGGTAAGCGTGCAACAATAGCTCCTGGTTTAGAAAAGAATCTGGATATGCCACGAGGCGAGAAAGTTGTAGTAGATGGGAACATTATAACATCTCAGGGTCCAGGTACAGCGATGGAATTCTCTTTGAAGATAGTAGAACTTCTTTTAGGTAAACCTAAAGCATTACAAATGAAACAGCACCTATTAGCTTAGACATCAGATTCAAATTCTCTATAAGGTTTAAGTATTTCTTTTAAATGATTATATATATTTTCATTCGGGTCATGTATTGATAATTTGCATTTTGGCGATTGGCCGCCTTTTACACCTTCCATGTTCATTAAAGCACAACCATCTTTCCACGGAATCATTTCAAGTATTTCTATCTCTCCAGTTTTTTTATCCTTATAGATTACTCGACATTGGCACGCATGAGTAACATAACTTTGTTTTTTCTGATTTACAGTTGTTTCTCGTGTTCTCTCATCTGTAATTTTTTCCCATTTTACATTTACGGGATCTTTGAATAAATCTGTTTGATATGCACAATCTACAATCATATTTTTTATTGCCATGATAACTATAGAATAGAAAGGAATTTAAATGGATTAATGATTTTATGAAAAGATTAAAAAGCTTGAATTATATATCTCTTTTAGTTAAAACATAACTAATAGCCCCGTAGTATAGCGGCCAAGTATGACTGCCTCTGGAGTGGTAGACCGAGGTTCGAATCCTCGCGGGGCTACCAATTATTCAAGAATCATATCTTTAAGATTAAATATTGGGCCATCTGTGCACACGCGTTTGTAAACTTTTTTATTACCTTCTTTTACCGATAAACCACAACCATGGCAGCATCCTGTTCCATAGCATGCTCCACGTTTTTCTACCGATACTTCTGTTGGAGTTTTTATATTTAGTTTTTTCAATGCTTGATACATTTTTTTTGGTCCACATGCAAAAATCATATTAAAATCATCATAAGTAGATTCTGCGAAAGCATCAATTATATTACCATGATATCCTTTGGATCCATCAGTAGTTGCTAAATTAAAATAATCGCTTATTTTTTCTAATTTCCTTTCACATATTATTTCTTTTTTATTTGCAAAACCAGCAAATATGTGAATATCTTTATTTAGTTTATGATATTCTTCAGCTAGAAACGATAAAGGCGATACTCCTACCCCGCCGCCAATAAGTGCAATTTTATTAATGTTATTATCAATTGTAAATAAATTTCCACCAGATGGTCCGACAATTTCAATATTATCTCCAGTTTTCATATGTGATAATAGTTGAGTACCAGTTGGATTAGTAGATCCTGCAGCTTTTATTTTGTATATAATTGATATAGCATTTTTTCTATTTGTTGAATGAACACTCATTGGTCTTGCCAACATTGGTCTTGGCTGATTGTCTGGTCTTACCCAAATATAATTCCCCGGATCGACGATTTTTGATAAACATTCAGAAGCAGTTTCATCTAGATTAGATATTTTACGGTTAGTTTCTACTTTCATTTGGTATATTTTTTCTCCAATTTTATAATTCGATAAAATATTACAAACTTCTCGCCCAGTTTTCCATTTTCTTCCAGTCATATAATTATTAATATACCATAAACAATAAATAGTCATATGAAGCAATCAATAAAAGTTATAATTGGAGTATTAATAGTTGCAGTTGTCTTATTATTTTTAGCAAATACGTTTACTTCAACTTCGCCAGAGGTTCCAATTATGAAAAAAGTTTTATTAGAAACAACAAAAGGAAATATTGTAATTGAATTAAGAAATGATATGCTGATTACTGCAGGCAATTTTGAGAAGTTGGTAAGTGAAGGATTTTATAACGGAGTTATCTTCCATAGAGTAATACCTAATTTCATGATTCAGGGTGGTGATCCGACAGGAACGGGAATGGGCGGGCCAGGCTATTCTATTCAAGACGAATTCACTTCAACCAACTGGAATAATCGTGGAACAATCTCTATGGCAAATGCGGGACCAAACACGGGCGGTAGTCAATTTTTCATTAATGTAGCCAATAATAATTTCTTAGATACTAAACATCCAGTATTTGGAACAGTTGTTGAAGGAATGGATGTAGTGGACGTAATTGTTAATACACCAGCCGATGAAAACGATAGACCAATTGAAGAAGTAAAGATAATTAAAGCAACATTGCAGTAATTTTCCATTTAAATCCTTTTCTAATCTTATTCTCTTCATGAACGAATGGGAAGAACATCTAAATCGAGCACAACCATCTAAAAATAGAAATCTTAGAATACGTAGAAGAAAAATTGCCCCAAAATATAATCTTGGTAAATATGACTGGAGATTGACATCTAAAGATTTTGAAAAGGGCGAAAAAATTCTTGAAGGGGAGCTACTTATAAATTTAGTGCCAGAATTAAATAGAGAAAATACATTTGATGCGCTTGTTTTCTGCCAACTTGCACAGAGGCAGAGATATGATTTACAGGTAGAACTTTATAGAAATATGAAACTTGCAGGACTACTCGCACCAGAAAAAATAATGGCTGAAGAAGACCAATTGCTTAAACTCTTTAGAAGAGACGCAAGTCTTTATCGACAAAAATATATTAATGTTCGTTCTTCGGCAGAATTTTGGCTGAACACGGATTATCCAGAAAAACTTGTTGAAGATGCAACATCAGAACATGATAATGGAGAAGATCTTAGAGACGAGCTGGTAGAGAAAGTTCGTGGTGTTGGATACAAGACAGCAAGTTTATTTATGTTAAAACTTGGCTATGAAGATTTTGCAACTTTTGATGTCTGGATTACAAGATGGATGAATTACAAAGGATTAGATAAAAAATTAGGAATAGATTTTATATCAGAAAAAGGGCAGGTTCCAGATTACTTATATAAGAAAGCTGAAAAGTTGATGATGGAAGTAGCTGATGAAGAGTACCCAGAATATAATCTTACTGCCGCGAAGTTCACTGCAGTTTTATGGGGGAAACATGCAAAGTGGTCTCAGACGGCAAAAGAATCTTACATAAGAACAGTAGCAAATCATACAGAATGTAATCTTGAAGGATTTACATGAATATTTATATTTATTCTGCGTATAATTTAGTATGATAAACATTGATAGTTTCTATTTTGGTAATATGATAATTAAAGGACGAAAGTTTACTAATGATCTTTCTGTAAGTTGGGACGGTGAAGTTATTCCAAGAAAAAGCGAACATCTTTTTACAGAAAATGATTTTGTAGATATTATTATGAAAAATCCAGAGATTGTTGTTATCGGTACAGGTACAGCTGGTTTAATGAAAATAGCCCCAGGCGTTCAGGTTAAAGCTGGTATAGAAGGTATTCAATTGGTAGTTAAGCCGACAGCTCAAGCTATCGAAGAGTTTAATAAATATGCTAAAAGAAACAAAGTAATCGGTGTATTTCATTTAACTTGTTAATTGAAAAGAAATTCTATTCTGTTTAATATTCTGGGTATATAGGTTTACTATTTCTTTTATGCGTTGTGTCAATTGGTTTAGCATATACCGTACCAGTTTCTTTAGGTTTATATTTATGTGCATTTCGTAAATTTTCTTCTCTTTTTGCTTTTTCTTCAGGACTTGGCATAAGAATTTATGGAATCGCAAGAATAAATACTTTACTCTTCATGGTGAGTTCATCATTTTAGAACCAGTGCATCATTATTATATACCAAAAACATTAAATATCTATTTATGTGGGTAACCAAAGCTTCTGGTAAAATGGAGAAATATAATCCAACCAAAATCAAAAGAACATGTATAAGAGCTGGCGCGAGTCGAGAAGACGCAGATCAGATAGTTAAACAAGTTTCTGCCAGAGTTAAAAACGGAACGAGCACACAAGAAATTCTTTATATGACATTAGCGCTATTAAAGAAAAAAGTTCCTTCAGTCGGATTGAAATATGATCTGAAAGGAGCCATAATGCGTATTGGTCCAGCTGGATTTGTTTTTGAAGAAATGATAGCTCAGATATTGCAAGAACATGGTTACACCGCAAAAGTTCATTCTATGATAAAAGGCGGTTCGGGGGTTATACATGAAATAGATGTTATAGCTGGTAAATCAGTGTCAAGTCAATCAGGAATTGAATCCAATATAAAATATTATTCAATCGAATGCAAGTATCATAATTCTCCAGGAATATATACTGGGCTGAAAGATGTTCTTTATACCTATGCAAGATTTTTAGATCTGCAAGACGGATTTAAGAAAGGTTATGGCCCAAGATTCGATCAGCCATGGTTGATTACAAATACAAAATTCTCTCCAGACGTAAAACAATACGCAGTAGCAAAAGGAATGAGACTATTAAGTTGGGATTATCCAAGAGGCGAATCATTACCAGAATTAATAGAAGCAAAGAAGCTATATCCAATAACTATGCTAAAGAATTTAGATTCTAATACACAAGGCAATTTAGCTAAGGCAAATATAATATTTTGTAAGACTTTAATAGAAACAAAAGTAGAAAAGCTAAATCAAAAGACTGGCATATCTATTCGTAAGTTAAACGAATTTATTGAGGAAGCAAGAAGAATTATTCAGTAAGTTTCTTTATTTCTTCTTTAGCTTTTATATTCTCCTGAATCTGTTCATTATCTAATTTTAATAACATTGTTTCAAATTCAGCCATGTGTGTTTTTTCTTCCTTAGCAATATCTAACAATACTTTTTTTAAGTTAGAATCTGTTGCCATTGCTGCCAGTTGTTCATAAAAACTTACAGCATCAAGTTCAGCAATCATTCCTACTCTTGCTATTTCTTTGTCGATATTCTTAGAATCTACTTTTTTCAAATCTACTGGTAAGCTACTTAACATTTTATATCACCAATAGATATTTAGAATTAAGTTATATTTAACTATATTTTAACTATATTCTTGGCAAGATCAAACAGAGATGGAATAAGATAGACCTGAATTCTACATTAACGTGGTTGGGAGAAATTGGGGGAATTTAAAAATTGATATTTGTCTTTATTAAATTATTCTTTTTCATCTAAAATTATTTTAGGAAAACGATCTGCAAATTCTTTTTGAGCATTGTACATTTTGTCAACATCATTCAACTTAAATATAGCCTTATATGATCTTAGAACTACATCATAATTATCATTAATACTTAACTTTTGAATAGTCTCAAATATATCAGATGCATGATATTTTTCATTCATCCTTTTTTCTGATAACTTATCTCCATTACGCCAGTATTCACAATCAAGTCTAAGCTCGTGTTTTGCAGAAATTTCTTCTGCTGATATAAGTTCATGTTCAATCTGAGAAAGTTTTTTTACAATCTCAAACAGAGGCATATCAGCGAATTTATTTGTGCAATAATTTATAATGCAAGCAGAAAGAACTGGGACATCAAACTCGCCTATAGGAATTACATCAATTTTAAACGTAACTTGCCCATCATGATAATCTAAATGCCCCCCTCCCCCCCATGCCTTTTCATCAGTAACGCCTTTAGTTGTGTCTGTTTTTATATCTTCATATTTTATTAATGCTTTTGCAACCTCTTCTTCAGTTGGGATATCATTACTCATGTTTTAGATTATGTTCAGAAAGCTTAAATATTGATAGTGACCAGCAAACATTTAATACTTCAAGTTCTAATAAAGTTCTATGGATTTAGTTATTGTCGGTGCAGGGCCAGCTGGATTGACTGCTGGAATATATGCAAAGTTATTTGGGTTAGATGCAGTTATATTGAATAATCAAGAACAACCGTCACAAGTTAATTGGGCATATGAAATTAATAATTATCCTGGTCATGTGAATATTTCTGGGTCAGAACTTTTAGTAAAAATGAAAGAACATGCGAAGAAATTAGGTGTTAAGATTCTTAATGAGAAAGTTATTGAAATTAAAAATAATCAAGTAACTACAGAGGAGAATGTGTACCAAACTAAGGCTATATTAATAGCCAGTGGATCAGAACATAGAAAAGCTGAGATACCTGGCGAAGATATTTTCTTAGGTCGTGGTGTTTCCTACTGTGCTGTATGCGATGGTCCAATATTCAGTGGAAAAGATGTTATAGTTTACGGTGGCGGTGACTCTGCGTTCAGATATGCATCGTTTCTAGTTCAAATCGGTGCTAAAGTTACACTAATTCACAGACGAAATGAATTTCGTGCATCACAATATAATGTCGACCAAACTAAGAAGGAAGGAGTTAAATTCATTTTAGGAAGAACTATAAAGAAAATAGACGGCGATAAGATGGTTAGTAAAGTAATACTTGATGATGATACTGAAGTAAATTGTTCTGGTGTGTTTATTGCAATTGGTGAAGTTCCAAGTGTTGAACCTGTTAAGAAACTTGGCGTTAAAACTGATGAGAATAATTATATTATTGTTGACGAGGATCAAGCTACTAACGTTCCAGGTATCTATGCAGCAGGAGATGTGACAAATAATAAATTAAAACAAGTGGTTACAGCATGTGCATCAGGCGCTAATGCAGTAAATGGAATTAGTAAATATCTGAAGGGAGAAAAATGATTGACGTAAAAGTTTTGAAGAATGGCGAAAGTTCGGTGATTGAATGAAGAAATTAAAACTTTTCGGTGCTTTGTTGGAGCATATAGGATTTTATTCGATTCTTATATTCATAATTTTGTTTTTAGTTTATAGACAAGACTATCTGATATATTTAGCAATGATTTCATGGGCATTTTCAATTGCTGGGCACATAATAGAACATAAAGTTGATGGAAGACCAATGAAGAAAATAATATTTGGTGCTTAAATGAAACGTGACGATAAAAAACAATGGATAGCAATTTTCATACTTTTAATGTTTGGTGGAAGCACTATCGCTATAGCAATATCTTCTGTTATGCCTTCCAATGCAGAAGATAAATTAATATTTGATGAACCGCTAAGTCCGTTGGATGAAGCAACATTCTTTAAACAGAATATGGTTGTAGTTAGAGTTTATTATGATGAGCCAAGTGAAACAATAAATACACTTGCATCGTTAATCAATACCCTGAATTCGAAAATGATGTTAGAGAGAATAAATCTAAATCAATATCCTGAAATTTATGATAGTATAAAGGATAATTTTGATACAATTGAAAATCCAATGATTCTAATTCGTGGTTCAACGGAGATATATCTGAATGGAGAGCAAGACGAAGCAGATCTTCTAGAAAAAATATGTTCTGTTTATTTCCAAGAAATAGATGAGTGCTATTAGAAAATATTTTTTCTTAAAATAATTAATTTGATTGATACAAAGTCTGCCTTTAAATATCTTATCATATAATATTCGATATGAATAAAGAATTTCCAAGCGTAGGATCAATACCATATTTGAATCAAATGTTGCCTAAAGGAACTTTAGAAGCAACACGTCTAATATTGACAAAAGATGACAAATATAAATTATCCGAGCAATTGGGAAGTAACAAAACAATAATGCCTGTAGATATAGCTATGAAATTAGGTAACAAAAAAACGAAAGAGATTGGAGACGTTATGGAAAACTTAACATCGATGGGTTTTTATAAGAAAACTGGTAGCACATTCCCTAAATATATGCTAACTCCAGAAGCAGTTGAATATCTTTCAAGAGAATTGTAATATAAGAAATTATTTTAATTTCTCAGCAATTTCTTTTCCGTTATCTTTTCTAGGTCCACCGCCTCTAAAGACATTGTCACGACCGCCAGCTTTTCCACCCATTTCTTCAGCAATCTTTTTAATCATAGTTTCAATATCTACAGTGCATTTAGAACCTTTGATTCCTAAAACAAATCCGTTTCCAATCAACACAAGATGTTTATCAGAATCTTTTTCTATGAATTTCGTATAAAGATCAGCAACTTTCATATCATCCGTATCAATATAATTTACACCGAATAGTGGTTCTATTTCTTTTTTAGTAGCTTTCAGCGCTTTCTTTTTCTCTTCAAACATTAAACGTTTCTTCTCAGATTGTTCTCCTTGTTCTTCACGAAGTTTAATTAATTTTTCTTTAGTTTCTTTAATAAGTTCATGGCCAGCAACAAATTCTATTCTGAATATTCCATCCTGAGTTTTGCTAGTTCTGATTATATGTATTTCTTCAATCTCAGAAGTATTATCTAAATGCAATCCACCACAAGCTTCATGTTCCATATCTCCGATAGACACAATGGTTAATTCTTTTAATGGAACAGGCGCGCCTTGATATATTCTGAATCCGTATTTTTGTTCAGCTTCCATTCTTGAAAGATTCTCTTTAATTACAGGAACTTTTTTCTTAATTATCTCGTTAGCATATTTTTCTATTTTAATTCGTTCATTTTCTGTTATAATATCATAATGAGAAATATCTAAGTGAGCTTTGTCTATATCTTTTTTAGATCCCTCCTGCCAAATGTGCGGTCCTAAAACTTTCTGACAAGCTAAATTAACTAAATGCGCACCAGTATGGTGTTTCAATATTTGAACTCTAGCTTTCTTATCAACTATACACTTTACAGTATCTTCTTTCTTGAAATTTGGTTTTTCAACATAGTGTACAGCGACTCCGTTGCATTCTTGTACATTATAAATTTTACAACCGTTTATTGTTCCTTTGTCAAACTCTTGTCCACCGCCAGTTGGATAGAAAGCAGTTTTATCAAGAACAACTTTTTCATCAGAAACATCAAGAACTTTAGCATCGAATTCGTAAATCTTTTTGTAAATCATTGTTTTGTCCGTTTTAGATAAAGTTGATTCACAGACTTCGTGTTTAACAGGAGCAGCTCTCATATGTTTCTCTGTTATTTTTCTATAAAAGTCAGATGGTATTTCTATATCAGGATTAACACTCTTTAACATTTCAGGCGTAATGCCGTGTGAATCATAAAGTTCAATCATTTTATTCTCATCGATGTGATCAATTGATTTTAAAAGAGATTTCATTCTTTCTTTACTCTCCTCATATTTTGTATGTTCAATTTTAACAACTTTTTTAATCGCGTCAATATTTTTAATCAATTCAGGATTAATCGGTTCAAAGTATTTAGCGATTTCTTCACAGATCCAACCAAAGTCAAAATCAAATTTATATCGTTCTATGAATTCAAAACTTCTTCGTAGAAGTACTCTAAGATTATAACCACCAGCTATATTCGAAGGAACTCCGCCGTCTGTAATTGTAAAACATATTGTTCTTGCGTGGTCAGCTAATGCATAGACTGCTTGCACTGGTTCAATTTTATCTTTCAAATCATTAATGTCAAGTTTTAGTTCTTTTGCGATTTTTTTACGTTCTAAATCAACATCAGCAACCTCATCTGCATTTAATTTACCAGATAGTTTAGAATATTTTAACATAAGGTTTTTATCATATTCAACACCAGAACGTTTTATTATTTTTTCTAGAGTAAGGCCAAGAACAGCTTCATATGAAGTTGGTGTTTGTTGAGACATCCAGCAGAAACGTTCAATTCCAGCACCCATATCTATCACAGGCGGATTTAATTTTACATAATCATCAGGCGCGCCAGAAAATTCAGTAAATACACAATTGCCAAGTTCAACACCAGCCACGTGGTATTCTAACGAGTAACCAAATGCCCCAGCACCTAGCCAGACATCTTCAATAAAATTAATTTCCTTAGGATCAATACCAAATACTTCTGTTAGTAATTTAAAATCTAATTCAATTGCCTTTTCTTTCCAGTACGATGTACCAGCCTGTTCAATATGTCCATGGCATGTCCAATGTACACCAGTCTTGCCTACGTTTTCAGTATCATTAAATCTGATAGATGGTTGAAGTAAGATTACTGGAGTTTTAGGAAATTCGAAAACAAACTTGTCTCGATCCATTCTATAGAAGTCAACTACTCCAGCGATTGTAAAGTATAATGGGAACCATGTACATACTGTCGGGTAACGTTCTAAGTAGTGATGTCCGTTTTTTTCAAAGAACTTTCTTATCGCATCCCATGCTTGAAAGTAATCATAAGATTTATTCATTATCTTTCGTTCTAAGAACTCTCGTGGTTTGCACGATGAGTCGTTACATACTTCTTGTTTTTCTAAAGACCAGAAAAATTTTCCACAGTTCTTGCATTCATATCTTTTCCAACCGTTTTTTGTAAAGAAATCTAATTGCCAATATTTCTGCCAGTCTCCTTGCAATTGTTTCATTAAACCTTTTTTATCCATAGCATTACCTATTGTTTTTAACTAATAAATATTTACCTTACATCTATAAGTAAATATAATAATATCTAAGAAGCACTTTGATTTCTCCTTGCTAGTGAAAACAGTCTTTATGCTGAAGCAACTCTCCAGTAAAATCGGGTATCCGCGTAGCGATAAGCGCGTTAAATGATGGTATATTCGCACCGTCAATACCCAGCTAACATTATACTTAAAAGAAAGATTATTAAGTGTGTGGTATTAATTTAATATTATGCCAAACATAGTTCATTTTTCTGCAAAGGGAAAGAAGATGAAAAACGTGAAATTGACGACATTCATAGATTTATTCGCAGGCATTGGAGGGTTCAGATTGGCATTTGAGAAACTTGGTTTGAAGTGCGTGTTTAGTTCTGAAATCGATAAACATGCCCAAAAAACATATTATGAAAACTTTGGAGAAATCCCAGCCGGAGACATAACAAAAATAAAGGAAAGCGAAATACCGCAACATGATATTTTATGCGCTGGATTTCCGTGTCAGGCGTTTTCAATATCCGGTAAACGGCTTGGTTTCGAAGACACGAGAGGAACTTTGTTTTTCGACATTGCAAGAATAGCGAAATGTCATAAACCAAAAGTAATATTCTTAGAAAACGTGAAGAACTTTAAAAAACATAACAATGGAAAGACATTTGACGCTGTTCTAAAGGTTTTAGATAATTTGGGCTATCGTGTATTTTACAAGGTATTAAACGCAAGTCGCTTTGGAGTTCCGACGGCAAGAGAGAGAATATATTTGGTTTGTTTCAGAAAAGATATAGGCAATCCTAATTTTGCGTTTCCAGAACCAACGCGCAAGAACGTTTATTTGAAAGATATTTTGGAAAAAAATATCGATGATTCGGAATATGAAATTAAAAGAAATGATATAAAAATCAATAAAAATCAAATAGCAACCCCGAAAATGTCCCCAATACAAATAGGAACAATAAACAATGGCGGTCAGGGAGAAAGAATATACAGTGTTTACGGGCATGCGATCACGCTTTCAGCTCATGGTGGCGGAGCGGCCGCAAAAACAGGAGCTTATGTTATAAACGGAAAAATAAGAAAATTGACGCCTCGCGAATGCGCGAGAGTGATGGGTTTTCCGGACAGCTTTAAAATAGCGACAAGCAAGTCGCAAGCATACAAGCAATTCGGAAACAGCGTAGCCGTTCCGGTCGTTTCTCAAATAGCGAAAAATATAATTCAGACAAAGGTGTTCTGATGTCTGTTCGTGATTTAGTTAAAATTGGGTCAAAAACAGCTAAAGATGGATTTAGAAATGAAGACGATGTGGTTAAAAAATTTAACAATTGGAAAAACGACGCAGACGCAAGAAAGTGGCTTACAATAATGAATTATAATTTAAATGAAATCGAAAGAATTGTCGCCAGAAAAATACGCAGTTCAAAAACAAAGACAGATGTTCAGGTTCAAATCTCAATATTCATGAAGAATATTATATCCGCCGAAAACATTTCTGTAAAGCTTGTCAGCAACAATAAAAGCGGTTTTAATCAAGCAGATAAAAGATGGGTTGACGATTACAAGGAACTATGGAACATCCCAAAGGATATAGTTTTAATATTAAAATTACATACTGGAGAAACTATACCATCTAAAACTTCTCTTCGCGACGCGAGAAGAATGTATTTCAACGAAATGACTATGGCAGATCAGAATAAAATAATAATTTTCTTCAAAAAGAACAAGATACTAATAATTTCAGATATAATAATGGGCAGAGGAGACCTGCCTGCCGACTGGATGTTAGTTGTGTCGAAACAAGATAAAGATGTAAAATGGATTTTAAAATCTATAAATGAGACCATGAATATTTTTGGTAATGGAGATGTTTACATAAATGAAAATGGAAATTTATACATAGGTAAAGTGAAAATGCAGAGGAAAGGTGGAGACGGAGGAAGAAAAACCGCCAATATGCTCCAGTTTAAAATCAATCCGTTGGAACTATTTAAAAAGTAAGTGATTAGATGGATAATATTTCTAAGAGAAAAAGAAGCGAAATAATGTCGAAAATACGCCCAAAGAATACTAAACTGGAAATTAAATTTAAAAAAATCTTAAGAAATCATAAAATAAAATATCGCGTTAATTATAATGTTTTTGGAAAACCAGACATGATTATTCCCTCTAAGAGAACAGCTATTTTTATTGACAGTTGTTTTTGGCATGGTTGCAAAACGCATTGCAGAATGCCGTCAACCAATGTGAAATATTGGACGCCCAAAATCAAAAGAAACAAAACAAGAGACAAACTTGTCGCAAAAACTCTCAGAAAAAGAGGTTGGAAAGTCGTAAGAATTTGGGAGCACCAATTGAAAAATCCTCAAAAGATATTAGCTAAACTAAAATAGTGTCAAGATTAGACATATTGGATTCATAGGAAAAGAATAAAATCCTTATCCAAATAGTGCGCCTAATCCTGCTGCTGCTTCTTCTGCTTTCTTAGCTGTATCTTCTTCGTGATGTTCTTCTTTTTTCTCAGCTACTGGTGCAGATGCTGCCGCAACTGGCATTGCTGCCTTTGTTATTGCTTCTTCAATGTTAATTCCCTCAAGTGATGCAACTACTCCTTTTATTTTAGCTTCTTCTACCTGAGCTCCAACTGAAGTTAAAACCTTTTTAAGGTTGTCTTCGTTTATTGGTTGCTTTACACTGTGAAGTAACATTGCTGCATATATCATTTCCATTTTAGTTACCTCCTTTATTCGTTAAACTCTCAAGTGACATGGCTCCTCTAACGGCTCTACCTATCATTATTTCTACTGTTTCTTTTGTAACGAAACCGATTTCTACTGCCAAGTTTATCGAGTTCCAGTAAGCATTAATTAAATCTGCTGTTAATTTTACATCATCTATTGATAATACATCTTTACCATAAATTATTCCATCTTCATAAACAGATGTTACATTTAATCCAACAGGTATTGGTGAAATTTTTAACATTCCAAGTACAGATGCTAAATCTAAAGTTATTACACTTCCAGCTTTGCATACAACCTTATCTCTAAGTATAGCGATTTTTCCACCTTCTACTTTTGGTTGTAGTCCTGCTTTTGATAGTGTGGTTATTGCCGGTCCTGGCATTAAATCAGTAGGACCAGATTTTATTTCTATGTCTTCTGGAGCGATATCACCAGGTTTAGCATTCATATTTGATTTGCTTCTATCAATAATTTTGTAGAGCTTGAATGGATTCATTTCAGTAATCATTATTCCAGGTTGTTCTGGTATTTTATCTATTAATTCTTTTTTATTTGATTTTTCTAGTGCTCTTAACAATAAAGATTTTTTTACAGATCGTATTATAGCCTTTCCATATAGTTCGTATTTTATTTTCTGTAATGCAGATGAAGGCATTTTATGAGCATCATATAATCCAACAACTGGATTTTTAGTAATCATAATAGCTAAATCTTCAACAAATTTAATTTTTTCAGGTCTTATTGAGTCACGTCCTACCATTTCATCACCTTTATTGGTTTGCCCATAGACGTCTTTATTGTAATTGCTTTAATTTGATCTGTTCCTTTTGGTAAAATTGTTTTAATAGAATTAATTACAGCCATAGCATTTTCATTAATGTCTTCATCGCTCATTTCTTCAGTTCCGAGAGGAAGTTGAATAACAGGAGAATCTTTTAAAGCAATTCTTACTGAATTTGAATTTCTCTTAACAATTGGAGCTAAATCAGATATTGTTGGTGGAACAGGCTTAGGCATTTTGTTCCTTGGAGCAAGTATTGGGCCCATCTGTTTACCAATTAAAGGCATAAGTGAGGGTTCAGCAATAAATGCGCCAGCTTCTCTAGCTAGTCTTTTAACTTCCTTTTTATTCATTCTTTCTACATCTTCTTTCTTTAGAACAATTACATTTTCAAGAGTTTTTGCCTGTGTTAATAGAGTATCAGCGATTATACAAGTTTTTACTAATCTTCCTAATCCTTTAGGTAATAGAATTTCAGTTTTAATTCTGTTTTCAGGTTTCTTCAGATCCATATTTTTTAGACTTATGATTAAGTCAAATGATTGTCTGAATTTTCTTGTACTATTTCTAGCTTGTTTTATCTGTTCTATAAACATAGTTAACGCACTCTGCTACTGTCGAAACAGTAAGATGTTATTAGAATTAAAGGTATTTAAAGTTTTATTCCTAAGTCAATATTATGTCTGATATAGCAATTCCAGATGCCAAAGAAATATTTCAAAATCATGAAAAAGAGATGAACGAACTTCATGGAATGAATCTTTCAAAAGATGCTACAGATTTGTACATACATGAAGTCATTGCACATGCTTTTATTGGATATAATCAAAGAGCTGCGATGATAGGCAACAGTCCAATCACCTTAACCAAGAAGCAAATAATAAGAGAAGAAATTCTAGCTGGAAATGAAAGTTATAAACAATATGAAAAATTCTTATTGGATCCAGACTTTCCATCTGATATTCACAGTGTTATCTATCGAGAAAAAACCGAAAGATTCCATGAACTATTCAAGAAAGAATATGTGAAATGGGCCAAGACCGTCGGAATAGAAGAGCAGTTTATTGAACAAGGTTGGCAAGAATATCAGAACGATTAAATTGGTTAAATTAAAGATATTTAAAAGTTTTGTTACATATATTTTCTATAACATGGGGGCATTTAATTTATTAATGTTTTCCAGTTTTCAGAATAAAATTTGAATTTAGCATCAAATTCTTCTTTTGGTGTTATTGTAATTTCAAGTTTTTTCATCTTTTCCTTTAGCATAGCAATTACTTTTTCTTTTTCATTTTCAGAACACATCTGTTCTAATTCGATAATGTATCCATATCCTTTTGTAAAATCAATCATTACGTCTATGCCTTCCCATTTGAATTCTTGCCTATCTCGGAACCATTTTATTTTTATTTCATATCCTAAACTAGTAAACAATTCTTCAGCTTTTTTAAAATCTTCTTTCTTGCATATTATTTCTAATTCTTTTCTAAAATCATCATGTATCTTTCCACCTTTAAGCCATATTTTTGAAAAGAAGTCATTTTTCTGAATCCTTAGATCCTGTTCACCGGTGAAATAGTATGTAATCTGATAATCTTTTTTAACAAATTCTCCATTTTTCTTAAAGAAATCTAATAGTTTGTCATATTGTTCTTTTGTTAGAAAACTTCTTACTTCAGTTTCGATGTCTTTCATAATTTAACTACACCTTTATTAAATTTAAAATCATATTTTCAATTTTACTAGATCCAATTTTATCATCGAGTTCTACACCACCAATAACAGCACCGTATTCGTATGGCTCGTTTTTCTTATACCAGCAAAATTTCATGTTTAAAGCATTTTCAATTAGTTTATTACAATCAATACCAACTGCTTCTAAACTATATCTTAACTTACTAGGATATTTACATGGATCATTTGTTTTCTTTGCGCACTCTTTACAGATTCGGCAAGCACCAGAAATATAAGCATATCCGTTAAATTTATGTTCTATACTTTTCGCGATTTTATCAACTTTAGGTTTTAAGATTGCATTAATTGCTTTAACTTTCATCCATTCGTCGCAGTCTGAAAAGTCTTTTCCATTTATTTTTAACAAAAATAATAAAAGATATTTTTTATGTTTCATTTTTTTGAAATCAGGAGAACACGGAGGGCATGACCATTTTTTATTGTAATTTTTACACCCATCTTTACACGCCTGAGAGAACGTTTCTTTATCTGTTGGAACATCTTCTGGAGAAATTATATTAAAATTATATTCAATTTTTAATTCCCTACCAGTTGCTGTTTTGTAGGGCACGATTCCTTTCATAAGAATTACTTTAATTGATCGTCAAAGTTGCCAGCATTTATTTCTCTTAGTATTTCTTTAGGGTTTTTTCCATTTATTGTTACACCGCAACTTAAGCAAGTTCCAATTACTTCCTTTACAGCATTTTTGAATATGTGTGTCATAAGAGCAACTTCTTTAGATTTTGCAATTTTAACAACCTGGTCAAAAGAAATATCTTCATGGAATTCTACTACTTTTTCCCCTTCTTTAGGCGTATATGTTCCCCAGGCAGCTCTTGCTAATTTTTCAACCTTAAGTTCTTTTTTAATTAGCGAGGCGATTGGAGGTGAACCAATTTTAATTTCAAATTCTTTAGTATCTTTATCAATTATAACTTCTACTGGAACATCAATGCCAGAAAAATCTTTAGTCATTTCATTAATCTTAGCAACCACATCTGCTATGTTTAATTTCATTGGAGCAAGCGATGGTCCTAAAGGTGGGCCTGCTGACGCTTTTCCACCACTTACTAATAATTTAATTGTTGTTTTTGCCATTTTATTCAACCTTTTTTTCTGCCATAACTTTAACAGATTTAATATCAACTGTAATAGGAATAGATATTGCAGCTTCTAATAGCTCAATTGTTATTTCTTCCTTTGATTCATCGACTCTAGTTACTTTACCTTTTTCATTTTTAAATGGACCGCCGATAACTTCGACAATATCTCCTTTTTCAACTTTAATATTAACTTTCTTTTCTTCTAAAAATCTTTGAATTTCAGCAATAGGAACATCCTTACGAATCAATCCTCTAATATGAGGAAGATTTTTTAATATATCATCTAAAACATCTAAATCTACTGCTTCAATAAAAATATAACCTTTTAATTCTTGTGGATGGAAAACTGATTTTATTCCCATATCTGCTCTAACTCTACTCGTAAGAGTAGTCATAACTGCGTTCTCTCGTCCAACTGTTGTTCTTAGTATGTATATCATTTACCACACCAAATGGTATATTAGGTATATAACAAATCCAATGAATCCTAATAATAATATACCTACTCCTGTTATTTTTATAGATGCTAAAAATTCTTCTTTACCAGGTTTTCTAGCAACTGCGATAGTTCGTCTCCATTGACCAATTTTGTTTTTTAGTTTTAAAAATATGCTAGGTCCTTTTTCTTTAGGTTTTTCCTGTTTCCTTTCTTCTGGTTTTTCAACAGGTTTCTGTTCTTCTAATACTTTCTCTTCAATATTATGTTCTGGCTGTGAATCTTCCATATAATCACGTAAACTAATTTCTATTAGACAGAGAAGTATTTAAACCTTATTTTATATGAAAATCTATTTATACGACTCTATTTATTTAAATTCTGATTTACATGAAGTCTATTCCTAAGATTTTCTCAATTTCTCTCTGCTTTCCTTTTGTTATAGTACCATCGTCAAATTTCTGGTCGCCTAGTACTCCGGTGACAACAATCATTGCTCTTACCTTCTCACCAAGTTCTTTATCAATCTGAGCACCCCATATGACTTTTGCATCTTCAGAAAGTTTTGAAGAAATTGCTTCTACAATTTGCTGACATTCTTTTATTGTCATTTCTGCACCACCGACAACATTTACCAAAGCACCTTTAGCACCTTGTATGTCTACATCAAGTAGTGGATTATTTAATGCCTTTTCAACAGATTCCAATGCTCTATTTTCTGTATCTGATTCACCTAAACCTATCATAGAGAAGCCACCTGATCCCATTACAGCTTTTACGTCTGCAAAGTCTAAATTAACTAATCCAGGTTTTGTAATCAGTTCAGCTATTCCCTTTACTGCATTTACTAGAATTTCATCAGAAACTTTAAACGCTGTAACTATTGATACATCTGGAACAATTTCAAGAAGTTTATCATTTGGAACAACTATCAATGTGTCTGCTGCATTTCTAAGATTTTCTAATCCGAATTTAGCATTTTCCATTCTTCCTCTTCCTTCCATTGCAAATGGTAAACTAACTACAGCTACAACCAGCGCGCCCATCTTTTTTGCGATATCAGCAACAACACTTGCCGCACCTGTACCTGTCCCTCCTCCCATTCCAGCTGTTATGAAAACTAAATCAGCACCAGCTAATGCTTCTTTTAAATCATCTTTATCTTCTTTAGCAGCTTCTAATCCCATATTTGGATCAGCTCCTGCTCCTAAACCTTTTGTTAATTCTTTTCCAATCAAAACTTTATCATCAGCATCAGTGTAAAGTAAGTCTTGTGCATCTGTATTTACTGCAATTGTCTCAACACCTACGATTCCGACTTGCATCATTCTAGAAATAGTATTATTTCCCGCGCCACCAATACCAACAACTTTGATATTAGCTTTTCTAGCCTCTAATAGTTTTTTCAGATCTTCATCTACGACAGAAGCATCTGCAAAATCAGTATTAGATTCCTTTATTATTTTTGACATAAGCATTCAACCTCCTATTTTTATAAGAAATAATTAACATAAAAGATATTTAAGCCTTATTGTATGTTATATTTTGAAATATAATCTAATTATTATCTTCTTCAATACTTTTTACAGGTAGTTGACTGTTCAATTCTTCGATTTTTTTCTCATCTATTTTAATCTTTTCAAATACTTCTAAGAATGTTATTTTTTCAACACCTAAAAATTTAATTACATCTTCTGAAATTTTCTTTTTGTATAAAGAATTTAAATTTGTTAGAGCAGGAACATGTATTTCTACATCTTTACCTTTTACTTTTATTTCAATTTTTTGGAATATTTCTTTATCTGCTGGATTTTGAGGTTTCATGAACCATTCCATTATTGCTTTTACTTTTTCTTCATTTTTTTCAATCTTTTCTTTTAGTTCTACTTCAAATAATAGTGTCTTTCCAGACAAAGGATGATTAAAATCTACCTTAACTCTACCACCAGAAACAGATAGAACTTTACCAAGATGATTATCAGCATTAACTACCATGCCAGGTACTGGTTTTTGATTATGTTTTCTGAATTCAGTTAGTGGGACAGTTCTGATCATTTTTTCGTTTCTTTCTCCAAATGCCATATCAGGTGTTATTTCTACATTTTTTTTATCACCAACTTCCATGTTTAGTATAGCATCATCTAAAGCTGACATTACCCATTTCTCTCCTACAACTAATGGCATATCACTATTCTCATCAATGATGCGCCCATCGTCTTTTATTTTACCAATATACTTTATTCTTACGAAATCACTAACTTTCATGCTACCTAATAGAAGTATGTTATTTAAATGTTTTATGGTTCAAACTATTCTAATGAATTTGGACACATTAAATCCAATGAAAAAACATACATTCATAGGACCAGAAGCAATTCAGAAAATATATCAACTCTGTGATGAGCTAGAATTTGGTAAAAATGTTCTCTTAGTTTATGATAAAACAACCAAAGGATTAGCTGGTGACACAATTGCTAAAATACTTTCTGATTATGATTATAATGTTGAAGGTTATGCGATAACAGACTCAAATGAATTTAATGTTGATTATACAGAAGCAATAATTAAAAGAACAAAGAGAGATTTTGTAATTGGAATTGGCGGTGGAAAATCAATAGATGTTGCAAAATTGGCATCTTATAATTGCGATATCCCGTGGATATCTGTACCAACTGCAATTTCACATGACGGATTTGCTTCATCTAGATCTTCTATTACTTGTACAAACGGAAAAGAATCTAAAAAAGCACAATCGCCATTAGGATTAATTGGGGATACGAATATAATTTTTAAAGCCCCTTCAAGAAACTATTATTCTGGAGTTATGGATATTCTTTCAAATGAAATAGCTGTTTATGATTGTATGTTAGCTGAATCGAAAACAGGAAGAAAAGTTGATCAGGAAGCACTTGATATATCGTTTTCATGCGCATCGGAAATTTTACTAAATCCAGAAGAATTTAAAAATAAAACTCAAGATTCTATTGCAAAACTTATTGAATTAGGAATAATGTCAGGAAAAGCTATGCAATTGGCTGGAGACTCATCACCGGCTAGTGGATTTGAACATAAGACATCTCATGCTTTAGATCAAATATTAAAAATTCCAAAAATGCACGGCGAGCAGGTTGGTGTTGGAACACTTGGTGCTAAAGCTGCATATGAAATGCTTGGTGAAAAGACAAAATATTCATTTGATGTAACATTAAACGCATTCAAAACAATCGGACTTCCCGTATGTTATCCATGTTTAGAAATTTCTCAGAAAGATGTGCTAGAAGCATATATGATGGCTAATAAAATTAACCCAGGTCGTTACACAATTGGTAATTTGGTTGAAGAAAGTGGAATATCTTGGGAAAAAATATTAAAAAGTAGAAAACTTATTTAATTATATTCTAGGATATAACATTCATATATCTTTATAAAGTTATAAGTTAACTTATAATATATGGGAGTTACTGAATTTTGTGATCTGTTAAAACAAACTAAGGAATTTGATGAACTTGAAGTTAAAATAATCAAAGCTATGATTAATCTTTCTCGAAAAGATCAAGCAAAAGTGAGTGCAGCTATGATAGCAGCTGAAACCGACATTTCTGTAACTAATGCTTACAAGTATCTATATGCTTTACAACAGAAAGGAGTAGTTGAAAGCATGTCTGGTAAGAATAAAATTTTCTGGTTAGCACGATCAGCCAATCCATTTCCGAGAATGTTCTCATATGTAACAAAAGAATATTTCAAAAAAAGAACAATGTTTGACGAATTGGCAGAAGCATACAAAGAATTTGTTAGAACGGACGTAGTGTGGTTTGGAGAAAAAATGTATGAACAGTATGAAGGCAAATTCCCAGAAAGAGCGTCATTTATTTTTGATGTTGCCAAAAGTGAAATAATGGTTACAACTCAGAAATTTTTTACAGACGTAGTTATTCTTGATTCATTGCGAAGAGCAGTTGAGCGCGACGTTAAGATTAAAATAATTTCCAATGAAATAGATGCAACCAGAATGGAAGGATTAAAGAAAATTGGAATTAATATTAGATTAGGAAGAGCATGGCCATACTTAGCTGTAGTAGATGGAATGCATGGAATAACTGTAGATAAAGAAGAAAGAGGACTTTGGTTTTTGAATTGCAGCACAGATTATAAGAATAAATTTGAAGAAATGTGGGAAAAAGCAGAAGAGATTTAGATTTATATTTTATCTAATCGCATTCTTATTATGAGAATATTAGTTTTTGGGGATAGCATAGCATACGGATTTTATGATACGGAAAAAGGCGGATGGGTAGAAAGATTAAAAGCATATTTATATGAAAATACAGATGATGATGGTGTTTATAATTTAGGAATTTCTGCTGATAAAACAGTAGAGATTTTAAAAAGACTCGAACTTGAAGCAAAAGTGAGAAATCCCGGTCTGATTATTTTTGCTATTGATATAAATGATTCTGTATTATTGAAAAAAGAAAATGAAAATTGGGTTAATATTGATAAGTTTAAAGAAAATATTAAAGATATGATTAGAACTTCAAAAACATTCACGGATAAAATTATATTTATTGGTATTACAATGGTGGACGAATCAAAGGTAACTCCTATTCCTTGGGATACAAATAAATATTATACAAATGAGAATATTGCAAAATATAATACAATCATTAAAAACATTTGTAAAGACAGCGATTTATTATTTCTGGATTTATTTGATGAATTTAATAAAATAGATTATAAGAAATTGTTGCACGATGGCCTACATCCAAATTCAGAAGGTCATAAATTAATTTTTGAAAAAGTTAAAGATTTCCTGATAGCGAATCATATAATTTAAGTGCCATGTTTCCGATGTTTCTAACATCAGCTGGTACTCGTTCTTGTTTTAAATCTTCTAATAAAAACCAATCATAATTAATAACTTCGTTTTCTTTTATTTTTATTTCTGTTGATTTAGGTTTACAAAGATAGAAGAAGCAACAGTGATTATGATCGCCAACATTGTGCACATTCACATAGAAAGGATTTGCCAGTTGTCTTTCAATGTTTCCTTCATTTGGTAAATTATTCTGGCGCATTATTTCAATTTCTAAATTTAATTCTTCTTTAATTTCTCTTTTTAGTGCATCATCTGGTATTTCATTTTCATCAATGTGTCCACCGGGTGGAATCCATTTATCGAATTTTTTATGATGTATTAATAGAACTTTGTTATCGTGTACAATATAGGCTGCTACAACTAAATCTATTCTCATTCAATTACCTATTAATTATTTATTAGAAAGACATTTAAATCCATTCGAATAATTATAATTATGAATAAACAGAAAGCACTAATCATAACAACGTTGATTTCCTTGGTAGGAGTATTGTTCTCTGGATACATGAGTTACACAGAATTGATTGGCGGAACTTGTGCAGGCGGAGGATGTAGTATTCTATTAGGATTACCAACTTGCGTATATGGTTTAGTTATGTATATTATAGTGTTTGTCGTGTCTGCAACGGGCGTAATGTCTAAAGTATAGAACAACATTAATAAAATTCAAAACGCTTAATGCTAGTATGAAGAATTGAAATCAGCCAATCTAATTGATCATGAATTTATTTTCTATTTCACTGATTTCATTTTCTATAGAGCCTATTTTCTCGCCAAGAAATATCATCCATATAATTGATGAAGTAAGCAGCGTCAGTCCGATAGCAAAGAGCATATCGTTTCTGAATATATTTAATACCCAACCAGCAATGATTCCAGTTATCGCAGAAAATACCGCATAATAAATGTTCCTTAAACTCAAACAATTATTGTGTCTCAGTCTAGAAAATTTATCTGAATTTTGCAATTCCAGCACCTGCTACTGTAAATATAACACCCACCCAGAAAGGAAGATTATTGAAATCTTTTAAAAAGGTTTGAATGCTAGCAAGAACTATAAATAATCCAAGCACAGCAAGCATTGTTCCAATGGATTCTTTAACTCCCATATTTAATCACTTGAGAATTAGTTTGGTTCAGAAACATATAAAGACTGTTTACCCACGCGGGTAGTAGTTACACTATTAGTATACCGGGTTTTCCAGGTTCAGCAATTTTAGCTTTGGGCAAATTAGATTTTTCACCAGAAATTATCTCTATCTTACATCCAAATGTTTTTTCCATTTCTCCACGTTTATCTTTTAATGCATCTGTTTCTGCAGAAGCAGTTAATATTAATTCAATAAGTGGTTTTCTTTTTACTAAACGTGTGAAGTAACCTGCTACTTCGTTTCCATGTTTTCTAATATGTTCAACTTGCATTATATCTCGAAGCTGTTTATCTTGTGAAAGCAGCTGATAGGTTTCATATTTCCAAGCCGGTGAAACAAATAAAGTAATCTTTTCTGGTTTCATTTGTGAAAGTTTTATGATCTCATTGATATCATTTATCACGACACCGGTATAATCTTCGGCAGCTTCTACTGTTGGATTTAATTTTTTCAGGTCTACTTCTGGCCATTCTATTTCAACCATCATTTTCTTTTCTCCAAGTTTATTCCAACATTCTTCAACAACACAAGGTGCGAATGGCGATAATAGTTTTAAGAATATTTTATACGCATAAAGAGATGGGCGTTTTGTAAGTTTGTTTCCAAATTCTAGTAATTCTATTATTGCTAAGTTATGGTCTAATCCGTTCATATGTTTTGTAACATTTTTTATTTTTGTTTGAGTGATGCTGTTAATATATTTATCACCTTTAGCTTTCTTCATATCTTCTAGCATGTTGTAAGTACGATCAATAAATTTGCTTATTCCAACCATCTCTGCATCAGACCATTCTAAATCTTTCGAAGGGTGAGCCATGAATAATAAATATGTTCTAAGTGTATCAGAGCCAAATTTCTCTATCATGTCTATTGGATCAACTACATTTCCTTTTGACTTACTCATCTTTATTCCATCTTTGTTGATCATACCTTGATTTAGTAATTTTTTGAACGGTTCGTCAAAATCTAAATAACCTTTGTCTTTTAGGAATTTAGTTATAAATCGTGAATACATTAAGTGCCCGACAGCATGTTCTATTCCACCAATATACTGATCAACGGGCATCCAATATTTTACAGATTTTTTATCAAATGGCGCTTCTTTATTTTTTGGAGAACAATAACGAAGATAATACCAAGCCGAGTCTACAAACGTTGTCATTGTGTCTGTTTCTCTTTTAGCAGGTCCTTTACATTTAGGGCATTTTGTGTTTACAAATTTTTCATTTGTAGCAAGTGGCGCCGCGCCTTTCTTTCCAAACTGCACATCTAGTGGTAATTTAACTGGTAGATCTTTTTCAGGAATTGGAACTGTTCCACATTTATCACAATAAACTATAGGAATTGGAGCACCCCAATATCTTTGTCGTGAAACACACCAGTCTCTTAATTTGTAATTTGTAGTTCGTTCGCCCCATTTCATTTTAACTAAATGATCTGTTATTTCTCGTATTCCATCGCTGTTTAGAATTCCATCAAATTCACCAGAATTAACCATAACACCATTTTCTGTATATGCACGATTCATCTGTTCTGCAACAAGTGTTTTATCTTTTGGAGTTATTACAATTTTAAGTTTAATTCCATATTGTTTTGCAAATTCAAAATCTCTCTGATCATGAGTAGGCACACCGATGACAACACCAGTTCCATAACTGCCAACAACATAGTTAGCTAAGTAAATTGGAATTTCTTCATGTGTAACTGGATTAATAATATATTTTCCAGTGAAAATTCCTTTCTTTTCTTTTAACAACGAAGTTCGTTCTAATTCAGAAAGCTTGTTAGTATCTTTAATGAAATCATCAATTTCTTTTTTGTTTTTCGAATCTTTAATTAGTTCAGGAATAAGAGGATGCTCTGGCGCGATAGCAACGAATGTTATTCCGAAGTAAGTATCAGGGCGAGTTGTAAATGAGATTAATTCTTTTTTAGAATCTTTGATTGGAAATATTAAATTAATCCCATGGCTTTTTCCTATCCAATTTGTTTGAAGTGATTTTAGACGTTCAGACCATTCTATTTTATTTAAATCATTTAGTAGTCGGTCGGCATAATCAGTTATTTTGAAAAACCACTGATCAATGTCTTTCTGTATAACTTCTGAATCGCACCTCCAACATTTTCCATCTTTAGAATCTTCATTGGATAAAACTGTTTTACAGCTAGGGCACCAGTTACCTGGTGCAAATTTCTTGTAAGCTAATTTATTTTCAAATAGTTTCAAAAATATCCATTGCGTCCATTTATAATATTCTGGATCAGAAGTATTAATTTCACGAGACCAATCATAGCTTAATGATAGTTGACGTAACTGTTCTTTGAATCTAGCAATATTTTCACCCATGCTTTTCATAGGATGTATTCCAAGTTGTATTGCCGCATTCTCGGTCGGCTGTCCAAATGCATCCCAACCCATTGGATATAATACATTGATTCCTTGCATACGTTTGAAACGTGCAAATGAGTCGCCTATAACATAATTTCTAGCATGCCCAACGTGACCAGCGAAACCAGAAGGATATGGATACATTTCAAGAACATAACATTTTTCACCGCTATCTTTAGCTTTAAAGACTTTAGCAGTTTCCCATTTCTTCTGCCACTTTGATTCAATCTTTTTGAAATCTATCATAGTCCCAACTCTTTAGATATACTTTGTAACGCCCTTAAAGATATTTCAAAGAACTTGCTTTTATCTATTCCTATTTGCTCACAATATAACATATTCTCTCTAGAGCAGTTTCTAGCAAAGTCTTTTTTTTTGAATTTGCTTTCAATGCTTTCTACTTTAACATCAGCTAATTTTTTAGTTGGAATCATTAGAGCGCAAGCGATAACTAATCCAGATACAGCATCAGCGGCTATCAGTGCCTTATCCATTTTACTCTCTGGATTGACGCCAGTATTTTCAAAATTATGAGATTTAATAGCATGAATTATTTCATCATCTACACCGTTAAGGTATTCTACAGCTTTCAATCCATGTTGTTTATAATCATCGCCAATCTCTTCAAAATCAATATCATGTAATAATCCAGCTAGATCCCATTTATCAGAATCTTCTCCCAAATGCTCAGCCAAACTTTTCATTATAGCTTCAACTGCTAAAACATGCTTAATCAGGTTATCTTTAGTTATGTGCTGCTTTACCAGTCTAAATGCTTCATTTCTGTTCATACCGTCTCTATTATAAATTTATAAGTTGTATTAATAAATTAGTTTCAATGTCCTCATAGCTCAGCCTGGATAGAGCACCTGACTGATATTGTTTCGGCAGTATTGGGGTGAACCTTCTAAGCAGGGGGTCGCGGGTTCAAATCCCGTTGGGGACGCCATTATGTTTTTATACCATCTTTGAATAATATAATCTATGAAGAAGTTGATGTTATTTGTCTTATTGATATTTGTAATGCTTTCTACGAGTGGATTTGCTTATACAGATTCTGGGGCAGCATTTTATTGTAATAACTGCTCCGACTGTACAGATGCACTTAATGATAATATTCGTTCCACAGTCTATTTGAATGCAGATATAATTGATTATAGTGGTGCAATATGTATCAATAATCCAACCCAATTTTCAAATAAAATATTTGATTGTCAGCAACATACTATTAGTGGGGGCGAAACTTATAATGGAATATTTTTAAATACAAAAACAAATAATATTATTAGAAATTGTGTAATGACTGATTTTAGTATTGCTATAAGGATATATAATTCAGATAATAACATCCTAAATAACAATACCTTTACTTCGAATGATTATGGTATTTCATTTGAATCAAGTTCTGCATATAATAATATAACAAACAGCACAATAAATTTTAACCGGGTCGGTATTTGGTCCTCCCAGGGGTATAATAATACAATGATTAATAATGCACTTAATCATAATAATTATTATGGAACCGAATTGGCAACTTCAGATAATAGTACAATGATTAATAATACAATGGAAAATAATACGCTACTAAGTGTATTGGTTACTGGACAAGCATATGATGATTTTGATCTTAATATTGATACAACAAACACCGTGAACGGAAAACCTATTTACTATTTATTTAATAAATCTGATTTAATTTTAAATCAAGTAAATGAAACAGGACATATATTTTTAGCTTATTCCAATAATATTACAATAGAAAATATAACTATTTCTAATGGCGATTATATTTATTTAAAATCGACAACTAATACGACTATACATAACACAAGTGTTACAAATAGTAATTATGGAATTTACATTCGTTCGTCTTCATACAATAATTTAACTAATATCACAGCAAATTCAAATAGTAATTATGGAATTTACATTGGTTCGTCTTCATACAATAATTTAACTAATATTACAGCAAATTCAAATAGTAATTATGGAATTTACATTGATTCGTCTTCATACAATAATTTAACTAATATCACAGCAAATTCAAATGATTATGGTTTTTACATTTATGGAAGTTATGGTAATAATTTAACAAATGCTAGAATGTCCAATAATACTTATAATTTTGGAGTGTATGGAACAACACTTTCACATTATTATAACGATATAGATACAACAAACACCGTAGAAGGAAAAACAATTTATTATTATAAGAATACAAGTGATATATTAATTGATTCTTCAAATGTCGGATATGTCGCTTTTATATCTTCTACTAATGTAACATTTCGTGATAATAATTTACCAAGCAATATTTATGGTTTAAGTCTAATTAATACAACACATTCTGATGTACTTGATAATACATTTAATTCGGACTACAGAGCAATAATATTATTTTTCGGCTCAGCGAATAATACAATATCAGGTAATACAATAGCTACTACACAATATGGAATATGGATTGATAGTTCAGATAATAATAGCATAACTGATAATACAATATCTACAAACTTTGGAATAGGCATGAGAATACAGTCATCTGATTTTACAGAAGTAAAAACTTCAACTATAACATCTAGTGAATGTGGGATTACATTATCTTCAAGTTATAATAATACAATATCAGCTAATACATTAAATTCTAATGATTATGCATTAAGATTTATCTCTTCGCCACTTAATAGTACGATAATTAATAATATTGGCTCATTCAATAATTATAGTTCTGAGCGTTTAACATATCTTGAGGGAAATACAATATCAGGAAATCGGATCAAAGCGACAGAAGATGATATTGATGAACTTTATTATGGGAATAGTTCTGTTTTAATAGAAATAAATCAGAGTGGAGAAAAAATAGGCTATGAACTTTCATGGAGAAAGAGTGCAACAGGCTACTATGACGAATATTCTGGGCCAGCTATTGTTAATGGCATAGTATATGTTCCAAACAAGGGGTTTTTAGGAATAATGGCTTTTAATGAAACAACTGGCGAAGAGATATGGAGACATTATACTGGAAAAACAGATGACACACCAACATATGTGGATGGTGTGATATATACAGGTCCCGGCGTGCCTGAAACAGATATAAAGTATAAAAAAATTTATGCTCTTAATGCCACAACAGGAGAATTAATTTGGAATTATACAAATGAAACCAGCGGCGGTACGCCAGCTGTCTGGAACAATAGGCTTTATTGGCTTGCTAGATATGGTCCAAAATATCTTTATGCTCTAAATACCACACCTGAGCCCTTAACTGATTTACAAAGACATTTGTGGAATTATAGTATAGCTACAGGCACACTGGAAACTTCAACTACAGCTATTGAAGGTGTGGTATACGGTGGCAGTGATAGTGGTAACCTATTTGCGCTTAATGCTACTAATGGCACTGAAATATGGTCTGTGGCTATAGGTGGGGTTTGGGATTCTACACCTATGATATCTGGAGAAAGATTATATATTGGAACACGTGGAAACGGTATTAAGTGTTTAAACAAGACAAATGGAAATGTTTTTTGGACTGGCGGGGGTGGAAACATTTATTCAGTCATTACATTGCATAATGATGTTGTCTTTGGTGGCGGAAAAAATGATGTATTGTATGCACTTAACGCTACTGATGGGACTTCAATAT
>JAHIDZ010000015.1 GCA_018901755.1 Nanobdellota archaeon | reverse complement strand
CATTCATTATTAATTTTCCACCAGAAACATTCAGCAATCCAGAAACAGAAATATCATCTCCAACTTGCAGATTATAACCACTTGTGTTCAGACTAGCTCCATATGGTATTGAAATATTATATGCATTTGAATTTGCAGTTAATACTGATTGATTGGCTGGGATTGCATTTAAAATTACAGGATTAATTATTCCTGGAACAGTTGATGTATTCCAATTAGAACCGACATTCCAATCAGTTGACGTTTTTCCTTGCCAGACAATAGTTTCTCCAACTCCATCTTCATAATATCCTATTATATCATCTACCTTTGGAGTTGTAGTTCCATCTCCTGCGAATTTGACTGTTATGTTAAATGTTTCAGTCTCATTTAGGTAATCAAAACTACCAGTGTCTAAACCTAAAGCTGTTGAATAATTAATTAATCCAGTTGTTATTATGTTTGTTTCATTTGTTGCTACAAGCGTTCCTGTTGAGTTATAAAAATAAACAGCATCAATATATCCAGTAGCACTTGAAGTTAGATTAATCGTAACATTTTTTAATTTATTACCTGCTGTAACTGTTTGAGTATCACTTGTCCATATAGAGTTAGAACCTGCCCAAGCCGTGTCTATATATCTTTTACCATTATTATAAAGCTCTTGAACTTCATATTGTGTTAAACTTTCATTATACATTTTAACTTCGTCCATTATTCCATCATAATGATAATTTGATGCACCATCATAATCTCCAATTTCTCCAATAGAAATACCATACCCAGTTCCAGCAGACCAAACTGTTCTTGCACAGTTTTGAATTACTACCCCATTTTTATATATTGTTAAATCTGTTCCATTTGCTGTTCCAATATAATTGGTAAATACAGAATTTGGAGTATCTGTTGAATCCCATACATCAATTTGACATAATTGTGATGCTGAACCTGTTGATACTACTAATGTTAATAAATCTCCTGTATCATAAGCTAAAAGTCCCCACATAGTATTACCGTCTCCAGCTGATATTATTGAATGAACAAGTCCACTATTTAACCAACCTTCGGGTTTAATCCAAATACTTATTGTATAATTATTTGGTTTCGGTCTTGCTCCAAGTGATATAAAATCTAAATTAGTTGCTTCAAAATCATAACCACTATCAAACTTTCCTAAAGCAGTATAATCTGGACAAGCAGTACAACTTGCTGTTCCACCTGTTTCATTTACAAAAGTTGTTGAGGCTTTATCAAATCTAAAAAAATGAGTAAGATTATTATGTTTAGAAGCATAAGGAAAATCTGCTTGAATATTATTTGCTGTTTGATTATATCTATCTGTAATTGTTGTTGTGTTTACTTTTACTGAATCCCAATCTGCTGTTTCATTTACCACGAAATCTGGAGTTCCTGTCCACCATATATCAGCAAAAGCTGGTGTTATTGAAAATAAAAACATTATCAAAATAGATAGAATTAATATTTTTCTCATAATCTTCCCTCTATTAATTTTCTAATAGCATCTCTAATAGCTTCTGCTTTGTGTTGATACACACCCATTTTTACTAATTTGTCTAATTCTTCAATATGATAATCAGTTAGATTAATTAAAATCTTTGTGGGATCAATAAACTCGAAGTTTTTTATTTCAATAACTTTAAGCTCACCAATTTCTTTATCCTTTCTAAGACATAACACTAGATCCACGTTATTTTTATCATGCTTGTGTAAAATAAAATTGCTTGATTTTGTTTCTATTTCTGTTCTAATTTTTGTTCCACCGATAGAAAATACAAAATCTGGTGTAGAATCTTTATTATCTTCACATATTTCTGAAAACCCCAATAATTTATAATTTTCTTCAATCCATTCGCAAAATTTTTTCTCAGATTTGAATGATTTTTGAAAATTAATGTTATTATTAATAGTATTCTCTAAAGTATCAAAATTCATCATATCATCAACTAATACTTATCTTTATACTTAATTAATAGTTACTATTTAATAAAGCTATCAAAAACTGAATTAAATCATGTGTAGTTTCTTATCAAATTTAGTCAAATAATATTCAATCTTCTTTTCCGGAATTATTTTAATTACTAACGCAATAAGTATACCGTTCATCACACCAAATAATATATCAGAAGGGTAATGTACTCCGAGATAAAGCCTACTTATCAAAACAAGTATCATTAATGGAACAAATACAAATCTATAATTCTTTATCAATATCGCCCCTAGTGTAGCTCTAGCAGAATGTGCAGATGGAAATGCTGGTGTAAACTGTTCTAATACTGGATTTAATGGTCGCGGTCTCATTGCACCATATTTCATAGCACCAGTTAGCAATTCTTCAAGTATAATTCCTATAAATAAATAAGTTGATAGTTTTTTGTTTCCAGATGCCCAAAATAAAACTATCATTAATACCCAAAATAATATTGATCCTGCAAATGTTATTGATGTGAAGATATTATCTAAGAAATGTGTCTGAAAACTTGTTATATAGCCCAATGCTTGAATATCGAATGTATTAACATCATTCCAGAATAATAGTGCCATTGCGCCAATTATAGCGTAAAAAACCAGGAATAACCCAATTTTTCTCTTAGTGTCCATAATGATTAATTATATAAGGCGGAATATAAAAGTATATTTATGAAAAAATTATTGTTTATCGGAATCATGCTATTCTTGTTCATAATACCACCGGTATATGCTATTGGAAATATATCATACATATCCCAAACTAATTGTTATTTAAGTGGTTGTGATTGTTTTTCCGGTACAGAAGATTTTAACTATTGTAACAGATTAAATAATACTTTAGGGTATAATGTAAAAATATTTCATGAAAATAATGTAAGAGATAATAGCACTGGCTGGCAAACCAATTTCCCAAATACTCAATTAATATTTTTAGGTGATATTTCATTAACTATTTTAAATGGTAGCACAAATCCAACAGATTCTAATAAATTTTTTGATGGTATTTTTTCTGTTGTGAATAGTTCATCAACAAGAGTGTTTACAACTGAATTAAATAACTATCAATATAATAATACAGTTACAGATACACTAACGAGAGGTTTTTTCTTTAGAGCGGGGTTCGTGAATTTTACAGGTAAAAACAACACATGTTGGGGTTTAGATACATTTGAAGTTATAGATTCTGCTAACTGTAATTTGCCTGCAGGAGCTCCTATAAAATTATACACTCAAGCAAATAATTTCACTGTCTATCAAAAAACATCATCCACAGAAGGTTGGGTCGGGTTTACATGTGAACCTGGCGGACTTCCAAGTGATAGATATCCAGTAATAGCAAGCAGTGTACCTACAGGAATTGGTCAGAACAATGGAACATTCTGGGGACTTAATACACCATCATTATATACAGAAAAAGCATGGGATCTATTTGATAGAGCAGTGTGTTCTGTAATGGATGAACCTCCAGCAGGAAGTATAACAGGATTATTTTCACTAAACAAAGATATATACAAACCAAGAGATACATTAAATATAGCATTCCAAACATCAAGTTCTATTTCAAGTATATCCGTCTCTATAACAGAACCAGGAGAAATACCCGGAATTCCTATTGGAAATATGATTAGACAATCAGATGTTTGGAGACTAGACAATTATATAATAGCCGACAATGTAGCCAATGGAACTTACAAAATAACACTAACTGCAAAAGCATGTGGCGCAACACCGCAACAAATTACAAAATTCGTACCAATACAACCATATTCAATTACAGCTGTAACAGACAAATTATCATATCATTCTGGAGAAAATGTTAGTATTACTCTAAATACACTTGACGCGTATAATGCATCATTAAATTTAACTGCAAAAATAGATATAGTAAATCCGAATTCAACTGTAACGAATGTTTATTATGGAATTATCCCAAGAAGTACTGTAAAAACATACAAAATACCAACCAGTCCAGTTGGTGGACAGTATATAATCAATATTACTTTTAATGATTCTGATAAAAGAAACTTCACAATAGGAAGAAACTTTATAGTTGACATGTTTGGGAACTTATCAATTACACCAAAAATATGGAATGTACAGGTTTCTGCTCCTGGAAACAAAACTCAATTATTTAATATAACAAACACAGGACAGGTAACTTTAAACATATCAATTAGAACAGATAATTCAAATATAACTTTTGATAAAAATTTCCTATCTATAGATGTTGGTAAAACTGGAAACTTTACTGGTAGATTCCTAGTTAGTTCTCCTGGTAACTTTACTGGAAATATATTTTTAAATTCAAGCTCTGGTGAATATGTAATTGCATCTACTGCAAGCTTTTTGTATCAACCTTCAGCCAGTAGCAGTCTTGTTGTATCACCATCAAGCATTTCAGTTGTAACAATCCCTGGGAAAAACATTGCAAAAACCTTTGAACTTGAAAATTTGGCGCCATTTGAAGCTTCAGATATTATCTACAAGGTGTCAGATTCATTAAAAAGCATAGTCACACTAACAAGTGTTGCTGGCGCTGTTTCTGCAAGCGGAACAAGTGCAATAAGTATAAAAATTAGTAGCAGTAGTTTAAGTGTCGGAAAATATGACGGAACCGTTCAAATTAATAGTTCTGTTGGTTCTACATACATAACTATAGGTCTTGAAATAATTGGTGATCTTACAAAAGAAGCTAATACTAAATTATCAGAACTTGAAACACTAAAAGAAGAAATCACTGCCCTACAAAATAAAAGAAAAGATGTAACTTCTTTAAATATTCTTTATGATGAAATTGAAACAAAATTAGAAGATGTCAAAACCAATTATAATGAAGGAAATTATGAAGAAGCAAAAACTATGATGCAAGAAGCCAGTACTAGTATAACCGAGCTTCAATCCATGATAACAGATATAGCTACACAAAAAACAAACTATGGTGGAATAATATGGGCTGTCGCAATAATGATTATTTTAATTATAATTGCTATTGTTGCATACAAATACAAAGATCAAATAATGGATAAACTTTCAAAGAAACAAGAACCAAGCGAAGGCTATTCGCCACAACCTCAAGGCGACTATAGAACAGAATATTATTAAATGTTTAAAGTGAATTCTATTTATGCCAACAAACGTTACAATTGAACATTTTTAGAAACCAAAACATATAAGTAAGTGCAGAAAATATATTCTATATGTGGGTATTTACGAACAAATGGAAAATAATTGGAAGACATATTGTTTAATGTCTGGTATAGCTTTGATAGAAGAATTTAGCAAACCTAAGGAATGTTATAAACGAATAATTAAAAATGACAAAGTAATTACATACAACGGTCTAAGAGCTATAAGACTTAAAGTAAAATCATACGATATCATAAAAACATGGTGGAAAATAACAAGAAAATGGGAACAAGAAATGAATATGAATTTTCTTGGTAGGAAATCTAAGAATGGGCCAATACCGGAAAAATCTTCAGGTCAATGGTTAATTTTCTTTACACCGCTATGGATATTTCAGATTCTAAAAACAACAGGTGAATTACCGTCAAAATATGCCACAGAATGTTATATGAAAACAGTTAAGAGCATCACTGAAAGAAAATCCGGAAGACCATTAAAATATATAATAAGCAAAAAAGAAATTACTATTATCGAAGATAAAAATTCTGAATTTAAAATACTTATGAGAAATGAAAATTTGGCCAGAGGCGCTTTTATAGTAAGTTTTGATTTAGAATTCAAGGATGTGCAGTTCGGTATTCCGTGTTTATGTATGACAACCAGATATGAAGACTTTTTAGAATTCATGTTAAAAGTAGCAAAGAAATGGGGGTGGAACACTTCAACGAATTTAAGTAAAGTTGATATAAACCATTCACTAAAAAGAGGAATCAAAGCAACCCCTAAGAAAGAATTCAGATTAACCATAAATTCACTAAAAGATATTTATTTATCTGGTCCATTAGCCGACAAGAATAAAGACATGTTCCTAAGATTCCAACTACAAAGAATGTCTAACAATAATAGTAATAAAAAATTACGAGCCGATGGATTAACAAAAAATATCATATTCAATGAACTAAAGTACGGACCAAAATGTTCTACAACATTAATGTTAAAAGCAGGTGTAAGAGTGGATGTTGTTCTAGGCCATCTAAATACGTTAGAAAGAGAGGGACTAATTAATAAAGAAAGAAAAGGTAAACATTACTTATGGTCATTAAACGGTGAAACGAATGCCACTAAATGCAACATATGAATTTTTCAAAGCTGAAGAAGAACTTGCAAAAGCAAAGACTAGAGAGCAAAAGATATTTGCTTTAGAAGAAATGATAAGAACCTGTCCGAAACACAAATCTGCTGAAAATATGTTATCTGATCTGAAATCTAAACTTGCAAAACTTAAAAAAACAGTTCCTAAAAAAGCTGGCGGACGCATAACAACAATACCAAAAGAAGGAGATGCCCAAATATGTATTCTCGGCTTAACACAATCTGGTAAATCAACACTACTATCTAAATTAACAAATGCAAAACCAAAAATAAGCAGTGTTCCTTATACAACAACTAAGCCAGAAATTGGCACAATCGATTATCATGGTGTCAAAATTCAAATAATTGAAATACCATCTACATTCGAATCAGTTCATATGAACGTTGCCCAAGGTTCAAACGGCATCATTGCTCTTTATAATAAAAAAAGTGAACTGGAAGAACTTCAAAAAATAATTGCAAAATTTAGAATTAGAGCTCCAAGCATCAAAATACAAAGAAATACTAATATTTCTACAATACGAGAAGATACTTGGAATTTACTAGGTATGATAAAAATATTTACTAAACAGCCTGGCAAACCAGCTGAAAAAAAGCCTCTAGTATTATGGAAAGGGGCAAATGTAGGCGATGCTGCAAAAGATCTTCATAAAGATTTCTACGATTTCTTCAAGTTCGCAAGAGTTTGGGGCAAATCTAAATATCCCGGTCAGGTGGTAGGTTTAAACTACAAACTCTCTGATGAGGATACTGTAGAAATACATATAAAAACTAAATCAAGTTTCTGAAATGTTCAACAATTTCTTGTTTTGTTTTATATTTTCTTTCTTTATAACTTTTTATTCTTATAACCAAATCTAAAATTTCATTTTTAGTATATCCTTGCCAATTAGTAGAGTGTTTGCTGATTCTGCATTTTTTGCAAAATCCTATTTCATTCCTATATTTCAGAATATCGTCTCTTTTAGCTAATTTTATGACTTTAGAATCGCTAATAGGTCTAAATCCTAAAGATTCTAAAATAATAATTAGTTGATTTTTCAATTGTTCATGCATACACGCAATGAAAACGAATGGTTGTATTTCGAAATATTCGCCTTTCTTCTTATATGATATTGACAAGCAAACGCCACCATCAGCCGTGGTATAGCATCTTATAAAATCTTTTTTAATTTTAATACTTCCTTCCATGATTTCTTTTGATATTATTATATTAAATCTCTTATTAGTTTTCTTATCAATCTCTGTGCGAAATGAAGTAATATAACCTTCTAGATATCGTTTCACGACTATTGAATAAAATGAAATTTCGTATGTGCCGTTTTCTTTTCTTCTGAGATAAAATTGTTTTGCATCAAAAAGTTTGGACGCCAAATTTTTAAATATCCTAATAAAATTCATATCTTTATTATAGAAAGCTATTTGCCCACTGTTTGAAACATATCCATCTGCCAATAATAAAGCCATAAATCCAGATAAATCTGAATTAAATGTTCTCGGTAACCGAAGTTTGTTCTCTCTCCTATCGTCTATCTTATAGTGTTTCCTCAACCTAGATAGTCGTGTATATAGCGCTAAATCGGAAAAATTAACATTGTATTTTCTATTTATGTAAGATGAAATATGTTTGTTTGTAATATCTTTGCCAGACAGCTTAATTATATCTGTATTTATCATTTCTGAATTGTTGTAAAGATTTACAAACATTACTCCTTTTTCATTCAAAGAATAAGTGCCACTAGATAATCTTTTCAAATACTTTGTCTTATAATAGAAATACTTAATATAATTATCATATAATTTACGGTAAGGAATCTTAATAAGAAAAGAAACTTCCTCTATAGAATGCGGCTCCTTGAAGATATTTAATATTTCAAATGCCTTAGTTTTCATTCTCATAACGTTATCTTGTTAATTGCTACTTTAAATAATTAACTTTAATGACCATATACTTCAAGATGACGATATACTGGAGATACATATTTAAGGTTCTTTGACGATATCTATAATATGATAAACCCTAATGTTTCCCAACCACACAATCAAGAGGTTGAAAAGACTAAAATGAAAGCGCGTTCTTTTATAAAAAAAATTATTATAATATCACAATCGACATCACTTATCGTTGGTAAGTTACAATCGGCAGATATAGACAAAATGGGTGCAACAAATTACCCTGCTTGCAAACTAACTGTGTTCAAACCTAAAAGATACAGCATTGGAAACACATTCCAATTCAATATGGAAGATCAAGGTATATATTTTGTGAATAAACCAGAGATGATTATGACGCTTGACGAAATAAGTGATAAATATCCTGAAATATTTAGAGAAATACATATTAACGTAGGAAAAGGTGTATGGGATGGCGCTTAAACAAATTGAAAGAGACAGAAGATCTGACACGACCAACTGTCCAAGATGTGGCGGAGAAGCTGTATTCATAGATGGAAAAATAATACAATGGCTAACTTGCACTAAGTGCAAATTCAAAAAAGTCGTTGAAAAAGCTGAAGAAAAAATAAAAGTAATATCTCTAAAAACAGAAGAAGATACAAAGAAGTTATTTAAGTTATAATTCTCATTTAAATCAGTTTTATATATAAAATCCAACAATTTCTATTATGCTTGAAAACTATTCTAAACCTGTACAAACAGCTTTAAAAAAAGTTAAAATTAATGTAGGTGATAAAATTTCTATTAAAAATGGTAACGAATTATACGAAGGTCTACTCATGCCAAGAACTGAACTTGGTGATAAAGATTCTATAGTCGTAAAGCTAAGTTCTGGTTACAATATAGGAGTAAAATATGACAAAAACATGAAAATAACTAAATTAGCTAGCAAACAAGATTCTAAAATAGAATTAGAAAAACCTAAATTTGATCCTAAAAAACCTAATGTTACTATAATTTCTACTGGCGGTACAATTGCTTCGAAAGTTGAATATAAAACCGGAGGAGTAAAAGCTATAGAAAATCCTCAAGAATTATTATTTAATGTTCCAGAACTGAAAGAAATAGCTAATATCAAATTTGTAAAAGTTCTTCAAAAAATGTCAGAAGACATGGATTCTATCGACTGGCAAGATATTGCTAAAGCTGTTGTTAAAGAACTAACACTAGGAAATGCTGTAGTAATTACACATGGAACAGACACGATGCACTATACTGCAGCAGCTCTGTCCTTTATGTTAAAAGATTTACACAAACCAGTAATCATAACTGGTTCACAACGTTCTCCTGATAGAGGAAGCAGCGACGCTGGAATGAATTTAATTTGTGCTGTGCATGCAGCTTTATCTGATATTGGTGAAGTTGGAGTAGTGATGCACGGTTCAACGGATGATGATTATTGTAATTTTAATCGTGGTACACGGGTTAGAAAGATGCACTCTTCTCGAAGAGACACGTTCCGAACATTAGGAGACACCCCAATTGCTCAAATCTATCCAGACGGTAAAATAAACATACTATCTAGCTATAGAAAAAAGAAAGATATTAAAGTAAGTGCTGATACTAAATTTGAAAATAAAATTACTTTAGTTAAAGTCTATCCTGGTTCAGATCCAGATATTCTAAATTATTATCTTAAGAAAGGTTACAAAGGAATCGTCATTGAAGGAACAGGATTTGGATACGTACCGACGCATGCTCGAAAATCGTGGATACCTACTGTCAAAAAAATATCTAAGAAGATTCCTATTGTAATTGTTACTCAAACTTTATTCGGTCGTGTTAATTCTAATGTATATGAACCACTAAGAATTCTATATCATCAAACCGACGCAATTAACGGAAATGATATGCTTCCTGAGGTCGCCTTGGTTAAACTTGGTCATATTCTAGGACATACTAAAAAACTTAAAGAAATTAAGAAACTGATGACTAAAAACTTAGTTGGAGAAATTTCTGAAAGAAGCACAATAAGTGATTAAATGGATAAGATTTTGAAACAAGCGACTAACATAATAACAAAGAGCACTGGAAAAGACCTAATAACATTAATTCTAATGGGTTCATATGGAACAAAAGATATGGTAAAAACCAGCGATATAGATCTAAATGCAATTATGAAAGATTCTTTTGATTTTAGAAAAGAAAGACAGATTAAAAATATGTTAAAGGAGCAAATAGAAAAAAAATATAAGATAGAGACTAATTTTGAATGTATGAATATAGGTGCCTTTTATGGAAAAAAGAAAAAAGGCAGTCTTACAAAATATATATCATTGCCAATTTTAATAACATTTTTCAATGAGAGTAGATTTTTATACGGTAAGAAAATTAATTTTAACAAGTTCTCAGTAAAGAGAGCTTCATTAGAAAAACAATTAAAATATCACATAAAATCAATAAACGACAATGTTGATAAATTTAAGGGAAAAGATATGATTGGAACCTCGTGGTATTTTAAAGATTTTATTAAAGGCGTATTTCTGCTTGCCGATGTTGAAAACCAGATTTTAAATAAAAAAGAACATAAAAAAAGATATATAGATATATACAATGAATTCAAAAAAGATAGAACCCATATTATCCATTATACAATGACACTTAGAAGGAAGAAAAGAATAACTAATCGCGAAAAATTAAAATGGATTAAAATGGCTAAACAATACATTAAAAACTTGAAAATGGTTATTAAATGAACTACGATTTAATCGGCTTCAAATGCGGTATAGAAATACACAATCGTTTGACTACAAAACATAAACTATTCTGCAACTGCCCGCCAAAGTTTTCAGAACAAAAACCTGTCAAAATAATAAAACGTAAGTTACGTCCAGTAGCAGGTGAAATGGGTAAAGTTGACATAGCCGCTACCTATGAATATCTTAAAGGTAAAACTTTCAATTATCAAGTATTCTCAGACACATCGTGCTTGGTGGAATGTGATGAAGAACCACCGCACGAATTAAATTCTGAAGCTCTTACAATTGCATTACAGATATGCAAACTTCTACGCGCTAAAATACCTGAAGAGATACACATAATGAGAAAAACTGTTATTGACGGTTCTAATACTTCTGGATTCCAACGAACTGCCTTGGTTGGTACGAACGGTACATTAGATACATCAAAAGGTCCAGTGCGAATAGCTAACATATGTTTAGAAGAAGAATCATGCGGTATTGTTGAAAAAAATGATACAATTATTACATATCGTTTAGATCGTTTAGGTATACCATTAATAGAAATTGGCACAGAACCTGATATCAAAGATCCAGAACATGCTAAGGAGGTTGCTGAAAAGTTAGGTATGATTGTACGATCTACAGGTAAATCGCAACGTGGTATCGGCGTCATTCGTCAAGATATTAATGTTTCTGTAAAAGGTGGTAAACGAGTTGAAATAAAAGGATTCCAAGATTTAGACATGATTCCTAAGGTTATTGATTTTGAAATTAACAGACAGGTTGGACTCGTCAAACACAATCAAAGTAAAGAAGAAACAAGATTAGCTAAACCAGATGGTTCTACTGATTATATGCGTCCATTACCAGGAGGAGAGCGTATGTATCCTGAAACTGACGTACCACCAATAGTTATTACAAAAGAATTCTTATCATCAATAAAAACACCAGAAACATGGGAGTTAAAACTTGAACGACTAGAGAAGATACTACCTAAAGATTTAGCCAATCAAGTCTTAAAATCAGAATACTTAGATCTCTTTGAAAAATATTATAAGACAAATCCTATTCTAATTGCAACAACCTTTACGTCCACGTTAAAAGATTTAAGCAGACGCGGTTTTGAAACATCTAATCTAAAAGAAGAGCACTTCAATGAGCTATTCAGAAAGAACTTACCAAAAGAAGCAATAATGACCACTTTAGAAAATCTATGTAAAAATCCAGATGCAAAAATAGAATCAGATGTGATATCAGATGAAACTCTGCACAATATAGTAAAAGATGTTATCGATAGAAATCCAGAACTTGTTAAAGAAAATAAAATATCAGCTCTCATGGGAGATGTTATGAAACAAGTTAAAGGACGCGTAGACGGTAAAAAAGTTATGGAACTTCTTAAAAAAGAACTGCGATAATTGTCTATGGACGATTAATCTAGATTTTATCTTCACAAATGGTTTATATACACTTTACGAATTTATTTTAGAACGATTATGAGACCCCTTATATCGTTTAAAAAATGGAGGTGATGTAAAAAAATATGAAACGAAGTTTGCTTCTTTCCAATGAGGCGAGAGCTGAGGAAGACCCCTTATTCTAAATATAATATATAAATCGCTGTGCATCCACTAATCATAAGTTGGTGGTATTTCTATGGAACGATATGAAAAAACATTTACCCCCCCCCGTTTTTTTCGTGGCAATGTAAATTGCACCATTGTTCCTTTCCCGCGCTTACTTTTGATTTTGATTGCGCCATGCATTCGCTCAATCATAATCTTACATATATAGAGACCCAGACCAAGTCCTTCCCGTTTTCTTGCTATTAATAAGTTTTGCTTCAGTGGAAACTTTTTGAATACGTTAGGGATATTATTATTAGCTATTCCAACCCCCTGATCTTTCACTTCAAAAATAATATTCTGTTTATTCTTTTTAACAGAAATTGTTATAGTTGTTTTTGGTTTACTATATCTTACAGAATTTTCTATAACATTGGCAAAAACCTGTTCAAGCTTCATGGGGTCTGCATAAAATGACATATTGCGTATTTTGTTATTTATTTTAAGTCTAATATTATTTTCTACTGGTAAAATTCTTAACTTTGGTTCTAGAGTTTTAAGATATTCAGAAATCTTAAGTTTCTTAATAAAAAATAATTCTTTCTTCTTTTCAAGTTTTGTTGTAAAAATTAATTTATCTACCCTATTTTTTATTTTATATGCTTCAAGAATTATTGTTTTGATTGAATTTTTTTCTTCATGTGAAAACTTATGCGATTCTTTAGATAATTTGTTATACAATAAAAGATCTAGCAAACCAACAACATTCATCAAAGGCGCCTTTAATTCATGTATCATCATACTAATAAAATTATTTTTATCTGTTTCAAGCAACTGCTCTGATTCTTTTTTCTCTGTAATGTCTGTATCTACTCCTCTATATCCAAAAAACTTTCCTTTTTTGTCAAATATCGGAATTCCGCTCGTCGAAAACCAGACTACTTTTCCGCTTTTATGCACATTCCTATTTATGAATTCATGAAAATTCTGTTTCTTTTTGAATGCTGCAAATGTCTCCCTCTTTAATTCTTCCCGATCTTCAGGATGGAACAAATCATAAAAACATTTTTTTCCAACAAGATCTTCTGGCTTATATCCCAAATATTTCTTGACAAAAGGACCCACATAAGTATATCTCCCCCTAACATCAACTTCCCAAATCCACCCTAAAACATTATTTACAACATCCTGCAATCTTTTTTTGTCTAGATTTGATAATTTTTCGCTGTTTCTTAATTCTACCTGCGTTTTTCTCAATTGTTCTATCAATTCTTCTTTCGAATTGCCTATTTTCTTACTTATCATAAATATCTTCATATTAATTTGATTACTTAATAATAGAATCGATCTTTTTTATCAGTACTCTTATTGTAAATGGTTTCTCTAAAAATCCCTTTATATTTGGAAGTCTTTTCCTTATCTGCGATTCAGAAATAATTGCTTCCATATTAAGCGCGCTGAATATTAAAATTGGTATGTTCTTTGTAGATTTATTATTATACAGTCTTTCTGACAATGTTATACCGTCTATCCCTGGCATCATTATATCTATCATAAATAAATCTGGTTTCGTCTTCTTTATCTCAGAAATGACTTGTTTTGCGCCTATGGTTTTTATTACTCCATATTCCTCGCTAGTCAATATCATCTTGGATATTGTATCGACTGTCGTCTTATCGTTGTCAACGATTAGTATTTTCTTCATAATAAATATACGCCCTTCATCCTTTTATTTCTTATGTTTAAGGCTCTCCATGATTTTAATGTAGGCTATTGCCTCGCTGATTTTTCTTTTCTTCTTCTTATCATCTAGTTTTCTTTTTTCTATTATTCTGCGAATATTGTTCTTTCCGCCAAGCATTTCATACCTATTTACTAAAATGGCCAGGATCTCAGCAGGATATTTTCCAATTTTTAACACCTTTCCTGTATCTGCGACCTTAAGGCCATTTATTTTATTGGCCTCTTTTATAATTTTATCGCCAACATGCGTTCTCATTATAAATATCATATCGCCTATTATCTCATAGTAATCCCTGTCTTTCTTTGCCACAGCAGAATAATCAAAACTCTTTGGCACGCGAGATATTTTCCTCAAATAATATATCGCCACTATTCCTATTGTAATTAGGATTACTAAAAACAGATAATAGTCTATTGACAGACATGTCAGGCAAAATATTCCAATCATAAAGCTGTTTCTGGAAACGGCTGGTGATCTTTGGTTTATATATTTTAATTCAACCTGAAGGACGTATTCCCCATGTAGCGTATTTTCAGGTATTTTTATATATCGTATGAACGATAGAGACGTCTCAACAGCTACAGTCTCCTGAATTTCAAGAATTGAAATATTCGAGCTGTCATAAACATTATAAATAACTATAACGTCATCTGTTTTATTTCCGAAGTTAAAAAGCTCGACATTAACAACAATAACACCTCCAGGTCTCGTATATCTCAGAGCTGTCGGTATTGTAAAATCCGGTTTATCTACTATAACGATATTACCTCTGATATCAAATAATGGAATCGGTTTTTCTGGGGCTTTAATTTTTTCTCTCGGTTTCTCTGGAATTATGCCTTTAGATGGATCATTTAACGGAGTTGACGGCGCTTCGACTGCAGGAACAACATAAATGCATTTTGATTCATCGCAAATATAATTTGAAGAGCAATCCGCGTTTGTTATGCATTCAATGGCCGGTGCAACTACATTCACTCCAACAGTACCCTGTATAATATATCCTGTTATAGAAATCTCAATAATTTTAACAAATATAAGTATTATAATTAAAATAAGTAAGACTCTATTGTCTATTTTCATAAAAAGTAATACTCGTGAAACTATAAAAGGTTATTGCCAATTATGCCTGCGATGCAATAAACATCAGTGCCTCAGACTTAACTCCAGCAGGCTCGTCTATTGGAACAGATATTCTTAATTCAACTTCAGCTTCGTCTCCAGACGTTGCAAAATCAAGTATTTTTAAAAATGTAATCGGAGTTGTTCCCGGAACATTTGTCCATGACATCAATGACGTTGTCGTATCAAAAGAACCTGGTTCTGCAACAGTCTCATTTGCCGCAAACTGAAATGAAGCCGTATTGTCTCCACCACCTGTTCCGCTGAACAGTGGAGCTGAAGAAGAATCTCTAGCTATGGTTACATTAACAGAAACGGTACCGTCATTCTGTATTTTAAAGGGAGGTGGACTATCTTTTGAAGTATCTTTTGTCGCCCCAGGCTCCGTCGCACCAAAACTGACAGAATTTACAGGCATTGAAATCTGTGAAATAGCCGTGACCTCAACAGAAGCCGTAGCAATAGGCATACCAGTTATTCCACCTTGTCCTGTTGTAAAATTATTGTAATTTCCAAATAACAAATAAGATGATCCTATTATCAGAAACATTGATAAAACCATCATAATTTTTTTGCTATCCATTCAAATCACTTAATTATAATTAGATATAAATCTTTTTAAGTCTTATTTTAACGATACCGGTATAGTTTCCGTAGCTTGTATTAGCGGGAACCTTTACTTTTAACGTTATATTTCTTTCTTCCAATGGATTTATTCTAAAATTATTTTCTGATGCAGATACCCACTGCGCGAGATCTCCACCAGTAAGTATGCGAACCCTCGTTGAGTACTGTTCAGTGTTATTAATAGTCACAATTCTTTCGCTGGAACCCCCAGGCGTCACTGTTCCAAAATAAATAGCGTCCGTGTCAATGTTGAATCCAACATAATCGCTGACCTGCAACTGCATTGTTAGGTCTATATCTTCAGTATATGTCAGCGTGTCAAATAGAGCATAACCAAACACAGCAAGCGATATCATTGCTATTATCGCCAATATCTTAATGATTTTATTAATTTTCATATTAACCATATCGCTTGCGCTTTTTAATAATAATTATAACCACTATTATCACGATTAAAATAATAATTATCAGCCACCACGGAAAACCTCCACTGCTTAACCAAGCTGACAGATTTGACGAACCTGCTATAATATTAAATGTCTTTGTTTTTTCAGCTGTTTTATCTTCGTAATGTAAAACAACTTTTAAATTATATTCCCCAACTGCCATGTTCTCTGTGTCTATATAACCAGCTATTATGCCGCTTCTCTTTGAAGCTAGGCTTGTCGAACCTGTGTTGAATGAACTCACTTTATTGCCGTTCTTTAAAACAAATAATTCCGCCCACACACCATTAACTTCTTTCGTATATGTATTTTCAATATTTATTTCCGCCTTGCCTATTGCGCCAGCAGGAATATCATTAAGCGTTATATTATTTATTTTTACCACAAGCTCTCCGACTGTAAACGCTGTTTCTACTGTCTTTATATTTTCATCGTAATTTATTGTTGCTACTGCCTTATACGTATCGACACCTATTGAAGGCGCAACCCATTCTAATAAAAATGTTTCAGTTTTAGAAGATAGAACTAATCTGGCATCTGTCTGAAAGGATTTGATGAGCTTGTTTGAAGAGTCATAAATGTCCACTGCAGCGCTTAGAGATGAAATATCATTTTGCCCCAAGTTATTAATTTCCAGTGTGATTGGCACTGTCTCTCCTACTCCGACATCTGGTATGCCAAGCGAAACTGCTATATAATATCCAGGATAAGGAACTTTTATCCATAATTGTAATTCAACGCCAGCCACTGCTCCAACAGTCGAACCAGAATTTCCTTCGAGCCCAGCAGTTTCAACTATTCCTATTCTGGTATCATGAGTTCCAGGCTCAAGTTCCTGTGGTAAATTTATATCATATTTTAATGTTTTAGACTGTCCTGGTGAAAGCTCAACCAAAGAATCATACAAAGTAATGTAATCTTTCAAATCACCATTAACATAAACTTGTCCATAAATTGTTTTATCCTCGCTGTTCACTACAGTATATTCATAAGAATCTGTTAATCCTGATTGAAAATCTATTATAATTCTTGCTGGAGAAATCCCTATAGAATAAACCGAACTTGAAAGTATTATCAACGACAACAAAATTGGTATTATTAATATTTTTCTCATTTATATCAATTACTTATTATGTTGATTTGTTTAAATAAGCTTATGTTCAGCAAGATTTATATACCAATAATAATATAATTTCATTTTTTAGAAGTGGGAGAAATAAAAAAGACTTAATGATTATTTTCTCATTCCATCGTTCTGAATCTTAGATGAAGATGCATTTTTTACTTTTGCCAATTTAATTAATTTTTTTATTTTGCTTTCTTTATTTTTGTTGCTAGGATGCCTTCCTTTAATTTTTTTTGGAAACTTCTTTGTTATAGATTTTCTCATTTTTTTCACTTTCTTTTTCTTTGTCATATTTATTACCTTTATAGCTGACATCTGAACTCGGTGAAAGAGTGCCTCAAGCTTTAATCAAACCAGCTTAACCTATCGATTTACTTTAAAGGTTATCTCCTTCGCGCCATAAGGAAGCTTAACAGGTGCAGATTTCGTATGGTTAGTTATAGTTCAGTAACCATATTAATGGCAGACACCTGACAGAGGCTTGTATGGACACATCCTTTCCAGGACAACCGAACTGTCCTTGTCAGCTAATATCTATTTAGTTTGACTGATTTATAAAGAGCAAAGATTTTTAACTACTTTTTTAAAATATATGTTTATTTTGTTGTCAGTTCACCAATTCTTCTTGTTGACAACTAAAATAAAAGAAAATGGGGGTTGCCCCCTAATAAATTTATGCTTTATGCCTGGCTTGCTGTGAATGTTACTGTAGAACTCTTTGAACCTGCTGGTTCATCGCTCGGTACAGTTACACCTATGTCCAATTCAACTTGATCTGCTGCATTTGTGTGACCCAAGTTAGCTATAGCTTTAATAGGCGATCCTGTCGCTGGCATATTTGTAAGAGATGTTACAGATCCTGATCCGCAAGCAACCTCTCCTGCGCCACATGCAAATTTATAATATACTGATGGATTTGTTGCTCCTGTTCCTGTCCACATATCATCTGCACCAACTGTTATATTCACAGATACACTTCCATCGTTCTGCACCTGAAATGGCGCCGGGCTGGTGTCTATTGTATCATTAGCGTCATTCACATCCATATTGCCAAAATCTATCGCATTTACTGGCAATGAAATTGCAACTTTTGCCGGCACTGATACTTGTGCTGTTCCTATAGCCATGCCTGTTGCGCTACTAGTTCCACCGATAAGGCTCATTGTTGAACCAATCGATACGACGGATAAAACTAGAACGACTGCAACTAAACCGGCTAATACATTGTTACTTACCATGTTTTTAACCTCCTCATTTAACTACATTTAGTTTTACTGTTGCTCCTTCACTATCTGGCTCTGCTATGTTCATGACAAATAATTTAACTTTTCCTGAAGTTGATTGTGTATCATCTTCTGCTGTTGCTGGGCTAACATTTGTTAGCAACACATAACTTCCTATGGCTGACACAATTATTGTCAATACTAATAACATTGCAATTATACTATTTGCTGTTTCTTTTGCCATATTTATAGCCTCCACTGTTTCTCTTTTTATTTTAGTCTATAATTGTTCTTATAAGAATTGAAAGAATATATATTTAAACCTTACTTATCAGAATCGCTTACTTAAAATTATCGGTTCAAAGTAATCAAGCGCCGAAGGCAGGATTTGAACCTGCGATTCCTTGCGGAACTAGTTGTCTCACAATGGTTCGAGACTAGCATTCTACCTGGCTGAACGACTTCGGCGTATAAAATTAAAAAATTTAGTGCTATTATGTTTAAAGTTTAAAGAGAAATTAATTACTTTCTTCGTTTAGATTTAACTTTTCTTTTAGCTGTTTTAACAGGAATATACTTTACAATTTCTCTTCCTACCTTACGTGTATTAATTAAAACAAATAAAAGAATTATAACAATTAAAGCAATTCCACCAATCAATACATTACCATTATCTAAACACATTGCATAACCAGCTGTCGCAGAACCTTGCAACGATAATAAATACATTCCAAATAATGCAAGTATAGTCACTACAGCTGTAGTAGCAGTTTTCTTATGTTTTACTCTTGGTTCAGCAATTTCGTCCATTTTATCTAAGTTTTCTCCAACTGTATGATGATATGGTCTTACCGAAGGATGTGTTCCATCCGAAACAGTGCTTGCAGCCTTTCTCCATCTTGCCGAATTTAGTGCCGATGCCACACTATTACGTCCATGATGATATTTTCCTATATCACTTTCTCTTTTATAACCTTCTCCGTATTGTAGTGTTCTCCCATCTTTAATTTCTTTTCTTCTCTCTTTACCGTATTTAGGATCCAGAAGTTCTTTGTCTGTATATCTTTTTCTACCAAAGTATGTTTGATCCATCCTATTAAAGAAACTACTAGTATTGGTATTCTCTTTTTTATCTTTTCTTTTTTCATTAGACCCATAATCTACCATAATAATTATACTATAATTATCTATAAAAAGACAATTACTTAACATAAGAAACAATTTCTATAACATCAAAAAAAACCATGAGTGCTCCCATTGGGATTTGAACCCAAGTCGTCGGATCGAGAATCCGAAATCTTTGACCGGACTGGACGATGGGAGCTGATTTATATACGCTTATTGTATTTTCATCATATAAATCCTTTTATTTTTTATATTGTTATATGGCAATAGACATTTACACGAGTATTTCTCACGATGAAAATATTGCTGTTGTCGGTGCTCTTGAATTTACAAAAAGAGGATTTGGACGTTTTATGTCTAACAGTTTTAAACCAAACTCACCAATAGATTCTACATTAATAGCAATCGAATCTGTTCTCTTTGGAACTGAAAAGATAGCTAACAAATATCAAAGTAACACTGTTTATAGTAAAATTGTCCAGCAGAAAACTATGGATAAAATTAGAAAAGGATCCAACAATCTATATAAATCTTCCAAGAAAAGATATGAAGAATTAACAAAAGAGTTTAATGGAAATTTAAGACTTAAAAAAAATTAATTTAATGGGTAAAAGTGAAGAAGAAAAACTTCATATAGAAAGATATACTTTGTCTGAAGACATTGTTAAAAAAATATTCCATTATATGAAAGATAATGGTGGGCTCGGGATGATTTGAACACCCGTCTTCCACTATCTCGTCCTGGAATCCCAAGGCGGAAATACATAGTCAGATACTCCATAAAGAAATATCTTTAGACCAAGCTATACTACGAGCCCATTTTATAGTAATATGGTAGTTTGTGATATTTATAAATCTTTACAAAGGAATTTACGTCTTTAGTCAAAACTGTTTTTCTACTATTAACATATTCATTAAATTTTATTATATTTTTAAGATTAGAAGTGCCAATTATCTTAAATAACATTTTGATTTTCCATAATGATGTTAAATTAATTTTTCTCTCACACGCAATAAATGGCGAAACGCCCAATTCTTTCAAGAACAAATATGCTTGTTTTCTCATTATTTTATGCGTTATTGTGTAATCCATTATGCAATTTTTTGATGTCATATACACCGAACCATCTGTATCAAAAAGACCTCGCATAGCAGCCATCATTAGATTTCTTTTTTCAACTATCCACGAAGGTATTTCTTTGTTTTTCGTTCCAGTTACCAATCCAATTTCATTCAAAAAATTAAATAATTCTAACGAATTTACTCTAATCTGAATCGTATTCTTATTCCTAGGATAAAAAATGTGAGGATTTATCTTAAAAAGTTCACGTATCAAATTAGAAACATATTTTGAATAATGCTTCTCAATAAATCTGTTAAGAGTTATATCAATAGTATAATTCGTTTTGCTAATACTTCCATCACCAAGCATTATGCCAACAAACTCAGCAAGTTTTTCAGAATGTTTAGGTTTATTTATAATGATTCTTGGCATATTGTGTTTTTTTGATAACCCGCCAATTCGACCGCCTTTTTTCTGACCCCAATTTTTATCTTCTATTCTTAGAATATATCTTGTATACAATTTTTTAGGGCACTTACAAATATCGCACAATTTCATAAAATCGGAATATGATATGTTATATTTTTCATTCCTTAATTCATGTCTTAATGCTATTTCACTTTTATTTATTTTACTAGATAGTTCCTTCCATGATAAACCTGTCTGGTTCTTAACATCTTCTATAAAAATTTTCTGTTTTCCAGATTTGAAAATTAATCTATCGGTTTTACACATTTTCATGAAATAACTACGTCAATCGAAATATATAAATGCGTTGTATACTTTGAAATAGTATACGACGAGCCCTTACAAACTATTACTATAACTACATTTTAAAAACCTTTGTATAAGTATAGATAATATGAAAGAATTAATCAGTTCTATAAACAAATTAAAAGAAAGTGAAGTTAGCAAACTTATTAAAACTAGAATGAATGAATTCAAGAACAATAAAGATTTATTCAATGAATTATGTTTCTGTATACTTACTGCAAATTTTAATGCAGAACGTTCGATAAAAATTCAGAATAACATTAAAGATTTCTCAAAACTAACTCTAGCGGAATTAAAAAACACATTAAAAAAACATGGGCATCGTTACCCAAACAAAAGAGCAGAATATATTATGGAAGCTAGAAAACATAAAACCTGTCTTAAAAATAATTGCACAAGAGAATGGATTGTTAAAAACGTTAAAGGACTAGGTATGAAGGAAGCTTCTCACTTTCTACGTAACGTTGGGTTCACAGACTATGCTATAATTGATTTTCATATAATCGACTTGCTTGTTAAACATAAAATAATTAAACAACCTAAAACACTCACACCGAAAACATATTTAGAAATAGAAAACAAATTAAGAGAAATGGGAAAGAAAGTTAGCCTGAATTTAGCAGAATTAGATTTATATTTATGGTACATGGAAACTGGTAAGATTCTGAAATAGACTTAAATATATGTAATTATGATAATTTTATAGGTAATTTTATGGAAGAGAAAAAATTTACGCTTGTTTTAGATGAAAAAACTCTTACGAGTCCAGACAGATACGGAGTAGATCAATTTGGAAATAGATTTATGATGTTTACAGACAGTGCTGGAAATAAAACTAGAGTCAGGAGAGATGATATGATTATAGATATGGAAACTGGCATTTGTAAGCAAAGAAATCCGGGTAAGATTGATACGTTTAAAGCTTAAATGGAATCTTGAATAGAATCTAAACCAATAATGATTCATTTAGCTAAATTTTTATTCTTGTATGTTTGATCCTCGGTAACATCCTTTCCAGGCAAACTGACTTTTCTGGCCTCTTTCAAAGATTTAACCTCAACTTCACCCAAAATAAGTTTTCTATCTGTAAAAAAATCAAGTTCCACTTCATGCCCCCCGTAATCAAAAGTTGATCTTACCTTTTCTATTCTCCTACCTTCAGTCTCTGGCCAAAGTGCTTCAAATAATTTTTTATCTATCTGCTTTTCATATTCATCACGCTTTATTCCACCTGCACTTTTAGCAGTCAAAAAATATTTTCCACCCTTATCTCTAACACGCAGTTCACCTGGTTTGAAACCTTCCGGCAAATTCAAAATACATGCAATCTTATGTGCCATATCTACAGGAAGGTAACCCTGTCTTATCTTCGTACCTTTATTCAAATTTATTTCTGGTAAACCTAGTACATAGAGAACTTTATCCCTAGCTTTTCCTTGAAACAAATATTTCTTTTCGATTTCTTTAGCCATAAATATAATTACATTGATTAAATATATAAATAATCTGGAGCCTCGGGTGGGAATTGAACCCACGACCTCTCACTTACCAAGCGAGCATTCGTACCGACTGAACTACCGAGGCATCTAACTAATATCTTAGATTGTTAGAATTTAAATAATAACTTTATTCTTTCTTGGCTTTCTTTTTCTTTCCTTTCAACTTCTCAACTTTAATCTTAAACTTGCACTTAACGCATTCTACAATAAATCGCACTGAAGCTGCCTTAGAAACCGGTACCCATGGCTGAGTTGTATACGCTACATGCCCACATTCAGGACACTTATATTCTACGTGAGTTATTGTTTCACCTTTAATTAGAAGAGCTCTAAGTCGTCCACCATTTTCAAAATCTCTAAGAGTATGATAAGCACAATCGGCTGGCTTAATTCCTCTTTTTTCTATTATTTTACTTATCTCGTCCATAATTAGAAATCGAATGATTGTCTTAAATACTTTTCTATATTGTACCAGCTATGAAGGCAAGTATAACTATAAACATAGCTAACTTCATTAATTTTTGTGATTTTGCTGGATTTTTCTTCAAATGTCGAATTGCTCTAAACAGTACAATATCTGTAATTAGTATAAAGAAAATATAATAAACATTTAACAAATCAAATACCCAAGGAAGCGCCATCAGAATAATTGCTATGAAAACACATATTATTGAATAAGCTCTTGCGACGTCTTCACCATATATAATCGGTATTGTTTTCTTTCCACCCTTTTTATCTCCTTCAATGTCTTCAATATCTTTAACAATTTCACGTCCAAAATTACCAAAGAATGCTATTGCAACAAGCGCAAGTATTGTTATGTTTACTGTTTCAGTCAACAGTCCTCCAAATAGGAATGTTGATGCTGCCAACCAACTTGGAAACGCACCACCAAATACTGTCATTGTTTTTATTTTTTTAGAATAAATAACTGTCAATATAGTGTTAACAATTGCTAAAATAAAACAATAAATGCTAAGTGTCATGCAAAGTAGTAAACCTGCCACATAAAGAATTGTAGCAAATCTGAAAGCATCTATCCTTTTAATTTTTCCAGAAGGTATCGGTCTTCCTGGTTTATTGGTCTTATCGATCTTATAGTCATAATAGTCATTAAGCGCATTTCCTGCACCTGATAATAATACTACTACGAACATTGCTATTACTATATCAAAAATATCATAATACCCAATTACAAGTGCTCCAACTAAAGCTCCAAGACTCCCCAGAATAACTACAGACGGCCTCATTAGCTGTAGTAGAGAATTCATTATTTATGCCTTTCTATCTTTTTTCTTTGGTCTTAATCCTTTGTAACCACATTTTCTACATTTAACTTTCTTAGCTTTTACTCTAAGCATGTCTGTTCTCATTTTTGAGTTACATTTCATGCAAATAAACATTCTATCATATACTCTTTTAACATTCGCCGGTGCTCTTATTTTTCCCATTAAATCACATCCAATTTATTTGTTTTTTGTACTTGTTTCCCCTTCCATTTATAATTTGTTTTATTGTATTTAAAGCCTTACTTCCTGTGTTATCTACGTCATAAACATTTTTATTCATTTGCCTTGCCTCCCAACTTATCAAACTAATGTACTCTGCTTCAAGATTTTCCCGTATTTTTTCCTTATTCCATCTCTTTTTATGTAATCGTTTTTCCAGGATATTTGGTCTACATCTAAGAACAAAAATCTTATCTAGCCCAATTAGTGTATGTGATAAATGACTGTCAATTATAACATTTTTTTCTTCTATTTTCTTAAAATATCTATTTATTTTTTTTACATCGACCACAAAACACTTTCTCTTTTTATCATAAGAATCGTATAATTTTTTCGTTTTAACATCTTTGTTTAATTCCACTAATCGATATTTCATCTGTTTAGCAAGTTTTTTAGAAACTATAGTCTTGCCGACGCCTGGGGTTCCAGTTATTCCAATCTTCATATACTCAACCCTTTGAACAAGTTGCTGAACATATTAAAAATCATAGAGAAAAATCCGATACTTACATCTTCAGGCTTTTCGACAATAATTTCAATATCGGGCTGGGATACTTCTGTTTCAATTAAAATAGAATTAGTATCTGTCACATGCATATTTTCCGAAACAAGTGTTCCTGAATTATATCCATATAAAATAAAATCATTATGTGGTGCTATAAATTGTGATTTCTGATATGCAAAATCACCATTACTTGTAAATATGTAACTATCCTTTGCATAAACACTATATTCTTCTCCCGCAGCAAGATTAGTTTTATCAGTAGATAGATCGACTTTCTTCTCATTCTCAAAAGAAACTTTCACAGAAACGGTTTCAGTTTCACCACCATAAGGCAAAACAACAATCGGACATTTGTACAATCCAAGTGCGTTTCCTTCATCTAACAATTCAAGTATAGAAAAGACTTTCCTCTGATTGCAAAAATAGAAAGCATCATTATTTTCTGTATTTCTCATGACATTTTCTCCACTACTATCAATACATCCCTGAACTTTCAATTTTGTTAATACACATCTATCAGATGTAACATCACTCTTAACAACGACATATCCTTTGTATACAATATCATCAAGAAGCGAAGATGTAGAACCAATAATCAAACTTTCAGTGTTTTCAACAGTGGTTATCTCTGTTGTAATATCTTTAAGATCTACTTTAAAACTACCAAGACCTCTTGCATTCAAAGAAGCCTGTGTATATGATGAATCTGCCAATTTTGCAAATTTAATATGTGTAGCATCTAAAAATCCACCCTGTGACCATGTGACATCAACGGGTATTCCGTTCACCTCTGCCCAACCATGTGCTACAAAACCATCCATTGAATTAGCATCCTTCGAATAAGCATAACCAGCTATATATGGTGAATAATACCCCATGCTCCTAGTAAGCGCGACAAACAATGTTGTAATTTCATCACAAACACCTTTTCTATTTTCTAAAACCCAAGAAGCTGACATATTCACTTGTGCATATTCCATATCATATTTTATGTTTTTATTTACCCATGTAGCTACAGAAAATATTTTATCTATATCATTGCCTCTAAATGTCTTCGACAGAACATCAATATCATTTGTATCATAATCAACTAATTGTGTTGAATCTATGAATTCTGGAAATTTTTCTACATCCATAGTATTTCTTCGATTTATAGTGACTGTTGTTTTAACTCTAAACTTATTAACAACTTCTGGCTTAATCCATTTTAATTTCAAATATTTATTGCCAATATCGTCATAGTATTCGGTATAATTAACATTTGATTCGATGTTTTCAACCTTCTGATATTGATCATTTTGTGGTATTGATAGCGTAAGTTCCATATCCTCGACTCTACCAGTTGTGTCTATCTCGCCGGTCTGTATAATATCAACTTTAAGATAATCTATAGTATACGGATTATCAATCTGAGCGTATACTGAGAATGAAAACATAGAAACAAGCATAATCACTAATATAAATTGTTTAATCATACATATCATTTTAAATTGTTTGCTTATAAATATATAGATGATTACTATGACTGAATATCAAATATGGACCGAAAAGTACAGACCAACTGAATTTTCAGATGTTGTTGGGCAAGAAAACATAATTGAAAGAATCTCAGCTTTTGTTGATTCTCGACAAATCCCACATCTAATGTTCGCAGGACCTGCCGGGTGTGGTAAATCAACAATATCAATAATAATAGCAAAAAAGCTATTTGGAAGCAACTGGAGACAGAACTTCCTTGAACTTAATTCTTCAGATGAAAGAGGAATTAACGTAATTAGATCAAAAGTAAAAGATTTCGCAAGAACAAAATCTGTCGGAAACATACCGTATAAAATAATATTTCTAGATGAAGCAGATGCACTAACAGCTGACGCGCAAAATGCACTAAGAAGAACAATGGAAAGCTATAGTAATTCGTGCAGATTCTTCCTATCATGCAATTATTCTTCAAAAATAATAGAACCATTGCAGTCTAGATGCTGTGTTTTTAGATTTAAAACAATTTCAGATGAAAGTATAAAGAAACGGCTCGATCTGATAATCGGAATGGAAAAGGTAAGTGCAGATTCAGATGCAATAGATGCAATATGCAAATTATCTGAAGGTGATATTAGAAAAGCAATAAACATTCTTCAAACTGCCGCAATTAATACTAAAAATATCACCGAGAAAGCCATATATGATGTAGCTTCAATCGCAGAGCCAAAAGAAGTAAAAAATATGCTTGAAATTTCATTAAAAGGAAATTTCTTAGAAGCAAGAAAAATTTTAAATAATATGATTTTAAAAGATGGAATTTGTGGGCAAGATATAATAAAACAGATAATGCAGCAAATATACAGTATCGATTTAACAGAAAAAGAAAAAGTAAATCTTATTGAAAAGGTTGGAGAATTTGAATTCAGAATCAACCAAGGTGGTAATGAACAAATACAGTTGGAAAGTTTGCTTGCACAATTTGCACTGTTCAGAAAGGAATAACTAGGTGATAATTATTAAAATCCCAAACTATTTTATGGTTTTGTCTAATTACGATAGAAATGATGAAATTAGAATGTGTGATATAAGTAACATAACTAAAAATTTATATTCTGAAATAAAGAAGGAGCATGGGAAGGGAATTATTAAACTTACAACGATGTCTTTTGGCGTTCCGAGGAGAACAGTTTCAAATTGGATTAACGGAACTTCACCAATACCCATATCGAAATTCTTTCAACTAATAAATATTTGGAAAGGAGTTTGCAGAAAATCAGAAGATGAAAAAAACAAAATAATTGAATCTGCATTCAAAGAAAATGAGTATTTTTCTGTGGCTAAGGGTAAAATAGTAAAACTTCCAAAAGAAATTACAGAAGAACTGTCATACATTATCGGTTATATCATAGGTGATGGTTGTCTTGTAGATATATGGAAACCAAAAATGAGAACTGGAAATTTCAAATACATGATTGAAATAGCTTCAGACACGGTAAAATTTGCTAATAAATTCAACAAATTTATCAATAATCAATTTGATTTGAAAGCTAATATATATAAAACAAATTCCAAATGCTTTGAAATTTACATACAGTCTAAGGTGTTGTTTATTTTTCTTAATAAAATATGCGGTATACCAATGGGTAAAAAGAAAGGACAACTAAAAATACCGGATATTATATATAATGGTTCAAAAGAAATCAAAAATGCCTTTATCGCAGGGTTTTTCGATGCCGATGGTTGTATATATGAACCCGATAAAAAAATTATATTCGCCCAAGCAGACAGAATGTTTCTAGAAGAATTAAAATTATTTACCGAACGCTTGAATATGCAATCTGGAAAGATATCTACAAGGGTAAAGGAATTTGGTATCACATACGATTTTTCTTTAAAGGTTGATTCTATTCCTACATTTTTAAACAATACGCCATTGCAACATCCAAACCGTATTAAAAGAGCAAATAATATGAGAGCAATAGTAGGGGTATCACGATGTTAGTAAACAGATATAAACCAAAAAAAGTATCAGACATTGTTGGAAATTCTACAGCTTTGGCAAATATTGTAGAATATATTAAAACATTCAAAACTGGAAAAGCGATTCTTCTTTATGGTGCACCTGGTATTGGAAAAACAATTATATCACAGGTAATATCAATTGATAATAAAATAAATATAACCGAAGTTCACGCATCTGAAATAGAAGAAGTAAAAAAAATAAAATCATCTTCAACAATGATGTCTCTGCTTGGTGCAAAAAGAATAATAGTTGTAGATGAAATTGATAATTATACTGACAAAGGAACTGTTACTGAAATAATAAATCTTATTAAAACCAGCAAATTTCCTGTAATACTTACTGCTAACGATGCATATGATAAAGGTCTCAGAACATTAAGAGGCTACTGCACATTAATTCAATTTAGAAGAATTGGAACATTATCAATTGGTAAAAAACTAAGAGAAATATGTGCTAAAGAAGGTGTAGAAGTAGACAATGATATAATTGTAAGAATAGCAGAAAGTTCTGGCGGAGATTTAAGATCTGCAATAAATGATCTACAAATAATAATAACTAATAGAAAAAAAGTAACACATACTGAAATAATTGGATTCAGAGAAAGAGGTATAAACATTTTCGAAGCTATTAGAATAATATTCAAATCTAATAGTCTCAATGATGCCTCAAAAGCAATTGATTCTTGTGATAAAGATATTGAAGAAATCTTTTGGTGGATGGAACAAAATATTACAAACGAATATAAAAAACCTGAAGAAATTGCATTCGCATTTGATATACTTAGTAAAGCAGATATGTTTAGAGAAAAAGTTTATGTTGGAAAAAACTACAGAATGTTATTATATATGAAAAACATGATGGTATCTATGACACTAATAAGAAAAGACAATTCATACACACCATATAAGCCTCCAGAAAAAATCATGATACTCGGTAAAAGCAAAGAAGATAGAGCTGAAAATAATGAAACACATGGTAAATTAGCGCAAGAGTTGCATTGCTCAAAAAGGTGCATAAAAACTCAACTGCCATATCTTAAAATAATAACGGGCTTAGACTGAAAAACTATTTTCTATAGAAAAAGTATTTGATTTAATCTTAAAAGTAATATCTCCTACTGGTTCTGGGTTGCATCCTACATTAGTATGAGCCACTTCAAGAACTATACCACGTTCTAATAATCTTTCTTTAAGATTCTTCTCCGAAAGAACAAGATTCATTTCTGGATTCTGAGAATTAGCACATGATATTTGCAATGTTTGCATTAAACTATTTTTCACATCACCGATATAATTTAATTCCTGCATCTTTTCGACGTTGCTTAAATCAACTTTACCATAATCATAAAGATAATTCATTATCAAAATAAGTGCAGAAATCATTATTACTGTTGATATTATAAAAAATTGACCCTTCATCCTTTAACACCATATTTTGCTCCGCATGCTTCACAAGTCAAAATAGTTATTCTATTTTCTTTGACTAATTTCGTATCTGGTCTTTTACATTCTTTACAAATAACATAATCTCTAACATATAATTCTAATTTTTGCTGTACAGCGTTTGGTGTTAATCTAGCTGTAAAAACAGCTCTTTGTTGTTTTATTGCACCAGGTGCTGCTAGTTCTTTTGTAAGAAACTTTAGCATATGCTCTGGTTCTCTTCTAAGAGTATTTGACACTTGAACAAAATTCTTTATTATTGTAGTGCTTCCTTCAATCATCAAATCTATTTTAGGTATCTCAAATCTTTCTCCAGAATCCTTAATCTTAGGAAGCTTATCAAATGCTTTATTCAATAGTTCTTCGTAATTCATAAGAATAATATATAATTAAGACTTATAAAACTTTAATCACACCAGGAGATGGTTCAAAACATATTCTCTTCTCTAAGAAATCTTGAACAATCTGATCAACCACATTCTCATCGAAACCAGATTTTTGTATAATTGAAAGATAATCAATTCCATCATTCTCTTTAATTATATTCATAATTGTATCTTTTTCATTTAACTTAACTTCTGGTTTAACTATTTCCAAACATTCAGATTCTATTATCGATTCAATATCTTCTCCTTTTAAATCTTTCAGAAGTATTTTCAATTCATTCACATCTCGCGTCTCTAATGATTTTATCTTATTTATCAATTCATTCTGATATTTGTGAACTTGTTCTATTTCTAAAAGTCTGAGAGCTTCAAGATTAGAATCAGCTTTTCTAATTATTTCAGGCATTATGTAAACTTCATCATTATATTCTTTCAATTTGCCAAATATGTCTACCAGATCTCCTTTTGTTAAATTATCAAATATTTTGACACTTACAAATACTTTACATCTTACCGTCTCTGTACCATCATCTAAAGTAATTGCACCATAATTAGAACCATCCTTAATGTATTTATCAACAATTAATGCAAGTATTCTAACTCTAGAAAGTTTTCTTCCAAGATCTGTTAAAACATAACTACTTTCAAAACCAGTTTTCTTTACAAATTTTCCATTAACAATTTCTTCGATTGATGCTTTTTTTGAAGTTATTCTTCTTGTCTCCATAAAAATCATATCTTTTGTATAAAATTAGGTTTTGGTTCAAATGTAAATCCTTCTTTCTTTAATCTAAATAATAATTCTTCTACATCTTTTGTAGATATTCCTCTATCTTCAGCCGCAGCAATTATTTCTTCTCTTGGTGTAGGTATTCCTATTTTCTTACCAAGCATTTCAATAATATCAAGTATTGTGTGTATCTTTGCTCGTTGAGTCGATGATGTTTTTTCATTCATTCTATCAATATCAATTTTTCCCGTCTCAGCATCATAACCAAGTTCATTTATAGAATATTCCATTATACTAATGGCTCTATCTGCATCCTGTACTTCAACTGTAGGAGATAATCTGATTTTAGCAGATGCTTCAGCCAATCTCATTAAAGCTTCATTCTGTCTAAGTGTAATTGCTAATGAATCGGGTGTAGATTTAGCACGCATGTCAACATAAAATTGTGCCATTTTATTTGCAGATTCTTTTGTCATTTCAGGTTTGCAATATTTTCTAGCATAGGCAACATATTTTCTTATGAAACCAGAACCCAGTTCTGGTACTGTTGTTTCAGGATTTAATCTAGTAGAAACAATGTGATCTGCAAGTCTTCGATCCATGTCCTTATCTGGTATATCTTTTAAAACAAATTTCAAATCAAATCTAGACAAAATTGTTTCAGGTATATCTGTTTGTTGAGATACTGGTTTGAATTTATCAAATCTCGATAATTTAGGATTTGCACCAGCTAAAACAGAAACCTGTGCCGGTAGTGTTGCTATTATAGATGCTTTCGCGATAGAAATGGTCTGTATTGACATTGCTTCGTGAAGTGCTACCATATCTTCTTTAGCAATTTTATCAAACTCATCAATAGAAATTAAAGATTTATTAGCAAGAACCATTGCACCTGCTTCTAATATCCAACCACCAGTTAGTTCTTCGTCCTTAACAACAGTAGCTGTCAAACCTGCAGCACTTGACCCTTTACCACTGACATATTTTCCACGTGGCATAACTTTTGAAATTAATTTTAATATTTGAGATTTTGCAGTTGACGGATCACCAAGTAATAGAACATGAATATCTCCTCTTATTCTAACACCATCATTAAGCACGTGTGGCACACCACTAAACATTTGTAAAGCAATTGCTTCTTTAATTCTATCAAGTCCATAAATTGACGGCGCGATTGAATTAACTATTTTTCTAAACACTAGTGGATCTACAGATAATTCTTTAATCTTTTTTACATCAGCATCATTAACATCAACTTCGTCCCATTCTATTTCTGTAGCTTCTATGTTATTTGCATCAAGGAACAATTCAAGAGTTGTACTCATTTTTCCTTTTGTTATTCTTTTCTGTTCACGAAGAATACCATTTATTCTCAGTCTATTTCCGGGATCATGTTTTCTCTGAAGTTCTGGAGACGTTAAATCTTCTTTTAAAAATACTCGAAGCTGACATGATTTTTCACCACTTGCGATTTCAAACGGTTCTTCGATTTTTATCATTCTAAAATCATAAAGTTTTTTAGAAACAAGATCGAATCTCCCACGTCTATTACACTTATCACACGACATAGGTGGAGCTAACATTTTATCTGTTGGTTTAACTTCCGTCTTATATCCACAATCCATACACTCATAAACACCACATTCAATTTGTGGCAAAACCTCAGAAGCCAGTCTTACTATACCATCGATAGACATAAATTTACCAATATGTTCTGAACGCAAATTCCTAATTCTAATATTCTGCTGTTGTGGAAAATTCAAAAATCGTGGTTCAATCTTTATAGAACCTTCTGGCAAATCTATATTTCGTATTGCCAATCTAGCCTGTTCTATAATCTCGTCTGGATCATTCAAAAGTTTATCAGCAAGTATAGGATCAAATTTATCTAAAAGAGAAAAATCAACTAGTATTGACTTTTCTCCGAGCGCTGCTGCTGCCATTAAATCTTTCTCATAAAATTGCCTGAAAAACTCTTCAAATTTCTCCATTTCCATAAAATGCACCTACTTCTAATTGAACCTAAAATTATTTATATCCCTTATTTCTTATTTTTTACGAGTTCTTTTAGTCTTTTATCTATCTTTTCTACTGCTCTTTTAACATCTGCTATACTACGTCCACCAGTGCAAATTATTTTTCCACTACCAAATAGAAGAAATGTAACTTTCGGATCATCCATTCTATACACTAATCCTGGGAATTGTTCTGGTTCATATTCTGTATTAACTAATGAGAATGCAATCATGTCTAAATTCAATAACTGATCTAGTTTAGCTGAAGCAACAATATTTTCTAACTTCACTTTATAATTAGGTGGAATTTTAAATCCAATTTTTCTAAGCTTTACAACTATCTTACCAATCGCTATCTTTGAATCTTTCGGTGATTTAGCTCCTGTACAAACTGTTTTTCCCGAAGAAAATATTAATGCAGCTACCTTTGGTTCAGCTAATCTCATAACTAAACCTGGAAACTGTTCAGGTTCATATTCAATGCCTTCCAATGAAGAAACAATCTTTTCAAGTTTTATTGGAATATTGAAAGAAGCCGACGCAACAACATTTTCGATTTTTATCCTAAAACCCATCTTAAAACCTCCTTTAAATAGTATATAAATATAGCTAATCAAGGTATTTAAAGGCTATTTATAAAGGCTTTTTAGAACTAAAATCCGTCGCCAAGCTTGTCATCATTGCCAGTGTATGTGTTCCGTGGCACCATACTATTAAGATGAGATATTCTTTTATCATAATCATCTTTACATGGGTAACCTCTTGCTTCACCCTTTTTTCCGAGTAAATCGAACCCTGACATATCAATCATAGGAAATTAAGATATATAAACCTAACGCTCAACAATAAACCTATGAAACTTGCAGCTCTTGTGTCTGGTGGTAAAGACTCAATATATTCATTATTCTTAGCCAAAAAAGAACATGAAATTTCAGTAATCGTAACAATGAAATCAGAAAATCCAGAATCATATATGTTCCATGTACCTGGAATTAACCTTGTAAAAGAACAGGCAGTGTTAATGGGTATACCAATTATATTCGAAGAAACAAAAGGTATTAAAGAGGAAGAATTAGAAGATCTCAAAAATGTCATCATAGAAGCTAAAGAAAAATATGAAATAGAAGGTGTTGTTTCTGGTGCAATTGCTTCAAAATATCAAAAAGATAGAATTGAAAAAATATGCAATGAACTTGATTTAAAATCACTAACTCCATTATGGGGTATGGAACCGAATAAATTATGGAAAAATATGATAGATGTTGGGTTTGAAATAATAATTACTGCTGTTGCTGCTGGCGGACTTGGAAAAGAATGGCTTGGTAGAAAGATAGATAAAACAGCTGTTGTTGAGCTAACAAATTTACATGACATGTGTTATACATGTGTAATAGGAGAAGGCGGTGAATATGAAACACTGGTATTAGATTGCTCATTATTCAAGAAAAGAATAAAAATTCTGAAGTCTAAAAAAATATGGCAAAAAAACACACAAAGTGGAGAACTAATTATTGAAGAATCTATTTTAATTGATAAATAATTTTATATTTCCCCCTTGAGATTTTTTTAATAATTCCTCTTTTATTATATTTCCATATAAAGGAATATGGACTCTTATATCCTAATTCTTTCATTTTCTTTACAACATCTTTAGTTATAAAAATATTATTCTTTGAAACCAATTTCATTATTTTTACCGTGGAAAATTTTCTTTTTTGTCCTTTAACCTTTTTCATTTTTGCTGTTATTAATTTCTTCCGCTTTGTTATGAAATTGATTTCGCGTATAAATTTGTCTAGGGAATCGCTATAAATATAGAGACACCATCTCATACTAATTTTACCACGTTTATATTCAGTTTTATTTACTCTCAACGAATCAGGCTTCATAACACTGAATATATTAAAATGCTCCTGTAACATATAATATTCTCCTAGAAGAGTGACTGGTGGTCTTTTATCTATTTTTTTTATAATTGCAGGATATTCTCTTTTTAATTTACCAAACGAAATTCTTTTACTTTCTTCATATTTAACTTCTTTTGCTATGTCAGATATATCAACAGAACGAGCAAGTTTAATATATCTCTTAATACCAGTCCTTGGCGTGGAGTAATGCGGATAGGCTTCTGCTTCAAATGCTATCTTTAGATATTCTCTAGAATAATCTTTACTTTTAACTATAAACCGTGGAATATACTCTGGTATAGGAATTAGATATCTAATAAATTTTGTAGCTCTTGTTTTGAAACAGCTAACTACTAAATTTTGTGCATTTATAACATTTTGATTAAAAATATTTTTCAATGTATTTTTAAATATACTATGAAATTCTTCTTCTGGAACATGTATACTAAATTCTCTTTTAAAGTATCCTTCGGAAATCATTAATGCGTACAACTTAACATAATCAATATTTCTTAATTTCAGTGGAAAAGATATATGCATTTTATTTCCTGCGTGGGAAATAGCTTCAATTTTCTTTTCTATATATTTATCTTTTCCATAAAGATTTAATAAATTTTTTAACTTCATTTTTTCCTTAGTTTTTAAGTTTATCGTTATTTCCTTTGGTAAATCCCAATAATGTATCTTCCCTATAATAGGAGCCAATTGAACATACTGTTTAAAAGATTTTATCATGCACAACTTATTGCCCCCATTCTATATAAGTCTATTGACGTGGGAAGTCGAAAGTCTCGTAATAAACTGTCCATTATTCAAAGAACCTCTAAAAATAGGTAAAACTAAAATCATATGGGATAATAAAACAGAAAGCGGAGAACTTATTATATATTAAACAATAGGATCTACTCTCTTAAGATGTTCTTTTGTCAATTTACCATTATCACTTTTAAATTCTTCAGCGCTGGTTCTATATTGATTTAACATGTCCCAAACACCTCTAAGATCTATTCCATAACAACTTTCATAACAATTTGTCATTTTCTCTTCAGCTCTATCAAATCTTTCTCTATTCTTTTCATCTGTAAGTGTTTCAAGCTCACTTACTGCATCTATATAATTCTGGCTTATGTCTTTAATTTGTTTACTATATTTCTTTCTTATTTCTTTATTTTTAACTATAGTTAAATCTCTTATTTTCCTTCTATCTTTTCTAGCCACATATCTTGCATTAAGATCTGCTCCAACCAATACAATAGAACCAACTAATTCTGGAACCCATTGTAAATATTCTGGAAGACCTGACCCTATATTTAAAGTTGCTGATTTTAGTGGTACATAAATAGATCCGGCTGGTATGAATCTCTTCAATAGGCTTTTTTCTTTCTCATCCACTGATTTGATTTCTGAAAATTTATTCTCATTTGTTGCTTTAATTTCCGAATTCTTACTTTCTATAGCTGTATTAATAGCATCACGTCTATCAAAATCTATCTTTTCATACATATTTTTCTTATAATCACGAGTATCCTTTAGACCCAAAGCAACATCGCAAGCTGCTGAAACATACTCCAATAAATATACTCTATCATTACCATCTGAATCATCTATTATATCCATGAATTTGTCTATAACAGTTTTAGCAGTATTAGAACCTTCATAGTCTGCACTGTACACGGTTCTAGCGAATTCTATCACACCTGGTGGTATGAATGCCGAGCAGTTTTTGTTAGTCATAGTACTACCTCATAATAATAATTGGTCCGAAAAGGATTTAAGTTAAACTCATATACGACAGAATATAAATAAATATTATGAATATTTTCATAGAAACTTACGGTTGTAGTACAAATATACATGAATCAGAGATAATTGCCGGCCTTCTTCAAAAAGCTGGATATGATATTGTAATCAATATAGATAATTCTGACATAATAATCATCAATTCTTGTATAGTAAAATCTGTAACAGAACAAAAACTACTGTTCAGATTAGAAGAAATTACAAAAAACTATCCTGGGAAGAAAATTATCATAGCAGGCTGTGCACCAGAAACAATTAGAGAAAAACTATACGGTGTCAATCCTCACATAAGTCTTATCAGTACTAATCAAATTAAAAAAATACCACAATCTATTAAAAAAATAATTGATGGTAAAGAGATAGAATTGCTCGGTGGGTCAAATGATATTAAATTATGTTTACCTATTTTAAGAAAAAATCCTATTATTGGAATAGTACCAATATCTTCTGGTTGTGTTGGTGAATGTACATATTGTGAAACTAGACTAGCGAAAGGAAAATTATTGTCATATCCTAAAAATAAAATACTTGAAGAGATATCAAACTCTATAGGAAGTGGATGTAAAGAAATATGGTTAACTGCTCAAGACGTTGGCGCATATGAATTAGACAAATATGATGAATCACATCTTCCAGATTTATTAGATAAAATATCCAACCTACCTGGAAAATTTTCCGTGCGCGTAGGTATGATAAATCCAAACAACATAAAACCAATACTAAATGATCTAGTATCAGCTTTCAATAATAAAAAAATATACAAATTCGTTCATATACCAATACAATCTGGAGACAATGATATACTTGAAAACATGAATCGTGGATATACTATAGAAGATTTTGAAGAGATTATCGCTGCTTTCAGAGATGCATTTCGTTGCACAATATGGACTGATATTATAGTTGGATATCCGGGTGAAACAGAAGAACAATTTAGGAATACATTAGAATTAATAAAACGACTAAAACCAGATTATGTTAATATCTCAAGATTTGCTAAAAGAGATAACACAGTTGCTAGTAAATTGCAACAGCTAGATACCAAGGAAATGAAAAGAAGGACAGCCACGCTTACAAGCCTGGTAAATAACATTTCTTTTAAAAAAAATATGGAATGGTTAAAATGGAATGGTGATATACTAATAACTGAACCTGGTAAAAAACCAGGACAGTGGATTGGTAGAAACTTTGCATATAAACCTGTTGTTATAAATAAATCAGGAAAACTTCTTGGAAAAATAGTTAAAGTAAGAATAGATGATGCAACACCTACTACACTAATTGGTTGGCCAATGAAAGAATAATCATTTTAGCAGATATATGGTTTTTTTCTAACAAAAAAGTCATTATGTGTATTTTTCTGAATGGGTTTCTTTTTACTTTCTCCAACTGCTTTTTTACAATAAGCCAAATAGGCTACACCATTTAAATTAATAGGTCTTCCAAATCTGTATTGGTCTTTACAAACACCAGGATATTTACACATTGTTTCTGATTGTAAATTTGAACAAGAAGACCTAGCTTCTTCTATCGGATCACCCCAAGATTCAGTATGCATACACATTTCACTTATAGTAGCTGAAACCATTTTAATCACCACTCTTAGCGCCCTTAACAGTATCTGTAAGTACTCTTATGTTATATGCGCCAATTCGCCCGCAACACGGACATAGTTTTGTTTTCATTTTTTACACCAATTATTTACACCTTTTCCACGGAGGAATCTAATTAGAATTAGAAATTAGTATATAAACCATTTGTGAAAGTATAATCTAGACGAATGGTTCATAGGTAAATTTATTAATACCAAAAATGTAATAGAAATATGTTAATACTGATACCAGAGTGGTTTTTCAGCATACAACCATTTATCTATATTTTAGCAAGCATGATTGGTTTTCTAGTTAGTTTTTACTTCTATCGAAGTTTCACGTTTTCGAAGCAAAAAAATCATTATTATATGTATCTAAGTTTCGCATCACTGAGCATGGGATTCTTAGTTCTCGGTGTAACAGAATTATACACATACCTAAGTATTATGCAAGGAACAGCAAACATGTTTGAAAACTTCGCATCATTCAGAGATCTTGGTATATGGATGTATTACATTTGTTCAATTATGTCATATTCATTATTGTGTTTAATCTATCTTCCAAAAGATTTGAAATTTGCGCTATTTCTTCCTTATTGGTATAAGGGATTCCCGTACTTCCACGTATTGTCACTATTCTTAATATCATACGTCATATTCAGAGCAACTGCAAATTGGTTTGTCACGAGAACCAAGAATTCAATGTTAATTATGTTATCATTCTTATCAATCGGTTTTTATCACACATTCATGTTCTTCACATCATTTAGTGAATGGATGTTTGTAATAGCTCACCTGTGTCTACTGGCTGGATTTATTGGTATGTTTTGGATGATCTTTAGAGTCAGTCGAAAAAAAGGTAGATTCTAATGAAAGAAAGGCGTTCAAAGACTCAGATACTTGTAGATATTCTAAGGCTTGTTCATCGAAAAGGAGGAACGGCAAAATCAACACATATTCTTTATGGCGCAAATCTTTCTCATAAAAGATTAAAATTATACTTAGATGCGCTTATAGAAAATGGCTTTTTAGAAATGGTTTCTGAGCGCGGACACACACATTTTAAGATAACCAAAAAAGGCGTTCAGTTTATAGTCGAATTTAGAAAAATACAAGAAATTACAGATGCTTTCGGCATACCAATTTAATATTTAAATAATCATACGCAGAATTCTTATTAACGCGAGTGTCGTATAGTCTGGCCAGTACGTAAGCTTGCCAAGAATTTCGCAAAAAGTTTACAACAGGGGTTCAAATCCCCTCACTCGCACCAATCTCTTCTCTTTGAAGGATTTCCTGGTTTAATTGTTTTAATCAATCTAATAGCTTCTTCTCCCAACAATCTTACATTATATAACAATTTTCTATTCAATCTCTTATCTCTTGCTATTAGAATTTTGTTCTCAAAACCAAGATTAGTTAAAATAGAAGAAAGCTGGTTCGCCAAAAATAGAGATGTGGTAGAAAAGCATATTCTTTTATAATTCTTATGAACATGACCATCTGTATCTAGGCAACCTCTTAAGAATCCTGTAAGAAATTCCTTATCGTGCTCAATTACCAGCAGTCTAACTGAGTTATGTTTCTTTCCATCCCAAAACAAATAGTTTTTTATCAATTCGTATATTTCTTTAGAATCGTATCGAAGTTCGACTGTATTATATTTAAGTCTTTTGATAATAAGTGGGGATTTAGAAAACAGTTCTGTAAAAATCGTATCTAAGTGCTTTATGTATTCAGATGCTTTAATCGAAACAGTTATCATTGTTTTGTAATGTCCTATCTTATCCTTAATGAAATACCCGTCTCCTGTAAAAACACCAATGAATTCACCAATTTTCTCTCTGTTATCTGAAATCGTTATGAGCTTATATTTTCTCCCAAATTGCTTCCGCGTATGATAATAAATTGTAGTTTTACTTAGTCCAGTGTTTATAGAAATCTGTGCTAATGTATACCCATCTTTATACAGACGTAATACCTTATTTTTATCAATGTTATTCATAAATTAATGAAATGTTGTTGCTTCAGTTTAAAGCACGTTTTCACCCTTGGTGGTGAATCTCGCACAGTGCACCATAATCATTAAATACTCTGAGTTTGAATAAATTAAAAGGATGATTGAATGTTTTGGAATAAAAAGAAAGACGATGTGCAAGAAATAAAAGATGCAGTGGAACCAAGCCAACCTGTATTTACTAGACCTACAGAAATACCAGAAATTAGAAAAATAGAAATGCCTTCAATGCAAGAACCTAAAAACTTCGCTCCACTATACATCAAAATAGATAAATATAAAGAAGTTCTTCAAAGAGTTCAAAAATTAAAAACAATCCTAAGTAATCTTAGTGCTTTAGCTAGACTAGAAGGAGAAGTCGAAAAAATAGCATCACAAATAGAAGCTAATGAAAAGAAAAATCTTGACGAATTCTCAGGTCTTCTTAACCAATTAGATCAGGAACTAGTAAGACCACAATCGTTCGAACCTTTCATAAAAGACAATAGTAGACCAATTGATGGAAATATCAACCAAATGGAAAGTGAATTGAAAGAAATTGGCGATAGGACAGAAAACATCTAATTCTTAAATTTATATAAACTAATATGTTTAATAATATCTTACATGCGGGAGTTGCCAAGCTAGGTCTAAGGCGCTGGACAAGATTAAATACGTTTATTCTTGAGCGAAGCTTAGGACCCAGTTGATTAGTTCATTCGCAGGTTCAAATCCTGCCTCCCGCACCATAATGGTGATTTAATACCAACCAACAATAATTTAATTCATTGGTGGGAAGCCTCTCAACGAAGCAGGGTTATAATAACGCCATATTTTAAAAAACTTCTGGTTTCTAAAAAAAATGAACTGAAATTGACACAGAAAGCCATAGCAAAATTAATACAAATTAAAAAAGGACGCATATCTCACTATGAAAATGGTCATAGACACCCAACGATTAACATATTCCTTAAATGGATTGACGTTCTTAAAATATCAAAAAAATCTATAGAATCGCACATAATCATATTTAACTACCCGAAAATAAATTTTATACTTAATAAATTTCCGTATAAAGAAATGCCAGAACACGCCGAAATAATAGCACATACTTTATTTGATGGCACCGTAGGAAGGGGAAACTCCTTTTATTATGAAACGCGCAACAACATGGAACAAGAAATGTTTTCTGATTTAGTTAAAAAAATTGGAATGGGCACCGCTCTATACCATAGCAATCAAAACGGTGTAAAATCATACGGGCTATCTTCTGTAGCATCAAATTTACTAATAAATCATTATGGGTTTGAAAGAAGGAAACTTCCTAAAAAAATAATTGCACTTGCTCTAAAAAATCCAAGCTGGAAAAACTCCATCTTAAGAGCATGTTTTATTGATGAAGGAAGCAATGGTAAAATTAAATTGAAAGATAATATTTTAGTGGCATCTTCTTTAAAAAACGAAATACTCGCCAAACAAATTGTTCAACTATTAAAAAATAATTATTCACATAAATTATGCATATATCATAAAAGAAATGAGTTTTCGATACTTTTGCATAATAAATCACTGACAGATTTCTACAATAATACGCTTAAAGATATAGAATATGAATGTTATTATAAAAAGGTAAATACACAAAGAATGATATGCAGACTGCAACCTTCAAAATTTAGATGGTGATATATGTTATGAACAAAGATGGATCAAGCGGTATCCATGTGGCATTGATATTTGCTTAGCTTCTGTTGAGCAAACAATAAACCCGATGGAAATCGCAGATGGGCGCAGAAAGAAAATAAAGCGACTTTACAAGGCCATCAGGCTGGAGCAAAAACTTTAGAAAATTTCTTGAAATGGTCTAAAAAATATCCTGAAATAAAAATGATTAGCGTATATGCTCTATCAACCGAAAATCTAGGAAGAGATAAGCAGGAATTAAATTATCTATGGAAAGTCTACATGGACAATCTTAGAAAATTAACAAAAAACAAAGAATTTAAAAAGGATCAAATAAAAGTTAATGTTCTTGGTAATCATAATTTATGGCGTTCAGATGTTAAAAAAACTGCAAAAGAAGTTATGATTAATACTAAAAATTATACAAAAAGTGTATTAAATATTCTTCTTGCATATGGTGGTCAATTTGAAATAATCGCTTCTATGAATAACCTATTGAAAAGAGGAATAAAAAAAATACCAATCGCTGGAGATGCCTTTAATAAATTCTTGCTTGTTAAAAAACCGGTAGACCTCGTAATAAGAACAGGCGGCTATCATCGATTATCAAACTTTTTATTGTTTCAATCAGCTTATGCTGAAATATACTTTTCCAACACATTATGGCCAGATTTCTCTAAAAAAGAATTTGATAAAATAATGAAATGGTATTTTGCCCAGAAAAAGAAGTTTGGTAAATAATTATTGTTCTGGTCTTAGTAATGGGAACGCCTGACATTCTCTAATTGATTTATTCAACAATAAACTAAACAATCTTTCAGATACACCAAAACCAGCTGTTGGTGGCATACCATATTCTAAAGCTTCTACAAACTCCTTATCATACATTTGTGCTTCTTCATCGCCAGCTTCTCTCATTTCGTTCTGTTCTTCAAACCTAGCTGCCTGATCTATAGGATCATTTAATTCAGAATAACCATTACCCATTTCAGTTCCAGCAATTATAGGATGGAACCTTTCTACAACATTTGGATTATTGTCTCTTTTCTTAGCTAAAGGTGATACTGCTAATGGTTCATTAATTAAGAAACCTGGTCCTGATAATTTTTTTCTACAATATTTCCAGAGATTATCAATAGCACGTGTCATGTTGAATCCTTTCTTATCATAATTTATTTTCAATTCTTTTAGTTTCTTTTCAATATCTTTCAAAGTAGCTTTATTAATATCTATACCAGTGTGTTTCTTTACTTGTTCAGTATAATCATATCTTTCCCATTTCTTTGAAAAATCAACATTATGTTCACCAATTTCAAATTTCAATGTACCGAATGTTTTCTTAATCACATATTTATACATTTCTTCTACAAGTTTCATAGCCATCTCGTAATCAGCATAGCTCCAATAAAATTCTAAAAGAGTATAATCTTGAGCATGTTCTAAATCAATTCCTTCATTTCTAAAGACACGTCCTATTTCAAATGTTTTCTCGAAACCGGCAACCATTAATCTTTTTTGCCATAATTCTCCGGCGCATATTCTAAGATAAACATCAATATCTAAAGCATTATGATGCGTTACAAAAGGACGGGCATCAGCACCGCCTGTTTTATTTTCAAACACCGGTGTCTCTACTTCTATGAATCCTTTAGATTTCAAAAATTCTCTAAACGAATCCCAAAATATTCCTTTCTTTACAAAGATATCTCTTGTCTCTTTATTCATCAGCATGTCTAAATATCTTTTCCTATACTTCAGTTCTTCATCTTTAAGTCCGAACCATTCTTTCGGTAATACTTGTAAAGATCTTGTTAAAATTGTTATTTTCTTAACTAAAAGACTTAACTCGCCTCGTGCTGTTTTTAACACTCCGCCTTCTACACCAACGATATCTCCTGCATGTAATAAATTTACTAATTTCAACTCTTTATCAGAAATATTAGAAGCATCTATGTATAATTGTATTCTTCCGGAAAAATCTTCTAAATCCATGAAAAATAATTTACCATGTCCTCTTACTGAACGTATTCTTCCAGCAACCTTATATTTAATTTTCTCATCTTTATCATTTGCCTTAAATCCACTATATTTTTCTATAAGTTGAGAAATGTTTGTATCTTTATCAAATTTATGAGCATAAGGATTAAAACCGAGTTTTCGTATTTCCTCTATCTCTTTAGGGTACTTTAGCTCCTTTACCATAACTAATAATCCAAGATTATTATATTTAAATATAGAGAGTAGGAAATTAGTTTATGGATATATATCTAATATCTATAATATTATTCTTTACAATAGTTGGATCGCTATTATACAAATATAGAAAAAAAGTAGATTATAAGTATTACGTTTTATTTATGGTCCGAACGAAAAGATTTAGCAAGCTTATTGATAGAATAGCTAATAAATCACCTAAATTCTGGAAATTTATATCAACTATAGCTATTTTAGTTTGCTTCTATTATATGGCACAGGGAGTATATCTGTTATTAGTTCAATCAAAAGCAATAATGCTCGGAACAATCACTCAACCTGGTTTACAGTTAGTATTACCATCATTGGGTGCAACTGCTTCAAGTGGTCCAGGTTATATGCTAATTCCATTTTGGTTCTGGTTCATAACAATTGCATGCATACTGATTCCTCATGAACTATCTCATGGTATAATAGCAAGAGCTGAAAAAATAAAACTAAAATCAGTAGGCCTATTACTTTTTGCAATATTCCCAGGTGCATTTGTAGAACCTGATGAAAAGCAACTTAAGAAATCAAGTACTCTGAAAAAATTAAGAGTATTTGCCGCTGGTTCTGGTGCAAATTTCTTAGTTGCAGCGTTTGTACTGCTTTTAGCCTCCTATATTATATGGCCGATGTACACATCTGGCGGAATAGAAATAATAAATGTTAATGAAACGAGCCCTTCATATCTAGCAGGACTAAGACCAAACATGACACTAATGCAAGTTGATAATAAATTAATTACAACAACCTATCAAGAATATCTTGCTGGCACTGGTTATCTATCAAACGAACTCGGTACGGTATCTGTAAATCAAACAATTACGTTTACGTCTGAAAACCATATAGATTATAATGTAAATATAACAGAAAATAATGGAAAACCTTACATTGGTATTATCTATAAACCTGTTTTCAAGGCAGATGCTATATTTCTAACAACTATTCTACTACCACTACTTACTATGATATGGTTATTCTCATTTGCAGTTGGATTGTTTAACATATTACCATTATATCCATTGGATGGTGGTTTAATGATTGAAGCGCTTACTGACAAATATCTAAAGAAAAGATCAAAAACAACTATAAAAATTATAAGCGGTATAATGCTCCTAATAATCTTATATAACTTCTTCGGACCTTCATTATAATGAGATTAAATGCTTTTCGATATAGTTGTATATTATGAGTTATGAGAAATTCAGTTTATCATGAATGCGTCAACAATAAAAATTCTCTAATCAGTTATCTAAAGAATCTTAAGTTCTTTTATGTTACTATTTCTCTCTAAAAGTTCTCTTATTGCCTTTATGTTAGAACCAGCTCTTCCAAGTACAGCTCCTCTATTCTTTGAATCAAGTGTTACTTGAGCAAAAGTATCTTTTATTACTATTTTTTTAGCTTTTGGTATCATATTTTTTAAGAATGCTTCATCAGATTCGGCCCACTCAAATATTTTTATTGGTTTTTTAAACATCTTTTCTGCTTGTTTTATTGTCTGTCCACCTTTACCTATAGCAACAGCTATCTTGCCACTATTAACTAAGAAATATATACTATCTGGATTAATGCAACAATCTCTAACTTCTGTTTTGCTAAGGTCTTCAAAAGCTGCAATCAGTTTTATTGTATCTGTATCAAATTCTCTCACAAGATCACTTTATTGACAATACCGCTATTGGAAATGGTTTTCCGCAAACTATACCCAATTGTTTTGATGTTCCATCAAATACTTCCACTTCTATTCCAACCAATTCTGCGTAACGATTTATGTCTTTCTTCATATTCTCTGGACAATTATTTGAAATTATAACAGATTTCAATTCTTTCATCTTAAGGTGTTTAATTGTCACTTTTCCACCTAACATTATCTTTTTCGCTGACATTGCATCTTTTATTTTTTCAGTTAATGTTTTTTCTGTCATATCAATCCTTCTTTTTTGGTTTAAATGTTAAATCAAACATTCCAGTACCTACAGGGACAACCTGATTTATCATAACATTTTCTACTATACTTTCTAAATTATCTCTCTCTCCTGTTACTGTAGCTTTTGTTAGATGTTTTACAGTTTCTTCAAAGTTAGCTCTTGCTAAAACAGATCCCTTTGAACCTGCAACACCATATCTTCCAATCGTTCTTATGATGCCGTCTGAAGTCATTGTATCAGCAACAAGCATAAGGTGCCTTACATCAACATCTAATCCCTGTTCTTTCATAGTTAATATTGCTTCTTCCAATATAACACTTCTTGCAGCTTCAACGCCTAAAACTTTTAAAACTTCGTGAATATTATTAGTTACTGTTCTTGTTCCATCAACTTCAGGTAATTCTAATACTTTTGCTAGATTGCTACCCATAGTTGTTAAGACCCATTCTGTTCCTTGTTGAACAACAATAACCTGTGTTATACTTTTAACACCATGAACATGAACTTTTAGTAATTTTGTTTTTAATTTTTGAAGTTCTGATATTGTAGTTTCTTTCAAAGGTTTCACAACAACGCTATTTGTTTTCATTCTTATACTTACGTTTTTAATCGCAATTGTTTCCTTAATTACATCTGGAATAATCTTCATGTTTATTCCTCTTTCTTTCATAACTTCAGACGATAATAGAAATTCGACTTCAGCATTAAGTATATCGATTATAGGTCTTGTTGTTATATTTGCTAATGTTGTTTCTTGTAATTGCGCAGCAATTTTACCTGCCTTTTCTCTAGTATCATAAGATTTTTTCAAATATATTTTCATGCTCGGTGTTTTAGGAACTCTTCGTGCATCAAATATTTCAATAAGTCTTGGTAATCCAAGAGTTACTTGTATAGATGCAGCACCAGCTACGTGATATGTTCGCATAGTCATCTGAGTTCCTGGTTCTGATATACTCTGAGCTGCTACAACGCCCATTGCTTCACCAGGTTCAAATTTACTTTTATTATAAAGATCTATTACTAACTTTATTGCTTTATCTTTCTGAGACTCTGATAATTTAAATTCTTTAAATGCCTCTTTCAAGTCATCAATTATCTTTGGTGGTAATATTGCTTCTGCTTCTTTTAGTGTAGTCATCATAATCACCTTAACACGGCCTGTATAATTGATTTAACATCAAGTATACCCCAGTCTGATTTTGCTGGATCGATTCCGTCTTCTCCAGGTATGAATTGAATAATCACTTTTCTATTATCTCTTACAGTTCCGTCATATTCTACCTTCAAATCTTGTAGAGCATTCATTAATCTTCTTTCCAAATAACCACTGTGTCTTGTTCTCAGTGACTTATCCATCAGCGATTCTCTTCCTGACATAGCATCAAAGAAGAATTCTATTGGATTTAATCCTGATTTAAAACTGTTTGCTAAAAATCCATGAGCTGATGCTGATAGATCATTAACTTTGAACAATGATAATGTTCTTCTACCAGAATTATAACCACGATGCATTCTTTCACCAAGTGTTCTTGCCTGTCCTACACAAGCTGATAACTGTGTTACATGTGTCATAGAACCTCTAGCTCCAGATTTGGCCATAATTACAACACAATTGTCTTTAATATTTTCTCCAATAATCTTACCACACTCTTCACTTACTTTAGTTAAACTTGTTAGAATATTTGTTTCCAGTGTTTCTTTTCCACTTCTACCAGGTAAAAGTTCTAATTTGTTCTGTTGGTATAATGTTATTAAATCATAAACTTTAAGTTGTGCATCACTAACTATCTTATCAGTTCTTGCTTTAGCGTCTGTGTTCAAATCAACATCATCAAGTCCTGCTGTAAATCCTGTTTTATCAAGATATCTAATTCCTAATGCGGCTACTCTGTCAATAAATTTGTGTGATTCATCTACACCAAATTCTTTATCTATTATGTCAATAAGTTTTCCAGATTCCGAACCTATTGCTTTTACATCTATTAGTCCTCTTTCTAATTTTCCATTTTTAATTACAACATAACCATCATTTGGACATGTTCCCTTTATACATTTGTCACATCCACATACTTTTGATTTGAAAGAAATATTCAAACCTTTTGGAAGCAATAAACTGAAAACTTCTTTACCTGTCATTGTTTTCTTCTTTGGTAATTCTACAAGCATTCCAATATCTGCTAGCATCTTGAATACGTCTTCTCTACTCAAAACAGTATCCTGTTGAGTAAGCATGAATATACCAGATATATGATCATGTATACAACCAATAATCGGACCTCCGAATCTTGGTGATCTTATATGTTTCTGAACAATCATTAATAATTCTGCTTCAGCTCTTGCTTCTTCTGTCTGAAGTACGTGTAAATTCATTTCATCTCCATCAAAATCAGCATTATACGGTGGGCAAACACAAACATTCATTGTAAATGTTCTCCAAGGTGTTATCTTAACCTTATGCGCCATTATTGACATTCTGTGCAGAGAAGGTTGTCTATTGAATAATACAACATCTCCATTCTGAAGATGTCTTTCTATAAAGTAACCTTCTTCAATTTCTTTAGCAATTTCTTCTTTATTTCCATCAGTTACTTTCTTTTTCTTTCCATCTGGTCGGATAACATAATTTACAGATGGCCAATGTGGTGAAAATAAAATAAGTTTTCGCAATGCTTCAATATTATTAGGATTTACACTAACTGGTATTGTAAGTTCTTTAGCAATTACTAAAGGAACCCCAACTTCATTTATACTAATACATGGATCTGGTGTGATAACTGTTCTTGCAGAGAAATTTACTCTTTTACCAGATAAGTTGTGTCTGAATCTTCCTTCCTTTGATTTTAATCTATCTGCTAAAGTTTTCAATGGTCGTCCTGATCGATGTCTTGCTGCAGGTATTCCTGAAAGTGTATTATCGAAATAAGTAGCAACGTGATATTGTAATAATTCCCATAAATCTTCTATGATGAAATCTGGTGCGCCAATTTCTATATTTTCTTTAAGCCTCTGATTAATTCTTATTATGTCAACTAATTTGTGTGTAAGATCATCTTCACTTCTATCACCTGTTTCTAAAGTAATTGATGGTCTCATAATAACTGGTGAAACTGGTAATAATGTTAAAACAAGCCATTCTGGTCTACCCCCATTTAATCCAAGTGTTTTCAAATCATCATCAGTTATTTTTTCCAAATGTTCTCTTATTTGCAATTGTGTTAAAGCTTTATCATCTTCCATGAATGTATATGGTTTTTCAAATTTCACTGTTTTCTGTTCAACACTACAATGTGGGCATTTCTTTATTGTTGTTGTTGCTGATGTTGAAATCAATCTACCACATGCATGACAAGTTATTTTTAAAAGTCTGTAAATTAATTTTGAATATAAAACATGAACTACTGGTCTTATTAATTCTATAGAACCAAAATGCCCTAAACAAGTACCCATTGGTTTACCACAAGTTCTACATTTTAAACCAGGATCGATAACACCAAGCTTAGGATCCATGACTCCGCCTTCTAGTGGGAATCCATCATTATCATAAAGCTCTGGCTTTACAATTTCAATCACAGATAACTTTCTTATCATCTGTGGTGACAATAAACTGAAATCAATTGATTCTATCATTTTAACCACTCACATTTAATTTTGGATATGTCATCATTGCCTTTAGTTCATCTAATAGCAATTTGAATGCATAGGACATGTCTGTATCAACAATGTTATCTTCTTTACAGCTAGGACAAACATATTTATCTTTCACCTTATCCCAAACTGCAATCAAACCACATTGTCTACATATCGGTACGGTAACTTTATCTGAATCGAATCTTTCCTTAAGTGCTAAAACAGCCCCATGAGCTATTAGGCAATCCTTTTCCATTTCTCCTAATCTTAAACCACCTTCTTTAGTTTTACCTTCTGTTGGTTGTCTTGTTAATAATGTTACAGGACCTCTTGATCTTGATTGTATTTTATTTGCAACCATATGATCAAGTTTCTGATAATAAACCATACCAGTATAAATTTCAACCTCGTACTTTTCTCCATTTATTCCGTTATACATAACTTCCTTCCCATCACTTCTCAATCCAAGTGTTCTTAGCAAATCACGTATATTCATTTCCTCATCGCCCGTAAATGCAGAGCCATTAACTTTCTTAGCGTTCATAGCAGAAACTTTTCCAGATATTATTTCTAATAACTGTCCAATTGTTTGTCTCGAAGGAATTGAGTGTGGATTTAAAATTATATCTGGTGTTATACCAGCTGCTGTAAATGGCATATCTTCGCCAGGAAGTATTAATCCTACTACAGATTTCTGCCCGTGTCTTGATGCGAATTTATCACCAAGTTCAGGTATTCTCATATCTCTAACTGCTGTTTTAACAAGTTTTACACCATTTGTTGTCTGCGTTAGGAAAATTCTATCAACAACACCGCCTTCGCTATGTCTAACACATGTAGAATTTTCTCTCATATTAGAAATTCCTGACATAAGCTCATTTGCACTTAAGAATCTTAATGGTGACATTCTTCCTACAAGAACATCTTCTCCTTTAACTCGTGTTTCTAAAGATATTATTCCGTCTTCTGCAAGTTGGGCATAATCTTCTTCTGCTTTAAATCCACGTACATCTTTATCAGGTATTCCAATTAAATCCTCTTGGCCACCCCAATATCTTTTCTGATCGGCGCTATAAATTCTATAAAATAATGATCTAAACATACCACGATCAATTGAATCTTTATTGAATACTACAGAATCTTGCATATTATATCCATGATAACTTAACACAGCGATGACAACATTCTGTCCTGCCGGATGATGAGTTAAACCACACATAGCCGTTGTATCTGTATCTATCAGTGGTGTTTGAGGATAAAGAAGTATATTTGATTTTGTATCTGTTCTCAGTGCAAAATTATTTGCATATACTCCAACTGCCTGTCCTAACATTTTAGCCCCCAAGTTTACTCTATCTCCTCTGTTGTGTTCTGGGAATGTTACTAAACTTGCAGATAGTCCAAGCAATGCAATTGGTGATAATTCCATATGTGTATGAGTATTAATTTCCTTTTCATTCAATGCAATAAATAAAGCATCTTCTTCTTCAGCATCAATATATTCAAGCATACCTGATTCGAAAAGATCATTCCATTTAAGTTCACCTTCATTTAATTTTCTTAAATGATCATCTGTTAATCTTGATTTGCCATTATCGACAACTGCCAATGGTCTTCTAACTCTTCCTGAGTCCGTGCTTATTCTAAGCTCATTAAGTTCTGGATAAAATGAGAAATTTGTTTCTCCTGATATTTTATTTGTTCTTCTTTTTTCTCTTAACGATTCTATAAACTTTCCGCCATCTAATGTTGCTCCAATAACAACGCCGTCAAGAAATACGTCTATTTTTGCGCCCTTATCAAACTTTAAAAATGAAACTATTTTTTTTCTATCTACTTCAGGTACACCTCTTGTAATTTCAGCAAATAATGCTAAGTGTTTTCTCAATCCAATTGTAGGTCCTTCTGGTGTTTCGGCTGGACAAAATCTTCCCCAATGTGTAGCATGAAGTTCTCTTGCCTCGAAATGTTCTTGTGTTGTTGTTAACGGTGATAAAATAAGTCTTAAATGAGATAATGCATGAACATAATTTTTTCTTTCTAATCTCTGTGAAACTCCAGTTCTTCCACCTACCCATGAACCAGTAGCCATTGCAGAAATTAATTGATTCGTTACAACATTAGATTCAACTATTGTTTGAATTGGTGGTAATTTACCACGTTTAGCCATTTTCTGATAATTATATTTTACTCTTGCAATTAGCCCCCATTTACCAACAAGAATAGATCTAAATAATAATTCTAACATATCGCCGGACATTTTGATTCTTTTATTTCCATAATGATCTAAATCATCTTCAGGTATTATTTCTAAAGCAAGCTGAACTATTTTCCGAACTGACTTTAATAGATATTGCGCTTTGCTTGTTCTATCACTAGAATCTTGTCCTAAATGTGGTAAAAGATATTTATCTATTAATTGTTCAACTCTTTGTTTTTGATATTCTTTTTGTGCGATTTTCAAATGAGAACTAATGTATTCAATTGCCTGGCCTGTTGTTTCAACTTCTGTTTCATAAAGATTATTATAAAATTCATTTACTATTGCTTCATCGCCTATTTCATCAACGATATTTTTATCTTTCAAAATCCCAAGCATTTTTATTAATACAACAATAGGAAGTCTTCTGATGTTTGCAAATGAAATATAAATTGTTCCATCATTTTTTCTTTCAATAAGATGACGCTGAACATATCCGTTATGTTCTGAATTAACTCTAAGCATTTCAGTATAATTACCAATATTCTGTTTCTGAACAATCATTTTGTTCTGTGCTATTTCTTCTATAAGAACTAAAGCACGTTCAGTTCCATTAACTATGAAATACCCACCTGTATCATAAATATCTTCTCCATTTTTTATCAAATCTTCATTTGACATTTTACTCAATGGACATAAACTAGATTTTACCATTACTGGTATTTCTCCAAATTGTACGTTTATTGGTTCCTGTTCTGTTTTATTCACAATAGGTGTTAATTCAACAAAAACCGGAGCTGTATAAGAAAGATCTCTCAATCTTGCTTCAATTGGAATAATTTTTCTAATAGAACCTTCAGCTTCTTTTACAGATGGCTGACCAACAGTTACTTTACCGAGTTTTATTGTCAATTCGCCTATCTCAGGAACTTCAGGTTTTATTTCTTTAATCTCATTTATTATTTTCTGTAATCTGTTATTAATAAAATTATTATAACTTTCAATCTGGAATTTTATAAATCCAACATCTCTTTCAAATCCGTTTAATAGTGGTTTAGGTTCCATGAAATCACTTCTTAACAACAAATCTATAATATGTTGTTACGCCTGCTGTTATTGATTTTCTTATCAATTTTACTACATCTCCTTCTTTTGCATTGATAGCTTTAACTGCTGGATCATTTTTCAAAAGTTTTGGCAATTGTTCTGGTATTATATTATATTTGTCCATTAATTCTTTTATCTCTTTTTCTCCTAGAATTATGTGTTCCGGTACAAATCTATGCGATAAAACATCAATTTCAATTTCATTTTCTTCTTTAGCCAATAAACCACCCAATTAGATACTCCCGTCTTTGAGAGATAAATGTAAAATTGCTTTTCTTTTATTGTTTTTATATCTTTATAAAGTTTACGGTTATTGTCGTATTTTGAGATTTACCGTTTAGCCTTCTTTTTTAGCTTCTTTTTAACTGTTTTTCTTACATTTTTTCGTACAGTTACAATGTTTGGTTGATATTTTGGTTCAATTATTATCATTTTTAACAATAGATTTATCACACCAATTGCAATTATAACCATTCCAACCCAAATAAAAAATTCAGTATCAGACACGGTGCCTGCAATGACAAAAATAGAACCAATCATTATAGATAATATTAAAAGACTCATCGCGACTATTTTCTTCATAAGTGTAATTCGTAGAAGTGCTATAAAAAGATAATTATTTTTGTTTCTTTAATTTCTTTTTTGATATCTCTGATACAGTTGTTTCATTTATTGAAGTTATTTCCTTCTTTGGAAATTTAATGAAATTTAATTTGTTTCTAAATAAGTATAAAATTCCAGCTAAAATAATAGCAACTCCTGATAAAATCATATAAAGTGGTAATTCTATCGTCTTTACACTTTGTACGGCACGTATAGCTAAATCTGATGCACTAGCATATTGACAAGACCAATATGCGACATTAGCTTCAGTAATTAATTGTTCTGCATATTCGGTATCTTGCCCACTCTCAGATGCAACTTCTAATGTACTTTCAGCCATTAATATTTTAGTAAGAGCTTCTTGCTGCGTTGAGCTAGATTTGAACCCCGCAATCATGTATGGTGTTGAAGTTATTGGTGAGCATAATTTTCCATTATAATCTTGATATGATATCTCTTGCCAATCATCATCTACAAATTTGTATGTTTTGATATCTATTACATTTTCTTTACTATAATCTTCTATGTTTAAACATAAATATTTATTTTCACCTTCTATTTCTAAAACATATGATGCTAAAGTTTCTTGGTAACATTTTGTTTCTTTGAATTGGTCTGGTGTTATTTCAACAGTTTTAATTACATTTGCTGTTCCTGCACTACCAAATAATACAAAAGATATCGGATACCCACTTGGATCTATTATATACTTTCCATCGATTGACAATGACATAACTGCTCCATCTTCAGGTATTATTAACAATCCGTTCGCATTATTGAATACAGTATTTGGGAATGTTATTGACGGTGGGAGTGTTGATACTATTGGTGTTATTACAGATGATATTGGTAAGCTTCCCCCGGTGCTACCGCCAGAACCACAATCAACTGTACATGCCCCTTCCCCAGCATCACAATATCCATCTCCACAATATGTTGCTGCTGCTCGACATATGTTATGTACACAAAAACCAGATTTACAATGTGTTCCTAGCGTGCATCCTGCTATATTATTAGAATACTTCAATCCATATGTTATTGCTGCTGTTGAAAAGTCAAACATATCGGTTCCGTTAGTATCATTACAATAAAAATAATAAGAATGTGGTCCTTCCGATGCAGTATATGTAAAGTTTGTTTTCTGATTATCTTTAACAGATGTATTTGTTTTTGTAAGAGTATTATTAATATATTGACTACATATCATATTAGCATAGGTCAAATTTGATATTTTAAATGACATTTCATCAAAACTTGTATACCATGTATTTGATACTGGAACAATCATATCATATAAATAAATATTATCATTTCCGAAAATATTATTTACCCCCAAATCAACAACTGTTAAATAATCGTTTCCGTAAATTAGAGAATTGGTAACATTATTGTTATAAGTTGCCGTATCAAAATAAAATCCCATATAATTTGAGCCAATTGTACAATTTGTAATAAGAGAATCATTTGTACTTGCAAGCAATATTCCCTGTCCATTTTCTGAAATAGATGTATCTCGTATTGTAACATTTGTGCAATTAAAACATCCTAAAAATCCTGGACTAGACGGACTCAATGTTGTATTATATTGATTACGATAATAATAAACTGTTTTTCCACCTATCGTATTTGTAGTATCTATATAATTATCAAAATACTCTGGTATAGGTGATATTGACCAATCACCAGGATCATCTTCTATCTGAATACCATATTTCGTATTTGTCATAGTATTATATGTAAAATTATTATATGATGATGCCAAAAGATATATGTTAGTAAGTGTTGAGCCTGTTACTATATTGTTTGTAAAATTATTATAATTTGCCATATAGGTTAAAAATCCTCTTACACCATTGTAAATTGTATTATCATTGATAATATTTTCATCAGACAATTGAAGATATATGTTTGCAGCCGAAGATATGATATTTGCTGTTATATTATTAATGTTGGAAGCTGCATATAATGAAATTCCATATGATGTAGAAGTTGCATCTATTATACTATTATTAGTTACATTATTTGCTTCGGATGCATACAAATTTATTCCACTATAAGTAGCAGCACTGGTATGTCCACTAATACTATTATTAATAATTGTATTATCTGAAGCAGATGAAATGTAAATACCGGTTAAATTACCAGATATTGTATTATTTGCTATTACACTATCAGTAAAATCTGCTGCATATATTCCAGAACCATCACATAACTGAGCTGGCGGAAGATAAGAGCAATAACTACCATAAACATTATTATTGATAATGTTGGTATATGTTGCATTAGAAATTTCAATATATGGACCCTGACCTCTATATGCATGACTAATATTATTTCCAGTTATATTATTATTTGAAGAATCAGTAATTTTAATATTTCGACTCGAATAACCACCATATAAATTATAATACCAGTCTGGCATTCTCAATGTATTGCTGGCAATTACATTATTATCACTTGATGTTTGTAGCAGTATAGATATAGTAGACGGCGTCCATATTGTATTATTAAGAATTGTATTATCTGTAGAAGATGTTAACAATATACCATATCCATTATAACCAGCAATATCACAATTTCTAACTGTAACATTATTTCTATTATTCAAATAAATTGCAGCAGTTCCGCTTCCAGTTATGTTATAATTTTGGCAATCGAATATTTCATTTGTAAAATTTTCAGGATTATCTACACATGATGATTCTACATATATGCTCATATTAAGATATGTCACATTCATTGTAACATTGTTAATAGCGTCCATACAATCTGTACAATTGTGGCAATAGTAACCAGAATCTGTAATATTATATGCATAAAACGAAGTACTCAAAATAGACAAAAATATTGCAAATATCAAAATTTGTGTTATGCCTTTCATAAATAATTATCTACTAGTCAAATATTTAAACATATTAATAATTCAAAAATAATTGGTGGGTCCAACGGGATTTGAACCCGCGACCCCCTGCTTAAGAGGCAGGTGCTCTAGCCAAACTGAGCATTCCAGTTAAATTAAAATTTAACTTATGGACCCAGTTGCCTGGGGGTTAGACCCTTTAATAAGATTTCATCCTATCATTTAAATTGCTTTCTATATACAAATAATCAATGGTATATTTTCAAAATATCTAAAAGTGCTTCCAAATTTTCTTCCTTCAATATAGTGATGCCTCTGACATTTTTTAAAATTTTAACTACCATATCAAAATTTTTTGATGGGACTAAAATAATGATTTTATAATTTTCATATTTCTTTAATCTTTTAATCTTTCTCTTAATATTCGACCAATACGGCTTCCAATCGCGATAACCACATCTTTCGATAACAGTATTATTCACAATGAAATCTGGGATAGCATAATTTTCTCCAAGTAAAATTACCGGCTCATACACATAGTTAATTTTATTTCGTATCAACTCCTCAGCAATTCTTTTTTCGCCATCATTAAACATCAGTTCGCCATTTGGCCCAACTGTTTTTCTTTTAATCCCCAATCTGCCCAGCCTAAATCCCTTTACTCTATCATCATTTGTTAAATTATTCTTCATCTTACTTCGAATCTTACCACCCTTAATCTGAGCCCAGTTTCTAGGAAGGGTGCCATGTACATAATTTCTATATTCCGATGCCCATGGAAACTTTTCTAATATTTCCTCGAAAATAAATTTCGGTAATTTTCTATCCTCACTTGCCCAGTTTTTAATGCTGTTTCGACTTATTTTTAACCGTTTTGCAAGCTTCCTTTGACTCAAACCTTCCATTTTCTTAATTTCTAGAAATAGCTTTCTCTGCATACTATTTTCAATAATAATTTTTTCATTAAATCTTTCCATTGAAAGTATCATATATGTCTCAAATACATATATTATATTATGACTCGATTTGTAGAGTTTACTCGCAAATAAGTTAGTGTTATTACAATATTTATATAACTTACTTCTTTCTGTTTCTGGTTAGAATATTTTTCCAATTCCATCTAAATTTATATATTTTAGAATCAGGGTACCCACAGTGTGCACATCTCTTATGTTTAACGTGGTATGCGTGTATTCCGCATCTTCTACAAGGAATGTGACTAGTCTTATTATGCTTACCAAAGGACGGTGTTCCTTTACTCATAAAATCACTCTGCTGGAGAAATTAAGATTATTGTGTCGCCTCTTACTAAAGACGAACCAAGCTTTATTTCTGAATTATCTTTTCTTTCTACTGATTCTTCAAGCCAGATATTTAAGTGTAAATCAAATGCTTGTAAAACACCAGTAACTTCTACTCCATTTTTCAGTTTGACTATTACTCTTTTTCCTTTCGCTTTATCCAATACATCTAACGGTCTTGAACTCATATTCATCAATTTAGTTATAGCTATAACCTATTTAAATCTTTGTTTTTACTCGTGCTTTGGTAATTAATAAACTTTATAAATATTGCTATTATGTATATAGGGTATGGCTATAGCACAGAGAAGAAGCGCAAGGAGACCAACAAGTGCAGTTTTAAATAATTATAGAAAGAAGAAAAAAAGAGATTTTGGTAATGATTTTATCCCTGTTAAAATTGCTAAAGTTAGAAAGAAAGCCATCAGAACAATGGGTGGGAGTAAGAAAATGAGATTAATGGATTCTGATCAAATAAATGTTACCGACACAAACACGGGAAAAACAAAAATAGTCAAAGCAATCACTGTTAAAGAAAACCCAGCAAATCCTAACTATGTACGAATGAATATTATGACAAAAGGAACTGTGGTTGATACTGAACTTGGACTTGTTAAAATAACTTCTAAACCAGGACAGCATGGAATGTTAAACGGTATTTTAATTAAAAAATAAATTTATAACCCAATTTCTCAAAGATTTTCTTCATCTTCAATGCGTCTTTCTCTATTAATGGACTTTCTGAAATAATTGTTATATCTAATTTTCTTTTTAAGATTTCTTTTGCTAATGGTTCAAATGCTGGCGCGTTATCGATTGGAACATGATTATCAGTATAACTACCATCCTTGTTTTTTTTCATATTTGAAAAATGACAATGTAAATGTTTGTAACCTTTGAATTTATCCAAAACCTCTGAATAATCAATCTTTGAATCTCTTGCAAACAAGTGTGCAAAATCTATAACTGGTACACATCCTTTAACATCTTTACAAATTTGTAGAATTTCTTCAACTGTTCCGAAAGCAGCTTGTTTTGCAGTTGTCTCTAAACCCAATAAACATTTTCCATTAAATTTATCTATTATTTCCTGGCACTGTTCTTTAATTATTTTATAACATTCTTCTTTGGAATGTTTGCCATAGTAACCAGGATGCATGACAACAATTCTTGCTCCCATCGCATCTCCGCGCTCCAATGAATCAAGTATTCTTTTTTTAGAATCAATTATTTTAACTTTTTCATGACTTGCTAAATTAATATAGTATGGTGCATGGATAGAAAGCGCAATATCATTTTCTTTTGCAATTTTACCAAGTTCCTTTGCTATAGGTATGCTCATATGAACTCCACGAACAAATTCAACTTCAAGTGCCTGAAGACCTAATTTTTTTATAAACGGAATAGCTTCAATAGAACTTCCATCAAAAGAAATTGGTATTCCTGCTGTTCCTAATCTAATCATATTTTTACCTTCATCAAATCTTGTGCAACAATGGCTTTACTAAAAATCAGTTTAACGACTTTCTCTATCTCCTTAGAAGTTTTATATCTTTTACTGAAATGTGTTAAAATTAACTTTTTTACATTATTCTTTTTTGCAAGTCTCGCAACTTCTTTAGCAGAAGAATGTTCTCTTTCCTCAAATCTTTCAATAAACGTGCCTTCATGTATAAGCAAATCAATATTTTTAGCTGCCTTAAAAATTTCAGGACATATTCTTGTATCTCCGGTGTAAATTATTTTTCTACCAGGTGTAATTTTAGAAACATCTTCCAATTTAATGATTTTATCTCCTATCTTTATTTTTCCATCTTCCTTGATTTTTCTAATATCTATTCCTCTTAATCCAAATTTATTTGCTTTACCGATATCAATATGAACATGATCCTTTTCTTTGAAACAATATCCAACTGATGGAACAGAATGCCTTGTCTTAATTGTTGAAATTTCAAATAAATCATTTTCAAATATTTTCTGATTAGATTCTACATCTTTAGCTATTATGTCAAATCCTGTTCCCCAATAACTTAATTCAATTATAGCGTCTACAAACCGTGATGCTTCAGGACCATATATTTCCAGCGGTTCCGTCCGTTTTTCAAGATGTAATGTTTCTATTAGTGGCAATAGTCCAGCGAAATGGTCAGCATGCCAATGTGTTATGAATATTTTTGATATCTTTAATGGTGATATCTTAGCTTTCTGTAGCTGTAATTGTGTCCCTTCTCCGCAGTCAAATAAAATATACTCTCCGGTATAATGTAATACTATTGCTGAATGATTTCTTCGTATTGTTGGAACGGCTGCTCCTGTTCCTAGAAATGTTATTTCTATTGGTTCTGGCATAAAGGTTATAGGCGCTCTTTATTAATAATTTCGTCTAACCGATAGATTTATATACTACTTTAGAGTAATATATATTATGGTTGAAATGAAATCGACTGAAGTTAAGGTGTTACAAACACTATCAATTGGAAATACAGATTTACTAATACTACATAAATTATCTGGTAGTAAAGGACATCCTCTAACTACAGTATCAAGACTATACGAACACAAATTTGTAAAAAATGAAGGCGATTCTTACTCTATAACAGAAGATGGTAAAAAGGCACTTGGAGAATTTGAAAAAACCGGACAATATATTTATTAGGTGATTATGATGCCAGATGATTTAGATATATATTATCCACCAACAAAAATAGATGCTGATTTATCAGATGAAACATGGGGAACAGTATATATTCAAAACCGTGTAGATATACCTTAAACTCATTAAACAATATCAATATCCTTTTCAAACCAGTTTCTCATAAAGACTCTAAAATCTTCAGGTAATTTTTCAATTAATTTAATCATATCAGAACCAGATACAACAGACGCATTCTTGAAATTAGATACGATCTTGCTAGGAATTCCTTTTTCCTTTAATTTAGCATCAGTGTTTGAAACAAGATCTTTCAACAAGTGTAATGCCGTTGTGTATTTTCGTTCTAGCTCAACTGCCCAGTATTCTCCTTCTAAGAATATCTTACGGTCTTTATAGTGTTTTAAAAATTCTTCAGCATGTTTAGTATAAATATTCGGACCGATATTTTTGAATACTCTCGGTACTTCCCAATTTTCCATTTCAAAAAGCATAACACACAATTCACCAACATAAAAGTCTTTTCTCATAACTTCAAAACCATCTTCATTCATTATCTTCTCTATAATGTTTTCACACCTTCTCATCTGAGGATAAAGAATATCATCTGTTACATCTGGTTTATCAAATTTAATTGCATACCATCTTGTTCCACGATTAGCAATTTCTTTACCTATCTCATTAACAGAATATGATTTAACTTTATCTGGGAAGAATAATTTTTCAGAAGGCTTGTTCATATATTTTCTAGCAGCTTCAATAAATTTATAAAAGTTTTCAATTGAAACAGCTGCAGCTACATTTCTATTCAAATCAACAGGATCTATTACAATAAACGGCCCTTTATACACATCAATTAATTTTTTCTTATCCATTTCAGTTATAGTCATTACAGTTGGTGCTCGCCATTTTATAGCATCTTTAATGCAGTTTTCAAATTTACCATAATTAATTATCATAAGCTCGCAAAGATAACCAGAAAATCCATTTGTTTTAACATCGGCTCCATAAATTCCTGCAGCTTTACAAAATTGTTTCAAAAGTCGTACTTCATCTGGTAATAATAAATTTTTCTTTACAAATCTAACATGATGTGGTGTCCGATCAACAGCAGATTTAATTTTTTTAAGCTCTTTAATGTCATAGCAAGGAACAATATCCACATCAAATTCAATTCCTTCAAATTTTACAGTAGCGCAAAGATAAGGATGTTCAGAATATTTTTTCTGATATGTTCCGCCCATTTGATTTATTATCTTTTTAGCAATTTCCAATCCTTGTTCTTCTAATTTTTTTCTATGCGTTGAAGGACTAAACAATAAAAATAAATCTAATTCATCATTTCCAGCTAACCATGTATTTTTTTCATAAGAACCAACGAACATAGGTTCAATAGAATAACTTTTTGATATCTGTTTAGATACCATTATAAGTTTTAATGCAAACATTTCAGCGTGGTCTCTCTCAATCTTACTTGGTCTTATGCTAGATAAAACACTTCGCAATACATCGTTTTTACCCATATCAACCTATTAATTTATAAGGTGGCTAACTAAATAAAGGTTAAGGTAAAAATATGGCACTAGAAACAGTCTTAATGACAATATGGATAAACTTCATTGCCAGCTTACCAGGACTTATTGCAGCACTTATAACATTGATAATAGGTCTAGTTGTAGGTAAGGTCGTTGGAAAAGTAGTAAAAGAATTATTCACACGACTAAAAATTGATGAATACGTTCTAGAAGATGAAAAACATCTATTCAAATTTTCGATGGTATCATCGTTAATAGCTAGATGGTGGATATACTTAGTGTTCATACAGCAAGCAACTGTATTCCTAGGCATAGTCGCAATTTCAAACTTTGTGAACAGTATAATCGGATTCCTACCTGGACTAATAGAAGCAGCTGTAATAGTAATAGTGGGTTCACTACTAGCAGAATATATTAAAGACAAACTAGTATCAAAGAAGACATTCTACGGAGCAATCGTAGGAAAATTAATCTTCTTCCTATTAGTTTATGTCTCAATTGCATTAGCACTACCATTCATAGGAATTGACACAATGCTAATCAACTGGATTCTATTGATAATAATAGGATCTGTCGGAGTTGGTATGGCGATTGCAATTGGTCTAGGAATGAAAGATGTAGTAGCCTCTGTTGCTAAAGACTATGTAGGCAAAGCAAAGCGAAGACGATAAACCCTTTCTTTTTTTATTTTTATATATTTAAAACTCCTACTATTTAGTATGCTAATTAAAGACGTAATGAACATTAATGTTAAAACAATTAAACCAACTGATTCTGTAAAAAATGCTGCTGAAAAAATGACAAAAAATCATATCGGTTCTTTAGTAGTTATTTCTACAGAAGGGCAAGTTAAAGGCATCATAACTGAAAGAGATATTCTTTCTGATGTTGTTGCACTTGGTGGGGATTGCACTAACACTAAAGTTGAAGAAATTATGACAACTAATATCATAACAATTTCACCAGAAAATACATTAGAAGAAACTGCTAAAGAAATGACTGAAAATAAAATTAAAAAACTTCCAGTTATAGATGAAGTGGGTAAAATTGTAGGTATAGTGACTGCAAGTGATTTAGTTGCATATGAACAAAAAATGATTGAAAAACTTGCTGAACTACTAGTTTCACCGGAAGTTAGAAAAATAGGCGGATAATTACTTTACTCCAACAAGCATTTTTCTACCGCATAAAATCCAATATTGAACTTCACAACCCTGTGTTACTTTATCTTTTAATTCTTCTGGGACAATTGCATCAAATGTTTCATAGTTTTCAAGATCCATAACCTGAGCTGTGTTTTCAAGTATAGCAACAACCTGTCCATTTTTTTTCTCTACAACAGGAACATCAAATTCAGAATTTGCTGGTTTTACAATACTTCTTTTATTATTATCAAAAACTCCGACTGCTTCCAATCGTGCTTTAGCTGCACCATGTTTACCTGACGCGGAAATGCTAACAGAAATAACCTTACAAGGTTCACCGTCTATTAAACAATATCTTCCTGGTTTCAAACTTTTAATTGCTGTTTTTGTTTCAGTCATGGTATTATACCGGTTAAATTCATATAAATAGTTTTCTATATGTAATTATGAAATGGAAAAACATACAACCGAACTAAAAGAAATCATATTAAAATATAGTGGTACAATAGATGGCGCAAAATGGATACTTCAAAAATTTAATTATAATATTGCACAAATAGGGAATGGACCAGTGATAGGTCGGACAAAAAAATATGAAGTTATTGTAGGAGATGATACTGTAACTTATAGAAGATTAGATGGCCAACCAATCGAAGATGTAAAAGAGATAAATTATCTAAAAAGATTAGCAGGCGAAATACACAAACCTAAAGAATGTAGTGTATTAACTGAAGATGTAAATGTAAATGAACATCGTCGAATTTGGAGTTAGTTATTTCCCTGATATAAGTTTAATATCTTCTTCTGTTATTGTTTTTCTCTTAGCGTGTTTAGCTACTTCGGCCGCATCTCTAGCTAATTCAAGAGCTAATTCTTCCGTAGTCTTTTGAAGTTCTTCAATTGCTTCAGCAGATATTCTATCAACCCCAGCCTTTCTAATAATTCTTTCAATCGCTGCCTTTGGTATCATATTTCTTATTATAAATGAAAACCATATAAATACCTACCTGCTTTGCCTAAAATGTCGTAGTAAAACACGGCTTTTTGTGTGAATGGGTCCTGCACAGAAAGTAAAGGTATAAATGTATAAGAATTACTATTATTATAATATGAGCGAGAAAATAATGATATTTATTGATGGTGCCAATGTCTTTGGTGCTATAAAAACTATCAATGAAGAAATAGAAAGAAAAAATGTAGATTTACCACCAGAACAAAAAATAAATAAAATTAAAATTGATTATGTTAAACTTGTGGAATTATTATCAGATTCAAGAGATAAAAGAAGAACATACTTTTTTGATGGAAAACCTGAAAGGTCTCCAAATAATAAAGAATATTTTTTCAATGCATTAAGAAAACAAGGTATAACAGTTATAACGAGACCAGTTAGATATAAAACTTTAGATTGCGAAAGATGTAAACTTTGGAAAAATATACACGAAGAAGCCGTTAAAAAAGGAAATGCTGGTATCAAACCATTTAATATTGAAAATGGCGAACCAATCGGATATCCAACTAAATTCAATCAAGAATTTCAGAAAGGTATAGATGTTGCATTAGTAACTGAACTTTTAAGAATGGCAAGAGAGGATGTTTATGATACTGCTCTTGTTGTCAGTGGAGATAATGATTATAAGAATGCAATTGAGTGTGTCAAATCTATGGGGAAAAGAGTTGAAGTTGCTTCTTTCAGAAGTGCACTTGGAGACGATTTGAAAGAAGTCGCTGATAAATTAATATTTTTAGATGATTATATAACTTCCATTCGACAATAAAACGTAAAGCTTAAATAACCCAATCACTAATTAAATTTATAATAATAGATAGGGCGAAATCGGACAATTGTCCTTAACGAGAAATCGGATTTCGTCCTTAAACTCTTTTTCTTTTTGAATAAATTTTTACCTGATAATACTAACTTGCCCATTCCGTCTTCTTATAGAAACCCATTTCGTGCATTTCATGTATAACAACACAAATATTATGACATAAAATCTTGCATAGAATCTCATTAAATTGTGCTGTTTTATCTTTGCTTCTAACAGTATCACCAAATTTTCGTTTAATCATTGAAAAGGTTGATTCGACGTTTGATCTAAGGTGGTAGTGTTTCATAAAATCCTCATTGTTATATTTGAAATAATGATACATTTTACCCCACAGCTTAGAACCTCTTTGTTTTCCTGTTACATTAGATCTGAATGGTATGTATGCTTTTCCGCCAAGGCTATCAACCAATTCAAGATTATTTCTTGACATATACGCTTTGTCAGCTGACATCTCGCAGACATTGAAATTTGATGAAGTATCATTAATAAGCTCCTTGAAAAATTTATTATCGTGTGCCCTCGCTTCAGACAGCCTAACAGCTGTAACTATGTTCGTTCCTACTCCGCAAACTACATGTGCTTTCACCCATATTCTGAAGTCCCTTTCATGACCGTATTTGAAATCAAACCATCTTCTGTATCTCGTTGTTGAAAATCCAGATGCATCAATAGCAAATTTTGTTTCAACGTCTTTTAACGAAAGCCCTGATTTCTGTATCATTTTCATAAGAATAGCTGATGTATTAAGATTCTTCAAAAAATTAAACAACGAATTATAATGCGGAACTTTACTGATGTAGTTGTCTTCCTTTGCAGTTCTCATATCTGTTGTAAATCTTCTACCAGAATAGCCGGAATATATCTTAAAAGCACTGCAGAATAAAATATCAGCAACTGGTATCTTAAGTCTTCCGAATACATACTCCGGTTCTTCAGCATCGTTGCACAAATCGCATAATAGTTCCATGAATAGCTGTTTCTCATTCATCTGAGCTTTGTTGTATGCTGACCAGTTTTGTGCATATGATTGTTTCACCATTTTCATATTGTATAATTGCACCCAAAAGGATTTAAATACACTATATAGCAAACTATATAGCAAGATAGATATAAAAACCATAACGGTTAATTATTATCATTCTAAGCCTGCTGAAATTACCGGACCGAAAAGGGCTTGGACCCTCACAGCTCATGATCTGTTCTATGGGCGGAGAGTCCATAGTTTTTCTTCATTATTATGAAGGTTCCGTCGCTCTCTCTTCTGAATCCTATGCCTTTTGCGATTTCCCGTCTTCCGCAGGCTTATTCTTTCTTTCTTTGTCTAAAACTTTCCATATCTCTTTCCAATGATCAATAATAATTTTAAGTTTATCCCAGTCTCCATCAGTTTCTATCTTTTTTTCAATCGCACCAAGATTAGATATTAATCTGACAGTGGTTCCTTCTGTCATATTTAAGTTAAATGGATTCTGATTATACCATTCCCTGTTTCTTTGATCTCTATCTCCTTTAGTTTCAGATTTATCGGTATTTTCTGATGACGTAGCAAAATTGCCACTATCAAAAAAGTTAATTCCTTCTTCTGTGATTTTAAACCTTGAACTTGATCCTCTGCTACCCTTTACAAAATCTGCAAGGTGACAGTATTTTACAACATCAGCAAACGTCAATAATGATTCATAAAAAACTCTTTCCGTTGGTTTCCATTCTATAAAGTTTTTAAGTATTTCATCCTTTAAAGTATCAATCGTCATCATTCTTTGTTCGCTATTTTTTATCCATTTTAGAAGTGTTACATAAGCATCTGGAAGATTTTTTGCTACCAGTTCTTTCTGTTGCTGTTGTGAAAGCATTGAATATCTGTATCCAAAATCGGTTAGCCAGATACGTTTACTATCAGAATCAAGAAGATGCAAGAACTTCCCCAATGATAAACTAAATGTTATACCAACAGTGCTCTGTCTTATATTTCTTTTAATTATGATTTTTTCTTTCCTTTCTGTAGCTCCTTTTAGTTCTCCTATTATGCTATTTACTATATTTATCCGACCATAATACGGCAGTGGGTATTTTTCATGTTCTTCCTTTGTCATTTTGATTCACCTTCGTTCACAAACTGAATAAGTTATGTAATACAGTGTTTGATTTACATATATTTAAGCTTTTCGGTTACCTATTAATTACTTAAATGTGTCTTATATTTTTATGACAGATGTGCATACAAGAGCCCAGCGTAGCTATAACATGTCCCGTATCAAATCATCTAAGACCAAGCCAGAACTCAGTATAAAGAAACTCATGAAAAGGCTTGGTTTCTCATACCAGCCTAAAGGCATTTACGGCAGACCGGATTATGCCAGCAAATCATATAATATAGCCCTCTTTATTGACGGTTGCTTCTGGCACAAGTGCCCAAAGCACTATAGAGCACCTAAATCAAATAGACTATACTGGCTGCCTAAGATAGCACGGAACGTAAAAAGAGACAGAAAAGTAAACTGTATTCTCAGAAAGAAGGGATGGAAAGTCATCAGAATCTGGGAGCATGATCTGAAATAAGTATGTTATTTTTTTCTTATTTGATTAATGCTGCTGACTGTTATCCATGCTGACATTAATCCAAATCCAGTCTTATCAATATTGAATGGTTTGATATTCTGCGGGTTCTTCAGGAATATCAACATGCAGTAATTCTTGTCTTTGAACATTTTAATGTATTTCGATATGTCAGTAACTCCTATACCATCAGTCTTTCCGTACTTATCGAATATCTCTCTGACCTTGTCGGGAGTAAGATTAGAAATCTGAATTACTTTTTTGACTTCTGCCTTTATTGTGACTGGTTCGCCAGAATCCTTGAAATAGACTGTCTCGCCTGTCTTAATGCTGTTCCACGGCGGATATCTTGACATATACCAGCGTGATTCTATCTTTTTTTCACCGGAAAGAATCTTCGGCAGAAGTTTCCAAGACTTCTTCATTATTGCAAGATGCTCCATGAAATATATCTGTTGCTTCAGTAATATATAAATACCTATAGAGATAACTATATAGCATGGCTAAGAAGATTATGAGGCTTATTCACAGGAAGGGAGAGGGAGTTTATACCGTCACAATACCCAAAGCAGTTGTTGAGACAATGGGCTGGGATGACAAAACTGAGTTTGCTCTGGCAGTAAACGGTAAGAATTTAATCTTAAAGGTTCAGAATACTAAATAGAGAACTCCGTTCAGTGAAAGGAAGCTTTATACTGAAGAAACTTACGAAAGTAAGCATGGTGTATATAAATGAAAATAATATCATTATTTTGTGGTGCAGGTGGGATGGATCTCGGATTTGTTAAAGCTGGACACATAATAGTCTGGTCCAATGATAATGATTCAGATTCATGTAAAACATATGAAAAATACTTCAAACATAGGCCAATTTGCACCAATATAGAAAAGATTCCATCATTGGAAATTCCTAATGCCGATATAGTTATTGGTGGATTTCCATGTCAGGGATTTTCAATCGCTAATCCATATAGACACACAGAAGACAAAAGAAATAAATTATACCTTGAACTTCTTCGTATTATTAGGGATAAGGAACCGAAATATTTCGTTGCTGAAAATGTTGTCGGATTATGTTCAGCCGGAGGTTATGAAACTTCTAAAGATCGGGCTAAAAAAACTGGAAAGGTATTAAAGATTATTTTAAAGGAACTTGAAAATGCAATTTCAATTGGCTATACTGTTAATTTTAAAATACTTAATTCTGCGGATTATGGTGTTCCACAGGCAAGAAGAAGAATCATAATACTTGGAACAAGAAATGATATTGAACCAAAAATAATACACCCTAATCCGACGCATTCCAAAGATGGAAAAGATAATCTTCCACTGTGGAAAACAGTAAAAGATGGGTTAAAAGGAATTCCTGAAAAAACTGATGGAGATATACCAAACCATCACGGAACTGAACATCAAGTTAAGATAAACGGACATATAGGAAACCGTGCAACAAAATGGAATGAGCCTTCTCCAACAATAGTTGGTAGAGGTGGCGGAACAGGAGGGCCTGTTATAATACCGCATCCAAATCTGAAAAGAAGGATGACTGTAAGAGAAGTTGCAAGACTTCAAAATTTTCCCGATGATTTTATCTTTGAAGGATCCATTTCATCACAATATAGACAAATCGGAAATGCCGTTCCGTGGCCACTTGCATATAATATTGCAAAAATGATACCAATAAAATAACCATCTAAAACGATTCCATATCTTTCAACATTAATTTAATCTGAGAATAAAGTGCTTTTTCGGCTTCTGAGATTTTTTTATTACCAATATTTTCAAGCGTTATCTGCTCTATTATTCTAATATGAGAAATTATGCCTCTTAATTTTGTGAAATTTTCAGATGTAAAGTCTAACTTTACTTTTTTTCCATGCTTTATTATCTTGTCTCTTTCTATTCGCATTGAATTGCCCTCATATCGATTGATAACACCAATAGACTTTGATGGTCCTCCTTCGACAGCATCGGTCAATATTTTTTGTAGTATTTTGCTGTCAATAAAATAAAGTTCAAGATATGTTCCGCCTTTTATTACAAACACCATGTCATCAACATAAATATTATTAACCATTGTTTCAAATCCTTTTGAGAATTTCTTCCACATTGTTTTTTTACTTTGTATTTTTTCAAACGTTGATTTTATCTGAGGTTTAGATCCAAGACCACCCTTTCTTTCCCCGCCATATTCTCTCGGAGTTAAAAATCCCTTAAATAATGCTTCTCTGGCAAATGACCCCATATTTATTTCCTTATTTTCTGGAACAGATGTTTTAAGCGAAACACCATATCCGCTTTGGAATGTAATATCCATCTTTTCCCTTCTATTGCTTGATATGTAAGTTGCGATTTCATCGTCTATTTTAGAAATATCTGAAAGCTCTATATTTTTTCTTGCATCTTTGTCTGTTACCTTACCACCAAGAGAAAATTCAAGAAAATCCTCAAATTCGGTGGCAGATGATTTCCTTTGCCTTACCTTTTCAGATGATATATTCTGGAAAAGATATTCTCCTATTATAAGTGCATTCGGTTCTCCACTTTCTATGCTTTTTCGTAACCTTTCAAAAAATTGATATATATCATCCAATGAGCTTGGATCATTTTCTATAGAATGCTTTATCTTGAAAAAATCGCAAAACTTCTTAATATTCATGCTATTATTAAGGAATCTCGTTATATATACTTTTTGGGCAGGCAGTCTACTTATTGTGCAAAAACGACTATTTGAGCAAAGCTATACCTACCGAAACCTTTATATACTAGTTTAACCAACTCTTAGTTACGTTATAAAAGTTAAATTACTACTAAAAAGAGATGAATTTATTGGCAAAAAACGTTAAGAAAAAATGTCCGGACTGTGGATGTACACAATTCTTTGAAGATGGCGCACGTGGTGAAACAGTTTGCGGAAAATGTGGTCTTGTTTTAGCAGATTCTATGGTTGATACTTCTCCAGAATGGAGAGCATTTGATGATGATCAAAGATCAAAAAGAACAAGAGCAGGAGCTCCTTTAACTCACACTAAACATGATAAAGGAATGACAACTGAAATAGGTCGTGGCCGTGGTGAATTATTCAAAGTAACTGCTGCAAAAAGATCTCAATATATTAGATTAGCAAAATGGCAGAAAAGACTTGTTGAATCTAAAGATCGTAATCTATCATTTGCTTTATCTGAATTACAAAGATTAGTATCATTCCTAGGCCTTCCAAAATGCGTTCATGAAGAAGTTGCTAAAAAATATGAAGAAGCTGTTGATCGCGGTTTAGTAAGAGGAAGATCAATGGAATCAGTAATCGCATCATTATTATACGCTGTTTGTAGAGAAATGGAATCTCCTAGAACTTTAGAAGAAATATCTGAAGCATCTGGAGTTGAACGTAGAGAAATCGGAAGAACTTACCGTTACATTTCAAGAGAATTAGCAATAAGAATACTTCCTGCACCGCCACAAGATTATATTCCTAGATTCGCATCAATGCTTGGTTTAACTGACAATGTCCAAGCTAAAGCAATTAGAATTCTAGTACAAGCTAAGAAAAATGAAGCCACTTCAGGTAAAGGACCTACTGGTGTTGCAGCAGCAGCTTTGTACATAGCAGCTGTTTTACTTGGTGAAAAAAGGACCCAAAGAGAAATTGCTGATGCTATCGGAGTAACTGAAGTTACAATTAGAAATAGATTTAAAGAACTTGTTGAAAAAATGGGTATCGAAGAAGAAATTGAGAAAAAAATTAGAGAAGAATCATAATTTTAGGTGTATTAAAATGAGTTATGTGTCACATGTTATTGGTGTTCTTATGGAAGAAATTGAACCAATGAATGAATATAATACTCATTGTAGAAATTGTGGTGACAGTGTTCAGGGGCAAGCACTTTGCTATGAGTGTACGGAAAAACTTAATGAAACCCTCGAAAGTGTAGAACGCACAATTGTCAAAAAAAATATAGAAGTCGAAAGCATTCAGAATCAATTGTCACAAATTGCAAAAACCTTTCTATAATAATTTTATTTTCTAGTTCGTTCTTCTATCAATCTTAATCTAGTATCTATTGTTTCTAATTTTTGCAGAATAAGATCTATTTTATCTGTTTGAATTAATTCTTGTGGCTCTTCCTTAACTGCAGGTTCTATTTGCGGTGTTTCTATCTCCGGTGCTGGCATATTAAATCTTGCCGCGTCAGATGATGGATATTCTGGTTCAGGAGGCGCCTCTGGATATCTTTTAACTCTGAATCTTTCGAAATCATCTGGTAATTGACTTGGTTGTGGTAATTCTGAAACTATTTCTTGTTTCTTTCTAAACACATTAAAAATATCAAGTAATTTCATGCCGATTTCCTCATCATATTAAGATGTGATCTAAATATATTTTCGAAATTATCAAGACGTTTATTGGCATCATCTATATATACCGCTCTTTGATTTCTGTAAAAAGTTATTTTATAAAAATAATATAATGCTTTCATTATCGGATTTTTGTACTTAAATGCTGTTGTTATTGTGCCTTTAATTTTTAACTTAACTTCACCAGTCTTGTCTTTATACTGTCTGCCCTTCACTTCAACATGAATCCATATCGTTGTCAGGCTATCTTTCTTATCTTTTGCTCTCCAGTATCCATAAAATTGAGTTGGTTCAGAAGTCACATCCCATTTAACTTCATCTTCATATATTTTAGATGCGCCCAGTCTAAATACATCTCGAAGAAGATCTGCCATTATTTTATAAACTATCGTTGGATTAGGCCCGACATATTCAATTACTTTTGATGCCGATGGTGACATTATGTCAGATTTAATTGACATCGATCCTGCCATGTTATATCCTCGTTAAATTTTTCAGGTCATCTAAGAAAAATGATATCAAACTTTTTCCGTCATCTAAATATTTTTGTCTTTTAGACGTATAGAAAAAGCTATGCCAAAACATTCTCATTATTTCATAAAAAAGACTTTTCTGCCAATATGTGTCTTGCGGATATTCTGTTCGTAAAAGTCCTTCAATTGTAATACCAGCCGAACCATGGCCCCCACTTGATGCGCCTTTCATAGAAACCAATATTCTATAATATGAAAATTTATCAAGATCTTTAATTATTTCCCAATCTGCTTCAAATTTTTCAGGATCTCCTTTATGCATAAGGAATTTCTTCTCTTGAATCGAATCAGAATGAACTCGAAATGATGTTGCTATAAGTTTTGGTATTTCGTGATAAAATTTTTGAGGATTTTTTCCCTTAAAATCTATTACCATTCTTGTTCTCGGATTAATTAAATCATCCTGTATTACTAGTTTTGTTCTTGCCCATACCATGTTAAAACCTATATTCTATATGATTTCCTCAAATAAAAACCTTTTTATTTGACTTAAAACAAATTAGATTTATGTTATTTAAGCTAATAGGTATACTTTTAATCTTATTCGGGTTATTCATGCTAATAATCTTTCCAGGTGGAGCCTATCAAAGATCTAACATGTTAAGTACTGGAATATATCTTGGATTTGGAAGTTTGATTATTGGAATACTTCTGCTGGTGTTTGGATGATAGATAAACCTATTTTTGATTTCACAAATGGAAAGGGATGGGGCATTCCTATTAATGTACCAGATAAACCAACCATGGGTATCTATCTTTGCAACGGACCAGATAACAGAGTTGTTAATGAAGAAGAAAACTGTAATCAAATTACAAAACTTAATTTCACTGGTCCAGTTGGAATCGCATCTGCTATGTATTATTCTCTAGTATTCATGCTTGGAACTGAAAAATTCAATGTTTCGAAAATAGACGAATGGATTGAAATATCTCCAACTTTTACAGAATATTATCAAAAAACAGTTTCTAGCAAAAGACAATTAGAAGCTCAAATAAAAGAAGGTCTTGGTTCAGCTGCAAGCGCTGTTGCAGATTATGAACTTGTTGAACACGATTTGAGAAAATATGGACGAATTATGAAACTTTTCTCAGAAAAAGATGAACATAGTCTTAGATCAATGTTTATTGATCAAGTCGATATGCACACTGGTGAAGGATTTTCTCTATTTAGTATGCCAAAAAGATGGCCTACAATAATTACAGACTTTCAAGCAATGAATGATACTGATTTAGAAATTAATCCAGTTGCTAAAAAACTTAATGTCAGTAAAGCAGAGTCAACTATTCTTGTTACAAAAAATAAAATGTTTGTAAACTGGAAAGGAGAATTCCTAAACGTTGTAAAACGAAGATATGAAACCCTTAAAGGTTTAGAAACAGCTAGAAAAAAATCAATAGAAGAATATAAAATCTGGTTAAAACCTTACATTTCTAGATATAAGATGACAAAACTTGGTTCTGAATCTGCTCTAGGTAGAGCCAATGTATTCAAATCATTTTCAGACTTAGCTGGCATTTCTACTTATACAAACAATATAACAATATGGGCCTGGAAAGACCTGAAACCTACTGAAGCAAGAAAAAGTGATGTTATAAAAGAAGGTGATTTTATTATACATCCTTACGATTCCTATGTTAGAGACAATTTAATACTAGATCCAAAAAAAGGACTTGCTAAAGAATATCCGTGGTTGGCAAATGAAAGATTTTATTGCAGTGATTGTAAAAAATATTATGCTTCAAAAACAGATCTATGTCCGAAATGTAAAAGACCAGTAGAAAAAAGAACAGTTGCAGATGAAGTTGTTGAAGAGCAAATCCTACCAGATTGGAAAGCTAAAAGATTTGCACTAAATCCATCAGAATTATACTATTCATTTTTCATCATAGATGTATTCAGATCAGGCTCAAGATTAACAATCGGTGAAATCGAAGATATCACATTTAGTGTATATGCATATGCAATATCGCAAAACATAATGCTTGTAAAATTGCTTGAATTAAAATGTCGAGAAATGGAATTTGAAAGATATATTGATGAAATAATAGGATTAAAACTAGGACAAGAAGATATAATGGATGTTGTTAAAAAGGAGTTTCCTCTCCTATTTGGTAAAAAGGGTGAAGAAGAAAACGCGCTTGACAAATTTATGAAAGAGTTGCGTGTTATGTTTAGTGGTATAAGCAGATCATCATCTGCTATGAAAATGCCTAAAATGGAAGGTATAATGTTTTCAAAGCCTGGCCAATATGAAACAGATTATGCTGATAGAATAACAAAATATTATCTTAATGTTATTGGTGGAGAATTTAATATGATTAACAAATTCTTAAAAGGTAAAATGGGTGTTGGATAAATGGCTTATACTGTTGGCATATCCAGTGGATATTTTAAAATTGCATCTCAGAAAGGCTCTGGCGCAGAATTTGTTGCAGGTATACATCAAAAGATTTATAATTCTTCTAGATTTGGTACCAAATTTACACAAGTTGATATAGAAACAATTACAGAATTTGGACAGCCTGGCTTGAAAGATGCAATGAAAAAAGTTATTAAAGAAGGATTTGAATTCGGAATTCATGGCGAATGTGAAGCAATCGGAAGAACTACTCTGTTTTTAGATTCTCCTTATCGAGATCAATATAAATTATCTCATGAAAGACTTTATTTGCATTTAAAACATAGTGGAGAACTTGGCGCAAAATATATGCTTGTACATTCTTCTGAATCTGAACCATTTGTTACATTGTGGCACGATCTTAAACCAGTTGACTTGGTTGATTTTAATGGAAGACCGTTAAGAAAATTATTTGAAGAAAACCCAAAATTGCTTGATTGGTTCTGGAAATTTATCAACCGAGAAGACATGCCTGCACAGCTGAGAAGATATATAGTTGGTGAAAATCGTTATTTCGAGAAAAAAATTGAAAGTTATTATTATTCCCATGAAGGTAAACAGCCACCAAAAGAAGAAGCTGATAAAATGCGGAAGGATTCGAAGGAAGAGGCAGATGGACAATTATTTGATTTTTTCAATTCGCAGGAAAGTGAATATGGACCAGAAAGACTTGCCTATTATATCATTGCAAAGTATATGATGAATAGTTATGATGTCCTATGGAAAAATATTGTTGGAAAAGATTTATCAGATGCAGACCTTATTGCAAAACCAGAATTATGGGTTTCTGCAGTTGCGGGAAAATACATCTGGGGACATTTTAATACATCATTACCCGAATACAAAGAACAAAATCTTAAAAAAGAACTTGAAAAAAGTAAAATGTATTTTGTAATGGAAACTCCAATGGCATCACCAGGACATGAATTAAATATGAGATTTTCAAATCCATTACACATTTATTATTTGGCAGAATGCATTGGTTCTGATTGGGTCGGTGTTGCTATAGATTTCGAACATATGCTTGGAAGTAAAATTGATCCAAAAGAGACGATAAACAAATTTCCTATGAAAGGAGGAAATCGAGTAAAAGTAGTTCACTTAGGAGCACCTGTTCCTTATGCCCCAGCACATCTCGGAATCCCAAGAGCATCTGATGCACAAGTGTATATCTATGAAAGACTTTGGGAATTAAGAGAAAAGGGCTTTAAAGACGCATGGCTTATATTTGAAAGATCTGGTGAAGAAGGAATTCAAGATAGTGTTTTATCTATAAAATTAATTGCAATGTTTCTAGAAAAAAATGTTCCTCCAAAAGATCTACCGTTGGAATTCTTTGGACTTAAAGAATTTGGTCCTGAAATAAAACGTCAAGAATTAACAATACGGCAACATATGCTCGACCCATTAAAAGGTCTACTCACTGTACATGAAGAAGATTTTGGTTTCTTTGGAACTAGCGCCCATAAAAAAGGTAAAGCTAAAGAATGGGTAGAAGAAGAATATAGATAATAAATATATGTAAAGTACATTATTTTAATAGATGATTCAATGACTAAACAAAAAAAACTCGGTAAAAAATTGAAAGAATTTTCTTTTGAAACTAGATACAAATCAACAAATGAATATAAAGAAAAACTTCTTGGAATGTTTAAAGCATATGTTAAAGCAATTATCATGTTTGGTTCTATAACTCGTGGTGAACAACATGGAAAGTCTGACGTTGATATTTATATGATTTTTGATGATACAAAACTTCCTTTGAAAAAATTTGAAGAAATACGTGACAAAATTACAAATGATATGTATAAGGTAGCTAGAACAGTAGATCCACGACTTCATCCACAACCTGTTATTGCACTAACTGAATTTTGGGATGGTATGAGAAAATCCAATCCAGTATTCTATACTTTAACACGTGACGGATATGCTGTTTATGATGCAGGTTTTTTTATTCCGATGAGAAAAATGTTAGAACAAGGTAAGTTTCCTGGAACGAAAGAATCAGCTTATCTAAGAATGGAATCTGTTCCTAAACGAATCGTCAGAGTAAGAGATGTTAAAAAATTAATGATTGCTGAAGATCTCTATTATGCAGTGCTTGACGCGGCTCAAGCAATACTAATGTATGTTGGAGTTGGACAACCAGCACCTGGCCAATGTGCAGATGAATTAAGAAAACATCTAGTTAATGAAAAATTATTAGATGAAAAATATGCAAAAATTATGGAAGATATCTATGCATTTAGAAAAAGAATAGAATATAAAGAACATGTTGGAGAAGTTTCTGGAAAAGATGTCGATGAATGGATTAAGAAAGTTCAAGATTATGTTGACACAATGACCAAATTACTTACAAGATTAGAAAATATAAAAAAGATTGATGATATTAATACAAATTATGAAATCATGCTAAAAGCTTCTATAACAGCATTAAAGACTATGAATAAATTGCCAAAAGATCCAAAAGAACTTCCAATAGCATTCAAAAAACATTTAATTGAAACTGGTAAAATAAGTCCTAACTATGCTGACATATTTGATAAAGTGATGGCAATGAAGAAAAGAACTGGAGATAAAAACATTGATGATATTACAGAAAAAGATGTCTACATGAATAAAGAATATGTTAGAAGATTTATCCACGAATTAAGATCAGCCTTACAAAAACCACACGATGAACCTGGACGATTTGCTGCAGAACAAAAAATGGAAGAAGCAAAAGAACTTGTAAAAACTGCAAAGGAAATTGAAAAGCTCCCGGAAAATGGAAAAGTCGAAAAGAAAAAACGTGGTAAGAAATGAGGATTCTAGTTATTGGAGATCCGCATGGAAATAGAAAAATATTTGATATTCCTTTAGATAATATTGATTGTGTTCTAATACCTGGCGACTTAGGAAGTTCAAACTTGGCAAGAAAATATTATTTTGAATATGATATAAAACAAAGTAAGCCGTGGGGAGAAACTTTACCAAAAGAAAAAGTAGAAGAAGCATTTCTTGAAATCGTCTCAACAATAGAAAAAATACTTAAACATTTCGATAAAGCTAAAATTCCAACCTATTGGATACATGGAAACGTAGAAGATACGATAGATGATAGAATAGAAAAATACAAACTTAATGTTACAAAATTGTCAGATATGAAATTTGATAATGTAAAATTGATAAATTATAAAAAAAGTAAATTTGAAGACATTACTTTTATCGGTATTCCTTATTTCAAAGACGCGGATTGGATAATGAGATTTACACCTGAAAATGAAGTATCACTATTAAGAGCACAGAAAAAACAAGAACTTGCTAGGCAGCATCTAAAAGAATTGGGAAAAGCTGATATTGTCATGATGCATGATCTTCCTTATGGAATAATGGATAAAGTCCGGAATCCGTCAGCAACGCAAAGTTGGCAAGGAAAACATGCTGGAAGTAAAATACTATTAGATTATATTAAAAAAACAGAACCGAAGATTGTTCTATGCGGCCATATGCATGAAAATGCTGGAATGGAGATGCTTGGAAAAACTAAAATAATAAATGTTGGTTCAGAAGGAAAATATCTTATTATTGATATTGTCGGAAAGGAAATTACGATAACAAAACATTGATGATTATGACACGAACATTTATCATGTACTCACATGGAACAACTGATGATTTCAATATAGATCATCTATACGAGTCTGGCAGAATTGATGTAATCTGCCGTTGTGTACTAGGCGCATTATGGGTATCTGAAGCGATGAGAAAAGACACACAGATTATAGTAATTCTTAACTCAGGAAAACGACCACCAGTTTCAATCAAATTTGATGGAAATAAAATGATTGGTATAGAACCTTCTGAACGATCTATAGCTCTAGTAATTAAGAAGTCATTAAACACAGTAAAAGACAAAGAATGGACTAACGTACAGACAGGTATATCTGTTTCTAGAAAAAGTTTTCAAGATTTAATCAAAGAAGCTAAGAATATATTCATTTTAAGTGTTAAAGGGTCACAAACAACAAGTTTGAAGGTAGAAAATCCAACTTTTGTTCTAGGAGACAATAAAGGCATACCGAAAAATGAAGAATCGTTTGCTTTACGAAAAGGTGAACGAATTTCTCTAGGAAGTCGAACGTACCTTGCTTCGTCAATTGTCTCAACAGTACACTGGCTTTTAGACCAGTAACCGATAGCAATATAAATCAGAAAGAACTAACATGTTATACTCAAAAATCGTCGGGAGACGTATATTTATGAATGACCCAAAAGGAATAATTATAAACCATCATTTGGCCTATACGAAAGAGGTTTTAGTAGAAATAACTGGAATAAACTCTAAAAAAGATGCTGGTAAATTCATTGGTAAGAAAGCACTTTACAAAGATAAGAAAGGAAACAAATATGTTGGGCATGTTTCAGGCTTCCATGGAAGAAATGGAACATTGAAAGTCAAATTCAAGTATCCTTTACCTTCTAATTCTCTTGCAAAACCGATAAGCATTGCTGGATAGGACTCGCTTTTAACCACAAATTCTCAAAATAATTTTTCATTATACTAATAAGATTCTCATTGTTAGACCACATGAAATCACAATCTACTTGCGAATTAATCTTAAAGACAACTTCACTGTCATCTATTATACCAAGTATCGGGCTTGTTTTCATTGGAAGAACTCTAATATCAGCTCCATTTTTAACATACCACGTTGCTCTTGAGATAGCATCATCTGTAAGATTCGAAGTACAAAGTATCCTTATCTTAACACCTCTCTTAGTTGCATCAAGAAACTCATAATCTAGAAATGGATAACGTGAAAAGTCTTTAGTTGTCGCTATAGCATGCTCTTTAGTTTTATTCAATATCTCACATGCTTTATCATAAAACGGTCTCTTTCCTCTAGAATGCCATATTTCTGATTTTATGCTATTCTGCGGCGGATTTAATTTTTCTAAAAGATTTTTAGTTTTAATTCTCATTTCTTCTATCATAAGTTCTTTTGAAGCAAGAATACTAGTTAACGCATACTTCGGATCAATTAATTTGAATCTTTTAGGTTTTGTATTACACGCATCTAATAGTCCTTTGAAACGCAAAGAATTCAAAATATCATATATTTTTGAAGAAGGTATCTTACTATGCTCAGAAATAAATGATGCTGACGATGGACCATACATAGATAGAACAAGATACGCACGCGCTTCGTATTCGCTTAGACCAAACATCTTTAGATCAGATAACAGGATTTGATTTAACATTTTAACCTGTTAAATATTCTAAACAAAAAAAGAATATATACCCCAAGTAAATTCAACCAGATGAGTGAAACTATTTTTTCTTTTTAGTGATCCATTTTACTCTAAGAGGATCACGTCCTAATTTAAACATGTTTTTCTCGCATCTTCTCGAACAAAAATAAAATATTTTTGAATCTGTTTTTATGTACATTTTACCTGTTCCTTTTTCTAATTCTTTAGTGCAAAAGCTACATTTGATATTAACCACCCGTATAACTCTCTAAGCATGTTTCCAAGTTTGAAATTTTGCGCGGGATTGAAAAATTTATCAAATCCCTAAATTTCGTTAGATTTTCTTTTGAAAGACTCAGGTGAAGTGCATATACACCATCCTTATCTTTAGAAAATTTTCTTGTTTTTATTTCGAAAGAATTCAATAATTCTTGACACAGATTAAGTAATTTTTTATTTTTATTAAAAACAGCAACCGTTCTTGAATAACCTCCTCTTTTAGGATAAAGCTTACAAAAGCTACAACCTTCTGCATCAAACATACCTCTTAAGAAACCTAGCTTGATCTTATCTGTATTTTCTGATAATTGATAAATATCATAATTTTCAAAAAAGTTAACTACTTGTCGAATACAACATCTTGTTACCCAGCAATAACCTTGTCTATATCTATAATTATTAACCCTACTAACCTTATATTTTCGGCCGCATATATTAAACAAACTATTTGAAAAATTATCACAAAATTCTTTATCTTTTACAGATAGCATAATCATTCTTGTCGTTTCTGTATTCTTTCCAATAAACCCATCACCAGCAATAACACCTAGTGTATAACCGATATCGTCTTCTCTCCTAACATCTATCTCACATTTCATTTATCTCAACTCCATTGTACCAGCGTGTTCCATTTCAGTTTCTCTAAGTACCAGTATGTCTCCTTTTCTAATAGGACCTAAAACGTTTCTAACAAGTATCTTTCCAGTATCCTTTCCTTCAAGAACTTTACATCTAACTTGATTAACTCCCTTTATTCCTGTTCTTCCTAAACACTGAACTACTTCAGCTGGAACTGGTTCTTGTGCCATTCATATCACTCTTTTTTCATATCAGCAATATCTTTCTTTGCGTCGCCTTCTTCAATAATTGCTATGCTTGCTGCAGGTACTGTAACTCCGCATGCTCTTCCTAAATCCATCTTACCATTTACATGCGCTAACGGTATTTTCTTCTCATTACACAACGGCTCTAGATGCATTATAACTTCTCTAGGAGTAACATCATCAGCTACTACAACTAACTTTGCTATTCCTCTTTCTACTGCTTTAGTTGTTTCATTTGTGCCGATTCTTATTTTTCCTGTATTTTTAGCAATTTCTACTATATGAAGAATTTTTGATTCATCCATATCATCACCTCATTTCATTAGTTCCATTTTTGTATTCTTATGTTATTTAATAAACTATTTAAAGGTTTATGGACCCTATTTCGAAGCAGAGCCTTTAAGCTTGTATATATTGTTTCTCAAATCAGACATTCTCTTCGTATCAAGACTAATACACAAAGCTACCTCTAAATTGTCACAAATTCCGTTTATATTATCTTCTTGAACGCAACCAGGCGATAAACCAAGCTTTTCAACTGATCGATTAAGTGTTCCATATGCAACATCTTCTGTGAGTCCAATACCAATTAAAATATGACCTATAGAATTATACAAATGGCTACCTTCTTTTCTAAGTAGTGTCATAATAATACTTGAACAGAAAAAGATTTAAACCCTATTTGTGCGCATAGTAGAATAAATTCTTCTTATCACATCTAGCAAAAAATAAACGCTCAAACTGCACCATCTGTCCTGGTTTTACTTTAGCAACACTGGGTTCAGCTAAACCTTCTATTGTTTTACCATTTTCTAAAACAATTTTTACTTTAACATGTTTACCAGATACCCAATGTATTTTCGGTATATCTTTATTCGTCTTGCCTGTGAATTTAGATTTAGTATTAAGATTGATGTTGCACAAATGCATAAGTCTTACTTCTTTTTCACGATTTGCTATAAAGTCTATTTTATCAACAAATATCTTCTTAGTTACAGGTATTGTTCTATATTTTCTTTTTCCTGGAAACAGTGGTGCTTTCACACTCTTCATCGGAAGTTTATCTAAAATTACTTCAATCGGATCAGTTACAAACATATATCGTTCAGCCTTATGATCAATAAGTTTTCTATTTTCTGAATATATTTTATCTAAAGATACTTTTGATTCATGTTGCGTTATACCGAATGCAATTATAAAATTCTTTATTGCTTCTGGTTCAAATCCTCTTCTTGCTAACGACTGTAGAGACCATGTTCTAGGATCATCCCAGCCAGAATATTCACCTGACGTTACTTCGTGTTGTGCTTTAGACTTGCTTAACTTAAGTCCTTCTATAAACAGTAGTCCAGTATGAATTATCACAGGATGCTTCCATCCAAATATGTCCCATATGTAACGTTCCATCTCTGACTCCATCATTAATTCTTTACCACGAAGAACATGTGTTATACCAAGTAGATGATCATCAATCGCCCATGAAAATTCTAAAAGTGGCCATATTTTATATTTCTTTCCAACACGTGGATGTGCTCTATCGCATATTCTAAATAATACACGATCGCGGAAAGCTGGATTTGGGTCATTCATTGAAGTTTTAATTCTTAAAACAGCGCTTCCTTCTTTATATTTTCCTTTAATCATGTCATTCCATTTACTCAGATTAGTTTCAATGCTCTGATTTCTATGTACACATTCTTTTTGTGCCATTCTATTATTTCGCAAATCGCTAAATTCACATTCACAAACATAAGCTTTGCCAGATTTGATAATATCTTCTGCATATTTGTAATATATCTCCAATCGATCTGATTTGTAAATTATCTTCTTATCATATTTTATTCCAAGCCAATCGAATCCAGCTGGTATTAAATCATAAGCATCGACTGCAATTTGTTTTTCCATAGAACCCATCGTATCGTCCATAACTAGAAGCAATTTACCATGATAGTGTTTCACATACCAATCATTGATGATATATTGTTTTGCGTTTCCTATGTGCAATGGACCTGAAGGAAATGGTGCTAAACGCATAACGACTTTTCTATCAATAGCATCTTGTAACGGTGGTAATCCTTCACGTTCTTTCTTTTCAACTTTTTCATACTTAAATCCTTTAATTAATTTTTTCTGCTCTTCTGGTGTCATGCTATTAACTTTCTTAACAATCGTTGAAATAGATTTTCTAACAAGATCTATATTTTTTCTAGCTTCTGGTATTTCACTTAAAATTTTTCCAAGAACAGCATTCTCATTAGCCTTGCCGTCATATTGTGCGGCATTAAGCAATGCATGCTTCATGATAGCAGTTTCCATAGAAATAATACACCTAAAGGTATTAATAAATTATCTTTCTTCAGAACGTTCAACTGATTCGAAGTCTTCTATCTTTGCTGTATATTCAGAATCATCTTTAATTGCACCACGAGCTTTCAAAATCTCTCTAGCCAAAAGCCAGTAAACCATTGCTATAGCTCTTCTTCCTTTATTATTTACAGGTATTACAAAATCAATTCCGCCAACTTCATTATATGTACCACACAATGAAATTATTGGTATTCTCATTTTAGTTGCTTCATCAATTGCTTGATAATCTGTTGAAGGATCAGCTACTAACAAAACCTGTGGTTCATAATAGCCTCTAAAAGAAGGATTCGTAATGATACCTGGTAAAAATCTACCAGTAACTGACTTAGATCCAGTAACTTCAGCAAATTTCTTTATTGCTCTAAATGCTATTCCTTTTCTTGAAGTAACCATTATTTTGTCATATTGGGATATGAATTTTCCAGCTATCTTTATTCTATTCTCTATTGTTTGCAGGTCTAAAATTGCAAGCCCGTCTTCTCTTGTCTTGTAAACAAACTTCTGCATTTTAGCATTCTGTTGCTTCATGCCTATATGCATTCCTGTTGATAGTAAATTTTCAAATGCCATGATAATCACTCGTAGTAAGATTATTTAAATCCAACGTTTAAATAGCTTTCCATAGCCTAACAATCGCAACTAGGGCCACAATTGCTACAAGAACATTTAGATGTTTTATTTTTCACATTATTTGCGCCATGATGAGTTATTGCTTTCATTGGGCAAATTGGTTCACATCCAGTACATTGGTCTATGCAATTTTTTCCATTTTTTACAAACGGCTTATCATTCTTTTTTGTATAAACACCGTGTTCACAAAAATTAACACATGCCATGCAACCAATACATTTTTTATAATTAATTATTGGATACCAATTTTTTGTCATAATGATATTATTTAAATTCAATGCTTAAATAGTTTTCTATATCAATAAACATATGAAAGCGTCTGTTGCTGGTTCTGGAATATGTATAACATTTACAGAAGAAGATAAACCAGTACTAATTGGTGGTGGCACGATAAAAGGTAAATTTAACGACTATCTTAAACCAACAATTAAAATACATGTTCTTGATGATTTGGAATATAAAAACGACATCTATGATTCTCTATGTGAGACTGGATTCAGAGTTAAAGCAACACGTGGACCACCTGAAAAACGAAAATATTATGAAATCTGGATGACTAAAGAAAATGCAAAGAAAGTATTTGAAACAGGTGAAGGTGGAACTCGGTCTTATCTTGACAGAGTTGATATGATATATGAAGAATCTAATCAAGTATCTTCTTCAGGTTAATAAGCATATCTTCTGTCATTTTTGCAAGATCATATGTATGTTTCCAATTCCAGTCTTTTCTAGCCAATGAATCATCTATTGATTTAGGCCAAGAATCTGCTATCTTCTGTCTAAAATCTGGAACATAATCTATTATAAAATCAGGTATATGTTTTTTAATTTCATTAAAAATTTCTTCTGGTGAAAAACTTATTGCTGCTAAATTATAACTAGTTCGTATCTTAACCGAATCTGCTTTCATAATATCTATTGTAGCTTTCACGGCATCTGGCATATACATCATAGGCAACGTCGCATCTTCTTTCAAGAAACATGTATATTTTCCTTCCTGTATTGCTTTAAAGAAAATATCAACTGCATAGTCTGTCGTCCCGCCACCAGGTAAAGTCTTATAGCTTATTATTCCGGGATATCTAAGACTTCTTACATCAACGCCATATTTATTGAAATAATAATTACAAAGTAATTCTCCAGCAACCTTAGTAACACCGTACATTGTATTTGGTTCTAAGACCGTGGTCTGTGGTGTATTTTCTCTTGGAGTTGTTGGACCAAAAGCTGCTATTGAACTTGGCCAAAAAACTTGAATTTTATTTTCTTTAGCAACATCTAAGACATTCTTCAATCCATTCATATTAACATCCCATGCTAAATCTGGATTCTTCTCCCCGGCTGCAGAAAGCAATGATGCCATGTGAAATATCGTATCAATATTATATTTTTTAACAACATTTTCAAGTCCTTGTTTGTCTAATGCATTAACAATTTCCATCGAACCAGAATTCTTTATTTCATCAATAGGAATTTTATTATGATAACCAGCTATAACATTTTCATTTCCAAATTCTTTTCTAAGCGCAGGAACTAACTCAGTACCAATCTGCCCCGCAGAACCAATAACTAATATTTTTTTCATAATAAATATCATTTGTTATTTTATTTAAAGGCTAATTCTATAATTCATAATCTTTTTATATAACAGTGTTATAATTATTCTTATGAAAGTATACCTAGACAACGGTGCTACTACCCGCGTAGATCCACGAGTATTGAAAGAAATGCTTCCATATTTTACAACTAAATTCGGTAATGCATCTTCATTGCATCAATTTGGCCAAGAAGCTAAAGAAGGTTTAGAAAAGGCTAGAAAACAGATTGCTAATTCAATAGGCGCAAAACCAAGTGAAATAATATTTACATCAGGTGGAACTGAATCAGATAACCTCGCTATTCACGGTGTATACAAGGGACATATTATAACTTCAACCATAGAACATCCAGCTATTTTAAACGTTTGTAAACATCTTAATCATTCTATAATTCCAGTAAACGAATACGGTTTCATTAATTTAGAAAAATTTGAAAAAGCGATTAACTCACAAAGTATGGCAACAGTAATGTTTGCAAACAATGAAATTGGAACAATTGAACCAATAAAAAGATTAACAGAAATATGTACCTCAAAAGGTATTCTATTTCATACAGACGCAGTACAAGCATTCGGTAAGATTCCTATTGATGTTAAAAAATTAAATATTGATTTGATGACATTATCATCGCATAAAATATATGGACCTAAAGGAGTTGGAGCATTATATGTAAAAGAAGGAACTTCAGTTAAACCTATGTTAAGAGGTGGTGGGCATGAAAAAAATATTCGTTCTGGAACAGAAAATATACCAGGAATTGTTGGATTTGGAAAAGCAACAGAACTTGCTGTTAAAGATATGAAAAAAGATAATGTAAAATTAATTAAAATGCGAGATAAAATAATTAAAAATCTATTAGAAGTTCCTAATTCTATGTTAAATGGTCATCCACGCGACCGTTTATCTAACAATGTTAACATTTCATTTGATTTCATAGAAGGTGAAGCGCTTATTCTTCATCTTGATACACGAGGAATATCAGCATCTACTGGATCAGCATGTTCTTCAAAAAAATTAGAACCTAGTCATGTATTAACTGCTATTGGTTTAAGACCAGAACAAGCACACGGCTCACTGAGAATGACATTAGGCCGTTTCAATACAATGAATGAAATTGATTATACTTTAAAGATTGTTCCACAAATTGTTGAAAAATTAAGAAAAATATCTCCTTTCCGATGATTTTATGAAAAGCGCATGCATGTATTCAAAAAAAGCAATGAATTATTTTAAGAATCCTAAATTTACAGGTGAAATTAAGAATGCTGATGCTATAGCTACAGTAGGGAATATTCGTTGCGGAGATGTTTTAAAATTCTTCTTGAAAATTAAGAAGAACAAAATAATAGATGTAAGATATCAAACTTATGGATGTGTAGCAGCAATAAGCTCATCTGAAGCACTAGCTAGAATGATAAAAGGAAAAACCATTAAAGAAGCAGAAAAAATAACAAATACTGATGTCGTAAAGAACCTTGGTTATCTTCCTGCTATTAAACTGCATTGTTCTGTTCTTGGTGTAGCTGTTTTAAAGAAAGCAATAGAAAACTATAAAAAGACCCAGAAAGACTAATTTCTAAGGTGATATTAAATGAAAGTTGATAAAAATAAATGTATAGGATGTGGCGCATGTGTTTCAATATGTCCAGAAATTTTTGAACTAAAAGATGGAAAAGCTGTAGTCAAATCAAAAGGAGAATGTCCTGATTCGGTTGACGCTTGCCCAGTTAGAGCAATAATAAAGTGATTTTCATGAAAGTAAAAGTTTTCTCAACAAATTGGTGTCCATATTGTACAATAGTAAAAGATTTTCTTAAAGAAAACAATATTGAATTTACAGAAGTTAACATTGGAGAAGATAAAGCTGCTGCTGCTGAGATGATGATTAAATCTGGGCAACAAGGCGTTCCTGTAATAGAAGTAGATAATAAAATTGTTATTGGTTTTGATAAAGAAAAACTGAAGAAATTGCTTAATCTTAAATAATTAAGTCGTTTTTTGTCGTATGTATAGTTAACCTTATTAACTACCTCATAGTAAATACTATTATGACTAACGATAATAATGTTTGGAACAAAACGGCGGAAAATGCAAGAGTTCTGAATAGTAAAATTTCTAGTATAAATGATCCTCTAGATATGTTTAAATTATATAATGATATCGCAGAACATGGAAAAAAATGGAATATTATGAGTAGAATTGGAAGTAAAAATGAAAATGCTAAGTATATAGAAAATGTTAACAAAACTGTAGAAGAATGTGTTAAAAGTGCAGAGAATAGATTTATCGATCTAATGAGTGATTGGATAAAATCAACTAAAACCAGCGAACATAAAAAAGATATAGAAGGAGCAATCGAAAAAGTAGTATCAATAAAAGATGAAGCGATAAAACCTGATAAATTTTTCACATTTGGCGGTTATTCCGAAATGCTTCCTGATCAAGCAAAATATAACATACTTTACAGAATTGGTGGCTACTCTGAAATGCTTCCTAAAATGTGGCAAGTATACGAAGATTTATTATTAGAAAAGAAAGGCAAGTGTCTAGGTACAAAAAACCTAAAATTACTTACCAATGATATTAATGAAAATTATTCAAAACTTCACAAAGCAATCTTTGATAAGAACGCTGATGTAGCTTATGCATAGTTATACAAAGAAAGACTCTAATTAGCCACAACTAGCAGTACCAGTTGCGCCGAAACCTGCTGAAGGTGCTGCTGATGATAATGTTTGTGAACATTCTGATAATGCAGTCTTAAATAAACTACAAACTACTTGTTTGTAAGTTTCGGGGTCTCTTGCAAATGGAATCTTTTGATCATTAAATGCATACGCGTTTGAAACGATTGGAATTTCAACTCCATTTATTACTAATGTTGGAGAACCGCCTATTCCTTTCGAATTAGCATTACTAACTTCAGCATTATACAGTGTTTCTCCTTCTGATTTAATGCAAGCATCAATCTTAGATAAATCAATTCCGAATTTAGTGTATAATGTTTTTATTAAAGGATTTACACATGTTGCATCTCCGCGGCAGTTTCCAATAGCTGCATCTTCCGCGAATGCTAAAACATAATCTAAGAACTTTGCAGGATAATTTTTCTCAATACAAAGCTGTCTCTCTGCTTCTATTTTTTCATATTCCCCGTGCATTGCTCCAATCTGTCTTATTTTGAAATCAACACTATCTCCTAGTAATTCAATTACTGGAAGTAATCCTTTCTCTGCCTGTGTTCCATAAGGACAATAAGTAAATACATATAAGTCCACAGTCAGTTTATCAGATTTCGGTATAGTTACTGATGCTGTTCGAGTTGGTGTTACTGGTTTAGCATCAGTTAATTTTAAAAATTGAGGGAAAAGAAGTTTGCCATCTTTTGACATATACATCAAATATGGTGTGCCAGATATTGTCATTGAAATTTCATAAAGTCCGTTTGCTTCTGTTATATTCATAAGTGTTGCCTGAACTTCAAAATTATTATTAATGTAAGTAATTGCTTTAGTGCCTGCTACATCTGTGCCTATAGCCATTCCAGTTATTCCGCTAGAACTAAATGCTATACTTGCTACCAACATTATACCTAAAACCACTGTTGCTATTTTCCACGCGCTTCCTGGTCCTATAGAAGGAAATGATGGCATACTTGGTCCTTTAGGTGCTTTCTCTTCACTCATTTTTATTAGTAGAATATTAACCTTTATAAATCTTATGCATCTTTAAATTAGTTTCTTCAGAATCGACGAATCAAACTTATCTGTTATAACCATCTTCTTGATCTGCTTATCTATCTCTTTATCCAATTCAAGTTCTTTGTATAGAGCATCAACAATCTTCATATCAGCTTTAGTCACTGGATGATCTGGTGTTATTGTACAACAACCGGTATGATTCTCGAAATAAACATCATATTTCTGCGCAATTTTGATTATTTCTAATTTATCTAACGCTAACAATGGACGAAGAATAGGAATTTTTACTCCGTGAGAAGTTGCTACCATATTCTTTAAAGTCTGAGATGCTTTCTGGGCTAAAGATTCACCTGTTATTATTGCTTCTGCACCTTGAAGATTAGCAATTTTTTCAGCAGCTCTAATCATAACTTTTTTACACAAAACACATCGATATAGTTGTTCTCGTTTTGCTATCTTAGAAAGTAGTGGACCAAATGGAAATAATATATTTTTCTCAAATCCTAATTTCTTTAAAATTCCCATAGTTGTCTCAAATGCGCCTTTACAGTAGAAAGGATACAAAACTGCATGTAGTGGAATAACATCATATTTATCAGCCATTAATTTAGCTGCTAACGGACTATCGATACCACCAGATACAAGGGCGATGGCTTTTTTCATAGATGCTTTTTTCATAGATTATCATTCACGTTCAGTCTTTAAAATTGCCACTATCATAATGTTTTATATGCCACTTATGAGTAATATACTATTAGGTGAAATGTATGAGTGAGTATCTTTGCAAACAGCATGAAAAGAGTTCTTACTAGTTTGACTCATATAAAAACTCAAAAACAAATTCTAGCTGAAACTAAACTTTCTCCGCGTACTTTTAGGTTTGCGATTTCTAGACTGAAGAAGATTGGTTTAGTTGAAGAGATTATTTCTTTGAAAGACGCTAGAGTAAAGTTTTGCAGAAGAAGCGATAAAATAACAAGAGGTGAAAAATTATGAACAAAGCACAAGAAAAAAGAACCGAATGGCTAGAAGGAGAATTAGTAAAACTCGCTGAACTTGTTAATAAGACTGGTGGTGAGATTCCTAACGAAGTTCGAACAGTAGATAGGAAAATGAATTATCTCCCTTTAATAGAATTTGCAAATGTAACTGTCATCGGTGCCGAGCGCAGATTTCACAAATCATATGAAACAACAATAGGAACTATTGGGCCATATCTTAATACTAGAGGTGGTTCAAAGGTAGATGTCGGTAGAATTATTCCTTCCAATATTCCATGGGAAGAATTAGGTGTAACATTGGATAATCTTGAATTCGGAGGTGAAACTGAAAAAATTTGGAGACTTTTAAAAGAACAGAAAAATATACATAAAACCACAATAACAAAACGCTATAATGAGAACATTTATCCCGGCCACATATTCGGTGGAATTGAAGATCAAAGTGGTCGATCTATTGTTAATGTCTATGGGAAAGTTAGTGAGAGAGATACATATGCCAGTGTCGAGACATCTCATTCATTTAATGAGGCCTTATTTATGAAAGATGATATGGGACGAGTAAATCCAAATGGAGTGATTATTTATTCGATATATGAAAAGCCAAACGATGTCAAATCATTTGCGAAAAAAGTAGATGGTGCATTTAGCAGAGAATTTCTACACTATGAAAGTAAATTAAATAGAGGTGAAAGAAATGAGTGAACTAAATAAATCTTATGGGAGTTTTAACTTAAAGGAAATTGGGGAAATTTTGTTAACTGACGCCTTTGTTACGAACCTGCTTCCAGATAGCAAATATCGTGAACTAAAATTAGATAAAGGTGAAGCAGAAAATATATACAAAAGTTTAACTGAAGGTGTTGTTCCGAAGGATCTTATTGAAAGAATAAAGAAAAAGAGAATAGAACAAAATCCAGGTGGCGCATAAATATGAACAATATTAAAGTAGGGAAAATGAACGGTGAATATCTTTGCAAAGAATGCATTAGATCTAATAGGAAATACTCCTTTGGTTGAAATAGAAAGTCCTAACAAAAATGTAAGAATACTCGTTAAACTAGAAAAGTTTAACCCAAGCGGTTCAGTAAAAGACAGAATAATAAAAGAAATTTTAGAATCTTCTGAAAATAAAAGATTATTAACTAAAGATAAAATACTTCTTGAATCAACGTCTGGAAACACAGGAATATCTTTAGCAATGATAGGTAAACTGAAAGGTTATGAAGTAAATATAGTAATGCCAGAATCAATGAGTATCGAGAGAAGAAAGATGATTAGAGTGTATGATGCTAAACTAATTTTAGTTCCGGGAACAATTGACGATGCTGCCAACAAAGCTAGAGAACTTGCCAAAAATCCAAAATATTTTTATATTAATCAATACGCGAACGGGTACAATATTCTAGCTCATTATAAAACAACAGGACCAGAGATATGGAAGCAGACTAGCGGTCAGATAACGCATTTTATAGCTGGTATTGGAACAGGAGGAACAATAATGGGCATTGGTAAATATCTCAAAGAAAAGGATCCTAATATAAAAATAATTGGTGTTGAGCCGCATAAGAATACGCCAATCCAAGGTCTAAAGAATTTAGAAATTCAAATAAAACCTGACATACTTGATCTGACTAAAATTGATGAAAAAACAATTGTTACATTAGAGCAAACAATTAGAATACAAAAAGATATGACAACAAAAGGATTATTCTTAGGATTAAGTTCGGGTGCAGTAATTTATGCAGCATTAGAAAAGGCAAAGAAAATCAAACACGGACTGATCGTTGTACTATCAGCTGATGGTGGTGAGAAATATTTAAGTATTACTCACGATAATTAAAGCATATGGTGGGGTGACAGAACGGCCATGTAGCGGTCTGCAAAACCGCCCAAGGGAGTTCGACTCTCCCCCCTGCCTCCATTGTGATTACTATGAAATTATTTAATACATTAACTAGAAAAAAAGAAGAATTCAAACCACGTGAACCAGGACATGTTTACATGTATGTCTGTGGCCCGACAGTATATGGACCGATGCATATTGGAAATGCACGAACATTCACAGCATTTGACATTCTTTATAGATTCTTAAAATGGAAAGGATTTCAAGTTAAATATGTTCAAAATCTAACAGACGTTGGTCATCTAACAGATGCAGGTGAAGATAAAATAATGAAAGGAGCGCATCAAAGAAACATGGATGCATTTGCTTTCGTTGAATTAATGATTGAAGAATATTTCAAAGATTTAAAATTATTAGGAATAGAAAAACCAGACATATCACCACGTGCTTCAGAGCATATAGATGATATAATAAAAACCATTCAGAAATTAATTGAAAACGGTTATGCATATGAATCAAATGGCTTTGTATATTATGATATTTCTAAAATAAAAGATTACGGTAAATTATCTAAGCAAAATACTGAATTTCTAGAAAAACAGCGAAATGAAACTAACGGTGAAAAGAAACATGAAGGTGATTTTGTTCTATGGTTCCCTGCCCATAAAGACTATCCTATGAAATGGGATTCGCCATTCGGTGTAGGATTCCCAGGCTGGCACATCGAATGTTCCACAATGTCTTCCAAATATCTCGGTTTACCAATAGATATTCATGGCGGCGGAAAAGATTTAATGTTTCCACATCACGAAGATGAAATTGCTCAAGCCGAAGGAGCACATAAATCAAAATTCTGCAACTACTGGATACATTCAGAATTCATATTGATTAACAATGAAAAAATGGCTAAGTCTATAGGTAATATAATAACAGCCCGTGATGCAGTCAATAAATATGGTGATAAGGCCGTAAGATATCTTCTCATGTCACCACACTATAGAACTGAAATAAATTTCACTGAAGAATCTATGAAATCTGCTCAAAATACTGTAAGAAAATTAATTGACTTTATTGATAAAATACAAGAGATGAAACCTAAAGGCGAATTCAATAAAGAACTAAATAAAAAAGTAATTGAAACAAAAAATAAATTTGAAAAAGGTTTAGATGATGATCTTAATATGCCAATTGCTCTAGCAGCTATTTTCGAACTTGTAAACGATACAAATAGAATAATGGATGGAAATAAACTATCTGAAAAAAATCTGAAAGATGTCTATGATTTATTAATGGACTTTGATAAAATCTTAGGAATTCTAGAACATGAAAAAGAAGAGACTCCAAAAGAAATAATAAATCTAATTAAAGCGAGAGAAAACGCTAGAAAGAAAAAAGACTTCAAAGAATCGGACAGAATTAGAGATGAAATTAAAGATCTTGGTTATATTTTAGAAGATTCTCCAGATGGACCAAATGTTAAGAAGATTTAAAATTTTATTCCTGCAAGCGTCTTTGTACCAATTACACCAGGAATTGATCTTACTCTTTCTACTATATATTTTCCAAGAATAGCATGATCTTCAGCTTCTAAACGTATTATAAAATCATGTTCTCCAAAAACTGGATCTATATTTGTTATAGTTACATTATCTGTTTTATTTTCCTGGAGTTTTGATAAAGCGTTGTAAACATTATGTTCTTTCTTTGATGCAATGGAAAGCATTACATAACCTATTGGTGCCATAAATATAATTCGATAGAAAAGGATTTAAACCCTATTCATCCTTGGATTCTTTGTTTTCTTCCAAAGTTCTGTTAATCTTTTAGTTTTTGCTTCTCTTTCTTTGCCATAGATACCACATTTAATTAATGGTGCTTTCGTAGAAACAGCAAAATCAGCGATAAATGAATCCATTGTCTCACCAGATCTATGAGAAATAATTGGAGTTATTTTATTTTTTCTTGCTAACGTAATTGTTTCTAGTGCTTTAGACACAGTACCAATCTGATTTACTTTGATTATAATTCCATTAATCGAACTCTTTGCTTTCATCAATCTTTGTGGATTTGTTGTTGTTAAATCGTCACCAACTATTAAGCAATTTGTTTTATTTTTCAATTCTTTGAAACTAGAAAAATCATTTTCTTCAAAAGGATCTTCCACATAAAATAATTTATATGTTTGAATTAAATCTCTTACAAAATCAATCTGTTCATTTTTATGTATACAACCAAACGAATAACAATATTTTCCTTTCTTTAATATTTCTGTAGCTGCAATGTCTAAACCAATTCGCGCACCGTAATCATTTGCAACTTTTGATAAAATATCAAGCGTAATGAACTCGTCGTGCTTTGACTTCCACGCACCCTCATCATTCTTTCCACTATGTAAAGCTTGACCAATTTCTTTATGTATTTTCTTATTCATTTCAACTGCTTCTTTCATAGTTTTAGCCTTAACTGGACAAACTAAAAATTCTTGTATTTTAGTAAATCCGCCATGAGCCCCACCACCAATAACATTACCTAAAGGATAAGGAAATATGTTAGAATATTTTACATTTGCTTTCCATGCAGCTATCGATAATGGTGTAGAAATATTAGCCGGAAGCTTTGAAATTATTTTATCAATTTGTTTCTCATCTTTAATCTTATCTTTTATTTTATTGAATTCTTTTATCGCAACAGAATTAGATTTTACTTTTGCTTCATATTTACCAGTTGATGCGCCGGCTGGTGCAGACCCCCAATATTTACCAGTATTTGTATATAATATAGCCCGAATTTGCCTGTTTTTTCGAGAATCTAAGATTTGGTCTATAACAATACGTTTAATCATAATAATTATTTGTTTCTGTTTTATAAATGTAAATAATAAGACTGTTTTTCTTTTCTTAAAAATGGTTTATTATCTCCCCATGTGTATGCTTCTCCATGTTTTTTAAGAAGATAAATTTCTTCAAGATAATTAATTGTTTTTTCAAATAGCGCCGGATTAATATCAAATACCTTCGCATAATGTGAAATATTAAAACTTTTAATATTTTTCCTAGAAGTATCTTGAATCAATCTATCAATGATTTTAGATTCAACCTGATTAAGTTTAATCACAAATATACTAGGTAGAAAAAACATATAAACTTAAGCAGTTTCCATTCTTAGCGGCATTTTTCTTCGGATGCCCATAGGTAAAATTCCTTGTTCAAATTCCAATTCTGCTATTTTTATAGGATCCTTTAAATCTGTTTTAAACAATAGTGGTGCTCCTCTAGCTATCTGTAAAGCGCGTGCACCTATCATTCTTGCTCTTTCAAATCTAGTGTAATTTTCCATCATAATCACCCAATATATTTTAAATCATCTTTCTTCTTTCCGCCACCTGAGATTTGCTCAGTTGCCTGTTGTTGTATACTGTCTAATTTCTTTATAAATTCATGCATTGCCTTTACTTTTTCATCTAATTTCTTAAGATCTAATTTCATATTTAAAGTTTTCTGAAGAACTGTTAAAACAGCCTCTGCCGCAGTTGGATCTGTTATAATTGGATAACCGCTGGTTTCTCCGAGTAAACATATTCCTTTCATTCCATAGGCATTGCTTAAACCAACTATTAATCCTGAAGCTCCTACAATAGTTGTTATTTTTCCAGTAACATCAAATTTAACACCCGATTTCTTAAAATCATCAATAATACTCTGGTCTGTTGCTGCACCATAGACTTGAGGTTTTTCAGTAACTTTGCCTGTTCCAAATCCACCAATTGTTATAACTTCTTTACATCCAAATGATTTTAAAAATTCTAAAATACTTCCTGCAACTTCATGATGACCCTTTGGATCATAAGACTGACAATCTCCAATTACAAAAATATAATCTCTTTTCTTATCTTTGTAATAATAAAATTCGTTTCTTAATGTGTGAATTTTATCTTCATGAATCATAACAAATGGAAAGAAATATGGTGAATATAATTCTGCGAATTTTTTAGCTTTTAATTGTTGAACTGCATAACCCATTGCGATTCTTCCTATATTTCCTATCCCCGGAAGTCCAACAATACATATTGGATTTCTTAATTTTGGTTTTTCAAGAGTTATGATTGTTGTTTCTTTCATAGTAATCATATTCTGTTTGATGCTTTTAAAGTTTATGTCTTGATTTTATTTTTTAAGCCTTTGCTTGTCTTCTATATTTCCCGTATTTCTGTTCTTTAATCATTGAAAATTTTGGCGGATGCGCACTCACGGCTTTACCGCCACATTTACAAACATCTTTCAATGTATAAGTATTACATTTTGTACATTTTTTTAACATATTATTCATCCTTTAGAATACATTCTCCTTGAGAGCCCATTTGTTTTTTAATATCTTCGAACGACGCAACCAATTTCTTCTCACCAAGTTTTGCATTTTTTGTTTCAATGGCTAAAGAATATTCAGGTGCACTAACACATCTTATCTCTATTTTAAATTTCTTTTCCGTATCAATAAGTATTTTTTTAATTATTTCAACACCGTTTGATTTGTAACATTTTAATTCTATAAATTTCTTCATCTTAAGTTCCTTTATTTCCATTGCATGTTTTGCTACTTCACAAATTGCTTCAGTTTCTTTTGCTGTAAATCCTTTTTCTAGTAGTGTTTCTTTTCCTTCTAATGTACTTGCTATCTGAAATCCTACAAAAAGTTCTTCAAACTTTTCTTTTAACTTAAAACCAATTGTTGGATAAACTTCATCATATTTTAATCCTAAATTTTTGGCAACTAATTTTAAAAGTTTCTCTGCTTTCTTCTCTCTCTTAAATTGTTTTAACTTTTCTTCAGCTTCATACTTATTTACTCTTTTCAAACTTAGAGATATCGAATCGTCAGAAACATTAACAACAAGAGCTACAACTGTCTGTCCCATCTTAATAACTTTTTTTATGTCCTGTACCCATCTTCTTGCAACTTCAGATATGTGTATCATACCTTCTTTATCATATTCATCTAATTTCACAATCACTGAATATGGATTTAATCGTGTAACAGTTGCTATAACAAGATCTCCTCTTCGAGGCACTCCTTTGTTTACCATAAAGACACTATAAGATAGAGAGGTTTTTAAACTTTAGTATTAACTGGTACTATTGGTATTGTTTGTTGTAAACGAATTAAAGAAATCAGTAACAAAATTATCAATAAGCGTATTAGCAATACCCTTTAACATAGAACTTGTAGAATTTTTCATCTTATCAATTATTGTTTTCTCACTAATTGGTGCGACGCATCCAGAAACTAAAATAATCAATATAAGACATATTGTTAATAATATGAAATTATTCATAATTATACTTGAGAATTTCAATATATAACTTTAAGCCATTACCTGAAGAACTTTAGCTTTTATTTTTGATTTTCCACCAGTTGATTCAGATAAAATTGTTCCACATACAAGACACTTTACATTTAATGATGCTTTATTAAATATAATTTGTTCATTCTTGCATTTAGAACAAGTTACTTTCAAAAATTTTGTTGTTGGTAATAATGCTTTTCCTCTCATTTACTCACCGTGTTTGTTCGAATTTTTTTATTCTGAAACCCTTTCCTATGTTATGAGACTTATTACATGTTTTACATTTATAAGTTATGTCTAATTTTCTTGTAGGTTTAGCTCGATCTCCGGGGTTTGATTTTGGGAATGATCCAAATCCTTTCATTTTTCTTTTAAATCTTCTTTGTCCTGATGCCATTAATCTTTTCTTTTTGCTTACAGAAACTTTCTTTACTTCATGTAAAGTATGCTTCTTACATATCGGACAATATTTATTTTGCATCTTTGGACTTATCATAAAAAACACTTATCATGAAAGTATATAAACTTAATCTAAAATATCTTCGGCTGTGCCTCTAGCCAATAAAAGAGTCATTACATCATCTGGTAATGAAACAACATCACCTTTCTTAAATGGACCATAACTATTTGAATCTGTTCCAACAAAAGCAGGCATATCTTCAAGCATTTTTACCATTTTCTTATTATCCATTTTTATCTCAGAGTTCATGTCATCTACAAGTTTTTTCGTATCATCAATTTTCTGTTGAACTATTTCATCATAACTCATTGATTCTTCTTTTATCTTCTCTCTAAACTGTTTTAATGTAAATACTATACTATCAAAGAATCGTTGTTCTGATTCTGTTAAACTCTTTGGTGGAAGCTCGCCTCGCATTGTACGTAAAGCGCTCAAAACGATCTTCTTCTCTCTTCTATTAATTATGTCTTCTAAAAGTTTCTTAGCATTTTCAGCTTCTAAAAGCGAATAAGTATCATGATTAGTTCTTTTATGAATTAGCCAATTCTTTACAGACATATAGAATCCTTCAGGAAGTTGCTGAAGTACATCATCTTTTTCATTTCTATGAACAGACCTTATTGTTTCGTAAGTAATGATATCCATAATTAACACTCGTATCTAAGCTTTTTAAATTTAATTTTCATCTTATTTTTTCTTGTTTTTCTTGTATACATTGAAAGGATAATTCACTGGATTTTTAGAACAGAATTCATCTGGTTTGCAAACATTGATAGATTTGTAAAATGCATCTGATTCACAGTTAGCTGGCATAAGTTCACGAGATTGTCGGAAGTGCCATTTTAATTGTGTGCGTAATAATCTATCTGTAAGTTGTCCTTTAGCTAAATTCGTATTCCATTCCATGATTCGTTTCTCTATTTCTTCCTGTGACCAATTCATTGCACGTAAGAATGAAGCTATTGTAAATAATGAACGTTTTCTACCGTCTGTTATTTCTCCAGATAAAATAGTTTTCATGCATGGTGGGAAATATTCTTCAGATATTCTTATTTTCATTCTTGGTTTAAAATCTTTCTTTGGAATAACATCTGGTTTTAACTTAGACGACCAATCTAAAGCATCTAATATTAATTGTGTCGCTTCACCTTCTTTATTTACAAGAAAATTATTATCTGTTTTAACATTTTCAGGTTTTGCCATGTCTAAATTAAAATTCTTCAACTGATCAATTGATAATGGAACTGAAGCTAACCATTTTTTTGGATGTAATGAATATGGCATTCTGAATAAATGTCGATTTCCCCAATTTTTTTCCAAATCTACGAATTGGAATGCTGATAATTCTGATATTGTTTCAACTGTATTGATTAAAGATGAAACGCCGCCTTCAAACGTAACAAGTTCATCAAGTATCTGGTCGGATATTCTTTCTCGTATAAAATTAGCAAGAGCCTGAGGAACTTCTGGATATCTTACTGCTATTTTTTTGAAATCGATGCTAGATGGAAATGCGTTCTCTGCAATTGAAATATGAAATCCTCTAGAACCTGAAAACTTTACAGTCGACTCTATTCCATATTCTTTAAGAAAACCATAAACTATTAGAGCTGTTATCTTTGCATGTTCTAACTTAGCTTTAGCATCAATATCAATTATGAAATCAAATCCCTTTCGTATCTCATTAAGTTCGACGTTCGTTAGTTCAGTCTTAAGTTGCATTGGATTTTTCCACTTTTCAACAGAACAATGGAACGCTACCACACCACGATTTATACGTTCTATGATATCACTTGGATACATCAACGTATCTGGACGAGAAGCAAATGCACCGTCATCAGCACTACCAACGACTTCACGATCTTTAGCATATTCTAATATACACCGTTGAATATTTGGATTAGAATAATATTTTAATACGTCTGTGTTATTCATAGAGAATAATAAGAAAAGTAAAAAATATAAAGGAGGCCTACGCTCCCTTGTAGGCATCAGCTAAATAGGTGTACACTGTTACTCCAGCTAAAAATGCTCCTATCGTTGTTCCGATTACTGGAATAAAAGATAGTACAACCACAATGAATACTGCGTACAGCATTGAAACAAACCAAGCTGCAAAGTATTTTCCTGTGAATGCTTTTTTACATATAGCCGAAAGCTCGAATGCTGCTCCGAATTTTCCTTTCTCAGCATATCGAATCATAGCAACTGATGAAAGTAGTGACACAACTGCAGCAACTATTAATGTTAAAATCATTCCCATTCCTAATGTTGCAAGTGCGTTTATTAGTGCTGTTCCTTGCATGGCAGACAAACCACCTGCTAGTACCGTCGTACCAACTGTAAGCACCAATACTATCATCACCGGTATTGCATAGATTATACCTATTATAGCTGCAATCAAACCCTTTACAAACAAGTTTGTCCAGTCTTTGAACTCTGGTAATTTGTTGTTTCTTTTCAAGGTCGTTCTAGCACATTCCAAGAAATATCCTATTCCTATGAAACTTACAATAGGAATTATCATTATAATGATTCCTATTATTAGTGTTTTAATATCTTGGACTGGCCTTTTTATTGCGTCTATAAAATTCATTTAAAATTCACCCCTAATTTTTATAGAATAACATTAGGTTAGTGAATTTATAAAGGTTTATGCCAAAGTGTAAAGAAGTATCTCTAAAACAACTAAACCAGCACATAGACCAATAACATGCTCAGGCTTTAATCTGATTAAAGAATTATCTTCATCATAGTAACGAACTAGTCCTGCCATGCCTTGTGGTGCTTGAACTTTCTGCTTTTCAGCCATAATAATCATTCAATGTAAAAGTATTTATCTCTTTCTTTTCTTTGCAATTTTCATCTTACTTATAAAGAATATGTAAAGTATTGGAACTATTCCAACTGTATTTAAAACTAATAGAAGTATGAACCAAAATTTATCTTTCTTATTTGCTGCTATCCATAATGCCCATCCTCTCCAAGATAAATCCCAGAATGTTATTGCTAATAGAATAAATGGATTCGATAATAATTGTTCTATCATAGAAAATAATAGTTATTTCTCATATAAAAAGAAAGTATATTTAATACTTCTTTATGAAAAATTCCAGAAATTTATATGACCTTTGAATCTTCCATCTTTTTCTATTTTTTCTATGATTTCCAGCTTTTCAGCTTCATCAATAATAAGTTCTATAACTGAAACAGTTTTTCCGTTTTTGTTTATTTTCTGCGATTGTATATATCCGGGAACAATTAAATATGAGCTAGCTTTATTCATAGGTGGTATTTCAGCTTGAACAACTAATACTTTTCTTTCTTTATAATCAATATCTCTTTCGTGAAAAATACAAGTATCTATTTCACCTACATATTTAGATAAAAGATTAGTAGGATGATGTTCATATTCCATTTTCTTAATTTTTTTAACCATTTAATCACTTAAAATATAATATATACAGAAAAGCTTAAAAATAGAAGGTAAGTGTGTTGGGATGATAACTGTACGCTTGTATAGTGTGTGGTCTATGAATAGAGTTGGATGGGGTGATATTTATTTGTTATTTTTCTGAGTAAAGTTCAAGTTGTCTTGTTTCACCGTTATAAACAATTGGAAATCCTTTACCGCTAACTGGAAACGAGTTTTCTTCTTGTTCCATTTTAATTTTTAAAGCTCTTACATCATCTAAACGGTTTCTGCTGAACATAATAATTGTTTGGTTTGACTAAATATAAAGATTATTTTTTGTTAGAAAAATCAAGATATTTAAAGTTTACTACACCATTAATTAATGGTAATTAATAATGAACCCAAATGAATCAAAACCACTATACGAAGATAATAAAATTAAGATTGGTTATTTTCAAAATTCTGCTGAAGATCATACTATGATTATAAAAGAATCTAATATGCAATTTATTCTTCAGCGAGGAGTTTTAGAAGAATTATCAAAAACTTCAAGAGATAGGCTAATTGATAAGCTTAGTGCAATTGATCCCATGTTCCCACATTTATTGGATGAAAGAAAAATAAGTCAGGACTATTTACAAATAGTACTTGCACAGGCACATATTAATGAAATTAATCAATATGTAGAATCTCTTGAAATATCAAAAAATAGGTAATTGTCACCACAAAAAGGATATTTAATTAGAAACAAGATTTGCCTTAGGGGGCACAATAATTATAAAGCATCTTTTTTCTGTGCCCGTAAAGATTGTATGATCTGATTATTCATTATTTTATCAAATATCTATACAGAAATTTAATAAGTGATTTCTGGTTTCCGAGGTCTCCTACAATTTATGGGCACCACGGATTTATGCAAACACGCTTTGGGCACCACAAAAATATTATTTGCCAGTTTTTCTCCTAAGCTGACCGACTATATTGTCAAATATAAATTTGACGAAAGATCTATCATCTCCTTTATCTGATTTTTCAAGTGTATTGTAATATGAGCTTCTGTCTTTGTTTTCAACAATAAACATAGGATAATCGTGCTTATGTAAAACAAAATTAGTTAGAACTCTTGATGTTCTTCCGTTGCCGTCGCTGAATGGATGAATTCTGGCGAACTTGGTATGGACGAGGCAGGCAAGCTCCAAAGGATGCATTCTATCTTTATTGTTATTATACCATACAAAAAATTGTCTCATCAGTTCTGGAACTTCTTTGTATGACGGTGGTCTGTGTTCAGAACCGCCTATGATTACATCATGATCTCTGTATTTGCCAACTATCCTAACCGCAGTATTTACTGTCAGAAGTCCGTGAACTTTAAGAATAAATGTCTTATTCAAATCTCCCCTATATTTCTTTATGAAATTCATGCATTTTCTGCTGTTTACAACCTCATTATATTCGTATGTTGTCGCATCTGATGGTATTATGTTTTCCTGAAGTATCAGATGAGTATCCCTTAAGCTCAGCGTATTGCCTTCTATGGCATTAGAATTGTATGTGAATCTTACAAGAAAATCTTCAGAATATTTCTGCTTTGATTCATCTGGTAGTCTTTTCCACCAATCATTGTAACTCTGTTTTATATCTTCAAGAACCTCTACTTCATCATCCGTGATGTATTTGAATTCATGCGACTCTTTTGCCAAACCGAGTTTTTTTGCTTCTAATTCTATCTGCTCTGCTGTCTTTCTTATTTGTTCTTTTGTCGGCTCTTTATTTCCAAAATATTTTCTTATTCTTTTCCATTTATTATTGCCCATTCTGAAATTCTTACTTACATAGAAATATGTCTTGTTGCCTCTCTTTATTTTTTCAACTGTTACCATATATAATGTATGGCCACAATAGTATATAAAGATTGACTAAAATGAATTATAATGTGGCCACATAAATCAAAATAAGATAAAAATTAGGCGTGTGTTGGGATTAGCCTGTCTCCTGTGAAGCAGATCCTGCGAAAGTTCGCAATCATCTGAACCGCTTTGACAGCATTTGTCTAAGCAGTCTACCCGCTCCTCCTTCATCATCAGAGCTTACTTGACCTTGCATCACGTTGGTATCGTGTCCTTTGAAAACATACTAGCCTTCTCCAAACGACCTGGCCCTCTCGAACCAATTCCTAATGGAATAACGCTTTTACGATGGACAGAACTTCCTCCGAAACACTTAAGCTCGGAAAGCTGTCTTCCCAACTCACTTAATTAGAATTAGAATTTTAAGATTTAAAAAGTTATTCATTTAGCTCTATCATTAATGTCTTCGCATAAAGCTCTTGGTATAAGAGTAACATAACGTATTATTCTAAGAAAAGGATTTGGTGTAGAATTGTCAATCTCTTCCACGCGCTTTTTCATTTCCGTAATATCAATATTTGTTTCGTAAACTGGTTTCATATCTTTTATACAGAATCAAAACTTTATATAGCTAACGCTAGATTAAAATTTTTTAAAAAATTCAAACAGCTAACGCTAAATCCAATAAATGAATTAGAAGTGTTTGAGCCACTAGAGGAATTTAAGGGGATCTGAGCTAAAGACATTTAGTAACGGTGAGCTGAACACGTCGCCGAAGCTTCGTGCGTACACCCCCGTTCTATCAAACTCGTCATCTACGAGCAGTCATTACCTATTTTTCCCAATTGTTTCGGGCTTAGATGCTTTCAGCCCTTAAGAATTATGGCGTAGCTGACCTGCGTTACCATATGATAACAGGTAAACCAGTGGCCACGAATGGGCGTTCCTTTCGTACTTGCCCATCCTTTGAGTCAGGTAAATAACATCCTCAGAAGATATAAACCGTACTGTCTATGTCGTTTAGGGTAGAGGGAAGGTTTTAATTTCCATACAGCTCATCTAGACAGTTTCTTTCTTTTTCATTGCTGCTGGAATTTTTAAAGTTTTTTCATGGCTCATAAGCTACTCCATTCTCGCGAATTTTCGCACCGGGGCGGTGCAATCATTGCCAAAACTTTATTTGTTACGTATTCAGGTAGTCTAGTTTCATTGATAGCGCTAAGGCTAGTTCTCACTAGATCATCTTGGAATACGAGAATTATCATCAAAAACCCATCCACGCCTAAATCACGACGTACTGAACCCAGCTAATGTCCCCCTTTAACCAGTGAACACCTGTACCCTTGGCCGCTGCTGCACGACCAGGAGGGGGGAAGCCGACAGCGGAGAAGCAATGCGCGGGATCTCGTATAAAATAGGTCTATCTTACTCTAGCTAAAGCTAGCATTGCTGCTAGTCTTAAACAATAGTTGATTCTTATAATCGACTTCAATCAAATCATTATCAACCGTGAGTAAGAAAACCCCCATAATTATATGTCGATTTGCTCATTGCACCATTCACTATCTGAAAGGTTCAATTAGGAACTCTCGCCCGCCACGACTCCATTATCCCCGGGGTAGCTTGATCAGGTCAAGTACTCCAAGTTTAAGAAGTTGTATTCTTTCGAGTTATAAAAATATAAATCTCGAAATATTTTGCTCCGTGCTATCTCTCATGAAATTTTTTGATAACCCTGTAAATATTTGTAAAGATTTTTAAGATAAATCTCCACCTATAAATTCAGGATTTTTTCATGGAAAAGATATTACGAAGCTCTCGCATTCTGTGTTTACTTAACTCGATTACTAAATACAATTCTTAACTCGGATTACGTTGACATTCTGAAGTCACCGATAGTCATCAAAACCAACTCGGCGTATCGCTAGCCCATGCTTTCACATTTGGATTCCTTGCGATGCGGAATCCAATCAATGAGACTTTTGCGCTTACACTCTATTTCCGATTTCTGACCGGAATGAGTCTCACTTTGGGCGCCCATGATTTCCTATCATGGGCGTACCGCCCCAGCCGAGCGGCCCACCAATCGGTGTCCCCCGAGTCGAGGTAAGTCGTACAATTATAGAAGAGTAGTGTTACATTGTTGCCTATCCAACACCCAAAGATGTTGGCATGACAGCTCCTACTTACGCTATGCAACCACAATCGTACAACAACGACAGGCTGCCGCAGAGCTCCACGGGGTCTTCTCTTCCCTCTGAGGATCTGTGGCCTGTACACCACAATAGTAAGTTCGCCAGACACCACCTTGGGACAGCAGGGAAGTCGTTAAGCCATTCATGCGGGTCGTCAATTAAACGACAAGGGATTACGCTACCTTAAGACGGTCAGAGTTACCGCCGCCGTTTACGAGGGCTTAGGCCGGTTGAAACCAGCTTTAACACACTCGCACTGGGCAGGCCTCACTGGCTATACAAAAGATTTCTCTTTAGCAGCCAGCTACGTTTTATAACTCAAATGAATAAATTTTGTTATAATATTCTGCTATGTTATAAGGTATTGTTTGAAAGTTTAACGCCTTCTTTATTTATTTGGAACTCAATATTTCTTTCTATTTCAGAAAGCGTAACTTTCTAACAAAAAATTATTTTACTCATTTGATTTGTTAAACAGTCGCTTCCCTCTGGTCACTGCGATCTATGCATCGCTGCATAGACACCCCTTATACCTAAGGTACGGGGCCAATATTGCCGAGTTCCCTAAAGTGGCATGATCTGACACGCTATTGCCTTCTCAGCAAAGGTCACCTGTGTCGGTTCTTGGTATGAACACGAATAATCCATTCTGATTAAATTTTCACGGACTCTAGGAATCACTTAAACTCTCCCATACAGGAAAGCTATTCGCACTTTCATCCAGTTCTCTCTTTGACAGAACTCCCTGGATTTCAATACTTAATTTACATTAAACTATCCCAAAGTGTCTTCAATCAGACTTGCGTTGCCGCGCGTATATTCATGGTACTGGAATATTAACCAGTTTCCCTTTCCCCAAATTCAGTTAAGGTTTGGGTTAGGATCAACTAACTCTCGGTCGATAGACGTTGCCGAGAAAACCTTGCCTTTCAAGCGGTTAGGGTTCTAACCTAACGTTGCTGCTACTAATGACAGGATTCTCATTCCTGTACGGTCCACACCTGCTCAAGCAGATGCTTCTACCCATACAGGACGCCTCCATACTCTATATCTTTCGATATGTAAGGTATCGGTTCTCAATTTACTCCCGTCCATTTTCACCGCAGTAACCCTCGAGTGGTCCGCTGTTACGCGTTGATTATCGGGTGGCTGCTTCTAAGCCTACCGCCCACCTGTTTTTGAGTTACTACTAGTTTCGTGTATTAATTGAGAATTAGGGACCTTAACCTTACGCTGGGTTGTTCCCCTTTCGAGCACCAAGCTTACCCCGGTACTCTCACTCCTACCATCTACGACGATGACAGATTATTAGTATGACAAGAAAGCCGGAAATTTCTTTCCTTAACTTCCTGATCAGTGCTTTACCCTGCCAACTATCTCCGGTAAGGCTGTGCTAGGACACATTTCTGGAGGAACCAGCTATTAGGGGGTTCGATTGGCTTTTGATGTCAGTCCAATACGAATTAAGAACAATTCTTAATAATTCATTTTTATCATAACCGCACCAAAATTTGCTTTTTGATGAAACAACAACGCCATCTAAAAATCCAATCTCATTTTTAAACTTGTTTAACTGCTTCTTTCCGGTTATTCTGATTTCTGTTTTTGTAAAAGTAATATTAAACCCACATTTTTTAATCATTGTTTTAAATTGTTTCAAAATATATGGATTGCTACAAAAAAGACTTATTCTTCTCTGAATGCTTTTCTTGTTGCTTTTCTTGTTGTTTTTCTTATTTTTATTTTCATAAAATTCAATACAACCATCTGCAGAAAACGCTATTTTCAAAAATTCTTGGCGTATTTCTATTTTTCCGTTTAATATGAATTTAGGTATTCTTGCTGGCGGATATCCATTTATTGATCTACATATTCTACATAAAGTCTTATCAAGACATTTTGGATATGTGTTACATGGTCGTGTTCTATAGCTCGATGAAAATTTTAAAAGATAAATTCCTATTTCCTTTGAAGTAATTTTTACTTTCTTAACTGTTTTGAATTTATATCTATAAAATTTTTGTTTTCCGAATAAATCTTCTATACATGCTTCAAACATATTCAATATTATATTTGAATTATTTGTTATATAGATTTCATATAAATTCTTAGATGCTTTTGAAATTCCGCCATCTGTTAATAATAAAGCTATAAGTCTTACCAATTGCGTTTCATCTCTGTTCATTTTTATTAAACAAATCAACGATGGTATAAATCTTCTTTACCCACGATGGTAGTGAATTGTTCTCATTCGATACTGGATCTGATTTCACCCCTATTCCCAGATCACCCGAGCGCTTAGAAACAGCATCGGTAGCGGGCCTCCACGCAACTTTCGTCACGCTTCACCCTATCCAGGAATAGATCACCCCCTTTCGGGTATTACCCTTGTGACTTCCCCCTCTTTCAAAGGGCGTGCCACGTCGAAACTACGCACTTGTCGCTTTCGCTAAGGATGCTCCGCTTAACGGATTATCCTCGCCACAAAGATAAGCTCCCTGTCCCGTGAATCTCGTTAAAGAAAGTGTTTAACTTTTTATTTTTTATACGATGTTTAAAACCGACCTTTTTTAAAAATAGTTTTCCTTGCTCTTTTCCATTCAAATGTATAAATGAACATATTTCTTTTCTGTATTCATAGTTATGAATTCTTGGCTTCATTCCAAGTTCTTGCAACAAAATATATATTTCGTGTGCTAAGTTTTTACTAGAAACTTTAAATTGTATTCTCAAATAACCTCTCGGGTGCGATTTCTTTTGTTTAATATTTAAAACAGAACCTTCTGCATCAAATATCCCCGATAAGAATGCTGCTTTATTTTCATCTGTAGTTTTCATTATCTGATCCGGAACTCTAACTATTCTGCTTTTAGTTCCAGATAGTATTTTCATTTCATCTACAAAATATTTCCAAAGCTTTTCTGAATATTTGTAAAGGACAAATGAGTTATTGTATGTATCAAAATAGATTTTCATATTTTCATTAAATTCTTTTCTAAACATATCTTTAATTTCATACACCAATTCTTCATTTTCTTCAGACATTCTTACTAAGTTTTTTGAGCAATCTGCTGCAAGATTTCCATCTCCTATCATAAATCCAATCAGATAAGAAATGTTTTTGGTCAATTTTATTTCCATAAAGTTAAGTGTTTAGATTCTAGAATATCTACCCCAACTATTCTCGTTAAGAGTAGTAAATAAAATCTAAATTACCACCTTGCTTCAATTTCGAAACGGATATTATGACACTGTAATCTCTCGTTAGTACATGCGCCTCACGACGCTTTCCTTCACAAGAGAACCTTCCATGCCATAAAGGTCTATAACCAACTGATTTCAAGATCTTTTCACATTCGGTGAAGAATACTTTTCAGCTTTCAGTCACCTTACTTCTTCGCTATCGGTCTCTAAATATATTTAGGGTTGGGAGTTGATACTCCCGTATTTCCACTCCATACTTGAGGAATGGTACTCTTCGATTGCAATCAACTTTCTAGTTTTCCTATACGGAACTTTCATCCTCTATGGTACTGCATTCCAGCAGACTTCTAGTCAACTAGTTAAATTGTGCGCAATCATCACATTTCGTTACGTTTCCGTATTGATTCGATTTGCCCTGTTGGGTTTTCGGTCGCCCTTACTTACCCAATCGCTATTGCTTTCTTTTCCTCCGCTTACTAAGATGCTTCAATTCGGCGGGTTATCCTTCCTTTCGGAATATTAACCGAAGTTAATGCGATGTCGCATTCGGGAATTCTTGGTTCAATGGCTGCTTGCGCCTACCCAAGACTTTTCACAGCTTGCTGCGCCCTTCTTCGTTATTTAGAGCCAAGCTATCCATCAGTTGGCATTATTTGCTCAGATCCTCTCCTTTTTCCTCTAATGGCTTCATAGATTATAAACACTAATCACGAGCTCACATTACCGTCTTTAAATCATCATTTTCATAAGGTGTTCGCTAACATATCATTGCTCTTTCGACCCTTTCACCCACAAGTAAAACTTGGGATGTGCATCACACCTAAACCATCATATACCCCGTGGGTTGTATCATAGATTTCTCTCACCCATGGTTTTGCAATCACATGGTATTAGACAAAGATACGTAAGTTCACATATTATCAATTAGAAAATGCATCATCTAGTTGCCTAGTCAGCGTAATTTTTTCCAATGCTAATTGTTAGTATTATTCATACTCTCACCTATACTCTGTCTTAAGGTAAAATTATTTAACAACCGAACCTATTTAAAGCTTACTATTTATTTGAGAAATGATTTTTTAAAAGAAATATAATTATTTTTTATTTTTACTTTCATGGCTTCAGTTTTTTCTGGATATTTTGTGCCGAATATCAAATAAGATCCTGCAAAATAACTAATTGCAAACGCTCCACCTACAGCATATACTATTAATTCGGTATCTGTTACCATATTTTAATTAAGAAACTAAAGGTATTTAATCGTTTGTTCCATGAAATATTGAATATCTAAAACTGGACCTTTCTTACATTCATTCTCATAATAAGCATTAACATTGTTAGATTCGATTCCATTTGTGTATATCATAAATGGAAACATACCGGATTCATGATCTCCTGTAAATATTGAAGTAATATGATCTGATGTTACAACGAGCGTTATATCTTCGAAATTAACATATTCTTTTATTTTAGCGAAAACATCACGATCAATTTTTTCAATAAATCCTTTCTTTAATTGGATATCTTTTGTATGTCCTGCTATGTCTGGTCCTAAAATATGAAGCACAACGAAATTATGATTATCTAAAGCGCGTAATGCTTCCATGGTTTTTGCATTCAAATCTGTTTTCAAATCAGCTGTTGCTCCAGACACATCAATTACATCCATTTCAAAATGTTTTCCTATACCTCTAACTACCGGTGACTTGGCAACCACAGCTCCTTTCATTCCATATTTTTCTTTGAACGATTTTTCTATAACATAAGAACCGGGTCCTCTAAGTAAAATATAATTTGCTGGAAACTTTCTTGTTTTATTAGCAGGATGATTTTCTAAAATTTTAGTAACTTCATGTAACCATTTATTTAATACCGCTGCTGTTTTTTCAGATTTAGAATCATCTTTAGTCGCCCTTATCGGTTCTACAACATCTCCTATTCTTCCAGTATCTGTATCTGTAAGATTTGTAGAAATATTATAGTTGCTAATTGTCAGTACACCTCGGTGCGCAACTGATTTGTGAAATTCAATTTTGAAACCTTCAATAAACATATCTTTAATACTATCTGCAATTTCTATCAAACCGTTTTCTTCACGGCCAGCTCTTCTATCTAATACTACGTATCTTTGTGCAAATTGTCCTTCTGCAACTTTCTTTGTTTCTTTTTTTACAGTTGCAAAATTAGCTCTCATATATAATGTATTTGGTCTTGCCTTAAGTCCAATTCCTAAACCATCCAGATATCCTCTTCCTGGATAATTTACAGAATATCCGAATAAATTAAATGTAGAAATCCCAGAATCCGGATGTTTATCTAATTCATTTTTAATTAATCCGCCAACTCCGTTTTTAGTAAACTCATCTAAGTTAGGTTTATGGGCTAATTCTAAAGATGTTCCTTTCTTTAGCCCATCTCCTGCTCCATCAAGTATCACAAACAATATCTTTTTCATAATTATCGCATACTATTTCCCTTTACACACACTTTCAAAACATCCGCATAAAATATAATTCTTTTCTGAAATCATACCGCCTGTTTCTAAACATTTCACTTCTCTCAGTGTTTGTATAGAATTTCTACAAAAATATTCATCAGTATCTCTACAATGCGTCATTAGACAATCTGTATCCCATCTACAGGTATCAGAAAAATATGTTACATCTATTTTAGAAAAAGTCTCTCCAACAGTTTCTGTTATAGGATTCACACATCCACTAACTAAAACAATTCCAAGCAGTGCAATTACTAATAATATTTTATTCATATAATCATCTATCTAACATAAATGCTCTACGATGTGGAGCGTTTGAAGGAATTCTGTCCATCAACATTTTTTCTTCTAGAGAGCTTCCTACTATCACTGGCACATTTGCTTCTGCGAATTCTATAGCTTCACTAAGATGTGCCTCATTACTTGCAAATATTGTAAATAACTTTTGTCCTTTCTTCACACGATCGCCAGTTTTAGCATAAAGTAAAACACCTGCTGCTCTATCTTTTGGCGCGCCTGCTCTCTTAGCAACCGATCCAATTTCAGCATTCTTAATCCAAAGTATTATTCCGTTTCTATCAGCTTTGATATCATGAGTTTTGTCACCAACAACAATATCAGAAGGTTTTACTTTAGGATTTCCGCCCTGTAATTCTATTATCTGTCTCATTTTCTTTTCAGCTTTTCCAGACTTAAGCAATCTAGCAACATCGCGTCTATCTCCTTTGCCAACCATTTCAAATAAAATTCCGCCAATTTGAGAAACTTTTGCTCTCACATCTTCTGGTCCTTTACCTTGTAAAACTGTTAAAGCCTCACGTGCTTCAAGTGCTGGACCAATCGCATAACCTAATGGCTGTTCTCCATAAGTTGCGCCACAAGCAATTTTAATTCCAAGCCTATTACCAAGTTCAATAAAACTATCAGCAAGATTATGGGCTTCTCCAATTGTTTTTATTTTTGCACCACGACCTGTCGGCATATCTATAACCACGTGAGTCGCGCCCATTGCCTTTTTCTTAGACATAATTGAAGGTAATAATAATGGATCAATTCCTAAAGGATATTCTATCTGAATAAATGCATCATCTGCCGGAGCTAAATCTAAAGCCCCACCCCACACAAGACAACCACCAGCCTTTCCTACGATTCTCACAATATCATTTATTTCCAATTCAACTGGTGCAAGCACTTCCATACGATCTGCTGTTCCTGCTGGCGAAGTTATAGCTCGTGAAGATGATTTTGGAATTATTAATCCTGCAGCTGCAACTATTGGCACAACTAACAAACTTGTTTTGTCGCCAGGTATTCCACCGATAGAATGTTTATCACAAATTATTTTTCCTTTTATCTTTAATATCTTACCAGTATCAATCATTGCTTTAGATAAGAAATATGCTTCTTCCATTGTTATTCCACGTGCATCTAACGCCGAGACGAAACCTGTCATTTCTATATCAGATAAATTGTTAGCAACTACATCTTTTACAATTTCTTTATACTTATAATAATTAAGCGGAAAACCGCGTATCTTTTCTTTAACATAACCTACAGATATCGGATTACTAACATGTTGAACTTCAATCGAATCTCCAAGATTTAAATTTAATTTCGAAGTAACTTCATAATTAACAACCATCTCACCAGGACTTGTAAATTTCTCTGTAATGTCTATTATAGCTGTCAACGTTTGTCCTTTGTGAATAAGCTTTACTCTCTCTAGAGAATGTAATCCTAAAAATCCAGCATCATCTTTATGTAAAATAACTATGCTTTTACCGCCTGCTTCAAGATCAATTGGTCTTGCTCTTAGTTTCATAACTTATACCACCGGGCATAATATTTGCTCAGAAATTATATTGCATGCAGATTTCAAATTTTCACAATTCAACCCAGCATTATGATTTTGATTATGTATTTCACAAAGATTTTTAATATACCATTCTACCTGCGGTAAACTTACATCAGAACTTGTATCGCAATTATATTTACCCCAATATGTACAGTGTTCAATCATAACAGTTTTAGCTGACTCGCATGTGTATCCAGGTCTAGCTACTTCGCAACCGTTCTTGTCTTTGTACACTGGTATTGCTAATAAAATTACAAATATCAAAACAATTGTTAAAGATATTTTATCCCATTTTGTTAACTTAGGTATTTTAAATAATTTTTTCTTTCCTTCGTCCATAACATCACTTTATTCTTAAATTGTCCCCCATTTATTTAAAGCTAATTTTAATTCCAAATGATTTTTAGCATAATCCTTTAATGATATGTCTTTCATTGTTGCATCTATAGCCTGTCTTAACGCTGTGGCTCCAGCCTTAGTTCCGCGAGGATGGCCATGAACTCCACCACCACATTGAATTATAATATCATTTCCAAGCATCTTCACTAGCTTAGATACATGTCCTGGATGTAAACCACCTGAACAAACTGCAAATACTGGTTTAGCTTTTCCTAATTTTCCTTCAACTCTATTTTTCAGAGTGATTACTTCTTCTGGAGTTTCATCCATCTTACCAACAGCTGTTCCAATATGTATCTGATCTACACCAATTAGTCTTGCTGCATCTGCAATTGGTGGCATTGCTATTCCATGTTGTTTATTTCTCGTCAGTGCACCGTGCATTGCTCTATGCGCATGAATTACTAAACCTAAATTAGCTTTACGTAACGTCTGTAATCCAGACCAACCAACTGTTAAAATATCAACCATGACATATTCTCCGCCACATGATTTAACAAACTTCGCACGTTTTATCATTTCATTTGCTTCAGCTGTTACATTAGCCATGTATATTTTCTTTTCACCTGTTACTTTCTCAGCGTAATCTCTCTGTTTCAAAGTTTCTCTGATTCTTTTATCAAAATGATTAAATGGCTGATGTGTAAGATTCTCATCATCTTTAACAATATCAACTCCTCCAACCCAAGCTCTATACGCAACCTGTGCATGTTCGCTTGCATTCAATCCAAGTTTTGGTTTTATTATTGTTCCACATAACGGTCTCTTAGGAACACGTAACATCTTTCTAATTCCGTGCACTCCAAACTTTGGTCCATAAAAAGAATTAATCATTGTATCTGACCAATCTATCCACTCTAATCTTAATGTCTTAACTTCTTTCATATTGAAAACATTTCCAGCTATGCTTGAAAATATCTGCGGCATATTTCCTTTTTCAAACAATTCGATAGAATAAGCAATTTTAATCAAATTGCCTTTGATAGAAATAACTTTTGCACCAAGATCTAACATTCTTTTTTCAGTTGATGTTGTTAATGTAGTCCATGTGCCTGTCGATGACTCTGCCGCAACCGCTCCTGCTGATTTTTTATTACAAGGATTTAATCTGAATGTACATATTATGTCAGACTTCTTTGGTTTGTATTTTGGATTAAAATAATCTTCATATTTCATTTCATACCCCTCCCAAGTTTAGATTTTCTATGTTCTAACTTAGCAACAAATCCAAATGCAGCTACAATTAATGAAACCGCCTGCTTCATTATTTCAAGTTCTATACTTTCTGCACCAACAGACTTTGTTTTGTACTTAAGTGAACTTTTTGGATTATATTTTTAAATATCATTTTTTCTTCGCCTCTTCTAAAAATTTAAAACCAAGATATATCAAAATGATTAAAAATGGAACTATAATTATGAGTACATTACTTAATTTAATCTCATAGTCTAATCCTAAAAATACTATCAACATTACCACTGTATAAACAGCAAGTATTGCTCTTGCTTTTATATGAAAGTCCCAATTTTTACGATTTCTTTTACTGATCTTCATTTCAACAACCTCTTTAATAATTCTTTTAACCGCTTTAAAAACTTTTCAGCGTTCTCAATCATTTCCTGGGCGATGTCTTCTGAATACGTGTATCTATAATCAGCCCCTTCTCTGCATTCTTCACCTGACGATAAATACTGAGTGTATATATCTTCAAGTTTTCCCTGCTTTGATAAATCTTCAAGAACTATCTGCACAGCCACATGTTTTCTCTCCTTGTATCCTAACGCAAAAAGCACAGCTTTGCCAGCATGAAACATAGAATAATATGCCTTGATTATCGACCACTTGAAATCCTTGTCTTCAAGATCATCCTTGGCTTTATCTAAATCGCTTTCAGCTTCATTTATCTCTTTAAGCACGAGTTTCTCGTCGATTTTTATCTTTTCTAAATATCTCTTTTCAAGGCATTCTTTTATATCCATCATATCAGCTCTATCTTATCTTTTTCAACTCTCTCGTAAAACGCCGGATCATTCTTGGACACTTTTATCCAATCACTTTGCTTGAACATCAGATATTTTAAATTCGCGCCAAACTTTCTTTTTATTCTAAATATTCCAGGTTCAACACTATTAATATCTTTATCGCTGATTATTAATAAATCCCAATCACTGTCCTCAGTATCTTCTCCTCTCGCAACAGATCCAAATAAATATATTTTCACGCTTAGATTTTTCGCGACAGCTGTCAGTTCCTTAACCATATCCAGAGAAAGGCTGTATGTTTTCTTTATCTGTTTCACAATCTGGCTGTCTCTATTTAATCTATAAAAATTCATTTTCCCTCTCTTTGTCCGGGCTACAACATCTTCCTTAACAATCTCTTTCATGTATTTGTTCGCAGAGCCAAGGCTCAGGCCTGACATCTTTCTAACTTCAGATTCATACATTTCTTTGGTCGGATTTTTAAGAAAAACTTCTACTAACTTAAATGCTGTCTCATTGTTCCATATGTGCGAAGTTGTTTTCATATAAATGAAGTTGTTTTCATAATTTATAAAGTTACCGCAGAAGTCTCTTCACATTAGCTGGTGTCATAACGCCTTTCTCTGTTATCACACGTGTAATCAAATCATAAGTTGTTACATCGAATGCTGGATTACGAACTTTAATTCCTTTCAGCTTGCCAGCATAAACTTCCTTAACCGGTCTCTCTTCAATTTCAAACTTCTTTCGATTATCTAACTTCAAAGTATTTCCAGCCATGTAAAATGATTTCTTGAATTTCTTAGCAAGTATCGCTAAATTATAAGTTCCAATCTTATTTGCTACACCTTCTTTCCTTATCGCATCGCATCCAACAATAACATAATCCATATCTTTCATGAAATATGCAGCAGCTGGATCTTCTATAACTGTAACTTTAATTCCAAGTGCGTGTAGTTCTTTAGCTGTAATTATTCCCTGATGTTTTGGTTCTGTCTCTGTAGCATAAACTTCTATTCGTTTCGTCTTAGCAACTTCTTTTATTATAGATAATGCATCACCTGAATGACAGTGTGTCATAATTTTAGAATTATTTTTTATTAACTTAGAGCCCTTTTCACCAATCTGATTTCTTGCTCGTTTAATCTGATTAATTAATTTATTTATTGTATTGATTGATTTGTCTTTTCTTATAACTTCAAGACAATTATGTAAAACAACAGCAGTAGGTCTTGCTGCTTCAAGCTGCTTAGAAACTTTCTCAAAATCTTTAAGTTTAGTTTTCTTAAGATATTCTAATGACGCAATAGCTATCTGATTAGCACCCTGATAATCCATGGTCTTTATGTCTTTAATTAGCCTTGAAAGCATAAAATAAATATAGCAGGGGTATATATTATATTTATGTCTTACGATAATCGGAAGATGATTTTTGATATTAAGCAAAAAGGATACCTAAAATCACCAGAATTAGAAAAAGCTTTACTAGATTTACCTAGAGAGAAGTTTGTTTCAGGCGCACTAAAAGGATTTGCCTACAAAGATGTTCCTATTTCTATCGGACACAGACAAACAATTTCACAACCTACAACAGTTGTCATAATGACTGAAGCATTAAAAGTTAAATCAACTGATAAAATACTTGAAATAGGAACTGGTTCTGGGTGGCAATCTGCTATACTTTCTAAATTAACTAAAAAGAATGTTTACACGATTGAAAGAATACGTAGCTTAGTGAATCAAGCTAAAGAAAATCTGAAAGAACTTAGAATAAAAAATGTTAAGATTTCAGAAGGTGATGGATCCAACGGATTGAAAAAATACGCACCATATAATAAAATAATAATTACAGCTGCATGCCCAGAAATTCCTAAACCGCTTTTAGATCAATTAAAAGTTGGTGGTATAATGGTTATTCCTTTAGGTGACTATTATTCTCAAGAAATGTTTGTAATAACAAAACGAACTAAAACAAAATATGATAAAGTTTCTATTGGATACTTTAACTTTGTTCCATTGATGGGTAAATATGGATTCGAAGAAAAGAAATCTACTCTAAAATAACAACACTCTCTCTAATCTGTCCAACTTTAACAGTTCTAGCTTTAGTACACCATGAATTTCTAGCAACTAAAATTTCTTTAACTTTCAAACCAATGTCTTCAGCAATTTCTCCAATTTTCTCATCTACTAAAGTAACATGATCTGGAAAACAACCACCACCAATAACTATAGCCATCTGTCCTTTGCACACACGCTTAAAATTTTCTAAACACTTTCTCATATCTCTAAAATATGCATCTTCGCCCTCTTCTATGAATGAACGAATTTGTGTTTTAGGTTGCTGGAAGAATAGTGCGTATTCTGTTCTATAAATTTTTGTATATTCTATTTTGTTCAAATATGGTGGTGAGGTTATTATGAAATCTACTCCGTCATCACAAACCGCTAAGTCACGTGCATCACCTAATTCTATTTTTGTTTCTACATTCGGTACATTTGTTTTTTCTAAATCTTTTAACATCTTCTTCATTTTATATTTAAAAAACTTTCCTAATGGCGGTACATGTTTCTTCTGAATCCGAACAAGCGCGCCGTCTTTGTAAGCGTAAGAACATGACATTGCGCTATCCATCAAACCAAGTAAAAGAAAATGCATTGCTTTTCCATCATCAATTTGGAATATATTTTTCTTGTAAAACATAATATCTTCTAGAACATATCTATTAAATGATCTCCTCAACCATTCGTCTTTCGGTAAATATTCTGGTTTTTCAAATTTCAAACCCAATATCTGTTTAACTTTTTTTTCTAGATCTTCTAAATCATAATCAGTTGTTTTAACTCGCGATACGAAAGTACATAACGGCGAGACGTCGAAACCAATTGATTTTATTCCATTTTGTTTACATGTCAAATTAGTTGTTCCAATTCCACAAAATGGATCTAAGACAACATGATTCTTCTGAATATTAAATTTTTTAATCATCAATTCAACAAACGCTTTCGAATAACCTTCTTTATAATAATACCAATTGTGTATTGGTTCATGTTTATTTGGTATGAATGTAACTAATTCTTTTAATTCCATTGCTTCTTTTATATTCATTTTAACCACTTCGTTAAAGCGTTCGTTCCGCTTGTTTTCTTTAATGTGTCAATAACTTTCTGTATTCTTTCCTGTGAAAACTCATGCTCATCAACCATCATCTTCATTATCTTATCTGGCTGCAATTCTTTTGGCTCTATATTAACATCGCTAACTGGCGGATTTTTAAAGAAGTTAAAAATTTCCTCAGCTGGAATAATTTTATCTTCAAACTGAGAATCCCAATTAACTTTCCCAAGAACCTTATCTAGTGTTTTGTTCTCATTAACTAGTTTTAATGCACTTTTTGGTCCAATTTTTTGTATGCCTGGATTGAAATCCGTACCAACCAGCATACTCAATATAATTAACTGATCCTGATTTATTCCCAGCGATTTAAGAAGTTGTTCCAATTCTATTAATTCTGGTTTTAATTCATAGAACGCTCCTGTTCTAGGCATCCTACGTTTTCCAGTAATAGATAAATTTCTGACAAGTCTTGGAGATCCAAATAATAGATTATCAGTATCCTGCGATGCGCCTGCCCATATTTTTCCTTTTTTACATAAATACGCGCAAGTCGCTTCTCCTTCTGATGGAGCCTGTATGACCGGAATACCCATGTATCCTAATAATTCCTTTGAAGTTTCTATTATTTCTTCTGTTATTTGAGTTGACCTCTTTGCCGCTTTAAGTGCCTCTACTCTATCGCCACTTTCTACCGCTTCCCCCCATTTTATTTTTGCTTCCTGTCTTATCAGTCTTCTTTCCATAGCTGTTGCAGACTTAAATTCTGGCGCGACTCCGTCAAATATATAACATACCTTTATTCCAGCTTCAATTAATTTAGTGTTTCTGTAAAGAATGCCGCTTAAATGGCTTGTCACTCTTCCTTTGCTATCTTTTAACGGTTCGCCTGTTTCACGGTCGCGTATAATGCTTAAAAATTGATATATCCAATTAAATGCGTCTATACCAATCGTTCTGCCCTTTAGATAACTTAAATCAATTTCCTTTGTTGTTATCAACTGTTTTATATTAACTCCCATGAAATCACTTCTTTTTCGCAAGCTCCTTTAATAATTTCTTCATTCTCTTTACAAACTTTTCTCCGCGTTCTATCCATTTATCAAATTCTTTACCAGTAATATATTTTATCTCACCGTGTTCGACTGCTTTATGAAATTTTATTACATTATCTAATTCATCTGCCCATTTATTTTCCAGTAATCCTTCTGTTGTTAACTTTTCTCTCATTACTTTTGGTGTCAGTCTCACACTACCAACATCTACACCAACAAACATTAAAACACTTTGAGCAGATTCTACCATTGCATAAAAAATATCATCAAAAACAATCATCGCTTTCGATTCCCTAGCTCTTGCCAATCTTCGTTCAACTGGATCCATCTTTTTAATGGCTGCTTCTGATGTAGCCGGCATTCTACCTAAAGCATAAAGTTTTTTCATCGGTATAAAGAATCCTGTATCATATAATGCCCAACCTTCTTGTAGCATTGAATATGTTAACGGAGTTTGTTGTCTTACCTGATCCCAAAATTCAGTTATTGTCCAAACTGGTTGAACTGATATATTTTTATATACTTTTTTAGCCAAAACACGAATTTCTTGATTTAATGAATTTCGAAAATCATTTGTAACTTTAAACGAAGTATCATCAATAAGAATTAAAAAATCTATATCTGATTTCGGGCCAAATGTTTGCTCTTTTCTAAGTATAGATCCCCAGATTATCACAGACTTTATAACTTTACCATATTTCTTCAATAATTCGTCTGTAAATTTTATAGCTTTTCCTAACCGTTTCTTTCTCTCTTCTTCCAAATTCTTTTCTCCAAATATCGTATATTTTTCTAAATTGGAAACATAATCTGGACTAATTTCCTCAACTGGAAAAGATGTCTTCTTCATAAAACTAATTATAATACATAGAATATAAATAATCAAATACCATACTTTCTATGCTTGAAATCGTCTATGCAATAGCAAGTGTGCTTTTAGTTAGCGCTATATCTTTAGTTGGTGTATTTACAATTTTCATGAGAACAGAAAAATTAAATGAGATTCTTAGCTTCTTAGTAAGCTTTGCAGTCGGTGCTTTACTTGGTGATGCGTTCATTCATCTAATACCTGAAGTTGGAGAAACTCTTGGTTTCGGTTTAAAATCATCTTTATTATTCTTATCTGGAATATTCTTATTTTTCATTCTTGAAAAATTCATATCATGGCGACATTGTCACGTACCAACATCTAAAGATCATCCTCATCCAGTCGGTATGATGAATATAATTGGAGATGGTGTGCATAATTTTATTGACGGAACTCTTATTGCTGGAAGTTACATGGTTAGCATTCCATTAGGAGTATCAACTACAATAGCTATTTTGCTTCACGAGATACCTCAAGAGATTGGAGATTTCGGAATTCTGATTCATGCTGGTTATTCAAAACGTAAAGCACTATTAATGAATTTTGCGACAGCATTAGCAGCTTTATTGGGCGTAATACTAACATTAATTTTTGGAAACATGATTGCTGGTTTAGAACAAATGCTATTACCAGTAGCAGCTGGTGGTTTCATTTACATAGCAGGAACAGATTTAATACCAGAACTTCACAAAGAAACTAAACCAATAAAATCATTGATACAACTATTAGCAATGTTACTTGGTATTGGAATAATGGTTGCTCTTTTGGCTTTAGAAATCTAAATAAAATCATTATCTTCTTCATATGTATGTGCAACTACTCTTTTATCATATATATCAAAACTTAAACAACAACCAAGACTAGCAAGTCTGATATATGATCTCGGTAATTTAACTTTACTTCCATTTCTTTTAGATATTTTTCCTATTGCAACTCCAGTGTCTGACATAATTATAATAGCATAGAAAAAGATTTAAATCCAATCTTAAATATATCGGGGTTAACGATACTAAAAGGTGTAGTTCCCCACATTTTATTTAAACTTTGTCCAAAGATCTTCTGGAACAGAAGCTACTTGATCTATTTTTCTAGCAAAATAAGGATTTGGTTCATCAATTGATAAAAAACCAACTACTTGCATGATATCTGGCCATCCTAAACCACTTACATTATGAACAATTGAATGTGGATCTCCAAATCTTTCACCGTTTCTTGAATAACCACATGTTAATTGTATTTTTGGTTCTATTTTTTCAGGCGGACTGTTTTTTAATGCACGCATCTTACAACCATAAGCATGGTATTCTGTTCCAAGTGTAGCTGTTTTGACAACAACTTCTGGATTTTCAATATCATCAACTGTTAATTCGGTAAGCGATGTTAAATTTCTATAAATTTGATTGTTCGCAATAGAGAAGAATGGAAAAAATGCTTCCATTATACAATCTTTCTTTCTTGGAAGAAGTCCTACCTTGTTATCATTATCAAAACCAAAATAATTTGTTGGTAAGTCAAGCTCATCTACTTTGTATGTATTTTGATCTCCTGTTCCGTCCCCAAGTCTAAATAGTATAGCATATATATCTCCAATCTTATCTCCCATTTCTGATCCGCCTCTACTAACAATTCTTTCTCTTACAGGTATAACTTTTCTTGCAGTATTTGGTTTATCTGGTGTTAGATACATTGGATCTATTTTACCAACTTGTTCAATATCAAGAATAACATTTGGTAATAATCTTTGATATTCGTTAACAGAATGAATAAGTTCTATTGTTATATTTTCTAAATTAGGATTTTCTGGTGTTCCATAATCTCTTTGTTCAGACATTTTATCACTAATTATAATAGAACAGAAAAGGATTTAAATGCTTCTCAAACACGAGATTATGATGCGATTTCTTTTTTAATTTTCTTTAATTCCCTTAACAATTTCTTTGTTATTCTTTTATCATTAAATTCTCTCTTCAAGTGTGGGCTTGACAAAATTTCACATATATCTACTCCCATATCACTCAACTTTAAATCAAAATTATATTCTGAACTTCCAGGAATTTGAATATCCTCTTTTACAACAACACCATCGATGAACTCAAACGCTTCTATATCCATCTGAAATTGGTTGTCCCAATATTTGTATATTGATAAATCCTGAAATTTGTATCCTAATGTTTTTCCGTATCTTTTTTCTAAAACGTCTTGAAAGCCCTTAACAGCTCTATGCATTTCATCATAATCTACTCCGTTCATAACTTTGTAGGTAAGCAATATCAAATGTTTCTTTGTTATTGGATTTACTATTTCGACCATAATTATTATTATAATTCGCGAGATTTAAATGCTTCTCAAAGACGCGCGGATTGATGAAATGTTGAAAAATGATATTCTAACCTATTTTGAAAATCAAGATTCGGTTCTAACAAGTAAAAAGAGCATATCCAAACCGCAACGTTTATAAGCATTGGATATAAAATCATATTTATGAAAGCAGATATGATTCAAAATATTCCTAGCTTTGTTAATAAACAAGTTGAGACTAGGTTTTCTGAGATTGAAAGTAAATTAAAAAAAACTATCGAATGTGAAAAAGAACTTATGGAATTTGAAATATTATCATCTATAGCTATAAAACCTCAAAAAAAGATACATGAAGCAATAAAGGAAGAAAGAGTAAAAGCTTGGAAAGAATCATTGAAAAAAGCTAATGGTAATAAAGAAAAGGCTATTGAGATATTTGATCAAATTTATCCATAATTGATTTTCTAGCTTCTATCTCAGCAATCTGAGCAAGTCTTCTAAATCGTTTTTCTATTGAATATACAACATTGATTTGTTCTCTTCTCAAATGAGCTACGATTCTTGCATCTTGAATATGGCATTCTTCTGGATATCTTTCTTCATATTCACAAAATAATTGATATCCTGATTTATTATCTATTTTTTTATCATAATTTAGTTTTTTAATACTTAATTCTTTAATAATCTTATTAATTGCTTCTTTAACAGCTGTAGGATCACCATAATAAGGGCTAAAATTTTTATTAATTAAAACACCAGTAGTCTCTTTTATGACTTTTTCTGATATAAAAAATTTAGTATTTTTAGCATTATTTTTCCAATCAGATAATAATTTCAATTTAATATCTTCTGTTAATATCAAATCAATAAATATCATGGTATCAAAGGAAACTCTATTTTCATTTCTAAATATTAGAGGTTTTTTCTCAATGCGCACTCCCATGAACTGTTTTACCATGTTGATTATATGTGGGTAGAATAATATAAAGTTAGATTACACAATTTATTAATAATTATAAGATATTTACATTCCATAATTTAAATGAATAACATCTACTTAACCGAGTGAACTGCGTCCTGTAAAATGTTTAGCTCATTTTCAGAAAATTCTCTAAGAAAGACAGAATTTCGATCTGAAAGTTCTTTAGCCACGTTTTCATTTATTTCATATGCAATTTTACCATCACCATAATACATTTTGACATACTCCAAATCGGTCAATTTGCCCATAATATAATTAAATGGTTTACTGTACAAATCATCATTTCCAAGTTCTATAAAATCAAGAGATATGTATAAACCGTTCTTTCCGCAACAATCAGTAATTTGTTTTAATTCCCTTTTCATTTGTGAATTTTCAACTTCACCTTGTTTATTTGCCATATATAACAAAACCAGCGCTCGCATTGAATATCTGTCTTCTTCATACATAATAATTATATTAATATCAAAGGATTTAAATGCTTCTCAAAGACGCAATTTAAGGAATTGGTGAAAGAACTACCTAAGAAATAATTTTATTTCTTTTCAGTCAAAATAATGATTATCTCTTATATCAGATGCAACAGGTTTCAAAACCTTTCTTGCTTCATCACAAACTGATGCAGTACAATAATTTCTAAATGTTATGCAGACCTTTCTTGGAATTTCTCCATCTTTATGACTGGCAATTGTCTCATCTAAATTATCCAGCACCCTTGCTTTATACATAAGAGAATTAGCGTATTCTTTCGGATCAACTGAATTTTTAGAATTATAACAAAGTGTGCAGTAATCCATTATTAAATCCATTCTAATGTCCTCGTGATTACCAAATAATATTCGCATGGATTTTTTAAATTCTGATAAGCTCATTAAATTGCCTCGTTATTTATCTTTACAGTAACAACTATAATTTAATTGGTTTGAAAGAGATTTAAACCTTTATTTAGAAAGTTTCTTTAGTTTTTTCTTTTCTTCTTTTCGTTTTACTTCTAGCTTGGCTCCTTCCCTATTCAATCTAGATAAATAGTCTACTATTAAATTCTTCTCATTTAAGATAAAATCTTCATATACTCTAAGTCCGTGACACTCGCAATCGACTACAGCCTATTTACCGCCAATACTCACAATTGAAATAAATTCATCATTAACGTCTATATACTTAGTTGGGTATTTTTTAGCGTTTTCTTTTAATTTCTCAAGTTCTCCTTCTTCATATCCAGCATTATGTTCTGCAAAATATACTCTACCACACAGCTGGCAGTCTGCAACACTCGTACCTGAAGTATGTAAAGAATATAAAAATGATTCTGATGGCGACTGAATCATTTCTTCTTTTTTTGCTCTTGCTTCAGCTTTTGATCTTTCTTCTAATTCTTTTGTTAACACCATTGCTTTCAGGTAACTTGACATAATTATAATAGAACAGAAAAGGATTTAAATGAATCCTTGATATGCTTTCTTGTAAATTGGATCTGCTTCCAGTTTTTTCACATCTCGTTTATATAAAATCTCATCTAATTTCTTTCCAGTTTTTGCTTCCCATTCTGGTATACTTATAGAATATTTTCTTTGTACTTTATCACGATACCATTCTGGTATTACATTAAATGCGCAAAACGGTACGATGGTTCCATCAGGTTGAGCATAATGTATAACACATCTTTTCGTTCGTTCAATATCGTAATTATACAAATCTTGGAAATGCATGATTCCCATCATCTGAATCTTGTGCATTAACACACGCATTGATGCGTAACTTCCTTTGTTTAAAATAATATCTGCAAATATTTTTGAAAGATTTAAATCCTTTGGCTGTTTGTCTTTATCAATATATTTTCCAAGACTTGCAGCTATTTTTGCGCCTGTTAGTAATCTGTTTTGTCCAGATTCTATCTGATCTGCCTTTTCATTAAAATATGTCATTAATCCTTCAACGTCAACAAATCTTGGAAATGGAATAACTTCATCGCCTTGTTTGTATACAAATGTAGACATACCACAAGCAAAGTGAGAACTTAATTGATACTGTGGTTTACCAAATAGTGCTTCTACTATTCTAGTAACGCCTGAAACTATAGGAATAGGATACCAATCTTCTTTAACAATCATACCGTCTGTTTGTTTTTCAATATTTTTTATCAGAGTTGGTATTGTTATTCTCATCTTTTCTCTGTCTGCTTTAGAAATTCTACCAACCAATGAAACTGGTTGAAAATTAATTGCTCTTACAATATCAATATTATTCAAACCAAATTTGACAATATTTCCAACATCTTGATCATTTGTTCCTTTGATGACAGTTGGAACTAAAGTAATTCCAAGTTTTACTTTTCTACAATTTTCAATAGCAAATGGAACTTCCCAATGATTTTTAGGATTTGTTTTAGGATTAGTTCCATCGAAAGAAAGATAAATTGTATTTGCACCAGCTTCTTTCATTTGCTTAGCAAATTCAGGATCTTTCCATAATTTGTATGTTCCATTAATATTTGGTTGTATGTGTCTATACCCTTCTTCTTTTGCAATTTTAATTATATCAATTAAATCTTCTCTTACCTCTGGATTTCCTCCAGTAAATTGTACAGCTTTGCAACCAACTGGTCCTTCTCCTCGCATATTTTTCAACATAGCTCTTATCTGATCTTTAGTAGGTTCATAAACATAACCCATTTTTGATGCGAAAAAAAAGCAATACCAACATGCTAAATCACAACGATTTGTAATAACAACATTACCTAAACAAGTATGAGATTTATGATTTTTACAAAGACCACAACTTCCAGGGCATTCTTTAGTCATTTCTATATTTGGGTTTGAAATCCCTTTACCGTCTCGTGCCCATTTCTGTGCTTTCTTATACATCTCAGCATCTTCCCAGTATACTTCCGTGCACTCGCCGTGTTCTGGACAAGTCTTAGTAATAAAAACTTTATTATCTTCTTCAAATATAGTAGCATCTAAAGTTTTCAAACACTCGGGACATAATGATCTAGTCTTACTAAGTTCTTTCATAATCATCATCTGTTTCAGTAAATTATATAAATATCGTAAACTTATTAAGGATTGTGATTACATGAGATTCGGTATCTGTAAAGCATGTGGTGGAATCGGAACACAGACATGCAATCGTTGTGGTGCAATTGTATGTATAAAGTGTAATAGCCCGCAGGGATGTTCTATTTGCAAAGGTACATTTCAAATGAAAAAATAAAATCGAAGTAGGAGGTTAATTTCCTACTTTCTCAAATCTTAAAGAATGCCTTGCAAAGCTTCTACAAGTCTATCTCTTATCTCTGATTCAGCTGGGAATCCTAATGAATTCTTGAATCTTTTTTCTCCTGTTTGTGTCATGAATCCTTTAGAAATCGAGACGAAATCTGATTGACCTTCGTCTGTTTTTGCTGTTTTCAAAGCTACTTCCAAAAACTTGTTATTTCCGAATTTTATTTCTTTTACTTCTTTTGTTTCAAACTCTACCACGTGTAAAACCTCCGTTTATTTTATCTTTTAGATGTATAGTCCATTTTTGTCTTTTATAGTTTGTTTTAATATGACATTTTCTGCACAACGAAATTAAATTCTCGGGTGTGTTATTTGTTTTGTCATAATCAATATGATGTACGATTAACTTATATGATCTATTAGTACGATTTCTCATTTCATTTTGATGAATAAAACATAATTGACATTTATGATTATCTCTTTTTCGAACCTGTTCCTTTAACTGATCATCAAACTCTTGGCCATAAGGTTCAAACGATATGCCCCCGCACCAATTTGGATTTCCAGGACCATCAAATATTCCAATTTTCTTTTGACTCATCAGTAATCTGGTTCCTTCAGAATGTTTTCTACCAAACATCGGATTATCCATACCTTTCTTACTCCTCATTCCTGTAACACGAATTCTATTCATATTTTCAGCAGAAAAAAGATAATCGCTTCGCGTTGCATATTTCTCCATATGTTGTTTTGTTATTCCGCCTTTCCAGTTCCCATTTTTGATTCCAAGATGTGTTTCTCTTTGTTTTCTTATATATTCTGGGTTATGATAATTTCTATTATGACCCCATGGTTTACCATTTCTGCAAATTCTAATTCCTTTCATGCCTATCATTTCCATTTTCTTTGATGAGTATTAAGATAAGGTTACGTTTTCAACTTCAACTGATTCAACGCCATCTATCGCATTAATCAGTCCTTCTATTTCATCTGTTCCTCCCTTATCTGGAGTTAGGACAAGTATTCTTAAACATTTTAATCCAAAAGCCATTGGTTCTATTTTATAATCTTTAAGTTCTACATTTTCTTTAATTTTAGTAACAACATCTTCTAAGTTTATTTCAACAGAAGTTGGCATAATTTTAATTGAGATTAATACATTACCCATAAATAATCACTTAAGGTCCTCTAAATTTACATTTTTCGCATTCATATGGATTTGCGTTCTTTTTACACTGATAACATCGAATTATAGTTGTTTCAGAACAGTTTGGGCACTGAAATTTTACAAACTTACTTTGCCCTATTAAGTTTACTCCGCATGTTGAACATTTTAGTACCATTCTATCACGTGTAAATTTAATTGCGGTTAAAGGTATTTAAAGGTTTCCTTAAGAGGAAAGATTAATAAGGATAGTCTCGCAATAATTTTATGTTATTTTTATTATTGGCGGAATTTATTAGAGCCTTCTGGATATTATTTCCAGCATATGCTGCAAATTGTTTCCCTACATTCGTAAGAGTATATGGTATTGAAAGTCATCCTATTGATTTTGGAAAATCATACAAAGGAAACAGAATATTTGGAGATGGAAAAACTTGGGAAGGACTTACTTTAGGTGTAATGGCTGGATTTCTAGTCGGATTAGCTGAAACAGTTTTATTCCCAAGTCTTAGTCTATATGCCAATCAATATGGTGTATCATTACCAATAATGAATGCATTAATCGCTTTCTTGATACCATTTGGAGCATTAATGGGCGATTTGATTAAAAGTTTCTTCAAAAGAAGACTTGGAATGAAAAGAGGACAAAACTTCATGTTCTTCGATCAGTTAGATTTCATAATAGGTGTGTTACTATTCACTTTCATGTTTGTAAATTACACAACCATAATGGTTGTCTGGATGTTCATCATGACATTTCTAATTCATCGTGGTGCTTCGATAATTGGATATGCATTAAAAATAAAAAGAGAGCCGTGGTAAAAATGCGATTTGATCTTCATACTCATACAACATACAGCCTACACCACTTCTGGGGTAGAGATGCACTTAACACACCTGCTGAGATGATTAATGCTGCTATTAAACGTGGACTTGGTGGAATAGCAATAACAGATCACCAAACTGTTAAAGGTAGTTTAGTTGGTGAGGAATATGTTAAAACTCATAAATTAGATTTTAAAATAATAACTGGTATGGAAATTAGAACATTATCCGGTGATCTTCTCGCATTAGGAATTAGAGAAAATATTCCAGATGGTCTTACGCTCGAAACAACTATAGAAAAAATTCATGCACTTAATGGATTAGCTGTAGCACCACATCCATACGGCGAATTCGGTCTTAGAGAATGTCTTAAAGAAAAAGCTGTGAAAGCTGATGCAATCGAAGTGTTTAACGCAGGAAGTTGTAGATCATTTCAAAATTTAAAAGCTAGAAAATTAGCTATAAAAAATCATAAGCCGTTTACTGCAGGTAGCGATGCACATTATTATAAAAATGTTGGAAACGCCGGTGTGTCTTGTGAAGGAGATCCAATAGAAGCAATACGAAAAAATAAAATAACTATATTTGGTATGTATACACCAATTAAAGATGTAGCTATAATAAGTATAAAAAAATATGGAAGATCAGTTAAACATCGAATTCTAAAAAATAAAACCAAAATAGCTTGAAGCCACGCCTATTCCATAATAAGTCATTGTAACAATTAACAAATATCTACATATCTTACCAGCTAAACAGGCAATATAGAATTTCTTAACACCATAACCAACTGTTCCAGCAAATACCCCCATGACATCTATTGGAACGATTGGTAAGAATGAAAAGAAAAAAATAACAACACCGCCTCTATATTTTTCAAACATTTTTTCTAATTTTTGAATCTTATTCTTATATTTTTTTAAAATTGTTTTCTTTCCACCCATTCCGATTAAATAACCTGTTAGCTCACCAGTAGCTGATCCAAATCCTGCGCATATGGCAATAATAATTGGATGCATTTTCATTGCGACTGCAAAAACAACTATTGCTGATAGTGGAAAAGTTGGCAACACAACAGAAACTGAAGATACAAATGCAACAATAATTATACCAAAATAACCAAATACCACAATCGTTTGATTCGCCCATGCTATAAACGATGCAACATCTATCATTTAAGATCCCTGTATATTTTAACAAATCTTTGAATAAATGTAATAATAGAAAATGCAATTAAAATAAGAATCCCGTCATAAATCATATTACCACCATAAACCAATTGTAATATTCCAAATATCATTATCAATACTAATCGTTCTGCTCTTCCCAAAAGTCCTGCATATAGTCTACCCTTTGTTAATGCTTGTGCTTCTGTACCTAGATATGAAACTAGTAACGTAATTATTATTAAAAAGAATCCAAGCTGTTCTGGTACATATCCTCCTAAAGTTATACCCAATAGTATAGCAACGTCTGATAATCTATCAAATGTATGATCTAAGAAATCCCCAAGAACGCTTGCTCCGCGTTTTCTAGCAATTTCACCATCTAGTGCGTCAAAAAATCCATTCAAGAAAACAAATAAAACTGCATATGAAATCAAATTATAATAAAAATACATCCCACCCAAAATTGCTGCAATCAAAGATAAAAGTGATATTATATTCGGATTAATGTTAATTACAAACGGCGCAAGTAATTTACTCCTTATCCGAGTCTTCTTATCTATCATATGAAGCATAGAATATAATTATTTATAGTGGTATTTGAAAGTATTGTTATGAAGCAAGCTATCATTTTAAGGACAGATTTGGGTATGGAAAAGGGTAAACTGGTTTCTCAGGGTTGCCATGCAAGTATTGCTTCTTTCCTAAACGCGAACTCACAGAAAAGAGAAAATTGGATATCTTCTGGAATGAAAAAAATAGTTTTAAAAGTTAAAACAGAAAAAGAACTAATTGATATTTTCAAGGCTGCTAAACGTGAAAAATTAACATGTGAAATAATAACAGATGCTGGATTAACGCAACTTAAAGAACCATCAAAAACAGCTGTCGGTATCGGACCTGATTCAGATGAAAAAATAGATAAAATAACTAATAAATTAAAACTGCTTTGATTCTATTCAGAACTATGTTTAGCTTTACTATAACCACGATGTTCACCGATATGTTCTCTGAATTTTGAATTCATCGAATATATCCATCCAGAATTTAACAAAGTGGCGCCAAGAATCACTTGTTCGAGGGTTGGTGATTTTCCAAAAATATACCATAAAAATAGAATTGTCGCTATCGCGAATGCAATTGCTAGTATCAAGTCTTCCTTTTTCATATAAATCACTTCACAAACGAAATTACTAAAACTATAAATATCATTAAGATTGTAGCAAGCAATAATATTTCTTTCACTTCCATTCTTTTCACCAATATTTTATATGGTTTATTCATCTTATATATCTTCTTTACCCTCAACTGGAGTGAAAGGTTTAATTACTAGAAACATAATTCTTTATTATGATAACAGAGTGGTTTACTGAAAAATTTGTAACACCTTTATGCAAATACTACACACTTGAATCTACTCTAATCTATGGTCTAATACTTGTACTTGCAGTAATATGGATTTACAAACTGCTTAAAAAATTAAAAATAAAAATTGACAAGAACTTTTTCCTAGCATTATTACCGTTCATAATTTATGGTGGCTGGACACGAGCGCTTAGGGACCATTTGCTTGGAATATATGGAAATCAGTGGTGGTGGTGTTCACCTCCGATATATGTAGTTATATTTTTGATAACAATATCACTATTACTAATTGGATTACAGTTAGAAAAATCATTCAAAATACCTTATTATAAATTCATGATTGTATCTGGTACACTATTATTATTATACAATTTATCCATAACAAGAATGACTAATCTATTAAGCATAACTATAATCTTATCTCTACTAGCAATTTGGGCATTAGCATTTTTCGGCTATCATAAATTATTTCCTAAAAAATTAAGTTTTGAAAACGCTGGAATTTTTGTAGCGCATTTATTCGATGCATCTTCTACATTCACAGCATTAAGCTATTTCGGATACTACGAACAACATGTACTGCCAACATTTCTAATAAATATATTTGGACCATGGATAATGTTCCCATTAAAAATAATTGTTGTCTACTTTGTGCTTCATATCTTAGATAAAGAAATAGATGATAAAAATATGAAAAATTTCTTAAAAATAATTATATTCATACTTGGCGCGGCTCTTGGAGTTAGAAATTTCCTAACACTTGCCATGCTCTAAAGACCATATTCTTTTAGTTCCAACCATTTCGTCAAATAGAGCTTTAATGAAAACAAAAGAAAGTATACCAGAATAAAATATCATTGCAGGATATAATAACATTTTTCTCATTGGTTCTTTCATAATTTTGACAGATAGCGCTGCATTAATTACACCAACAATAAATAAAATTACTGAAACAAATAATATTGAATCGACTAAGGTAATTCTAAGCAGCAGCATATCAACTAACCATAATTTTAATATTGCAAATATCTCCAATAAAGAATAATTAAAAAGATGTTTTATTATTTCAAATCCAAATAGCCCAAAGATTAATAATTGCATAACTATACCGACTAACTCTGTTGTCCATAGAACTGTTATCATTCCGATTTTTCCTTTGAATATATCTGAATGTTTTGCATAAACTTGCAAGCCACCTCGGAACCATCTTATTCTCTGTCTCATCAGAGCTAACAAACTAGATGGCGCGTCTATCCAACCGATTGCATCTTTTTCGCATTTTATCTTATATCCAGCTTTATGAACTTTAATTGTCATATCATAATCTTCTATCATTGTATCTGAATCAAATCCTTTTACTTTGATTAGAACATCTCGTCTGAATGCGCCGAGGGCCCCAGGTATAACTAGCACACAATTTAATGTTTCTTGTAATTTCCTAGTAAAACCAAACCATAAATATTCTAAAGCCTGAACCTTTTCAATCATTTTCTTTGTATTTCTTGCTTTATACACACCAGAAACAGCGCCAACTCTTGGATCTTCAAACTGTCTAATTAAAAGAGCTAATGAATTACTTTCTAAAGCAGTATCGGCATCCATAGTAATAACAATTTCACCAACTGCTTTCTTTATTGCCTTGTTAAGAGAACCAACTTTACCAAGTTTCTTAATATTTCTTATAATTTTTACTGGAAACCCTTTAACTATAGAAAGTGTATTGTCCGTAGAACCATCATCAACAACTATCACTTCTATCTTATTTTTAGGGTAATTGCTACCAAATACTGATTTTAATGTTCTCCCTATACTTCCTGCCTCATTATGCGCTGGTATTATTATACTCAACTTAGGGAAAAACTTAGTATTACTATATCCTTTCCTTATCTCCTTACCTTTGAATGCGTAAACGAATAACCAGAAAGATGAAACTATCAGCGCAAAACTTGTTATGACTAATAAAATACCATTATACTGAGCTAGTAATCCTATCATACTTATCTAAAACTTATATGATAATTTAAGTTATAAAGCATTACACTTCTATAGGTTCCATCAAAACTAGAAGAATTTTGTCCAATGCTAGGTCAAAGTCAGTATATCCGGCATATTTTCCGCTTCTTAGCTCAAGATTCTTAGCATATACCTTTACAACATTTCCTTCAACAACTATCTTTGTTTCATCTGTAAAAGCTGATCCGAGTAATAATATAGCCGGCTCTTCAATGGTCGTATTAAGCAATTGATCTATTGAATTTAACATTGTAACTGTTATTTTGCTACCAATATCATAATTCCATCTGACTGTATTTATTTTCTGATATTTTGATGTAAATGATATAAGACTTTTTGCATAATATGGAGCTTCTGTATCATTCTCATAATAAGCAAATTGCACACCAACTACATTATAACCAAATAAAGTATTCTTTAAAGTTTCATTATCTGGATAAACATTTATCTTTACTGCCTCATCTAAATTAGAATTAAATTTCATTTCAGTTCCATAATAATTATAATCATATGTTCCGATTTGTTCTTGCACACATCCTGAAATAAATATAATAGATAAAATCAATGTAAAAATTATTAGTTTTTTCATGTAATCACTCTATTAAAAAAATAAAAAAGAAAGGGGTTTCCCCCTTCCTTAATTATCGAATTTAAGCTACTACAACACTTGCAAAGCTTTCTCCAGTTACTTTTACCATGTCTACTGTTTTACCTGATAGCTTTGTTCCGTCTTGTACAACTCTTGCTGCTAGGTCTGTGTCTGCTGCTCTTGTACCTGCAATTACTAATGCTGTCTTTCCGTCAGCGAATGCTCCAGAAATTACTTTTATAATTCCGAAGTTTTCAGCTGGCCATGCGTCACATCCGTAATCGAATGTACCTGCTGTTGCTAAATCAGCTACTAAGCTGTTTACGCAAGGTCCACCAACTAATACAAAGTCAGTTGTAGTTTTGCTAGTTACTTCGCTGTCTAGCATTACAACATCGCTTGTAATAGCCAATACCTTGTCAGCTTTTACAGTTCCGCCTGTTGATCCGCCTGATGTTATCACTCCCTCTGGGCTCAATACGTATACGTTTCCGTATGTGAATGAATCTGGGTAAGATATTGATCCCTTACCACCCAATGCTGCTGAATAGTGTGTTACAAGAGATCCATATGTTGTCATTCCTTGGTACTGTGTTGCTGTTCCAAGTAATGCTTTATCCCAGCCATTTGTTGAAGGGTTTGTATCATCTGTGTATGTTGTTGAATCAATTCCGATTTTGTATGTGTCGTCATATGTTACTGGCATGAATATCCAGTTGTGTGTTGTTGATCCTTGCAAAGCTTCTTCAACTAATACGAAACCTCTTGTGTCTGTTCTCATGTCTGTTGCAGCGATTGCATTTGCTGCTGATGCTGTATAACCCAAAGCTACATTGCATTTTACTATTGCTACTGTTGTATTGTAACAATTCACTATGAAATCTGCGTATGGCGCGTTTGTAAGAGTTGTTAGTGAATACGATGTATTTTTAGGCGCATTAGTTGTTGGCGCTGCTACTGTTGCTGTTGCTGCAGTCCATGTTCCAGCACTATAGGTTTCTACTGTTGTAATATTTGATGCTGCTGTAGTCAATCTAATTCCTCCCAAACCTATTTCTGGATATACTGCTGTTGATGATGGTGTCACTGTGGTGTTTCCTTTATAGAAATACATACCACCTTGTCCAGATGTTATCAGTTTAGGTACAAGATATGAATACTCTGCACCCAATTGTGTTAATGCTGCTCCTGGTGCTGCGCCTGCTATCTTTGTGTCTCCATTCAAATCCATCTGTATTGATTTTTGCGCTTCATTCATTATTCTATATACAAACGAATTTCCATCCACTATCAATGTGCCTGCTGTTGCTGATGTGTTTGTTGATGTCAACGAGTTTCCAGTTTCATCTGTGAAGATCAATTCATTTGTTGATGGTGTGAATGTTGTGAATTGCAACACATGTGAAAATCCAGACTTTGTTAACACAAGATAATCTGAATCAATCGCCGATATGTTTTTTGCTTCATCAAATACTAAATCTCTCATGTTGTTTTCTGTATTTATTGGAGTACCCAGATTTACGTTTGATGCCCAAGCAAATGTTGTTGTTGCATTTCCATACAGTGTGTATACACTTGCTTCTTGACCAGCTGCATTTGTATACTTCAACATCATGTTATATCCAGATGGGTTGAATTCTATGTTCTGTCTATTTGCCACATCTGTTAATGCTGGAGTTATTGAGCTCAACTCAATATCAAATGTGCTTGCGAACTTGTCTGGTAGTTTCTCTCCTTCTTTCAGCCATGTGTCTGTTGATGGTGTGTATATCAATGTGAATCCAGACCAACTGTTTGTTGACTGTGTCATTGCCGCTGTTAGTGTAGGTTCTGTTGTTGTTGATTTTGTAACAGTTCCTGATGCTGCTAGTTTGATTTTGTCTGCGCCTACTGCAATCTTTGCGTAGTCAGCTTCTCCTGTTTTACCTTGTATTACTTTTACAGATGCGACATTGGTTCCATCAGATAAAGTCATTGTCTGACCTGATCTTAGAGAGAATGACTCTCCGTTAATGTTACCAACTGCTGTATAGTAATTTGTTCCACCTATAGTTTCTGCTGCTACTCCATCTAAGTGCACAACATAGTCTTTTGCATTGTTTGTTACAGTTTTGTCTTCGCCAGATTTTACCTGGATAACATTCTTACCGCCAACCAACGTCATATCTGTTATTGGCGCTGCCGCTGATCCCCATGTACAATCTGTTATTACGAAATCCTTTCCAAGAATTGACATAGTTGTACCTTGTATTATCTGCTGCAGTGTTGCTGTAGTTGTTGCTGATGTCAATGACACTGGTGTTGAGAATGTCATTTTGTATTTGTATCCTACTGTGTTACCAAGTATTTTTAATGCTACTCTTGGATTGTTTTCTGTTGATGGTGTTGCATAAACCAGGCTTAATGCGCTTGCGCTGTATCCTGTGTCTCCGCTTTCTCCACCTAAATACAAATACTGTTTGTATTCATATGAACCACCTGATGTTGTCGCATATGTGCCTTTTGCAAGCATTGTTGTATCTGAAGACGTTATTATTGCCTTCACATTACCGACTTGCGCGTATGGTGTAAATTCTGTGCCAGGTGTTCTTATCTTTACTCCGCCTGTAACTGTTTCTACTTCTGTTCCTGAAGTTACTACGTCTGTTTGAGTTTTTGCGTTAGATGCCAGGTTTACTGCAACGTTAATTGCTCCTGCTACATCTGCTGTCTTTGCGTTAGCTCCAACTACAAACATTGGGAATGACACTGTGCTGTCTGTTACAGTTACCATGTCGCTTATATCTCCAACGGATGTTACTGTTGATGCTAATACCGGTGCTGCTATTGATAATCCAGCTAAAAGCGCTGATCCTGTCAATGCAGCTAATTTCTTAAATTGCATATTTATTTCCTCCGTTTTTTTATTTATTGAACAACTTTATTGTTGTTTCAATCTGCGCGGTGTATGCGCATATATATTTGGCGCCAAATTTAGCGCTTACGCGCCAAAAGGATTAATTTTTTTATATCTAACTGACGCATTTGGCGTACAAAGTAATAGATATAGAGGGGATATATAAGAACCGCGAAACTATTATCAGTGTTCAAATTGTATAAGGCATCATAGTGTTTATTCCATTAAATAAGGCGTTTTATGGCTTTTAATTGTTTCCAGGAACGTAATATTACCCCGTTAGTATTTTTTCCAAATTTAACATTGTTATCAAATTCCGTAATTTTCTTTTTCACCGCTTCTGGATTTTTGAGCATATCAGCCCAAATAATTAAACATTCATACCCATATTTCTTATAATATTCAATTGTCCCTTCGGCAGTGCTGTTATATTTTACTTCAACAAATGTTCTAGGGTTTTTTGGGTCATGTCATATTTCGCCAAACAACTCAATAACCTTCTTTTCTTTTTTAATATTAATAAAATCTGGAATTTTATTGCCTACTTTAAAATTTCTATTGTGTTTATACTTTGTGCCTTCTAACATGTCAATCAAAATCTTCTCTGTTTTATTTGGGTCATACCCTCTAAAGACTAAATCAAATTTCTTGAACTTTCTACTTATCGTAGCCTTAGTTGTTCCAATTTCTTTGCCTATTTCAGACATAGACATCTTATTTTCAAAATGCATTTTTTTAAGTTGCTCTTTAGAAACATCAATATACCTTAAACTGTCTTGCTCATGCGATCTTCTTGATATCTTATAAAAATCCAACAAATAAAGTATATATTTGATATCAGTATTAAAAAATTTAGCCATTTCAGCTGGTTTCTTTTTATTTATCACATATTCCCTATAAATTGCTTCTTTTACTATCGTCATTCTCATTATTTCACACCATAAATAAACTTGATATCAACTAGTATTTTAAATTATATTCTATAACATTTAAATAAAATCTGAGTCTAAAAATAGAGTTAATTGTTTCTAAACGTTTCTTACTGCTTCGTTTTAAACTTCTCGTCGTAGTACACTTTGTTTGTTCTACCAGTTCTTTCCAATTTAATTAGTCCTCTTTCATTAAGACTTTTCAATACTTTCGATACTTTTGCCTTTGAATATCCAGAATCAGCTACAATTAATTTTTGTTTTACGCCAGGTTCGTGTTTCATTAACGATTCGAAAATCTTTTTCTCGTCTTGTTTTAAGACCGGAAGAATAATTTTAATTGATTTCTGTTTTGAAAAATATTTCAACGCAACTACAATTATTACAACAGAAGTTATTATTACTAAAAGAATAATTTCTAAAATACTATAATCAAATGAAATAACTTCTTCGTATGCAATAGATACATCAAATTTATAATCTTTTACAACTCCTTCGGTGGTCCAGTATAAAAAAGATCTGCGTCCATCAGAACCAATCAAAGCCCCCTCCGGTGTGTATGCATCATTTTTATTTATCAGCCCATAACCTTCCGGTAGTCTTACAGACATAACAAATTTATCAATAGATTCAGAAACTGTTATAGTATCAGAATATATCAAATAATTATTTTTCTTCGATATTTTATTATCAAATTCATATCTCACCGTAATTGTCTTTTTTTGAAATGACATTGGAATATTACAACTAATTTCTTTACCCCATGTATTATCCTGTTGAGTGCATGTAGGAACTACTGATACCATAGAAGTAGAATTAATAATTATATTCTGAGGTGATCCTAAAATTAAAAAAGTAAATACGCTTTTCGTATAATTAACTAATATTATCGATGTTTCATATTTAGCAGTATCACCAAGATCAACTGTAGTAGAATATTGATATATACCCTGAGCAAATCCGCCCATACTTAGAATAGGCAATAGTAATAATAGCGCTATCAACATTTTATTCATTAAATCACTCTTTCTTTCCCAAAAATACAATGCCACCTATTCCAGCTTGAGCAAATCGGTGCATCATAAGTGCTATGTTATTAAGTACGCTCTGAGCTTCTGCAATATCTAAATTAAGTCTATTTGGCTCTAATAATTCTGAAGCAGCTGGACCGTATTCTATTACAACCTGAACTAAATCTTCAAATTTATTAGCAACCAATTCAACATCACATGCCATAGAATAACCAACTTCAACACCTTGAATTGGTTTATCAACTTTTTTAATATCTGAAAAATCTTTCTTGTATAACTTAACACGACCGTTCTTATCTAATTTATCAATTAAATCTTCTAGAGTCTCTTTAGCTTTATTCTCATTTCCAGCCAATACTTCAAAAGCAAACCATGCTCTTAACCAACCAGATTCAACCTTCTCATCTGCTAGAACCTTTTCAATCATAGATATTCATTAGTAATCTAATATTTTAAAGCTTTCTCTAAAGTAAATTAAAGGAATATTTATTACAAAACCGCACTAGGCTAAAATTTCTTTAACTTTGTTCACAAATTCTCTATTATCATTAAATATATATTAACAAGTTCAGATGCGCTATAAGCATATTCATCGCCATTATTCCAATATTTAGTAAAAGCTTTGCAAACTTTTTTTATAAGACTATCATAATCTTTAACTATATCAAACGCATCATCAACTAACCAGCAGCCATTTTCAAGTCTTTGTGTTATCATATTGAATAAATAAAACAAAGGGGTTTGAAGAATCAATTATTAATCACGGTCTTCCTTAAGTCAGTCCGTACGTTTACAGTGAGATCAGCTTGTTTATCTCCTTTCTTGTTTTTTCTCTTCTGCTTCTTCGGATACCAGGTCCCAAATTTCATCAACTATTTTCTTAAGCGCGGTCATTTTAAATTCCTTTTCTAATTTTTCAACGAAGCACCCCAGATCAAAAACTGCCCGTACTTTGCCGAGTTTTATTTGATTCTTAGCTTCTTCAATTATCAGTTTCCAGTCTATTTCTCTGCCGTTGATTATATTTCTTGCGTCATCCAAGTCTTTTATCCTGTCTGTGGCGCATTTCATAAGAATAATATCATGCGGATCGGCGATTTTCAATATAAGATTATTTCCGAATTGATGCGTTTGTCCTGCTCTTTTCTGCATATTCTCTGAAAAGATAAAATCTATCACTTCTTTTACAAACAAATCAAATCTTTCATCTCCGAGCGTGAGCATTTCCGGCCTGTTTGCTCTTCCGCCATAAACTATTTTAGCGTCAAATTCTTTATATCCGAGAGAGATTATCGCTTCTTTAAAACTATTTTTTTCATTCTTGTTTTCAAAAACCAGATCTATGTCTAAAGTAGAATCTTTTAATCCTAAAAACATCATGGCTGTTCCGCCGACCGCATAAACAGTTATTTTCTTCTCAAGTCTTTCTGATATTGCTAATAACAGTCCTTGCTGTCTTTCTATTGAAATCATTTGTAATCCTCCAGGTCCTGCCAGTTAAATGGCAGATATATTTTCCATTTTTTCTCTATTTCTGTAAAATCCTTTGATTTCAAACTAGGAATAATATAATCAAAAGCGGAATCTTTTTTTGGAATGGCGAAATTTCTGAATGTTTTAGTCATTTTTCTTGTTCTCATGATTTTTCTTGATAAATCATATAGCGCGCCAACCTGTCTTTCCAAATGATTCTGCTTTGAAAGCTGGTATAATTCTGACCAGTTGTCTATTTTTTTAAATAACGCCAACGAGGCGAGTATCGTTCTTAAGTTTTTAGTTTTGACAGCGTAAATCAGGGTCTCTTCCAGGCTAGGTTCTTTTCCATATATTTTATATATTTCTGGAATAGATATTTTGATCGGCGAATTTTTGTTGATAATATCATAATAACTTATGCCATTCAATCTATTTTCTGGAGAAATGTTATACACTCTTCTGTTGTTGCTTAGTCTCTTTGTTTTCACATACCCCTTTTTCCTAAGGCAATAAACATAATAAACTGCCTTTGATCTATCTATTGTCAATACAGACATTATAGATTCTATAGTATGAGTTCCGTTGAGTTTTTTAAGTAATTCCTGTGTTTCCATAGTTAAATGTAGATATATGTTATATATAAGCTTTTCGCTTTTATAGTTATATTAGTTAAATGTAGCCTCATTTATATATAAGCCGTATATTGATATATAGTTTCTAAATTAATTAAGAAATTGAAAAAATGCTTTAATTCTTCTTATTTTCCAACCATAGTTTATATTTTTCTTCTCTGTACGTCATTCATAAAACCTGCTAATAATCTTAAGATACCTGTCAATGCCATATAAAACCAATGCATTCTTTCTTATATCCTTCATAAATTCATCTTCTTTATTTAACACTTTCTTTTCAAATTCTTCATAATCAATAGTTATTGGTTGCAAATTAACCATTGCTCTGCCTTTTATCTTATTGGATAAAATTTCAATATTTTTAACTAATTTATTATCAACACGTTGAAATATGAGTAATATATCTAAATCGCTTTTTTTAGTATAATCGCCCTTTGCAAAAGAACCGAATATCAATGCTATTAATGGTTTTTCTGATAGATCGGCTGTAAATGAATCAAAAGAATCCTGAATATTATGCGGTAGTTTCTGAAATCTTATCAATTCCGTATTCTGAATTATAGAAACAAGTTGCTGAGATTTGAAATTTAACTTGCATATTTTTAAACTGCCCTTTTTCTCACAGATTATAATTTTATTCTTTTGACCGCTATCAATGTGTTTAGAAACAGCCGGAATTGTTAGTTTTGCATATCTGCATATCTCTCTTACATGCATGCCTGTTTTATTCAGATAAAGCGCCGTATACACACTTTTCTCACCTTTAGATAACATGATATATACTATGTATCATATGATATATAAAGGTTATCATATGTAAGATTTATACAAATATTACTTTTTACGAACTACCTCATAAATTAAACATATAAATATTCACAAACCATAATAAACAGTGATTATAATGGGTATACTCGCAATGAACATAAAATCAATAGAAGGAAATAAATATGAAAATATTACTGACAAAGCTGAAATAAACAACCGCATTGCTGTAACTAACATAAAAGAAAAAAATATACCAAATATAAAATTACCATGTGTATCAATTGAATTTAATTTTACATCTAAATACACTTCAGAAGAAAAAACATTTGCGGAAATATCAATCATTGGAGAGATTATTTACACTGGAAATGATAATGGTGAAATCTTAAAAAAGTGGAAAGAAAGCAAAGAATTACTACAAACGCAATATACATCAATAATAAACACAATATTCAAAAGATGTGCCATAAAAGCATTACAATTGACTGAAGATTTGCAACTGCCGCCACTGATTGGATTTCCATTTGTAGATAATAAAAAAGAATAACTATATCTTATTTCTATAATCATTAAAAAATAATATTTTAAAGCTTTAATTACACTACTAATTATATGCCTCGATGGCTCAGCTAGTAGAGCGGCTGATCACAGAAACGTGAGTCGAACCTCGTATCTAGTGAGAGAAAGCAGCAGGTCACGGGTGCGAATCCCGTTCGAGGCTCCATTAAAGTATTTTTGATTTTTTAAGATATACGAAAAACACTGCCCAGAAAATCATTATAATTGCTATTATATAAAATATAACAGAAGGATCATTCTGAAACGGAAGCAATATATTCATTCCATATATTCCTGAAATTGCTGCAGGAATACTAATCATTACAGTAAGCATTGTAAATATAGTTATTATTCTATTCAATCTGTTTGATAAAAGTATAAGATAATAATTTCGTATATTAGATATATTCTTCAATGAGTTCTTACAAAGTTGAAAACCCTCATTAATTTCTATAACAATACTTTCAAATCTATCTTTATCTTTTCCATAAAATTTAATCTTCTTATTTATTTTATTATAAACAGCTATGTTATGACTATAGGCTGAAGCAAATCTATTCAGTTTTTCCTCATACTCAAGCAGTAGTGTAACATCTTTTTCTTTAAGATGTGTTGCTTGAGCCTTCTTCATATTGACATTTTTTTCTATACTGTTTATGGCTTTTTCAAAATCTTCATTTATCTCATACATCAAATTTAACATAGAAAATTTCTTCTCAGTTGTTACAAATTTTAATTTATTTTCTAATATCTTTTCTATGAAATTTGGCTCTTTCTCCATGAATGTAAGTATGAATTTTTTTCCTACTATCAGTAAGAAAGTTCCAAGTTCATGATTTTTTATATCAGTTACAACACTAGATATGACATATGTCTTATTATCAAATTCAACTCTAGGAATTTCGTTTTTATCTATTCCAGAAATAAGATTTTCCTTATCGAGATTGAATTTTTCAACAAGATACTCTATCTCATCATCAGATGGATCTACAACATTTATCCAACAATCATTTTCAAATTTTTTAAGAACTCTAAGTTTTCTATCTTTTGAAGTTCTTTTATAATATTTAATCATGTGCTAAATTTAACTTTGTTTTATTTAAATAAATGAAAATTTCCAGTTTGTGATAAAAATATGTGGAATTCCATAAAGTTTATAAAACTTCAATATCAACTGATTAGCATGGAAACAAGAATCTATAAAATTGAACCCGCAAGTATGGGAAAAATAAAAGGTATACTGGAAGGAGAAGATAGATTTGATGTTAGCGCAATATGTTCTAAATGCAATAAAACTTTAGAAGGATTATTTTCTGTAAATGAAACTTCAAGATATCAATCAAATGAAGACTCTCGTGGCAAAATAAAACCCCCTGAGAAAAAATGCGAATGTGGTGGAGAATATGTATTTGAAAAAAAAGTACTTGCTCCAAATGAATTTGCAAGAAACGGCTATACACTAAGAGGAAATGATCTTCTTATCATAGCTGAAAAAGAATTCTTCGATAAAAACGAACCACTGCTTACTAAAGAAGGAGCTGTTCAAGTTAAAGGAGTAGAAGCTGAAGAAGTTCAAAAGAAAATTAAAGATGAAGAAGACTCGGCTGCATGTGGTGTCGGATTAATATTTGGTTAATAATTTATGATTTCTTTATCTATCATGAATTCAAATCCTGTTAGATGTACTTTAAATCCTTTTACTCCTTTCTTTATTAAATGGATTATAACCAAATTGCATTAACAGATTCCGAAAAATTAATGGATTATGCAGCAGAATTTTATGGAGCTGCCAAAATCACAACTGGAGAAATACAAAAAGTTACATATACATTTGGAGAAAATGGTCGAACAAAACCCAGAATCTGTGGTAAAAAAGGAACTTTAGAATTAGATCACCCTAAAACAGAACAAGAATGTCAAAAAACAGCAGCTCTATTTTACATAATAGCAAAATGTAAATGTAAGAAAAATTCAGAAGTGCATTATATTCCTAAAAACAAAGATAAAAGCATATCGACAAAACACTCTAAAAATAAAATTTCAAAGTTTCAAAAATATTTAGATGGCGCAATACAAAAATATTAAACTTCTTTACCAGTAATACCATCTATACTAACTATTCTATTTGAGAAATATATTGTATATATTGGATAATAAAATAATTCAAACTTCATAACTTCTATTTTATGATTAATTGCTTTCAATATATTAATTATATCTTTTTCTAATAATCTTGATTTTACCATTTTTCCGCTTAAAGTTATTTCAGATGCTGGGAACAACTGTGTTTGTTTTATATTTGGCATTTTTATATGACTTAATAAAGAATATTTTTTATTAGAATGATCTACTAAGTTTTTCTTCTGTAAACTTGTCAATACAGATTTAATATTTTTTTCAGATATTCTAGTTCTATCTTTAATATCATCAACAGTTGAATCTTTTGATACGTTCATTAAAACTTTGACTTCCGAATCTGTCAATCCGATTATGTCTCTAAATCCATTCTGGTAATGAAGTCCTTTTGATACAGTAATCATATCACCGGTTAATCCGTCAAGTATGAAAGAATATTTTTTATGTTTCTTATTAACTAGCCCTTCTGGTTGTTTATATTCAATATATACCAATGGTTTCATTTCTAGTTCAATATATTTGACATCAATATTTTTACCGAATAAAATATATTTTTTCCCTGCTTTGTCTTTCGCAAGTTGCATTATCTGCTCTCTGTTTAATTTTGGTTCTACTGCGCTAATATCTACTTCTTTCTCTTTTGGCATGTCTATGTCAATTGTTTCACTTCGTTTCTTAAGATCGTTAACTGATATTTTTCCTACAGATTTAGGTATTAATATAGGCGTTAAACCCTTATGTTTTGTCTCTCTCTCCTTTATCTTCGTCTTTGATTTCTTTGAAACATCGCCCATGATAAAGAACTCACCTGGCTCCAATTCTGGTAGCTCTTCCAATTCTTTTCGCGAACCAAAGAATAAGTTAACAGCTTGTAAATCATTTTCTGTAGTTAATTTACCAATCATCTGATTTCCACACTGTGATAAAACATTCTTATTAACTAACGCTGGTCGCTGTGATGCTAATAATAAACCTAAACCACGCTTTCTTCCTCTACGAGATATTTCTTCTATTTGCGGCATTGATTCTTTAGATTGTGGAATGAACTTATCTGCTTCCTCTATCATTAGAAGATACGGTGTTCTCAATTCATCTGCTACTTCATATAATTCTTTTAAAAAATCAGACACTACTTTACGTTCATCATTTACATCAGAAACATCAAGTATCAATGGTATTCTTTCATTGATTATTTTTAATGCCAATTTCTTAAAATCAGTATTTTCTATCTTCAAATCAGATTTGTTTCCACCAATCCATAAAATATTATATTTTTCTCTCAATGAGAAGTATTCGCCCTCAGTATCAATTATACAGAAAGGTATATTGTGTTTTAAGAATTGTTCACAAAGAACGGCGATTAAATATGATTTACCTGCTCCACTTTGAGCAATAACACAAGTTCTTCCAGTAACAATCTTTTGAGCATCGATATCAACATCTTCTCCATTTGATTTTCCGATTGAAACCTTTATTTTGTCCATAAATAGATTACACGCTCCTAATAAATAAGTTTTTAAGTTGTTGGTTTAAACTCTATTTATTGGGCTCGTAGTCAAACCCGGCATGACGTCTGCTTGACGAGGTCTTTCTTTTTCGAAAGAAGACTTCAAACTGCAGAAGGCTTCCGGTTCAAATCCGGACGGGCCCACCATTGTGATTAATATGAAAATAATAGCTGACCTGCATATACACAGCAGATTCTCACGAGCATGTTCTAAAAATATCAATATTGAAAATCTTGAAAAGTACGCAAAAATAAAGGGATTGAACTTGCTAGGTACTGGGGACTTCACGCACATGAAATGGAGAAAGGAGCTTGATGAAAAGCTGAAAGAAGATGAATATGGAATTTTAAGAACACAAACTGGCTTTCCGTTTTTATGGCAAACGGAGATATCTTTAATGTATACGCAAGACGGAAAGGGACGAAGAGTTCATTTTGTTATTTTGGCTCCAAATAAAAGCGTTGTTAATCAGATAACAGAAACACTTGGCAAAAAAGGCAGATTGGATTATGACGGCAGACCAATTTTCGGTTTTTCTGGTATAGAATTAGTTGATATGATGATGAATATTTCAAAAGACATAGAAATAATACCAGCCCATGCATATACAAGTTGGTTTGGGATATTAGGAAGCAGATCGGGTTTTGACTCGGTAGAAGAATGTTTCAAAGAAAAAAGCAAATATATTCATGCAATTGAAACTGGTATATCAAGCGATCCTGAAATGAACTGGAGACTATCATCTTTAGATAAATATACATTGGTTTCATTTTCTGATATGCATAGTTTTTGGCCGTGGCGAATGGGTAGAGAAGCGACAGTTTTTAATTGTGATTTAAAATATAAAGATATAATAAATGCTATAAGAACTAAAAAAGGACTTGTTGAGACCATTGAATGTTTTCCACAATATGGAAAGTATCATAACGACGGACACAGAAGCTGCGGGGTTTCCATGTCACCTAAAGAATCTAGAAAATTAAATAAGCTATGCCCGGTCTGTCATAAAGAAATGACTATAGGTGTCGAATATCGAATCGAAGAATTGGCCGATCGACCAGTTGGTTTTACTCCTAAAAATTCTATACCATTTAAGAGACTTTTACCTTTAGCAGAATTAATTGCTTCGGTATATAACACAACTCCATCAACAAAAAAAGTTTCTATTGATCTAAATAAACTAACTGATAAATTTGGTTCTGAACTGAATGTACTACTTGATATTCCTGAATATAAATTGGAATCAATAGTTAATGAAAAAATAGTTAATATAATTATGAAAAACCGTGCTGGTTCGTTGGTCGTTAAACCTGGCGATGACGGTCTTTATGGAAAGATAATTTAGAAAAATAAAATTTACTTACCAAATACATTTAGTGAAAGTTCTGTATCTTTATAGTATCCATAGTCTGCTATAACTGTTATTGGATATGATCTCTTTGTTGTTGGTATTTCTGAAAGTGTTACATCACAAATTACTGTTGTTATTCCACCTATTACCTCTATATCATTTAAACAAGTTGAATCTTGCAATACTAACCCATTTGATTTTGATAAATCAATTATTATTGTTGGTTTATTCAAATCATCTTCAGCTACATCATGAGCCTTTATTGTTCCAGTACATGCAGTACCAGCCACACAACCTGAAGTTGTATAAGGTGCTACGCAATTTGCTACTGGTATACTTGCGCAATCACTACAACTATTGAATGTAACTATTCCTTCAACTTCATCATAAATAGGATAACAACCTTGGTTTATGCATGAAGTAGCTTCTGTAAATTTACTACAAGATGATGTCACTATATCTGGTTTGTATATTTTTCCACCACCTACATTAGATACTTTTACATATAATGTGAAATAATCATTAAATGTTTCAAATTCAACTGGATCTGGCGAAACACTTACTTCTAAAGACACTGGTCCTTTTGTCGATTGAAATGTTGATGTCTGTAATGATTCTTTTGCATCACGGGCTGCTGCGGCTTCTCCAGCTGGATATGCCCATACTGAACCTACTGCTTTAGTTTCATAATCATAATAAACTCTGCCTATCATTTGATCTGTTTTAGATTGTCCTCTTGGATAATCTGGTGCAGTTAATGTCCATTTGAATAAAGAAGTTCCTGCTGGTATTTCTCTTGTTGGATCTGCTGCCATTAAATCTTTCTTAAGTTCTTGAACTCTTGTTTGTGTTCCAATATCCCAATCATATCCACCAATTAATAAAGCTAAACCTTTATCCATATTAACTTCCACATCTCCCTGGTTTTCAATGGTCATCATAATTCTTGTTGTCTTACCACTGTAAACATCTGTTAAGTCTGAAGAAAAATCAGTTATCTCTAAACCATTTCCACTTCCGTCTGTTGTTATGCCACTTCCTCCTCCTACACATCCTGAAACTGCTAGAATCATTACAATTGCAAATATTGGCATAAATTTATTCATTTTTCATCACTTTGGATTTACCTTCAATAATAAAGAATCGTCAAACTGATATTTATACTTAACTGTCAGTCTCATGTCTCCTGATTGTATTGGTTGTTCTGCTTTTGTTGTTAATTTACATGTTGTTTGAGGTGCTTTTTTGTTAGTAAATATTAAATCTTTGTTTAAAGCGTATGATGTTTTAGAAGATGTTTTATATTCTTTTTTGCAGTTTGGTGTTTCTGTTATTTCACATTTAGCTTCATTTAAATTTGAACAAGGAAGCGCGTTTCCTCCGATGCATACTCCATCGACCCAATCACAACTACCATCTCCGTCGCATGAACCCCGGTCAACATACACACATGACATATCTGAAACACCAGAATCTGGATCGGCTTTACACATCCCACCAACAGTACATCCAAAACTTTTACAATCGTCTAATATTATATCATTGCAATCATATGTCGTGCCGCCGCATTTTACAAACTCTCGGTCACTAACATCACTAACATCATAGTTACTGCACTCTGGGTCTACATTTGCCGGGAAATCAATTGTTATATCATCTTTGTTTATTTTTATTATCTGACCATCACCAGAATAAGAATAATCAATATATGTATAAACATCTTCACCTTCTAAAAAAGGTTGACTTTCTGAGAATGAAATATCAGAATTCAAATTACCAACTGTTGAAAAAGATGATGACCGTATCTCACCCAATGTTCCGTCAGCTTCTCTTGAATAAAATTCTGATTCCTGAAGCACATTTATTGTTTTTGAAAACGTGGCAGAAGTATCATAACTAGCTCTAAACTTTACTTTACAATCTACTGGAAAATTTGTATCTCTTGCTGTCCATGTCCATGTCCATATTTTAGATGCATTTGGTTTTAATTCTGGGAATTCTTTTTTATTTTCTCCTTCTTCTGTTATAAATAAACAAGTATCATAGGCAGTAAATATAAAATTCTCTAATGGTTCTTCGCCTGGATTATTTACTGTAAATTGCAATTTTACATCTCTTCCAGATTTTATATCGTCGGTAGATACTTCAACATTCATGTAAAGATTAGGATTATCTTTTATCTCAAAAATTCCAAACATCGATTTTCCACCAGCGAAATTTACACATCCTGATACTAGAACTATTAAAATAAGAGCTAAAGGCAATAACTTTGACATAAGAATTAATTATATTTCTAATATTTAACCTTATTGATGAACAAATAACAAATCCGTGATAAGAAACAACTCGATAAAATCTGGTTTAACCGATAATCAGAACTCGTTTCAT
>JAHIDZ010000014.1 GCA_018901755.1 Nanobdellota archaeon | reverse complement strand
AGTTGGATTATTATTTGTATCGTTCCTATTATTCAAGAGAATAAAATTAGCAATACTAAACTTTAGAATAAAGTCATTGACAAGAGAAGAACAGATTTTGCTTGGTCTAATGAAAGTGATCCAGAAAGATACATTTGAACATGGCAAAATGTCCATCGGCGAGTATGGCGGAGCAATGCTTGAATACGAGAAACGATTGAATGAAGTTGTAAAAGATATAATTAGATTTGAAACAGAACGCGCTCACCTATTCAAACTAGGTGGTAAGGAACAAGAATTACTTGATGAGAGAAATCGTTTACTTGGATTAATTAAGAAAACTCAGAGTGAATACATGACTCAAGGAAAATATGAAGTCAGAATATATACAAATAAAATGCAATCATATTCAGAACGTTTCAGTGAGATACAAGAAAATCTAGCTGTGTTAGAAGCAAAACACGCGTTAAATAAGAATAGTATAATTGAAAAAATAGGAAAGAGAATAGGTAATACTTTTAAATAGGACATGGTGATTATTATTATGAAAAAAATATTAATAATGATAATAATGGTTGTATTGTTATCACAAGTTGTTGTATTCGCAGCAACATTATCAAAATCTGCAATTGAAGCACAAGATGCAATCACACAAGCAGAAGGATATATTAAAGAAATGGTTGTAGCAAATTTCAGTACAAATAAAGTAAATGATACTTATTTATTAGCAAAACAAGATTTTGATTCGAAAGTTATACTTGAACAAAGATTAATTGATGTTAAGTATGATACAGTATTATCAAAAACAGCTGAAATAAAATTGAGTAGAGATAGCGCATTTTCTACGAATGATGAATTAAATGCTTTACGAATGTTTTTAGAACCATACAAAGATAAAAACCTGACAAATACTTTTGCATTATATGAAGAAGCAAAAGAAGAATTTGAAGATGAGAGATATGACGAATCTATGATGGCTATACAGGAATGTTATAATGAAATAAGCGTAGAACAATCGGCTCAAACAACACTTAAGGTTTTTTATGATAATACAAGAAAAAGCATGAGAAATTTTCTAATAGATAATTGGCAATATATTCTTCTATCAATAGCCATTGTTACAATTATTGGCGTTATAACATATAACAGATTATCAATTTATTTGATAAAAAGAAGAATTAGACACTTTGAACTTGAAAAAATTGTGTTGAAAGAATTAATTAAGGATACACAATCACAATATTTTGACAAAGGTAAAATTTCTGAAACTGATTATCATATAAAGATAAAGAAATTCGCTGAATTAATACGAGATATAGAAAGACAAATACCATTATTACAAGAACAGCTAGCAAAAGCAAGTAAAACCGATTTTACAAAAAAATCTAAAAAATAGTTTTTATAAAGTTTTTTAACAAAGACTATATTTTATGTGATGTTGGTCACTTATTCCTTTATTAGATACAACTAAACCATGTTTAGTTATGTCCATTTGAACTATTTTCTTAGCAATTTTCTCTCCTCGCATTTTAAGAACTTCTATAGCGGAACCCCTTGTTCCATTTCCATAAATTACATTATATATAATTATAATTCCATCTGAAAGGAAACTTATAGCTTCTCCTTTTTCTACGTATGAAGATCCACCAACGTGTGTTGGGTTGGCAACTTCTCTAATAAGGAATGATGATATTTTAGTTTTTTCTAAATATCTAAATAGTTGTTCCATATATATTCTAAATCTGTTTTCTTCTCCAGAGAATGCCGACGAAATAGATGTCAACGAATCAATACAAACTATTTCTGGTTTGAAGTCGGGTGGGAAGAATACTGGTTGTATTTCAATTAATAGTTCTTTTTTAGCTTCGCTTAATAAAGCTTCAACTGATCTTGCTACGTCTAAAGCATTGAATCTTTTAATTCTTAACATATCTTGTTTTATGAATTTTTCTGCATCCCATCCGAAATTTCTCATGTGTTGCATAAGATTTTCTTCAGGTTCTTCGAATGACATATATAGTACTTTTTTTCCGTTTTTACATGCATTATATGCTAATTGTAAACAGAATATTGTTTTACCGGAACCAGGGCCGCCTTCAACTAGAACAGCATTTCCTTTCGGTATACCATGTTCAAATAGTTGATCGAATCCAGGTATGTATGTTTTAATATGTTCAATTGTATGCTGTGGTTTCCCTTCTTTCATTTTAGGCATTTTTTTAGGAATTTCTCTGTGAACTACTTTTACTTTATTTTTTTTAGGGATATTCTTTATTTCTATTTTTTTAAGTTTTTTAGGAACATTTTTAATCTTTATTTTTCTAGGAACTTTTATTTTTTTAAGTTTAGTGATTTTAATACTTTTCTTATGATTTTTTTTAATTGGTTTAATACTTTTTTTAGAAGGTTTTCTTATTTTTATCTTTTCAGTTGGTCTTTCAGCGGTTTTTTTGAAAATATCCATGAAAGATTTTCCTTTAGCCATACTATAGTTTATTATAAACCACTATAAAAAGCTTACGACTATGGGAGAAATGGAGAAAACTATTTATATTCGTTTATATTATAGTGATATATATGGTAACAATAATAATTGCTGAGAAACCAGATGCAGCGAAGAATATTGCATATGCGCTTGCTGAAGGAAAGGTCGCTGACAAGAAAAGTAAATATGATGTCGGCTATTATGAATTTACAAGAAATAAGAAAAAACACATAGTTGTTGCCGCAGTTGGTCATTTATTCAATTTAAAACAAAAAGGTAAAGGCTGGAACTATCCAATATTTGATGTTGAATGGCTTCCAAGTTTTAAAGCAAGAAGAATGTCAGCATTTTCTGAAAAATATTTTAGAACACTGGAAGAACTGAAGAATTATGGTGATGATTTTGTCATTGCTTGCGATTATGATAACGAAGGATCGTTAATAGGATATAATATTTTAAGATTCATCTTTGAAAAGGAAAACGCAAAAAGAATGAAATTCTCCACGTTAGCTAAATCAGATTTAATTAAATCTTACGAGACAATGTCTCCTAAATTAGATACAGAAAATATAGAAGCCGGTATTGCAAGACATCTTTTAGATTTCTATTATGGAGTAAATATGTCCCGTGCTCTTACGCTTGCTATAAAGAAAGAGTCATCGAGATTTGCAATGCTATCAGCAGGCAGAGTCCAAGGACCTACACTGAGTTTGTTAGCTAATAAAGAAAGAGAAATAATGAAATTCAAGCCAACGCCATATTGGCAAGTAGAATTAAAATTATTGATAGGTGGAAAGGAAGTTATAGCGCTTTATGAAAAAGAGAAAATAACAGATAAATCCGAAGCAGATAAAATATTCAAAGATTCTAAGGGGAAAGATCCAATTGTTAAAGATGTTATAAAGAAAGATTATGTCCAAGCTCCACCTGTTCCATTTAATGTAACATCATTACAGACAGAAGCATATCGACTATTTGGTTATTCGCCTAAACAGACTCTTAATATCGCGCAAAATCTTTATTCTAGAGCTTATATTTCATATCCAAGAACATCTTCTGAAAAACTTCCATTGAGTATTAACAATAAAGAAATAGTTATGGCTTTATTGAAGAATGATAAGTATAAAAAAATATGCGAAAAATTACTTATTGGTAAACTTGTTCCAAATGAGGGTAAGAAAGTTGATCCAGCTCATGAATCAATACATCCAACAGATGAACCTCCAAAACGAGCGTTGACTGGTCCTGGCGCAAGACTGTATGACATGATATGTAGAAGATATTTTTCAGTATTTGGTGAACCAGCGAAGAGAGAATCTGTAAAAATAATAATGCTTCTTAATAAAAATATATTTTCTGTAACTGGCAGAAGAACTACGTATAAAGGTTGGATGGAATACTATGGCCCCTATGCTAGATTAGATGAGATTAAATTTCCAGAAATAAAACAAGGTGACAAATTAAAAATGAAAAAATTAGATTTGCTTTCAAAGGAAACATCACCACCACCTCGATTCTCTCAAGCTTCGATAATCAAAGAAATGGATAAACGTGGGCTCGGAACGAGAGCTACACGTGCTTCAATACTTCAAACACTTTACGATAGAGATTATATTATTGATAGAAGTTTACATGTTACTGAACTTGGAATGAAAATAGCTGATACATTGAAGAAATATGTTCCAGATCTAGTTGATGAAAAACTTACAAAGAAATTCGATAAAGATATTGAAAATATTATAAATAAGAAATCTAAGAAAGAACCTATTCTAAATAAAGCTAGAAAAGCTGTTACAATGATTTCCGAAGAATTTAAGAAAAATGAATCAAAGATAGGTAAAGCATTAAGTGGTGCTATTGTTAATACGCAGAATGAAAAAATTACTTTAGGCGAATGTCCTGATTGTAAAGGTGAGTTAAAGATTCTATTTAGTCCATTTTCAAAGAAGAAATTTGTTGGATGTTCTAGTTATTCTAAATGTAAGAAATGCGGTTTTACTAAGAAGGCCTGTAAATGTAAATGTTCAATATGCGGTTTAGAGAAAGGTAAATGTAAATGCGTTTGGAAGGATAAGATATGGAATCCAACCTGTCAGCGTGGCTATCCTTTACCAGGAATGGCAACTTTTCAGAAGCTTGGAAAAATATGTGATAAATGTAAGACGCCAATGATTCGTGTAATAAGAAAAGGCAAACGTCCATTTAACATGTGCTTAGCAATTGATTGTGAAACTAAAAAGGACTGGACTAAACCTGGAGAAATGAAAAAGAAATTCGTAAAGAAAGCTGTTGCGATAAAGGAAAAACCGGTAGTAAAGAAAGTGACTAAGAAAAAATCAAAATCCAGTTAATATTGAATATGTTCCTTTGAATATTGGTAATAGCCAGAAGTATGGTATCACAAATCCAGAAATCAGACATATTCCCGTTATAACATCTATATAACCCATCCAATCTAAGAAATGTTTTGTTACAAAACTTCCTAGTAGAGAAGATATTCCTTTTATGAGAATGATCATTCCAATCATTCCTATGATTGAGTTTTTTAATGTAAGTGCAAGACATATTCCAGCGATTATGTCTAATAGGCCTAATATCGGTATCAAAATCATATGTTTATTGATATATAGAAGTTTAAATAATTATTTTTCTATTCCAAGTTTTTTCATTACAGCTAAACAATTGTAACATCTTTTTCCTTTACTTGTTTTCTTTAATCCGTAATAAGAACACCAACTACAATCGCAAGCTATCTCTTTTGTGACTTTATTGAATAATACTTGATGTTCATGCTCTCCTTTAGAATCTGTAAAGATAACTTTGAAGTATATTTTACTCGGACTCTCGTCTTCCTTAGTTACCTTGCAACTTTCTGCTTTTTTTATCTGCGCGGCTGAGAACATAATAGAAACAAGAACAGTTGAGTATTTAAGTTTTCATATCTAAATAGAATAATGAATTTAGACTTAGAACAGAATATAATTGATGCTCGTTTTTATGCAGAGGAGTTTAATAGAACGGTTTTTCTTGGAAAGGTATATTTGTTGGACGAAACTAAAAGAGAAGAATTCAGAGGACAAATTATGCAGAGAAACCTTGACCTTTTTCATGAGGATAGAGGTATATGCCAATCAATGGAATATATCCTAGAAACATTTCAAAATTATAATTCGAGAATAGATGAGATTATCAAAGAGATGGACAGGAGCCAACAATCTGTTTTACTCGGTAAAACTAGAAATTATTACGAATCGCTGAAAAAAGAGATAGCAGAAGATGTAAAGAATGATATAGTTAAATCTACAATGGGTATGTGTACCGGAGACTTTACACATTTATCAAAAATTGGAACTGATAAGATTCAAGGAAATATTTATAAAATTTCACAAGATCTAAATGAGATGCAGGAAATCGTAGCAAAACTGCCAATTTAATTTATATTCTTAGTAATCGATATCTTTATATAGTTTACATATCGATATGTAAATAGATTGATATGAATAAAAGTTTACATAATAGTTTGGAAAATGCATGGGCATGTGGTTTGATAGATGGCGAGGGATCATTTAGTTTACATATACAGAAATATGGAAAAGATAAAAAAAATATATGTATAAGCCCATCCTTTTCACTGGCTCTTCATTATAAAGATAAGGATACACTCGAGAAACTTAAAAAATTTATGGGTGTTGGTAATATAATAAAGAATCCTGCTGGTCATTTTTTATATCAGATAACATCTATAAATGATTTGTTAAAAATTATTAAAGTTTTCGATAGAGAAAATTATTTTTTTGTTAAAAAGAATGATTATATTTGTTGGAGAGATAGTGTCTTTATGCTTAAAGATGGTGAGCATCGAGATTATAATGGACTTTTTAAAATTCTTAAAAATAGAGAAGAGTTAAATAAACTTACTCAATCTAAGAGAAGGATTGGGCTTAAAGATATTGAAAAAATGATAGGTGGAAACTATAAAAAGCGGGTATACACCCACTGTAGTTCAAATGTAGATAAAGCCAAAAAGCAATTTGAATTAAAGGTATTTTTAAAAAATAAAGAAATATTACCATCTTCACATGGTTTAAAATGGGAATTTTATAACCATGAAACTTTAAATAATTTTTTAGATCTTTATAAGAGAGTATATCCTAAATTAAAATTTAAGATAGTCGAGAGGGGATTATGATGAAGATTGTAATCAAAAAGAAGAAAAATGGGACAGGTATATTGATAAGTTTTAGTACACAGGGAGAGAATTTTAAATCAGTTTCTGAAAGAAGCAAATTTTTTGAAAAACTTCATGGAAGAAAACAAATTATAATTAGACAGAAGAAAAAATACGAATATCATAGACTTGGCGTGTTAGATGAAGTGCCACATATACCAGTTGACAATTCTGTATTCATAATTATGCAAGAACATATGAAGCAAATGGAAGAATTTTTCAATCAGTGGGAAGATAAAGTTATGTTTAAAACATTTCCGGTTTTATTAGACAAAGAAGAGGCCGAACAACTTCAGGAAGTTCCGGTTCAGCCAGAAGAGAAGAGCAGGTTTAAGTTGATTGAAGTTCCTAAAAAGAAAAAGGTGATTTAATGACAGAGATAAAATTAAAAGTTGGCGAATTGACACAGAGAGATGAATATGGTAAAGGTATTGCTAGAGTAGATTCCAAAGACATGGTTAAATTAGGAATTAAAGAAGGAGAAATTATTGATCTTAATGGAAGAACAGGAGTTGTGGTTGTAAGAGCATATCCTTCTGATATTGGTCATAGTATTATACGAATTGATGGATTGGTAAGAAAAAATGCACAAGCTTCTGTTGGAGAGATGGTTGTTGTTAAGAAAGCTGAACCGAAGGACGCTAAGAAAGTTATATTAGCTCCAGCTGAAAAAAATATATCAATACATGTTGCTCCAAATCTTATTAAACAAAATATTTACATGAGACCTCTAAATAAAGGAGATATTCTTATTCCGAATATGGTTTTTAGAAGAGATGAAGATGATAATGACGATGGTTCGGTTGACCCATTTGCCGAATTACCGCCTATTTTCAAAGCTATGCTTGGAGGCATGGGTGGTGCACCGATGGGAAGGAGTGAAGTATTTTTTGGCGGACAATTAAAACTTGCTGTTGTAAAGACAGTACCAGACGGAATAGTTCAGATAACAGATGATACTGAAATTGAAATATCATCAGTAGCTGTTACAATTGAAGATAAAAAAATGCCGACAGTGACGTACGAAGATATTGGTGGATTGAAAGAGGTTGTTCCAAAAATTAGAGAAATGATTGAAGTTCCCCTAAGACATCCTGAGATATTTGAACGATTAGGAGTTGAGCCACCGAGAGGAGTTTTGCTTTATGGGCCGCCAGGCTCTGGAAAAACTTTGTTAGCCAAGGCTGTAGCAAATGAATCTGGCGCAAACTTTATTTCAGTTGCTGGTCCAGAGATAATGAGTAAATTTTATGGCGGTTCTGAAGAGAACTTAAGAAAAATATTTGAAGACGCGGAGAAGAACGCGCCATCTATAATTTTCATTGATGAAATAGATTCTATCGCGCCTAAAAGAGAAGAAGTTACCGGTGAAGTTGAACGTAGAGTTGTTTCACAACTGTTAACATTAATGGATGGTTTAAAATCAAGGGGAAAAGTTATTGTAATAGCTGCTACAAATAGACCAAATTCAATTGATCAGGCTCTGAGAAGAGGCGGGCGTTTTGACAGAGAAATTGAAATCGGCGTTCCTGACAAATTAGCTAGAAAAGAAATATTGCAGATTCATACGAGAAATATGCCTCTGGAAAAAGATGTTAATGTTATAGATTTATCTGAAATAACACATGGTTATGTTGGTGCTGATTTGGCTGCTTTAGCAAAAGAAGCTGCAATGTCTGCTTTGCGAAGAGTGCTACCTGAAATATCTGTGCTGAAAGAGAATGAAGCTATACCTAAAGAAGTTGTAAAGAAACTTCGTGTAACTAAAGAAGATTTCGAATATGCGTTGCATATGGTCCAACCTTCTGCTATGAGGGAAGTAATGATAGAGATCCCTAAAATAAAATGGGAAGATGTGGGCGGATTAATAGAAGTTAAAGAATCATTGAAAGAAGCTATTGAATGGCCACTTAAACATCCTGATAGTTTTGAACGATTGGGAATCAAACCACCACGTGGAATTTTAATGTATGGACCTCCTGGTTGTGGTAAGACTATGATTGCGAAAGCTGTAGCTAACCAGGCGAATGCTAACTTTATTTCAATCAAAGGACCTGAAGTATTTTCAAAGTGGGTTGGCGAATCTGAAAAACAAATAAGAAATGTTTTCAGACGTGCTAGACAAGTTGCACCATCTATAATCTTTATTGATGAAATAGATGCAGTAACTCCTAAGAGAGGAACAAGTGATGGATCACATGTAACCGAACAAGTTGTTTCACAGTTGTTAACAGAGATGTCTGGCCTTGAAGATTTGAAAGGAGTGGTAGTGTTAGCTGCAAGTGTTACCGATGATACTCCTATTATGATTAAGGATAACAAAGGAATTCAAATAGTTCCGATATCGAAATTTGTCGATAAATATTATGGAGAAGGCGAGGAAGGCAGAGAAAAACCTGTTTTTGGCGTGAAGTGTTTAGGATTTGATAAAACGCAGAATAATCCAAAATATACGAGCGGTTTGCGATTCGGTGAAAGTTCATTTAAATCCATTCGCGGAGTTTTCAGGCATAAAATAAATGAGATATACGAAATAGAGTTTATTGGCGGAAAAATTAGAACAACTGGCAATCATTCGGTTTTTGTTAGAACTAATCACGGCATTGAAGCAAAACCAGTTTCTAGCTTAAAGTCAGGCGAGATTCTAGTAGACTTGCCTTATAGACCAAGAACTGACAAGCAAAGAGATAATAGAGCACATAACTTTGATAAAGACTTTCATTTAGAATTACCTGTCTTTGAAACAAATATGCAATTAGAGAACGCATATTCGCTTGCAATGGAGTCGCCTTTTTCACAGAACCAAATCGGTTTACAGTTGGGATTTAGCCAAGCGGCAATTTCAAATTGGCAAAGAAATGTTTGTGTTCCAAGAGGGTTAAGCAAAAAATATTTTAAACATAATTTGCCAGAGAAGATAAATATTACACCGGATTTAATGCGTTTGTTTGGGTATTATGTCGCAGAAGGTTATGCTAGAAAAGAAATAGATTTTTGCTTCGGTTCAGAAGAAAAACATTTAATTAACGATGTCAAACTATTGATGAAGAATTTCTTCGGTTTAAATCCAGATAAAGTTTATAACAAGATCGATGATAATGCGACGCATATAATCTACTATTCAAGACCATTAGCAGATTTCTTTATCAGATATTGCGGCAAAGGCGCAAACTTTAAACATGTTCCGCCGTTTCTCTTTGAAGCGCCAAAGAAAATATTTTTAGAATTTTTAAGGGGTTATAGCGAAGGAGACGGACATCTGACTAAAGATGGCAAATTAGAAATAACTTCAGTTAGCAAACAATTAATTACAGAGTTAAACTGGCTTTGCAGGATGCATGGAATTAAGCCTAGCATAAGCCAATTTACAACAATGGAGGGCAGAACAATCAACGGAGGCAAACCATTAAAGGCAACAAAAGCATACAGACTTGGTTTCGGAAAAACCGGCAACCCATTTAATAATAGCGAAGTTAGCATATCGCAAAGAGCCATTATAAAATCAATAAAGAAAATACCATTTGACGGATATGTGTATGACTTATGCGGATGCGATAATGAAGCGTTCTTTGGCGGAGAAACTCCAATACTTTTACACAATACAAACAGACCTGATATAATTGATCCAGCTTTATTGAGACCAGGTAGATTTGATAGAATGATTTATGTGCCAGCGCCTGATGAGAAAACAAGATTAGAGATATTGAAAGTGCATACTAAGAACATGCCGTTGAAAGGTGTAGATCTTAAGAAAATAGCTGATAAGACTGACGGTTATAGTGGAGCTGATCTTGAGGCGTTAGTTAGAGAAGCTGGATTAATTTCACTTAGAGAAGACATCAAATCTAAGGAAGTTAATTCAAAACATTTTGAAGCTGCTTCCAAGAAGATTAAACCATCTATTACAGATGACATGTTTAAGAAATATCATAAAGCTGTAGAAGATGTCAAAAAGAATAAGATTGAAGATGAAAGTAAAGCCAGTAGATACATTGGCTAGTCCCTTTATTTTTTAAGGGTTTAAATCCTTTAAGATTGGTTAGTTTTTGACCTAACATAATAACAAGTTATATAAATATAGAAATTGCATTCTTGAATATGAAAATACCGAATTTAGTGATTTGTTTATTAATAGCAACAATTCTAATTTCATTTGGTTCAACAACTGTTTTTGCACAAGTTAGTGAAAATATACCCTGTGATCCTTGTAATCCTTGTTCAGGAGGATTAGAATGTTTTAGTTTTCCAGGAGACAGAGGATCAAGATGTGCAGAACCTGATCCTTGCAGTTATTATCAATGCCCAACAAACCATGAATGCAAGACTTATCGAGCAGAAATAGCAATGGTTTGTCCAGATGGAACAGTTGCTGAAAATGTTCCTCGGATTGTATGTGAATGCGTTGGACCTTTATGCACAGTTACTAGTGGGGATGAACAAACAGTGAGCTATAATATATCTACTGGTGAAATTACAATTACAAAAGAAAATATAGTGCAAACAAAGAATGTAGCAATAAGACAAGTAGTTGGAGAAAACAGAGGCATTTTAGATATAGACGGTGTTTCTGCTAAATATTCTGGCGAATTAGCTATTGAAGAATCTGCATTAGTTATGAAAACTTCTGCTGGCAATAAGATAATAAATATTATGCCTGAAGAAGCTTCTGGCATGGCAGAAGATGTCACACAGGTTACAGAAGTGGAACTTAGAGAAGAATCGCAAAAACCAGTATATTCTGTTACAGGAACAAAACCAGTTAAAATATTGGGTTTTATACCAGTAGAATTAGAAATCAAAACAAAGATAAGCGCTGAAACAGCTGATGTTATTTCTGTGCACAAGTCTTGGTGGGGTTTCTTAGCTTGGTAATTATTATAAAAAAATAATTAAACAGATTTTCTAGCTAAATCAATATCTTCTTTTTTAATTGTCTTACGTCCAGCGTGATGAGAAAATTTAACAGCGTCTTTTGCTATTGTCATTGCTATATCCATTAAAACTTCTGAGAAAGCTACAGCTGCTTTGTCACTAACACGTTCAGCTCCATTCATTCTAAGAATTTCAGCCATTGGGGCTGCTGCTATAATAGATCTTTTTCTTGGCATAGATATTTATTAAGGGATTCAGCTATTTATATTTATGCCTGAAGGAAAATTGAAACGTGAATTAGGACTTTTGGAAATAACTGTATATGGAGTAGGTATAATTCTTGGTGCTGGAATATATGCGCTAATAGGACAGGCAGCTGGAATTGCAGGAAATTCTTTATGGTTATCTTTTTTAATTGGCGCAATTATAGCTTCTCTAACTGGTTTAAGTTATGCTGAACTTGGAACAATGTTTCCTAAAGCAGCTGCTGAATATGTTTACACTAAGAAAGCTTTTAACAGACCATTAATTTCATTTTTAGTTGGTTGGTTAATACTAGTTACATCACTTGTTTCGGCAGCAACAGTGGCTCTTGGTTTTGGTGGCTATCTTAATGGTCTTACTGGATTTAATGTTACAATGGGTGCTATTTTGCTTATACTCGGATGTTCATTTTTGAATTTTTATGGAATGAAACAATCTGCTAGAATGAATGTTGTATTTACCTTAATAGAAGTAGCTGGTCTTATTATGATATTATTTATCGGACTTCCTTATTGGGGTTCTGTTAATTATTTTGAAATGCCAAATGGTTTGAATGGAGTATTCACAGCCGCGATGTTGATATTTTTTGCATATCTTGGATTTGAAGATATAGTTAATGTTGCTGAAGAAACAAAGAAACCGAAACAAATAATACCGAAAGCAATAATACTTTCAGTTTTAATATCAACAGTTCTTTACATGGCAATATCTATATCTGCGATAAGTGTTGTTCCATGGGAAGTGCTTGGACAATCTGTAGCACCGCTTGCAGATGTTGCTTCAACTGGATTACCTGGATCAGGGTTTTTGCTTTCAATAATTGCTTTATTCGCAACAGCAAATACTGTTCTGATTATTTTGATTGTTAATTCTAGAATGATATGGGGTATGGCCAATGATGGTGCGTTGCCTAAACTGATTTCAAAAATACATCCTATAAGAGCTACACCTTATATTGCTGTAATAATTACAATGTTAGTTTGCCTTGCATTTTCGCTGAATGGAAACATACGGGTGGTTGCTGAGATAACAAACATGGGAATGTTTTTGATATTTATTTCAGTTAATGCTGCTCTGATATATTTAAGATATAAAATGCCTAATGTGAAAAGACCGTTTAAAGTTCCATTCAATATTGGTAAACTTCCAGTGTTGCCAGTGCTTGGTTTGTTATTTTGCGTATACATGTTAAAATATGTTAACGTGAAAACACTATTCATTGGAATTGGAGTAATCGTATTAGGTGTAATTGTGCATGTAATTCTTAAAAAAAGAAATTTGATTAAAGTTTAGTTGTTATAATTGGCTTCTCGCTTACGATAACAGTGTGTTCTGATTGCGCTACTGGTTTGTTGGTTACTTCTTTTAATGGGAAGTAAGGATGTATTGCGTTTGCTTGTATGAGTTGTCTTAATATCATGTCTAATTTTATTTTAGTTATTCCTGTTATCCATCTTTTTGCGAATGGTAGACGACTGAAATCATTTCTAGCTAATTCTAATACAACTCGCCCTTCAGGTATTCTAATTGGTCTGTCATTTAGCCATCTGAATATTTCTGCGTTTCCAGAATCTTTAACCTGGCCTGCTCCTGCGGTACAGAATGGTTCTATTGCGTAAATTTCTCCTTCTCTTATTTGATATCTTGAAGATGTTCTAATGTTTGGAATTGTCATGCCAGCGTGCAGATCATATTGATTTAAACTGTGACCTGTTAAGTTTCTTACTGGATTAAATCCGAATTTTTTAGCTGTCTCTTCTATTATCTCGCCGATTTCTTCTATTGTTGTTCCTGGTTTCATAACTTTTAATGCGTTTTCTAACATTTTTTCAGAACATATAATTAAATCATCTTTACCTAATGGTCGAACTGTCATAGCTGTATCACCAATATATCCATTAACATGCGCACCAACGTCTAGCTTAACATAGTCGTCTGCTTTGATTGTAAGTGTGTCGCCGATTAGTGGCGTGCAATGTGCTGACATTTCGTTTATAGAAATATTAACTGGGAATGCTAATCGTCCTCCGAGTGCTATAACTTTATTTTCAACAGCGTTAGCTATATCTAAAACTTTAGCACCTTCTTTGATAAAACCTGCGCCGTGTTGTAAAGCTTGGCCTGCTATTTTTCCTGCTTTCTTATAACTTTCAGTTTCCATTAAAATCACTTTCTTTCATTCCAACTACACTTAATACTCTTATTGCAGATGGTAGTATTTGTTTGTTTATGTAATAATTTATATCTACGTCTTTTATCTTTACCTTATTGTATGGTTCTGCTCTTTCTGAATATGATCCTTTTCTTTTTGTTATTATGAACTTTACTGTATCTCCAACTTTAACATTGCCTAATTTTTTAGCAACGCTTACATGTGCGCCTATGTTTGTGTATGATTCTATAGGTTTTGAAAGTTGGACACTTATTATTAGATCAGTTAATTTTACTTTATTTTGTTTTAATTTTTTGATAGTGTTTTTCACGTAATTTACTGCTTTAAGTTTTTGATTGTTTAGAACGAATTTCAATACTTCTGTTTGCATTTTCTTAGCAAGTATACACCAGCCTTCTCTACGTGTTTCAAATCCACGTACAGTCATTTCTCCTTTTCCGTTCATCAGTGCGTATTTCTTTTTAGCACCTTTACCTGTCTTAGTATTTACAAATAATCCTTTTTTGTAAGTTCCTTTGTATTCTAATTTGACTATTCCAGGTAATGCGTTGTTTACTTTCTTTAGGAATTTATGAATTTTCTTTTGATTTCCAGATAAGAACACGGAGTCGGTGTCTGAATAGATTACTTTGAATCCTTCTTTCTGAGCTTTGAGTATAACCATTTGGATATAGTTTCTTCCGAATGCTGAGATAGATTCGGCGCACTCAACACTGTAATAAGAACTCTTTTTGTATCCGAAAAATCCGTAAGCTATATTGGCTTGCAATTTTAGTTGTTGTTCTTTCTTCGCGAGTCGTTCGTCGTATTTCTTTTTTAGTTTCTTTGTTAAGTCCCAACGAAGTTCTAAAATCTTCTTTATTCGTTTTGGTATCGGCGCAATCTTATCTTGACAGAACCAACGGTTGAATCCTGGAACCATCGTCTTTTTTGTGCACGGTTTGTTTAGAGTAGTCGGATCAATGTTGTGTGTAACTATAATGCTAGGATAGAGATTTCTAAAATCTAGTACAATTATGTTCTTATGTATTCCGCTTATTGGTTCTTTAACATAACCGCCTTTATACTGTCCAGCCATAGATAAGGAATTAGTTTAGGTTAAATAAATAACTTCTATTCTTCCCAGGTTCGTATTTTTGGTTTAAAATTATGTGAGCAATTTATCTCAGAAAGGCACGGTTGTCCATTGTAATAACACTTATTGCATTTTGGATCGTTTACTGTTAGGCACTGAAAGTACTTTGTTTTTGGAGCGTAAGTATCTGGCGACATAAAAATAGTTGGTTAGAAAAGGATTTATACTTGGTTTTGCTTAGCTATAGATAGTGTATAGAATAGGTTGAATGTAATGTTAATTGATTTAGAGATTTCTAAATTCGCTGATTGGAGTTAAACTTATAAGATATAATCACCAAATACCTTTATGGTTGAAAATATTATTGAAGAATATATTAAGCGTAAAAAATCAATTGACCTTGAACGAAAATACCAGGGCTGGTTGAAAATTGTTGAGTTATATAAAAATGGCGGGGCTGAAGAATATAAAGAAGTTTTGAATAGTGATTGGCGTTTTCAAGATTTGTTTGCAAAATTGTCTGAGGACGAATCTGCGAAACTTCTGAGCGTTATTTTACAAATATATGAAAAGAGGGGTCTCGACGAAGCTAAGCAATTTGTAAAGACTGTGGGAATATCAAAGTTTAGTAATAAATATGCTGTTGATGTTGTTGGAAAAGAAATTTGTATTAATGGCATAGAAAAGGGTAGAGAATACCTTTCATTTTTGACAAAAAATAGGGCAATTGAAAATTTAAGAATAGACCAAATACATCTTATCTTAGGTGAAGCTGGTCATTTATACCATAAAAATAAAGAAGCTGCAGAAGCATTTTTAAAAGATCTGATAGAAATTGATGCAAACGAACGAGATTTGGATCCAATTGTACGTGACATGATACGGCAAGATTTGATTACTGCATATGATCAAGGCGTTGAAAATGGTAATAAAATGTTTGAAGAAATGAAGAAAAAATTCAATCTTAAAATTAAAAAAGAGAACAACGAGTAATTTAATAAAAATACGGATTTGGTTGCGGTAATCTTGATTCTTTAACACGTTTTACTACATAATATCGAGTAGAGGGGGAACATATCTCTAGGTAATAGGTTAAAATAGTAGATTTTCTAAGTATTGATATGAAAAAAATAGACAATAAAGAATTAATTAAAATTGCAAAAGAAGTTTCTAAACACTTACAAAAACTTCCAGAAGTTAAAGCAATTGCTATTTATGGTTCTGTTGCAAAAGGATTTTTTGATGAACATTCGGATATTGACATTATTTGTTTGTCTACAAAGGTACCTAAAATTACAGTAGTAAAAAAGACCTTAAAAGAAAATAAAATCGGAATTGGTGAAATAAAACGAACAGGTGGTTTTTCAGACCATGCAATGTATGGTGCACATTTCAAGAATAGAGAAATTCAAATTGTGTTTTTCTCGCTATATGTAATTGAAAATAACATAAAAGAAATT
>JAHIDZ010000003.1 GCA_018901755.1 Nanobdellota archaeon | reverse complement strand
GGAAAAGCAACCAAAAGTTAAAAAGCGACTTAATGTATTTTGGAATCGACAAGATAAAATTAAATGGGATCCATATTTCCAAAAGATTTATGATACGTTAAAATCGATGAGAAAATAATAATTATTCTTTTAATCTTCTTCTTATCCTCTCCGCAATCTCAGGAGCATGTATATAGAAAGCTGGCCTGAAGTGAGGTCTTGGCGACATCTTAATCGTTCCGAACTCCAGGAATATCCCATAATCATCAGAATCGGCGATAGTTATCTGTATTCGCATATTTTTACAGCTGCATGCTTATTCTTTCCAACGAATCTATAACCCATTTTCTCCAGTCTTTTCTGACTATCCATATTCTATAATTTATATAGTAAGAATTTAAATTAGCATATATGAACAAGGGACTTTCTGAATTACTCGTGGTAGTATTTCTAATGTTGATAGGCATATCGTTAACAGCAGTAGCATATTTTTGGTCTCAGGGAGTGGTATTTAATGTTTATCCAAATGAAACGCAAGATAATGCCTACATGAGACAGCGGGCATGTTTGAATATACAAGATATAAATGATACCCATATCACCATAAATAATTGTGGGTCTGTGCCATTAGATAGATTTTATCTTTACATTAATGATGCGAAAGAAGATATAACAATACCAAAATTAAATCCAAGTGAAAGATATGAAATTCCTATATCAGAAAGTGGAACTGCCACAGTGTATGTGACATCTAATTATGCAGAATCTCCGATTGTGACATATGATTTCCATGAAGTGCTGACATTTTGCGGTGACGATACATGCAATGGAGATGAAAAATGTTATACCTGCGGAGCAGATTGCGGTGCATGTACAGACTGGGCATCTAGAACACAGGGTGCGGTAGTATCTTCAGTATCTGGCGCTTTAGAATGTACAACATGGCCACCTACGTGCTATGACACTGGTGATTGTTCAGTTGATGATGTATTGCGTTTAAACCCACCAGCATGTGGTTGTGAAGTATTTACAAATACAGCTACAAATACTCCAGGAACAGTAACTGTGGATCTTGGTACAATTCGATCTATTTCAAAAATAGATTTGTATTTGCAGTATATGGTCGGTTGTTCATTGATTTATAGCTATGCTATTGATTTATCGGTTGATGGAAACAGCTGGAATAGAGTTGTTGATCAGTTTTCTTCAGCAGTTTTTGTTTCCAGCATGTCTAATTATCCTGTCGTAAATATATTTGCTACTAAAAGTGCTCGATACATAAATATTGTAGTGCAAAGAGCAGCAATTGGTGGGGCATGTACTTCTGGTTGGGTTCAAGCCAAGTTAGAAGAAATAAACGCATATACTTAATTTTAATAATCAGGTTGTTTAAATGATTGTTATGAAGAAAACAAAGAAAAATAAGAAACAAGTTAAAAAGAAATCTGTAAAAAAACAGTTTACGTTTGAATTGTTTAAAAAAGCAGAGAAGATGCCAAAATTTAAACTTGGTAAAAAAAAGAATCTTGTTATTTTTCCGCAAAATGTAAAGAATTTTAAATATAATCTCATACCGCCATTTTCATATGCTGAAATAAAAGTTGAAGGGTCTGAAAAAACCTATAATTTACATGAGCCAGTACTTTCTAAAAAAGAAAAAGATTCATATGACAAAATAGTTTCTGGCTTGCTTGAAGTTATTGACGTGGAATTAACAACTATAAAAAACATAAAAAATACACTTGAATATCTTGAAGAACAGATTGGAAAAGTAATAGGCGAGCTTAACATTAAAGTAGAAAAGAAATTGTACCAGAAAATAATGTATTTTATTTATCGGGACTTTGTCGGGCTTAATGAAATCGAATCATTATTTCATGATCCTTATATAGAAGATATCAGTTGTAATGGTACAGGTATACCGATTTACATAGTTCATAGAAAATACGGTTCACTTAAAACAAATATAGTGTTTAACGACGAATCAGAATTGAAAGAATTTATTGTCAAAATGGCTGAACGTAGTGGAAGATTCATTTCATATGCTGAACCTTTGTTAGACGGTTCATTGCCAGATGGATCAAGAATACAAGCTTCATTTTCAAAAGATATCACTACTCATGGTCCAACATTTACAATTAGAAAGTTTAGAGAGATTCCATTTACACCGATTGATATAATTGTAAATAAAACAGTTAGTTCTGAAGTTTTAGCTTATCTATGGTTAGCAGTTGAATCAGGTTCGTCTATATTAATAGCCGGAGGAACTGGAACAGGTAAAACATCGTTGTTAAATGTTTTATCGATGTTCATACCAAGAAATGCAAAAATTATAACTGTGGAGGACACGCGCGAGCTTCAACTTCCACATGAAAATTGGATACCTGCTGTTACTAGGATAGGATTTTCAAAAGAATATGGCGAAGTAACAATGTTTGAATTATTGAAAGAATCATTTAGACAGTCGCCTGATTATGTTATAGTTGGTGAAGTTAGAGGAGAAGAAGCATATGTTATGTTCCAAGGAATGGCCTCGGGCATGCCAAGTATAGGAACAATGCATGCTGGAAAAGTTGAAGACGTTATACATAGATTAGAGACACCACCAATTGATTTATCACCATCACTGATAGAAGTGCTTGATGTTATATTGCTTATGGTTCATACTAGAGAGAAAGGTGAATCAGCTAGACGTCTTAAGGAAGTTGCAGAAGTAGAATCAGTTGATCCGAACGGTATAGCTAGAATTAATCGAGCCTACTCCTGGTTGCCAGAATCAGATGCTTTTGAAAAGCGTGGTTACTCTTGGTTACTTCAAAAAATTTCTCAGAAGAAAGGAATAAGTTTAGAAGATTTGCAAGTAGATATGGAAAACAGAAAAAAAGTATTAGATTCTTTAGTAGAGCGAGGTGTTAAAGATTATAAGGAAGTTGCTAACGCGATTGCAGAATATAAAAAAGATAAAGTAAAGTTTATTAGTGAATCAAAGTAATTATTGGTAAGGGTTATTATGAAGAAGTTAATGTTTTTAGTATTGTTGATATTTGTAATGCTTTCTATGAGTGGATTTGCTTATAACATAACAGCAGAAGGACACTATTGTCATAATTGTACTGATTGTACAGATGCGATTAATAATAATACTCATCCGCTTAATACTACATATTTAAACATGAGCATAATAACTGACACGACATGTATTAACAACCCTCAAAATTTTACAAACGTTACTTTTGATTGTCAGGGTTATACTATTGATGGCGATGATAGTGGAACCGACTATGGGATTTATTTAAATAATAACACAATAATAAACAATTGTATCATTACTGATTTTTATCATGGAATTTATATTACATCAGGCGAAACAAGCACGGTAGCAAATAATACATTAAACAATAACACAGCCAATTCAAATACTCAAAATGGAATATATATCTATAGATCTTCAAACAATACAATAACAAACAATATAGCAAATTCAAATGCTTTGTATGGAATAGTTTTTTCTTCTAATAGTGGCAATTTATTTATGTATGCAAATAATAACACGCTTATTAATAACACAGCCAATTCAAATTCTAGAGGTATTTACTTTGACTGCGGTTTACATAACACGCTTATTAATAACACAGCAAATTCAAATACCGATAATGGAATTCATTTATGTACAGCCTCAAATAATACATTAATCAACAATACAGCCAATTCAAATACCAATAATGGCTTTTACACCTTCAACAACGCAGAAAACAACACTTTCATAGGAAATACAGCCAATTCAAATATACCTGGTAATGGGATAACTTTTTCTTCTGCTACAGACAATATAATAATCAATAACACAGCCAATTCAAACAGATGGTATGGAATATATTTATTTGCATCCTCTCATAACAATAAATTTGCAAACATCACAGCCAATTTAAATAACAGAGGAATTTATATTTCATCATCTATAAATATTACTTTTGAATATGCTACGCTTGAATCAAATAATGGATATGGAATTTATACCGCATCAACATATAATAATACATTTATAAATAATACGATACGAAATTCTACTACAAAAGATATTTATAGTTCAATTACTAGTCTGATAAATACATTTTATAATATGACTTTCAATGATACAGTAGCTTCATTTGTAGCAACAGATGTATCAGTTAAAGACCAACCAAACCCCAATTCTGCATCAGCGGGAATTGCCAATGGAATGTCTTATTTGACTATTTCAAAGGTTGATGCAGATGCATGGATTGATATAAATTTAACATATGATGAAAGTGGATTGGGGATTGAGGAGAATTTGGATGTTTATGGGTACACGGGTGGACAGTGGGTAGCGCTGTCAGGAACAGTAGACACATCGAATAATTATGTCTTTAAAAACATTACATCATCGTCAGATATTGGTATATTTGAAAATATACAACCATTAATAACAATTCAATCTCCAATAAATACAACTTATAATACAAATTGGTTCTGGGCAAATGTAACTGTAGATGAAACTGCAAATTGGTGCGGAGCTGACATCGATTCGAATACAACAAATGTAACATTAATAAATTCAACAGCTAATTGGAATTTAAACATAACAAACATATCAGATGGAAATCATAACATAACATTTTTCTGCAATGACACAGCTGGAAATATGAATTATACAGGAACAATAAATTTCACAATCGATACAACTCCACCAGTTCGTTCAGCAGGCAGTCCGTCAGGAACAATATACACAGCGTCAACAACAGTCTCATTAACAACAAACGAAGCAGCAGTCTGCCGTTATGCAACATCATC
>JAHIDZ010000013.1 GCA_018901755.1 Nanobdellota archaeon | reverse complement strand
TAGAAAAACATAAACCATATATATGGTTTAAATCCGCATGTATGTAACAGAATAATATGTCACATTCTTATCCGTATCAACAACTGCCCAAAGCATATTTGCTCGAATGTTATGCGCTAAACGAACAGCTCTAGCCAATTCATGGAATGAACAAGTATAATCTTCTGAAACAGCAAATACAATCCATTTTGTATGCTCGCTTTCTTCTTTAGGTCCTTTTTTTAATGGTTTAACACCACGTTCATAAACTCTAAAGTCGCAACCAAATTTTAATCCAGTACGAACTGGCAATCCACGATCACGAAGATCTTTAAACACAGCATAACGTTCGCTAAATCTTGGATCTACCTTATGACAATGTTTTAAAAATTTAAGAACACCAATCGGTTTATTATCTTTAACAACTTCTATTCTTTTTCTTTCATAAAGTAAAGCTGCTTCTATTAAAGCTAATTCTAATCTTCCTTCACCAATTACACCATACCATCCATTATTGTAAATAGACTGCGCTTCTGGTTCATCGTATATAACAACTTTATCGTTGATTAATTCGCCGTTTACCATATCAGACTATTGTAAAATACAGTTTAAAAACCTATTTATATCGATTTAAATAATTATTAATTAGGCTGTTTGAATGAAACAAACTATTACTTTGAGTACTCGAATTTTGTTCGTTTTGATTATACTATTTTCTACTATAGCTTTTGCAGATGTGTGGTGGTCAGGAACACCAAATTGTTCCAGAGGAGGCGAAGGTGGAGAGAAATATTTATATACTTAAAAAAGTATAATATTATACTTAAAAAGGGGACATAAAATGTTAACAAAAGAAGAAATTAAAATAATTGACCTATTTAGGGGGGATTTGTTAAAAGATTACACTATTAGAGAAATTATGAAGAAAACGGGGAAAAAATCTTATAATTGGACATTCAAAGCAATTAAAAAATTAAATAAATGCGGCATAATAAACTTCAAGAAAAAAGGACATTCAAACGTATCTTCGCCGAATCTTAATAATATTCTCACCTTAGTTTATCTTTCTCTTCTGGAAGAGCTTAATATAAATTCAAAAAAATTGCCGAATAAAAATATTTCAGAGCTTATTGATTCAATCCCCCTGTCTTACTTTACATTTATTATCGCAGGCTCTTACGCAACTGGAAAAGCTGGGAAAGGATCAGATTTAGACGCTGTTATTTTAATTGAAGACGGAATCAGCGCTAAAAAGATTTTAACTATTTTGAAAAATAAAGGGGAGTTAATGACACCAGAAGTTCATCCATATGTTTTTACAAAATCAGAATTTTTGCAGATGTTATTAAATGATGAGGAAAATTACGGCAAAATGATATATAAAAACAGGCTTATAGCATTTGGCGCGGAAAATTATTATTTGATTTTAAGGCAGGCGATTAAAAATGGATTCAAAGGTTAAACTTTATCTTGAAAGAGCGGAGAATGAATTCAGATTAGCCAAGGCCATGTTTAATCTTTCAGGAATTGAAGAAATTAAAGTTCAGCTGGAGGCGAATCCAAAAGACACTTTTTATTCAGCGGTTATTTCCCATTGTTATTACGCTGTCTTTTATTGTGCAAAGGCAAGTCTGCTAATAAAAGGTGTAGAAACAAAAGCTCCTGAAGTTCATAAAAAAACATTAGAAGAATTCAAAAGGATTTTTGTCGATACTGGAAAACTTGATGTTGAATTATTAAAAATTTACAGAAAAATGATTGTGAGAGCAGATGAGCTTCTTGGCATTCTTAAGCATGAAAAATGGAAAAGGGGGCACTTCACCTATCATACAATTGCTCAGGCGAATATTGAACCGGCAAAAGAATCTATTGAAAACGCCAAAAAGTTTTTAATTAATATCAAAGAGGTTATTAAAAAATGAAATCCAATGCAGAACAAAAATTATAGTGAAAATAAGCAAAAAACTTAATAAACCAAAGGTGTAATAAATGAGTATGAAAAGGTCAGAAAAAGAGTTTGATGAAAATGGATAAAAAAGAATCTGAAACATTAGAATTTAAGAAATCAACTTCTGAATTAAAAGAAGCAATTATTTCAGTAGTTAGTATTCTAAATAAATATGGGAAAGGAGAAATTTATTTTGGGATTAAAAATAATGGCGAAATTATTGGGCAAAGAGTAGGTGAAAGAACAATAAGAGATATTTCAAAATCAATCTCCGATCATATTGAACCAAAAATATTTCCTAAGATTAGTGAAATTATTTTAGAAAACAAAAAATGTATTCATATTGAATTTTCTGGAAAAGACAAGCCATATTATGCTTACGGCAGAGTGTATATTCGTGTTGGGGATGAAGATAAAAAACTAAGCTCTAAGGAATTGGAGAAAATGATTTTAGAAAAAAATAAAGATAAATTAAGATGGGATAAGGAGATTTGTAAAGGTGCGACATTAGATGATATTGACGATGTTTTGATTTCAAGATTTATCGAACTAGCAAAAAAATCAAAAAGAATTAATATTAAAAATGAAGGTAAAGAATTAATATTAAAAAAATTAAACTTAATCTCAGATAGCAAGATTACAAACGCAGGGATTATTTTATTTGGTAAGAACCCATCAGTTTTTTTTGATAATAATCTTGTAAAATGCGGGAGATTTAAAGGAGTTATAAAAGAAGAGTTTATTGATATGAAAGATTTTAATGGGAATCTTTTTGATAATTTAGATAATGCGATATCATTTTTTAAGGAGCATTTAAGGATAACTGCAAAAATAAAAGGGTTATTGAGAGAGGAAAAATGGGAGATCCCTATTGAAGCATTACGAGAAGCAATAATCAACGCATTAATTCATAGAAATTATTTTGATAACAGTTTTGTTTATATTAAAATATATGATTCAAAAATTGTTATTGCAAATCCAGGAAAATTACATGAATCATTAAAGATTGCAGACTTATACAAAGAACATGAATCTAAATTAAGAAATCCTCTTCTTGCTAAAGTGCTTTATTATGCTGGCTTTATTGATGTTTGGGGAAGAGGCAGTTTGAATATTATTGAAGAATTGGCTAGTGAAGGATTAGATAAGCCTGTTTTTGAACAAGGCGGAGGTTCTTTCAGAGTTATTTTCAAAAGAAGTGAAGGAGTAAATGTCGGAGTAAATGTCGGAGTAAATGTCGGAGTAAATGCACTTTTTGATTATATTGAAATGAATCCAGGGAAAAGGGTTATCCATTTTGAGAAGGATTTTGATGTTACTAGCAGAACAATAGAACGATGGCTAACACAATTAAAGAAAGAAGGTAAAATTGAATTTAAAGGCAGTTCGAAAACAGGTGGTTATTGGAAGATTGTAAAAAATGATAAAAACAGAGGAAAGGGCGCTGAATAATGATAAAAAATGAATAGGCAATTTTATGAAAGGATTAACAAAAAAACTTGGAAGAATAGTTTTAATATCTGTAATCATCTTTTCTATTGGAATAATGTCTTTTCATACATTAGCTGATGTTTGGTGAACAGGAAGATTAGCACGTGAGCGGGAAACCTCACATCCTTCAGGAGTGGGAGAATCATATGGCAAACAAAGCTTTATAAATACTATCAATTTACTATTAATTACTATAAATAGTTATTAATACTAAAGTGAGCAATATGGATAAAGATCAAATATTTAGGATAATTGAATCTGGAGAATCTCAAGAAGTTGAGTTCAAAGAGTCGTTTCATAGTTTTCAAGAGTTCTCAAAAATAATGTGCGGGTTTGCAAATACATACGGAGGCATAGTAATTGTAGGAGTTAATGCTAAAAAAGAAGCGGTTGGGCTAAAAGAAGACGCGGATAAATTACAGCAAAAAATATCTTCATCCGCTCAAGCTATTTCCCCGCCAATAATACCGTCAATAGAAGTTCATGATATTAACAATAGAAAAATTATAACGATTGTCATTCAAAGAGCAATAGACAATACATTTCATACTTTTCAGGGAGTTATATGGGTAAAGATTGGAAGCACATTAAAAAAGATTGAGGGCAATCAGATAGTTGATTTTTTGAGAAGCAAACAAATTTTATGTTTTGATGAAACGCCAAATAATGCTAAAATATCGGATATTGACGCAAATAAAATCAAAGACTATCTTAGCATAAGAAAACAACTGGACTATTTCAAGTCACACGCCATTGAAGATTTTTTAATAAGCATGAAATTAGCTACTAAAAATGGCGATTTGAGAATAAAAAACTCCGCTCTTTTATTTTTTGCAAAAAATCCTATAGCCTTTAATCCCCAAATAGAACTTAAACTGGTAAGATTTGAAGGCGCAGAGCCGGTGAAAATAATTGCTCATGAACTTGTCCAAACTGATCTGATTGAATCAATAGAAAAAGCGCTGTCATTTGTAAAAACAAACATATCAAAAAGCATCCAGATAAAGCTTGACGCTAAAAGAGAAGAAAAATACCAATATCCTGTTGATGTTATAAGAGAAGCGATAGTTAATGCGGTTGTTCACAGAAATTATTTCAGCAAAGATGCCATACAAATATATATTTTTAGCGATAGAATTGAGATAACCAATCCTGGTTCTTTGCCGCAAGGTTTGCCTAAAGAATTATTTGGAACTCTATCTGTCCAAAGAAATCCTTTGACATACAAAATTTTAAGAGATTATGGTTATGTAGAAGGATTAGGATCTGGCGTTCCAAGAATGATAAACAGCATGAGGGAGCGCGGATTGCCTGATCCCGAATTTGGAATATACGAGCAATTTTTTAGGATTGTATTAAGAAATCAATCCAGCAATCTGAAACCGATAAAAGAGCATTCAAATTTAAACGAGAGACAATTAAAAGCGATAAAATTCCTGAAAGAAAATAAGTCAATGAAAACAAAAATGCACATGCGGATTAATCGTGTTTCTTCCGGAACTGCAAGATTAGATATTAATGAAATGATCAAGTTTGGCTACATTAAAAAAATTGGCTCTTTTCGCGGGGTTTATTATATTTTAAATGAGGAGAAATAATATGCCGTCACAAGAAGAAATCATAGATAACAGCGAAGGAAGCATAAGGAGCGAGTCAGAAATAGAATTTATAAAAGAAGGTAAGATAATAAATAAAAAATATCAAGAATTATTCAATATATCCAGACAGACTGCATCAAGAGAGCTTTCAAATCTTGCTCAAAAAGGCATGTTCAGGCAAGTAGGGGTAACAGGAAAAGGCACATTTTATACATTAGTCCAAACGCCTCAAAGAGGACATGATAAATGTATCAAAAATAACCATTGGTCAAATATGATCAGAAAAAATAGAAAAAATCAGGTCAAAAATTAAAGAAAATAAGCAGAAAAATTTAAAAGGTGTAAAAATATGAAAAGGCTAGAAAAAGAGGATAAATATGAATAAGAAAGAATTGTTAAAATTAATAGAAAAAGGAGAGAACCAAGAAGTAGAATTCAAATCAAAGGCAGACGATGGTTTTGGTAAATCTGTCTGCTCTTTTGCTAATACAAATGATGGTGTTGTTTTAGTAGGCGTGAGCGATGCAGGAAAAATTAT
>JAHIDZ010000012.1 GCA_018901755.1 Nanobdellota archaeon | reverse complement strand
TGACGATGCTGATAAACTAAATGTATTGATTGTAGGACTTGAAGTATCATTCATTGATAGCATGTAAGTTGTTCCATCTGATGATGAATAGTTTTCATTGCCAGTTGTGTTTGCTGTTATATTATAATTTGCAAAAGTAAACGCGCTTAGATTTGTTATGTTTTCTGCAATTATACTTTCTGCTGTTATATTTTCAAATGTTCCAGATACGTTCATGTATATTGTTGTTAAAACTGTATCGATTGTTGCATTAGACCAAGCTGTTAAATTTGCATAATCTGTGTCATTATATATTTTATCTCCCTGCGTTCCATTCAATGAAAGATAAGTTAACAACGTTCCTTTATTTATTGTTAATATGTTTGAAGTTGAATTTGAACTATAATTAGCTGTTGCTGTATTATTACATGTATAATTGTGAGTATAGTATCCTAATCTGTATGCAATGTAGTTTTCAGTTACATTGATATCGGAATCATTTCTATACAGATTAGCTGGCGCTTCATTGTATAAAGTAGAAATTGAGCAGTTCACCATTCCTGTGTCTGGATATGTTCTTGTCCAACTATTTGTTGTCAAAGTGATTATAGGCGTTTTTTTGTTTACTAAAGCATAATATGAAATGCTGTTTGAAGTATAATTTTCTGTTGATGGATAAGAGATTGTATAATTATGCGAATCATTTCCTAAAATTATTATTTCAAATGGTGTTTGACCAGCGGTGATATTTGTAAAGTTCCTATAAAGTGTTAAAACGCCTTCATCATTCTGGGTTGATTTCCATCCAGTTGCGTTTATATAATTTTCATAAACATATGTGTAGTTTGACTGAGTGTCGTTTAATGCAAGATATATTGATGGCGTTGCTTTCAGAACAGTTAGATAATATTCTTTGGAATCTGATGTATAATTTTCATTGCCTTCACAGACAGCTGTAAAGTTGTATGTATTATTAGCTAGTCTTGTTACATTGTAAATTGTTCCAGTTGAATTTGCTTGCAAAGCATTATTTCTATATATTTGGGAATAAAGACTTGAAAGATTACACAGAGCAGTTGTATTTGATTCTGATGGATATGTTATTGTTGCATTATTGTTTTGTGTTCCATTAAGGTAAATGTCAATTGAAGTTCCGCCTTTTAATACAAGAGCATAATATGTAGCTCCTGTTTCATTATTTGTATAATTTGTGTTTCCAGATGTGTTTACTTTGTAAGCATATGTCTCGTTTCCTAATCTGATTTCTTCTGGATTTGAAACTGAAACATCGTCTCTCCAAAGAAGCACTGTTCCTGAATCTAAATAAACGATTTCAGCAATTGCTTTAATCGATTCTGGATAAGTGTATGTTTTATTTCCATTGACTGTTCCATTTAAATCTAAATTAACTGGATTAGTTATATTTTGTGTTATATTTGCATGATAGTGTTTTGAAGCTGCTGAATAGTTTGTATTTCCAGAACTATTGAAAGTATAATAAATCTGTCCTGCTCCCCATGTCTGCGTTTCAGTCAGTGCACCAACGTCTGAATCGTTTCTGTATAAAGTGAATGTCAATTCGTTTTCTGGTGTTGAATTTATTCCTGTTGCAGTTAACGCGTAAGGATACATTCCTGTTTTGTTTAACTCAACACTATCTAAAGTTAAATTGAATAAACTTGATAATGAATTATTCTGAATTATTGTTAAATTATAATATTTGAAAGTTGAAGAATAATTTATATTTCCATCTGTTGAATAATTGAAATATCTATAACTTGCACCAAAATCATTAAAACTTGAATTAACTGGGTTTGTAATTCCTATACTTGTTGTGTTCCAGTAAAGTGTGAATGTTATAACCTGTCCATTAAATACAGAACTCGTATAATTTCCAGTTGCATTGTAATTCGCATTAGGATAATAAGTCTGAGAATAATTAGCCTCTGTTCCACCTGTTCCTTCTCCTATAGTCAGATTCATATAGCTTTGAACTGTATTATTTTTTAAAATAGACAATGGCGTCAATAATGAACTCTTTGTGTAATTTTCCCCACCTGATGTATTGACAGTATAATAATAATACCCAGCGTTTATGTCTGAATCTGGACTTGTTACCGCTGTTGTATTTCTGTAAAAATTAAATGTTAAATCTGAATCTCCTTCATTTGATTCAGAATAACTGAATGATGAAGCATTGTTTGGATGATAAGTTATTGTTGTTTCATATAATTGTTTTATTTCATCTGAACTTAAACTTCTGCTGAATATTGCGACGTCATCTATTGTATTAGCAGAACCGTAAACATTACAATTTGTTGAACCGCATCCTCTTCTAATCCATAAATCTTGCATATTTGCCAGACTGTTTCCAGTTGTTGCTATAGTTCCGCTTTTGTCTAAAACTCCGTCTACATAAATATAGCCGCTTCCGTCTCTATCAAACACGAAAGTAAGATAACGCCATGTTCCGTCTACTACATCTTTTGTTCCTGATAGTGTAGCATAATCTCCGTCAGAATTATCTATTTGCAGATATGGAACATCTCCAGTAGCCAACACATATGTTATAAATCCGTTAACTGCTCCTGCTCCACCAACAGGTCTTTTTGCAACCAAAGGAACATTTGAAGTTACATCAGCACTGTTAAACCATACTGAGATTGAAAAATCAGATGTTCCTATATCTAAAGTAACTGAATCAGATACATTAATCTGGTCATTTACAGCGTCAAAACTGTAAGCACTTCCATATTTACCTAAACTTGTAGAAGTAGTTCCATTTACTATTGTCCCATCATTATCATTTCCACTTGAATCAAGAGTATTGCCATTAAGATTCCAATAACCTTTCATATCACTATTATTCACATTTGATGTATCATTATTCATTATTAATACTGGAATATCTTTGTTTACTGTAAATAAATCAGAATCAGATGTAGAAGAATAGTTTGTGTTTCCTGTTGTATTTGTGGTTATATTGTATGTTCCTGCTGCTAAAAATCTGTTTCCTTTTCCTGAATTGTATAATCTTGTTATTTCAGTCGCACTTAATGCTCTATTGAATATTTTAGGTTCGTCTATTGTTCCGTTGAATTTATAAAGACAATCACTTTCTCTGCATCCTATTCTTACGGTAGCTGCGCTTATTCCCACGGTTCCTGTTTTGGCGACAGATGTTCCAACTATATTGTTTACATATACTCGAACATTAGTTCCATCATAGACCCCAACAATATGATACCACTTGCCACTATCTAATGCCTGTGAACTCCATCCAGCATTAGCCCAGTCTGCATTTATAGCAAATCTTATTTTATTATCTGTATGTGAATAAATCTGATAGTCAGCTCCTGTTCCATTTTTTTCTATTAAAATATGTCCAATTCCTGATATGTCTTTGTATGCCCATAAAGATATTGTCAATTCGCTCATGCCTTTTAAACTGCTTGAATCTGGAACTGATATATAATCTGCATTAGTTCCGTCAAAATCATAAGCACCGCCAAACTTACCCGAGCTTGTGTAAGTAGCTCCTATAACTGTTCCATCGTTTGAATTTCCACTATGATCATATAAATCTCCATTATAATCCATCTTCCAGTAACCAACCAAACCAGAAGAATTGTCATAAAGACTGTCATTTATGTAATTGTAAAACGCAGGAATATCCCCTCTTATATCCCTTATAGTGAAATTATCATAAATAATGTAATCTGAAGAGTATGTTGCCGGCGACGGATTGAAATATTGAATCGCGTTAAGTGAATTATTCTGAACAACAGCAAATGTTAAACTATCAGTTAAATTCTCATTTCCACCTGTATCATTACATATCCATCTACTTGTGAAGTTCATAACTCCATAATCAATAAAACTATAATTAAAAATATCAATTGTTGAATTAACTGGAGTGTAATTAGTAGGTGTTCTAGTGTAGTTTGATTCAAATAAAACATTATAAATCCCAATATCGTCTGTGCAGTTGATTCCAAAACTATTATTTAGATTTGGTTCATACATTATTGGGTAGCTTTGAGTTGTTGTATTTTGTCTAAATGTTGGAACTGTTGTATCTGATACACTTGCTGTTTCATAATATCCTATTATATCATTTATCACCGCTGTGCTTGTTCCATTACCCTTTAAATAAGTTTTTATTTTGAAATCGCCAATTACGTTTGTTAAATCTCCGCCTGAAATATAACTATTGTTTATAGACAAGGTTGTTTGCTTATTTGTATTTTTATAAATTTGTAAAACTTCATCTGCTGACAGAGAACGATTGAATATTGCCACGTCGTCTATTGCTCCATTCCAATATCTTGTCAAAGTTCCTGTGAATCTTCCAATCATCATATCTGATGTTGAAGACGTTAAAGTTGTTGGGATTGTTCCTGTAAATGTTATTGTCTTAAGTACTCCATTTACGTATATTTTTAATTTATCCGCATTTGTAGCCCCTGCCCCATTATAAACAAATACTACATGATACCATTGTCCTACGGCTAAATTAGTATCTGTTGTTTCTCCGTGATTTACTCCAGCATCATTAACAGCATTTGCAATAAATACTTTTAATTCATCAGATGCAACTCCTGACTGGAACGCCCATAACCTTGTGTTTGATAAAACCATTTTGTTATTATTGCTTCATTTGCAGTAAGAGTATTTCTATATATCCATGCTGAAACTGTAATCGCCGAAGTAATATTCAAACTTGTTCCATTTGAAGCATTAATAAAATCACCGCCGTCAAAAGAGTAAGCATTTCCATATTTCCCAGAACTTGTAACAGTGGCACCAGTAACTGTTCCATCGTTTACTCCAACTTCATCATTAGCATTGTTTTCAAATTGATAAAGACTTACAAGATTAGCATCATCTATTAAAGTAGAATTGAAAGTAAGACCACCAGTGAAAACTGCTGGAGTAATATTTGTAAAATTAACATAATTAATTCCAAAATCAGCGTAATAATGAGATGTATAAAATTCTCCTGTTAATAACCAACGATTAGCGAAACCAGTAACATTCATTGCATTCCAGTCAATCCATCCCCCTGTCATCAAATTTGCTTTTGTTGATGATTCTAATATTTGTCTGACATGCGTTCCATTGCTTTCAACTGTTGCTATATATGTTGTTCCGACTGCTCCAGCATATCCTAAACCAGCCGTAGTTGTCCATGTTGATGTTCCGGAGTTCCAATACTGATTTGTTCCTGCTGTATTTTTATATGCAAAATCTATTACGCCAGTGTCTCTCTGTATAATAATTAAACTCATTAATGGATTCAATACGGTATTTGTTGCGACCTGTGGAGCGGTTGTATTTTCTAAAAGATAAATAAACTGTGCACCACTACTCGCTACAAAATTGGTAAAATTCGCCATAACAGTATAATTCCAAATAGTTGTATTTGCGTTAGACGGTAAAGAATAACCAAGAATAGCGGCATCAGCAGCGTCAGCGGTCATATCAACCCAAAACATCTCTCCCTGCATATTCACACTAACAGAATTATTAGAATAATAAAATCCTGAATTATTTATTGAGTTTGAAACTCCTAAATATGTATCTGGTGTAATTTTGTAAACTTCTATTTTATCAATATAATGGTCTTGGTCAAAACCTGTGAAATTAACTGTTAAATTCTTTAGATAACTTGAAGCTGTCATTGTTTGAGCATCACTTGTCCAATTAGAAACTGAACCACCCCAATTTGAATCTATGTATTGTTTACCATTGTTGTAGAGTTCAGTTATTTCTGTTGAACTTAAAGCCCTATCATATAATTTAACTTCATCTATTATTCCGTCCATTTCCCAACCTGCAAGATTAATATCTCCAATCCATAAATTATTAGCACTTGCTGATTCTAAATCTCCAGTTAAACCAAACCGATTCTGTTCAACTCCATCATAATAAAGTATAACATTTGCTCCGTCATAGGTTGTCATAACAAAATGCCAATTTCCATCATAGGCATTAATTCCTGCACTACCCATTGGTTGAACAAAATTTCCAGTTTCATTCATTAAAATAGTTGATATATGACCAGTATAAGTTGAATGTAATAAAGTAGCATATTGCCTTGCTGTTCCAGATGAATATTTACCCATAATAACGGCCTGAGTATCAGTTGTTTTAAACCACCCACCAAAAGATATTTCAGTTCTTGGATTTAAACTTGCATCATTTCCAACATCAATATAACTTCCTGCACCACCTGAAAAATCATAAGCATTATTAAACTTACCTAAAGGTGTTAATGTTACTGTTCCAGCGATTATTCCATCATTATTTCCAGTTTCATCTGTTAAATCTTCAAACCTCCAGTAAGATGTAAGATTAGCATCTTTAGAAGCATAAGGAAAATCAATCTCTAAAGTATTTGCACTTTGATTATATCTATCTGTGATTGTTGTTGTGTTTACTTTTACTGCATCAAAGTCTGCTGTCATATTAATAACCATATCGACTGGTTCAGTCCACCAAACATCAGACATTACTCCAATAGAAAGATAAGCAAAACTAAATATAATTACAGATATTAAAACTGCTCTACCAAGTTTTTTTGTTAATCCTTTCATAAATTACACTTCAACCAATTCTTTAATTTTTGATGTGAAACATCTACAGTATCTTCCTTTGCCGAATGATTGCCGAATGATTGCCGAATGATTGCCGAATGATTGCCGAATGATATAATGTGTTGATTGTGTTTTACCAATTTTCTGCAAAATTTTATTATTCACCATATCCATTAAATCATTTCTTGCGGTTCTTTCACTAATATGATTTATAGCAACATATTCTTTACTTGTAATTCTGCCTTTAGATTTAAGATACTCAACTGCTTTTCTCTGCCTTTCATTCAATCCTTCTAAAATATCTTTTTCAATATAGGTTGATTCTTTAATCTGGGATTCAAAAATAATTTTAGTTTCAATAGGATGCAGTTCATAATAAGGCTCTTTATTACCCCATTCTTTGCTCAAGCTTTTCATCATTTTGATTCCAGAGCCATATTTTTCAATAAAACCAACATCATAAATTAACTGACAAAGAATTTCATTAACAGGTTTATGCTTGGGATTTTTTGGCGAAACTCCTTTTGGGAATGTGCCAGGATTAATCACTTCAATCCTATTATCAAAAATAAACACTCTCACATCTCCTGTTTCAAAATAGTTTCTATGGATTAATGCGTTGATTATTGCTTCTCTCACAGCCTTTATTGGATACTCAAATTTGTCTTCTCGTCTAAAACTCTTTTCGGTTCTTGTTCCCAAAAGCCTAATACTCTTTCTTATGAAATCCTCGGCTATCTCTATCATTTCCCAAACTGTTCCCTCACAATTTACAGTATCTAATGTTGGATTAATCACTTTATTTCCTTTAAACCTAATAACTCTTAATCTTGCATTAGAAAAGAACTTTTGAGGACATTCCCCAAAAAATAAAATTCCAGCATTAGTTGGTTTATTGTCTTTCAATGCTTTTATGTTCTGCAATAATTTGTTAGTAGAAATTTCAATTTTCTTAGACACTTTTCTTGCTTTTTCTCTTTGATCAAGATACCACTTAACCTTTTCTTCATCAATATCTTCCAAGCTTGCATCTTCGCAAACCTGCCCATCCCATTTGATTTTACCACTATCTCTGGCAAATTCAACAACTTCTTCTGGCGATAAAGGCTTGTCATGACTTGCGATTCTTTTGTAAGCAATATTTTTAAAAGAGTGCAAACTATTTGATTTTTTAACATTTACAATAAAAATATTTTTATCTTCAGCTTCTATAATTTCAATTTTAGGATAAACAGACGGCTTGCAAGAATGCGCAATATTAGCAATCTCCCTTTCATGTTTTTTATCAATACCGATAATTTTTCCTGCATCGCTCACGCCTACTAAAACAACACCATCATTTGTATTAGCAAAAGAGCAGACAGATTTACCAAAACCATCGTCTGCCTTTGATTTGAATTCTACT
>JAHIDZ010000011.1 GCA_018901755.1 Nanobdellota archaeon | reverse complement strand
CGCATTAATTTTTATTGTAAAATTATATGAATTTTTTGGAGACAGTTTTGATAGTTTCTCTGGGAAAACAGTAACATATTTTGATAACAGTCCAGTTACTTTAATTGTAACGTTTTCCATTGTTGAATTTGTAAATGGATTCTCTATCGTTAATGGAAATGATGAATATTCTCCTCTAATCATTTCAAATATTTCAGACGTTTGGAATAATTTGTCTGACGAGCCTCCGACAGACATTCCGCCACCGCCTCCACCTCCGCCACCAGTTGATGATATTGTTTCAACTGTTGTTGCAACTACAGTAACTCCAATAATAGTTACTGTAACAGAATCATTGTTATACCCACCTGTTGAAGAATTTGATTCTACAAAAATTGTTTGGTCTCCTGTACTTGCTAAAGTTGTAACATTAACTGTAATATTGTTCCAGGCTATTTCATTTTCTCCCATATTTCCAAGTGTTTTATTAAGTGCACCGCTTATGTTTGTCCAACCAGTTGGTAATGTATATGCTACCCATGCATCTGTTGCTGTTTCATTTCCATGATTTGTTATTTTTACAGAAAGATTTGTTTGATTGCTTCCAACAATGCTTGATGGATAAGTTATAAATTCTGTATATAAATATGGACCAGGTGGTATTGTAACAAGTGTTCCTGTTGAAATTTGTGAAGTTGAATTTTGTGTTGTTTCATTTGCAGTAACAGTAATTGTAATTGCATTAGATTGAGGTGTGTTTTGTGCAGTAAAATTAACTTGAACTACTGTAAAAGATAAATTATTTACATTAATTTTAGTTGAATGTGTAACATTATAAAATGTTTGTCCAGAAGGATAATTTGTAGAAATTGAAAAATTCATGTCATAATCTCCTGTGTTATTTATTGTTAAATTTACTGCATTTTTAGTTGCGTCTATAAGAATAGGAACTTCACCAAAATCAGATGGAATAAGATACCATACTCTATCATAACCAACTGTAATATTTTGTGAAGATGATATATTCACATTGTTTAAAGTATCGTTTGCAATAATTCTTATTGTATGATTAGCTTCTTGTATTGGCGTGAATGAAGCATTATATAAATTACCTGATAATAAACGCATTGTTGTATTTGTCCAGTTTCCAGTATCATTTGTTCTGTTTTGTAAAATTACAGTATCAATTGTTCCATAATCAGTTACATTTACAGAAACATTAATTTGAACATTTGGATCTAAATCAGCTGTTGTAGTTGGAACATATGATATGTTTGTTATGTTTGGATGTGTAGTATCTGATACGTGAAATGTAAAATTTGTTGAATTTGAAAGAGATGCAATATCATATCCTGTGAAATTGCATGTTATGTTTCCTGTTTCAATATCTGTGTTATTGATTGTATAATTTGCCCAACCAGAAGTATTTCCAGTTAATGACACTGTATGATCACGGAAAGAGCCTGTTGCATTTTCTCTTACAATTACATAATCCATTTCAAGATTATCTGTCCAAAAAGAATAGCATGTAATATCATTTGTATCAGCTGGAGTTTGTGGTCTGTAATTTAATCTTTCATCTGATTCATTGAATTTAGGAGCTTCTGTATCATACACAGATGTGGCTGATGCAGTTACAACTGATATATTTGATGTCTGATTATAAATTGAATTTAATTCAGAATATCCATCAGAACTATCCCAAAGTGTTCTTGCAATTTTTGAATAAAAATAATCACTTATAATAACATTATAATTTTCTATAATAGTTCTTGTATAATATTCGTAAGAAGATGAATCAGTAAAATCAACATCAGGTGTGCTTACAGTTAATTGTAATCTGTTTACAAATACATCGCCAATTGAATCTTTACTTGTCTTATTATATAATCCTATCCATTTCAAATCACCCTGATTTGTCCATTCTGTTCCATCTCCGCTTATAACAAGTTGTTCAAACACGCCTGTTGAATTTCTTATTGTAACATTATCAAATTTACTATCTTTAATTATTAATCTCTGGTCTCTATAATCAAACCACGTACGAGCGTCAGTAGGTGCTACTTTTGTTTCTACAGAAAAATATGGAGAATTAGAATAAAATATATATGTAAGATTATAATTAATTCCGCATGTTCCCATTTTTCCACTTGCAACATATCTTGTAAACATAGGGCCGTTTTCAACTGTTATTTGCGGAGAAGAATAATCTTTCATAGAACATAATGTTAATTCATCATATCTTACTTCAGGCATTGATTGCATTGGATTAAGTCCTGATAAATTTGTGTTGCTTCCTAATTTATTATATGCAGAATACATAAGTCCTCCAAATGTTTTGTTTGTTTGGATTTTATAATTTTTATTTTCAAATGTATAATAACCAGT
>JAHIDZ010000010.1 GCA_018901755.1 Nanobdellota archaeon | reverse complement strand
TAATACTTTGAATTGATTTGGATCTATCTTTGTAATGTTATGAACTGTAACTTTATCTCCGAATACAGATATGCATAATCCATCTGCTACTTTCATGCATAATCCGCCAGATGGAATTTGATAAGGTCTATTCAGTGGAATATCTGCTATTGATGTTTCTGTTTCCGTATCAGTTGGATCAGCTACAGGACTTGGTAAAATTGGTCTAACTATAGGTATTTCTCCCGGCCAACCACCATCTCCAACAACCATTGCAATTTTAGTAAAACTGATTGTGTAATCATTTGTATTGTAATTTCCTAACGTATCATTGCATCTAACGTAATATGCGTATGTTCCAGCCACAATTGTATCGACTGGCCACGAGTGACTCGTGCTTGACAGTGTTGAGTGAGACATTGATGAATATGATACTCCTGATGATGTTGCATAACGGCAAACTGCTGCTTCGTTTGTTGTTAATGAAACTGTTGCTGAGGTTGAATATATTGATCCTGACGGACTACCAGCTGAACGAACTGGTGGTATTGCTTCTTGTATTGTTATTGTATGTTCTGATCCTAGTTTTAATGTTACATTTAATGTTGTTCCTGTTTGTGTAAAATTACAATCTGTATTTGCTTCATCACATAATATAGAATCTCTATAAACATCATATGTAGCTAATTCTGGCATATTTAATAACAATTCATGCGTTCCGTCTCCATCCAATATCATTTCAGTACTGTTAAGCCTATCTAATGAAAATGTTGTTGAAAGAAGTTTTACACCGTCTGGCATTCTAGATGATATCATAGGTATATCAGTCGAATAATTAAATTCAACATAATTTGGATAGTTGGGCCCATCTATTAGGCTGGGGTAATTTCCTACAAAATGTAAATTAATTGAATACCAGCTTTTACCAGCCATATTATAATTGACATTAGAATAATTTTTGTGCAACAATTGATAATCATATGTTATTGGAAGGATTTCAAGTGGAGTTATATCTGTTCCACCGTATCTTAAACGAATAGTTTTTAATATTCCACCCGTTGTTCTATAATAATTGTGAATAGACATGTCTTTTATTGTTCCATTCAGATAATCTGGTAGATTATCAATATATGCCGCTATCCAGGCACCGCAATGAAAAGATATATCGCTATTAATATATTTATCAAAGTGCATTGTTTTAGCATCTGTTCCTGTAACTTGTCCATGAACACCAACAAGATCAGGTCTGATATAATATACGATTTTGTTTGTAAAATTTATACCATAATCATAATAAGAATACATGTTAAATGAATTAGTTATGTTATTTCCCTGTGAATCGGTTATATTTACTCTAATTGAATATATGCCTGATCTAGATGGTGTAAAATTTCCATATATTTCTGATGTGGTATTTGAATAATTAAGTAGTGTCACTGGAATAATTGATATATTTTTTATAGTAAAAGCTGCTTGTGTGGTTTGATTTGAAAAACGAATCGAGATATTATATGATGTAATTGTACCAGTATCGGTTCTCAGTTGAGAATGAAGTGTCATAAATGATGTATTTTTATTTTCATATAAAACATTATTTTGTGCAATTACATTTGATGATGTTTCATAAATATCACTGCCAAGGTTTTTTGATATTAAATTTCCTGAAACAATGGTGTCTATCGCTCCAGTAAGATATATACCATTATTTTTATTGGAGCTTATTGTGCTGTTTATTATACTTACGTTAGACGAACTCGAGACATAAATACCACTGTTAATATTTGAATTTGCAGATATATTATTAAGTGTCACATTGGTAGATGAAATAATATATATCCCATTATTAATGTTCGAATCAGAAGTCGTGTTTATAAGTGTAATGTTTGTAGAATTTACAATTATAATTCCATTTTTGTTTATTGTCATGATTAAATTACTAACAGTGATATTATTACAGGAAACTAGAACAACTAATCCTGCATTTGTTATATCATTTATCTCAGCATTGTTAATACCATTGTAATAATAAACTGGTTTTCCGTCTATTGTGTTTGTTATATCTATAATATTATTATATCTTGCTATAGTCGTTGGACTCTGCCTTGCAAATTCGGGTCCATATGCATTATTTATTATGGTGTTATTTGCAACTATGTTACCTGTACCCATGTATGTATCGAGCATCACTGTATTATTTATAAAAGTATTGTTGGTTATATTAGAATTTGAAGGATTATATATGGCCACAGCACTTCCAATAAATGTATTATTATGTATTGTTGACGTTATTGCTGTTCCAAATGCCATATTATTTGAGTTAAAAGTATTATTTATTATGTGATTGTTTGTTGCTGAAGACATAGCTTGTATATCATATCCAAGAGAGGTCATTGTATTATTTATTATATAAGTCATGTTGGTATATGACATTATATAAAACGAATTGGTGAAATTTGTAATAATACAATTTTTAATTGTATTATTCATTTGGTTATTAATATGAAAAGCATGAATCTTGTTTCCAAGACCGTCAATCGCATTTCCCTGACAATCGAATATCACATTTGAAAAATTAAGCGGACTATCAATACATATTCCAGAATAATCGAATATACTAGCATTCAAATACGTTACATTATATGTAACATTATTAATCGCGTTTGTACAATCATCACAACTTCCACAATAAAGTGCTCCTAAACTGTAATTATAAGCAAATCCACTCATAGAAAGCATTACAAATATCAATAAGACAAATAACATCAACTTCTTCATAGATTATATTATTCAAAGATGGTATAAAAACATAATGGCGCCAACGGCAGGATTTGAACCTGCGGGTCCCAGAGGGACATCCGCTCTCAAGGCGGACGCATTAAACCGAGCTCTGCTACGTTGGCTTAGTCTATTGATTGTCGTAGTTATTTAAGAATTTAAGGTTTTCTGTATAAATAATAATATGGGAGAAGATAGAAAATATGGAATATTTGCTGTAAAAGAATGGAAAGAAGAAAATAGAACAAAAAGACAAGTGATTAACAGTGGCGAAATAAACCGTGAAGAATATGAAAACTTAAAATTATCTGGTGATCAGCCAAATAATAGTCTAATTTCAAAAGACTTTGAAATAAAATATCGTGCATTTGAATTCGAAGGAACCATTGAAAGACCAAAAGTTAGTATAGAATCTATGATAAAAATATCACTCGAATATTTTATTTCTAGCAAATCTATTCTAGCAGGTTAGGAACTCCGTCTTCTATTGGAAATCTTTTTTTACATTCTATGCAGACAACCGATTCTCCACGCTCTTTCAATCTACTATTACATTTAGGGCAAGATATCAAATCTAATATTTCTTCCGATAGCGACATATAACCACATCTAATAAATTATTCAAAAATTCAATATGGATAGAAATTAGTCTTTTCCTGCTAATTTCTTTTTCTTAACATATTGCCATATTTTTTTTGTCATTTCAGATGGAGCCAATTTCCCAGTTCCGAATACTTTCTCCAATGAATCCGTACATCCTTTAAAGCAAATGTTATATCCACCGAATGCTTTTTTCTTTTTCTTAAGTATAGCCATAAATTAAATTGGTAAGAAGTTGCTTATAAAGGTTTTAGATACAGGTCTTTCCATTCCAGGCATTTTCTCCACAGTCACATATTTTTACTTCATGACTATTTTCAGGCGAGCATCCACATGCCCCAATTAAATCCATTCTTGGGAAATCTGAAGAACTTTTACAGCATAAAGATATTGTAACTATTCCACCTGATTCTATACATTTTAGGCATTGTTCAGAAGTACATTCTCCGGAAGATATATAGAATGGATAAAATAAAAATATAACTAAAATTATAAAAAGAATAATTGTTGAAATTACAATAATTTTATTCTTTCTCATCTCTTATCAACAACTTTAATTAGATGCCAGCCGAATTGTGTTCTCACTGGTTTAATAGTTGTCTGTCCTTTCTCAAGCTCGAAAGCTGCTTTTTCAAATTCTCTAACCATTTGACCACGTCCAAACCAACCAAGATCTCCACCACGTTTAGCAGATGGACAGGTTGATTTTAATTGAGCCATTTTTTCAAAATTTGCACCTTTATTTATTTCTTTCAGAATATCATTTGCTTCCTGTTCTGTTTTAACCAGTATATGACATGCATGCACGTGAGTTACCATATAAACACCTCTAATAAGAATTGATTTTTGCCATATTTGAAATTATGCTTTCTTTACTTTTATTAATAAATTTTAGATAGAACAATTATAAAAAAATAAAAAAAGAGAAGTTATCTTCTCTTGGCTGTTTTTTTCTTTGTAGTCTTTCTTTTAATTATTTTCTTTATAATTTTTTTCTTAACTATTTTCTTTTTTCTAAACATTTTTTTCACCTCAAAAATATTTTTCACTAATTAGAATTAGTCTTTATCATATATAAAAGATTTTTAAAAAAATTAAAATTTTTATTTTTTAACTTTCAGTATTCTATCTGTCTTTACTGCTATTCCTTTCTTTTCTCTAATCATATCATCAGATGTCATCAAAGCTGTACCGAAACCAATCAACTCACCTGCTAAAGAAAACATACCAATAATATCTTCTTTCTCTATTCCTTCTGTAACTTTTACAACACCAGCTACGTATAATGGTGAACCATTACATACGTTTACTATCGCACCATCACCAACAATAACACTTCCCATATCATTACCTAATAATTCTAATGGTTGTATTATTTCTCTGATTATATTTTCATCGGAAGAAGCCATTGCATCAGATAAATCTTGTAATGTTACACACTGATCTTCTGTAAATTGCCCTGATTTAGTTCTACGCAATTCTAATAATTGCGAACCAACATTTAATTTCCATCCAATCTGCTCAGCCAACCGTCTGATATATGTTCCAGCCTGACAACCAACTTTAATAAGAATATACTGTCCTTGTATTTCGAGAACTTCAAGATAAAATATTTCTCTTTCACGTTCTCTACGAGCGACTGCTGATTTTTTAGGCGGTGTTTGCTTTATCTTTCCTATTAACTCATCGCACACTTTTCGTATTTCACTCTCTGCGACAAGCTTGTGTAAATATACAATACCAACATATTCTTTTTTTACTGTTAGAAGTATTGGCATTAATTTAGTCGTATCACCTAAAGCTATTAACAAAACACCAGATACATTTGGATCAAGAGTACCGCCATGCGAACATTTTTCAATACTAACTATTTGTTTCACATACGCATCTACAGTATGAGATGTTGGACCCTGTGGCTTATCTAAAATAATTAAACCTTTCTTAATATGTTCTTCGAGAGGACGTGCACCTGGATAACTTACATTAGCTGATGCCTCATCATCTTTAGTTAACCATTTTTTCATAAGAATAATCTGTGAACAGTGTTTAAATTATTTCTTTTTTACTGGGTTTGCTTGCTTTGCTGGTTTTGTTTTTTGTTTTGGAAGTTCTATTTCTAATTTCTTTATCAAACCAGATGATTTCCATGCGCTTTCTATCTCAGAATCTTCTCCAGATTTTAAATCAAATTTTTCAGAAATTGGTTCTAATTGAACAATGTTACATTTTCTTCTCTTAACTCTTGTTACTGATTTAGGACCAGTGATCATCACGAAGCTTTCATCTATGGGTGCAACTACTACACAATACTTGCCAGCTTCTCTTCCTGCGACTTTCAAACAAATTCTTCCTTTTTCAAGTATCATTTTTCTGACCTCTTCGTTTTCTTGTAGATTTTCAATACTTTCTCTGCAATCTTTGGAGATACGCCAACTTGAGTTACTTCTGGAATATTATTAACAGTGTTATTAGCATGATCTGATTTAGTACTCATAACCTTACCAACACTATATTCTCCTTTATGTTCTCTTATTCTGTAAGTATGGCCATCCATCACTACATCATGATATGGTGTACCTACTAAAGCACCAAGCTGAGTACGCACTGCCTCATTCATGCCCATCGCATATACATTTACATTAGTTATTGCTGTTGACGATGGTCTATCATCTTTTTTCTTTTTTGTAGGTTGTTGTTTAGGCGAACTCATTTTAACATAACTCCTTTAATCTTTATTCTCATGCATTTTGTGCACAATTCTGGAAATGGACGAGATGGTCTTCTCTGAACTTTTGTCAATTTCTTTATCTGAATCTTAGTATATCTACCACGATTTAATTTACAACCACAAATACCGCATGTAGGATGACCTGTTCTTTTCTCTTTGAAAACCCATTTATTTTTACCGCCAGGGGTTGTTATTTTTACTTTCAATTTGCTTCTTTGACTTCTTTTCATTTACATCACATCTAATACTTTTCTAAACATGAACGATAGAGGAACTGAAACAACTACATACCATAGGAACCAACCGAATGAAGTTCGGCCCATTATCTCAAATGGTAATGTAACTATTGTTCCTGGAAATGCTATTTTCAACCAAGGAAATATTAACACCACAAATACTAATGTTACCATCATAGGTTTGAATGTCATTTTCATTTGCTGATTTGACATTGCAAACATTTCTGTAGTCAATTTGCTTGTTTCTTCCTTGTCTGTTGTTTCTTTCATCTTTTTTTGCAATTCTTTAGTCTTGTCTCTTATCTCTTTTACCTTGCTTTGATTGACTAAATATTTATAAAATAATGTGATAATTAAAGTTATAAATGCAGCAATTATCAATTCCCCTACTGCTGCTGGCAGTGTTAATACTGGACTAAATATAAACGACAGCGCGCCATAGTATGCATCAATCATATTCATCACTCGGTTTTAACCTTTTTAAGTTTATCCAATATTCTTTCTACCACTTCATTCGGAAGTGCTTCTGGATTATCATTTACTATTTCTATAACCAAACCTTTATTTCTATAAAATTCCAACACAGGATTTGTACATCTATCATTTTCTTCCATTCTATGTTTTGTCATTTCTTCTGTTTCATCTGTACGTTGATAAAGTTCTCCTTCACATTTATCACATATTCCCGCTTTTTTTGGTGGTACACTAATTAGATTATAAACTGTTCCGCATTTTTTGCATGTTCTTCTGTTTGTAATTCTATCAAGAAGCATTTTTTCTGGAACATTAAGATTTATCACCGTATCTATATCAGTTATTTTTTCTAGATCTTTTGCCTGATCAAGAGTTCTTGGAAATCCGTCAAAAATAAAACCATTACTTGCTTCAGGTTTGTTTATTTCTTTTTTAAGAAGTTCCATAATGATATCATGAATTTCTTTAGCGCTCCAATCAGCTTTCTCGACAAATATCTTTGCACGTTTTCCAATTTCTGTTTCGTTTTTTATTTCTTGTCTAAGCAATTCTCCTGTTGATAAATGCAATATGTCCATTGCTTTTGATATTCTTGATGCATATGTTCCTTTTCCAGAACCAACTTGACCCATAATTATTAGTTTCATTTTTATTCACCCATGAACTTTCTTAGAGCAGGATTCATGTCTTCCATATGCTGAGAAGCGATTTGTTCGTATAATTGATAAACTATCATAACTGTAAGCAAAATACCTGTACCAGAACCTACGGCTGAGGTAAGATCTGCAAATCCTGCAAGGAATCCTACAAATGCACCGCCTAAAATTGTTAATGATGGTATATATCTGCTTAATACTTTTTCAACTATTCTTGGATCGTGTCTAAATCCCGGTATCATCATTGATGATTGTTTAAATTGATTTGCTACCGAATGCGCATCCATACCTGATGTCATAACCCAGAAAGATGAAAATATAGTTGAACCGACTATCATCATACTCATATATATCAATGATCTTGCAACATCTGTTCCAGTTAGTGGTGGCAAATTAAAGGTAACCATAATAATGTAACCAACTATTAATCCGACGATACCTCCCAACACTGACATTCTCAATGAATATTTCTTTATGAATTTTATTGCCAAGAATGCAAATGCCAGAGCAAGTACACCACCCATAACAGTAACAACTATCAGACTAACTGATGATGGAGCTGAAAGATATAACATCAAACCAGATGAAGGACTGCCCGTAGATAAATCATATTTTCCTAAAATTTCTATACCTCTTCCATAGAGGAGTCTTCCGACTAGTTGTATATTAGCTACAACTGCTGCAGTTAAAATAACTGGCATGTTAGAAGTGTAAATGAATTTCAATGGCCATTTTCTCGATCCAAACTTTCCAAACGGCATTGCAAATGACATTGGTATTTCTATCTTAACATCCTGCGCAAAGACTACTATCAAAAATACAACTATCGTTGCGATTAGTGGCATTAATGATATGAAAGCTTCCGCTGGCATACCTTGTCCTAAACTTGAAACAAAAATAGATAATATACCACCTGATGCTTCTTTTAGTGGTGGCGCGAAAATTCTAACAAATATTGTTTTAGAAACTCCCGCTGCAATAAATAATGATATACCAGATCCGAAACCCCATTTAGAACAAACTTCATCCATTAACATGATAATGAAACCGCCTGCTGCTAATTGGAATATAATAAGTATTGCTAACATTGCTCCGCCTGCTGCGGGCGGAATTGCTCCTGCCATAACATAGGCAGTTGCTTGAATGAAACAAAATGAAATAGCTAAAAGTTTCTGGGCTCCCATGAACTTTGCTTTTCCTTCTGGTTGCTGGATATTCCAAGGAATTATCTTTGAACCAACTAATAGTTGAAGTATAATAGAAGCTGTTACTATTGGACCGATGCCTAATGTAATTAGCGAACCGAATTTAGATCCAAAAACTATTTCGAGAAAATCAAATCTTGCAACTGCATCACCATCTATTCCCCAAATTGTTATAGAACCCAGTATGAAATATATTACAAGTATTAATAGCGTCCATTTTGCTTTGGTTTTAAAATTAAGTCTTGATTCGGGTTTTATTACTGTAGGAAACTTCTGAGAAATGGAAGCAAAATCAAACATTGCTTACCCCTCAATTGCTTTTCCGCCAGATGCTTCTATCTCCTGTTTTGCTTTTTCTGAAAATTTAGCTGCTTTAATCGTTAATGCTCTAGTTAATCTTCCGCCAGATAAAACTTTTTGAAAATTGTAATCTGCTAAATTAATTTCCTTCAGACCAAGTTTTCTTGTAAGTCTATCTATATCTCTTACATTTATTGAATTTATTTTATAAATTCTCTGAATTTTCTGAGGAATCTTAAATCCAAACTTATGACCCTGTCTTTTATGAAGACTAACTCCTTTTTGTGCTGGATTAAATCTTGTTACTAAAGATTTCTTATGTTTCATCAATCCCGCTCTACCACGTCCTCCTCTAGAACCAGCGCCTCTCCATTTCTTTTTAGCGCCGTGATAAGTATGAAGTCCTCTTCTCTTTGTTCCTTTTTTTACTCTTCGTACAACCATTAAATCATCCTCTTAAGTAATTCATTTATTTTTTCTCCTCTATAGCCAACTTCACCTTTAGGGAAATGTTGTTTTATCGAATGTTTGAAACCTTTAGATGGTGGTGTAAGTCTAAATAATGGAACGACGTCTTTTGGCGCAATGCCTGTCGATTTAAGTGCATCGAATACTCTCTTTGCATCTTCTTCTGTAAGTCTTTTGTTTCCAGGTTTTCTGCCTCTTTTCTCTACAAGAAGTTTAAGAACATCATCGCTAATCTCTCCCCAGGTAATATAATCTTTTACTTTTCTAAGCATTCCTAACATTGCTGGATTCTCTGGAGAAATTACACAGTGCATTTTTCTATGAAGTCTGAGCATGTTTAACGTATCTGTGATTTCATATCTTAATCCAACTAATCCTCTTATTCTTATTACTACATACATTTATTCCACCCTTCCCATTTTGCAACCTGTTGCCTTTTCATAATCTTCTCTTATTCTGAATCTATTTAATTTAGTGAAAGCATCAATAATCGCTTTAATTGTATTATATCTCGTCGCCGTTTGTCCTCTTGATTTGCACCAGATATCTTTTATTCCAGCCAATTTCATTATTTTCTTCGATTCGTCATTAACGCATAATCCAATTCCTTTTGGTGCTGGTATCAATTCAATATGAACAGATCCGCATCTTCCAATTGTTTTTACTGGAATTGAATGATGCGCACTACAATTGCATTCCCATGACCCACATCCTCTTCTTACTGGAATTAAATTAAGTTTAGCTTGATTAAGTGCTTTGTTAATAGCTTCTCTTTGTTTTCCTGCTGGTCCTGCTGCCATTCCTGCACCCACATAACCATTACCATTACCAACAACTACAAGAGCTGATGCTGTAAATCTTCTACCACTTTTATGCATTCTTGTTGTTCTTCTTGTCGCCGTTCTTTTAATTCCACCACCTTTTCCTGTGGTTCCCCCTACTAAAATAATTTCATTTTGTAAATTTGGAAGTAGAATATCAACTATCTGAGATTCGCCAATCTTTAAACCTTTTTCAAATATTTCATCTATGCTAGTTATTTTTCCTTCAACGACTTTTTTACCAAGAGCTGTCTTAGGAACCCACCCGCCTTGCATTGCTATCTTTACTTCTGTTGGAACTATAGCTTCTGGCGGAAGCTTAACTTCTTCTGAATCATCTTTTTCCGAAACAATCGTTGCCAAATCATTTTCATTAACAACTACTGCTTCCGAATCGTCTACTTCAGTGTCTTCAGGAAGACCTAAATCTATTTCTTCTACTTCTTCTTCAGGTACTTCTTCAACAATTTCTTCAATTTTTTCTTTCTTAGTCATCATAATCATCCAAGTATTTTCTTCTTAACTTCTTCGAAATTTTCTGTAATTTTATTTGCACCCATTATATGTTTTCCAGTAAGTCTATCTTCTTTAGGAAGCATCTCCTCATCATGAGGAATATCTATTCCTGAATCAATCACGCCTTTCAATGCTGCATATATTCTTGAACCTTTTGTTGAATTCTGCAAACCGATGTCTAATATTGCTTCATTGACATTAAGTCTTTTTGCTTTTCTTCCAGCCAATAAACCAGTTAAATATGCTGCAGGAACGTTACCAAGTGAATGTACCCATCCGTGTTTTTTAATTTCTTTTGATGTTACTGTAACGACCGTTCGGTCCCCAATGATATCAAAATTAACAAACTGTATAGCTATATTCGAAAGAGATTTTCTTATGACTACTCTAGTCTTTCCAGATTTAACAAGACCAAGTCTTCTTTTGAAATCTGTTTTTTGTAGTCTTCTCCTTCTATGTTGTATTATGAACATTTATTTTACCTCTTTCAAAATTTTATTTTCTTTTAAGTACATCGTTAAGTGCGCTCTACTTCTGAACATACCACCTTTAACAAGTTTATACATTATCCTATAATTATTAACTTTCATCTGTCCTTTTTCTCTCATTTCTTTAATCATTTCTCTTTGCGGTCTTATCTTTTTGAACCATTCTGCTTTTTTTGACTGCCTTCCACCCTTTGCACCTTTTACACTACCTCTTCTCTGTTGTTTTTTTGCTATATTCTTTGCAGCTTTTTTCATTGGTATTTTTACAATTATACCATCTTTAATGAATCCTCTTACATCAGATCTTGTTATAGCTTGAACTACCTTTTTATTTGTAGGATCAATCCATACTCTCTGCGGACTACATTTCATAATTTTTGCCGCAATCTTCTTTTGTTTATTTGTCAAAACGACACCTCTGTCATTCGTGGTTCAAGTATTATTCCGAATTCGTTGAAAAATGAATTACAATGTGGGCATATGTATACTTTATTGTCTTTCTTCCACGAACTACCCACTGTACCACAACTCGGACAGTTTTTTTCACCGATGAATATAAACATTATTTTACGCCTCTTAATTCTATTTTCTTAGGATTTAAAATTCTTATTTTCATTTCTTCTGCCTTCTTCTGTATGTCTACTTTTTTTCTATTACCAACTGTTGTAGCAATTCTTACGCATTGTTTTTCTGAATTCAATCCATTCATATCGTTTAAATTTGAAACTAGTATTTCTTCCAATCCAGATGGATGCATAAATCTAACTGCCTTAGGACTTCCATAACCAGGATGTGGTAAGAAACCTCTACTCTTTACATGTCTTCTCAATTTACATTTTCTTCCTCTTGGTTTTCTCCACATGAAACCAAGTTTAGCATGAATCTTAGCATTCTGTCTGTTAAATGGTGGTTTTACTTTTTTCTTTGCTTTTCTTAATTTTAGTAAATTCATAATTACCCTCTCGAAGATAGGAATATTCCATCTTGGAAAACTCTTCTATCACGATCTTTTATTTTTGTCGCTGTTTCTAAGTTTGCGCATGTTTGCCCAACTTCTTCTACATTTACGCCAGTAACTATAACATCATCACCCTTTATTTCGACATTTGTATCACCGATTATTTTTGATTTTCTCAAAGCTTTTCCACCTAGGAAATTTCCAATAATAATTACTTTTCCATCTAGTTTAACTGTGAATGGAAAGTGCATGTAAACTATTTTCATTGTGTATTTGTAACCATCTGTTACGCCGACAGACATATTTTTCAAATATGCTACTATTGTACCAATCATTGCTTTTATTTTTCTTTTATCTGAATCTGTTGACACTTTAACTTCTTTATCAGTTTTTACAATCTTTATTTTATTCGTAAACACAGGATTAGCAAAATTCTTTTCTAATTTTCCTTTCTTACCAGTTACAGTGATTTCAAAATTATTAATTTCTACATTCACGCCCTCTGGTATTTGAAATGTTTTTTCCATAATAATCACTTAATATATAAATGCTAACAACTTTCCTCCAATATTTAATTTCTTTGCTTCTGTAAATGGCAATATGCCCTTTGATGTTGATACTATAAGCATACCTACTCCAGATGATGGAAGAAATCTTCTTTCAAATCTTTCATAACCGTCTGCCTTTACTGAAAATCTTGGTTTTATTACGCCACATTTATTTATTTTTCCAAACAATTCGATTTTAAACATGTTTCCTTTTCTGTTCTCAACCAATTCGAAATTTCCTATATACTCATTTTTTTGAAGTATTATTAATATTTCTTTTGCTAGCTTTGAAGCTGGAGTAATTGTTTCTTTCTTTCCAACGTGATCGGCATTTCTCAACGACGATAATACGTCCGCTAATATGTCATGTCTCATTCATTTCACCTACTTAAATTTCTTGAAGCCAAGGTCCTTTGCAACTTCTCTAAAGCATTGTCTGCAGTAAAAAAGATCATACTTTCGGATAAGTCCTCTTCTTTTTCCACATATTCTACATTCTCTTGAACCCTTTCCAAACTTTCTTACTATTTTAATTCTCTTCATTCTATCTTTACTCCGAATGATTTAATCAACCAGTCTTTTGCTTCTTCTGGTTTAATAACATGATTTGAACCTATTGTTGATGATAATTTTTTTCTTGAAACTCTATATCCTCTTCTTTCTAAAGTAACACAGACATCCATTCCATATATTCCAATTTCAGGTTCGTATTTTACACCTGGTATATCTATGTGTTCTTTTATACCGAATGCAAAGTTTCCTTGTCTATCGAAACTTTTTCCTAATATAGTATTTTCAACAGCTTCAAATGCTTTCTTTAAAAATGCAATTGCATCATTTCTTCTTAAAGTTACTTTGCATCCAATTGCTTTTCCTTTTGGCATACCAAATGTTGTTCTACTATCAGTTGATGTTACCACAACTTTCTTTCCAGTAAGTGTAGTCATTAATTTATTTGCTTTATCTAGCTTATCACCAGCTTCACCACAACCTATGTTTATTGTAACTTTTGCAATTCTGATATCTCTCATTGTATTCATAATTATCACTCAATTTTCACCGCTGATTTATCTTTACCAATCATTACAATATTTGAAATCGGTGACTCGAATTTTTCATTTTCGCGTTCAAGCCACACTCTTTTATTAACATGATCTATATCCTGTATCTTAGCTGTAATTCCTTGATTTTTTCCACTAATAACTAGTGCAAGATTTCCTTTTTCGAATTTTATTATTTCAATTACTTTCTGTGATGGAATTTCAATTACAAGAGAATCTCTAGTTGAATATTTATCATTACTCAAAATATTTTTACCATCGTTAAGATTAATTTGTGTTTTTCCACCTTTCAATATTTTTTTATTTGCTATTCTACATATTTTTAATTTAGAATCATTACCAGATGTTTCCACTAATGTAAAACCATTCTTAGGAGTAACTCTCCATGATTTTTTAATTGTTGGTATTTCTACTACGTCCATAACTCCTACGCCAAATTTTATATCTTTTCTTATCTTTCCATCTACTAAAATATTCCCTGCGTTAATTATATTTTTTGCTTCTTTTGCATTCTCGGCCAAGCCAAGCACATCTCTAACTAGTATTTGTAGTGGTAATGCTTCTGAGTGCGGACCGCGTACTGTAGTTATGAATTTGTGCGTTTTTCTTTTTATTGGCCACCATCTTGGTGACGCCATTCTTTTAAGCCACATTTGTTTTCACCATTAATGCACTTTTCAGTGCCTCATTACAAACAGCTGATATGTTTAATCCAAGTGTTTTAGCTTTTTTAATTAATTTATATTCCATGTATACTGTTTGTATTACTTTCATTTACTTCACCTTCTGAATGATTTTCTTTCTTTTTGCATCATCCATTGAAAGATTTGTAATCATAATATTTGATGGGTGGAATGCAACTTCTACATCTTCACCTGTTGTCTTTTTTCGTTTCATACCATCTACGTAAATTGATACATCTTTCAAAGCAACTCTAGTTACTTTTCCATTCTTGCCTTTGAAATCTCCTCTAAGTATCTTTACTTCATCGCCTTTTCTTATACCAAGATTTCTTTTTCTGTATTGTTTTCTAAGTTCCTTTGTAAGGTGTGCGTGAACAAGCTTCTGTTTTTTATGTAAAGGTGCATTAAACAGTGCTTTCCTTTGCTTGCCTGGATTTTTTGTACTCATAATTATAACACCGATGTGGCAATTTTGCCTATCATTGAAAATCTTTCAACTGCTTCTTTTGCTATAGGAGTTTTTATTCTTGTTCCTCTAGGTTCTCCTTTTTCACCAACTATTACTCCTGCGTTGTCTTCAAATTTAATTCGCATTCCATTTGGTCTTCTATATTCTTTATGTTGTCTAACAATAACTGCTAAAACAACTTCATGTTTTATTTTTGGGTTTCCTTTCTTAACTGCACAAACAACCAAACTTCCAACACCGCATCCAGGTATTCTG
>JAHIDZ010000002.1 GCA_018901755.1 Nanobdellota archaeon | reverse complement strand
TCACTAAACGCGCAACAGTTATTGGAGACGGTGGTGGTTTCGATATTCAACCAATTACAATTATACCAGAAACAAGACCAGTACCTAATCCGTCAGATACTGGAACAGAAACATCTATAGCAGACATTCCATTAAATAGACCTTATCAAATTCCATCTGGAGGACTATGTATGAAAGTAGCAGAAGGATTGTGCATTTCTGTTTTCGGAGACAGTGTAATTGTATATAACGTCACGGCAATAGATCCAAATCAATTCAAAGTATTATTATGCAATCAAACTTATATTGAGGCGTACGAAATCAATGTAACAGCAAATAATGCTTATCTATGTTTCGATACGTCGACAGTAGATGTAAAAGCACTTTCTATTTATTCGTTTAATGGCGAATGGAATCAGTTAACAAATGTAACACAGATTGGAAATCAAATCTGCGGGCGTATTACAAGTACTCCATATATGGTAGCCGGTTTCAAGACGTCTGATTTACAGCAGTTAGCATTAGACGCAATCGCAGACAGCGAACAGAAATTGTTAATTAATTCAGATTCGGAACTAGAAAGCATTCTAAACCAAGCTAAAGACGCATATTATAATTGCGATTATCAAACAGCATATGATTTAAGCCAGCAAATATATTGGACCAAAACAATCGAATCAATACAGCTTCCGTTAATTACAACATTCGGTCCAGCAAATACAATTTTAGAAATGATGTCATATTCACTTGTTGCAAAAATGTTAGGATACGATACGGTTTACATAGATTTATTACCAATATTTGATTTATCTAATCCAGGAAAATTAGATTTCAGATATATTACGCCTGTGATTGGTGTAGTTCCTTTAGACGATACCATTACTGGTAAATATCAGCATGTTTCATTGAGTTAGAATAATTTTATTTTTTCTAGCAAATGTTAAAAATCCCGTGTGTGCTAAGTGAGTCTTAGGTCTTGTTGCATCTCCAAATGATTGCCATTCTCTTTGTATATTTTCAAGAATATTGATATGAAAATTATATTTTCTTAATTCTTTTAATACATTTAATACTTCTTCTATATGCATTGAATAGACAACAATGAAACCGCCTGGTTTTAATGCCAAGTAAGCATTTTTTATTGCTCGTTCAGGCCCTTTCATATCTAGTGTAATCAAGTCAACTTTTTTTTCTTTAATTCCTTTAGTTATGTCTTTATTATATATTTTGATATTATTCATTCCAGAGTTTTTTATATTTTGTTTTGCTATATTGTAGAAATCTTCTCTTATTTCATATGTGAAAACCTTACAACCGATGTTACCTAGAATCATAGCTAAGAAACCAGAACCAGAGCCCGCGTCTATTACTTTCCAAGTGGGATTTAAACCTGTTTCAGAAATTATTAATCCTGCGTCTTTAGGAAGTATTACTTGAGGTCCACGTTTTGCTTTATGTAAAAAATCAATTATGTTCATATTGATTGTTTGTTTCGTACATTTAATAAAAAAGATACATTCGTTGTTAGACGAAGTGGTATACGTCTTTATATGTAATGTATTCTAATATGTTTTTACGAAAAATATGGAGGCGAAATTATGAAAGATTCTAACAAACAAAATGTTGTATTATACCCTGATATATTACAACCATTCGATACAACTGAAAAAAAGGATTGGGCATTATTAGCGTTTGAATATTTTAATACGAGATTAGAGTATACACTAAGCGCAGTAGCAGTACCACCAAATACGGGAATATACAAAGATAACGATATGAGAGGATTTGTAAAAATGGATATTGATTCAATGCGTTCAGCTTTGAATAGAGAGGCATATCGACTTGATTTAAGTAAAACAAAACTATGCAAAAATATCTTAGGTAAAGTGGAACCACCATCAGATAAGGTTCTAAATCAAATTCATATAGAGAAAGATGGTACGTGGGCATATAGTTTTCTTGATTTATCAATAGAAGGAGTAAATCCAGATGAAGCAAAAATTGCACCAGGTATAGTAAGAAAAGGTAAAATTATTAACCATGATAAAAAAATAACGAGACTCGCGAAAAAGGCCATAAGTGTTTTAGACGAACTTCAAATGCTGGGTTACGCAGAAGAAACAGAAACGGGCTATAATTATATGCTACTCAGATAAAAATTTGTAGCAATGGTGATGTATTAAGTATGATGCATCATCATTTGCGATATTTTAAATATAACTCTAGGCTATTAAATATTAATGTTTGAACTAATTTACATTGTTATAGCATTGATAGGTAGTCTCATTTGTGGTATATGGGATCTAAAAACAACTAACATACCAGATAAAGTCTGCTGGATAATGATAGCATTAGGAATTATTATTCATGCTGTAGAAGGTCCATCGTCATTAATATCTTCTCTAACAGTTGGTGGAATATTTTTAATATTTGGTTTGATAATGTATTATGCTGGTCAATGGGGCGGTGGAGATAGTGAACTTCTAGTAGCAATAGGTTTCTTATTACCGTCAGCGTCAGTTGTTACATATTTTCCATTTCCAATGAGTTTCTTTTTTAATTTTGTTATGATAAGCGCATTATACTCGCCGATATATGTTCTGTATCTTATGAGAAAACCTGGCGTTAAACGTAAGGGATTGATATTTTATAGAAGAATATCATCTAAGAAACTGCAGATAGATGATGTGATAGGTGAAGACTTGCCAAAGATTGGTATTTTCAAAAGAAAGATAAGAGGTCTAACTAAAGAAGATATTACCAAAATAAGAAAACACAAACGATATGTTACTGTTTTAGAAGGAATACCGAGTGGAATAGTATTTCCAATCGCTTTAGCATTTACTTTATATTTTGGCGACTTACTAATTTTATTACTGTGATTGTATGGATGATGTAGAATTTAAAAGATTTGAAGATAAGCAAAAGTTATCTAACTTAATGATAGAAAAGAGATTTGCTACTTTAGAGATTACTATAGACGAATTAAAAACAAAATTAGAAAAAGATTCTTTATCAGAAAACCTTCCTAAAGATATTAATGATCTTAAGAATATGGTAAATATTTTGAAAGAAGAGAAGAAAAAAGATATGGAGCAGCTTATAGCTTTAGTAGGTTCAACTGATATCTCTGATGTTAAGAAAGATTTTTCTGAAATGAGTAAAATTTTAGACGAAACAACAGGAAAGATAAACGATATATCAGTTAAGTTTGAAGAGCAATCTAAAGATGTAGAAATGGTTAAAGAAAGAGTGGTTAATAGTGGCAGCGATGAAAGAATATTATTATTATCTATGAGAATAAAACAAATCGAAGCGAGCATTGAATCTCTTAAAGTGCAAATTGCTTCTGTAGTAGAAAATGAAATGATGAAACCAATTATTATTGATTAATTTATCCTATCTGCGATAACCATGTTCCAGAAAGTTTTGATTTTCCACGTCTGAAGGCTTCTTTAATTATTTCATCTTTTCCAGCAGGCGTTTTAACCATTATTATTTTCTGTCCAGTATATACACGAGCTGCCTGACCTGTTGGTATTCCAAAACTTTGTCTCATTCCTTGTGAGAAACGGTCTGCGCCAGCTCCAGTAGCCATTGCATTTTCTCTAAGTATGTGATGCGGGTATACCATTATTTTCATAAAGAAACCAGTATCTCCTAAATTTTTTGCAAGATGTTTTGATACTACAACTCTTACTGATTCCATGCAGTTAGTTCTAAGTTGTACATCTTGTTTAGCAACTAAATATGATATTTGTGGGAAATCACCTTTGATGTTACCCATTTGGAATTGGTGAATTTTAGAAGCAGGAACTCCTCGAACGTAACTCTTTCTAGGTCTTCGCTGAGATATTCTTGTGTATGGTTTCTTGTTTATTTTATTATAACATTTTGCTGGTCGTATTCCCATATCAATCACTATCTTCCAAACATATTTAAATATTTCTTTTTTGGTTTTTCTTCTTTTTTTAAGGCATTTCTTGCTTTTTTTTCAGCTTCTAATGCAGCTTTAGGATTATTACCTACACCACAGGTGTTTCCGACACCCATAATTAGTATAGTTTCATTCTTTTTCGCCCTATTTATATTCTCTCTAACCACACCGATTGCGTTTGAAACAGAGTTAATAATTTCTTTTCTCATAGGCATTAGTGCATCTTCTTCTGAAACTTTAATTACAATTGCATCCATAGGTATTTTTCTATTTACTGCAACTTCTTCAATTTCATAACGATCAGTGCCTGCTGGGTTCATTGCAATTCCAACACCTTCGGCGATTGATCCAGATTTTTCTCCTTCCATTTTCAATCCAGCATCAATTGTAAGTATTCTTGTTATCTTCCGTTTTTTCATAATTTTTTGCATGAATTTTCCAGGCATAGCAACTGTAGCGCCAGGCCCGTCAGCTTTAGCAATTATAACTTTTCTTCCATTCATTTTTGTTTCAACATATGCGAATTCTTCTTCTTCATTAACAGTAACTTTTCCATTCATCATATGAGCAGCAACTAAAGGACCAATACTGTCACCAATTGGAGTTTCATCTAAGAATGCTTTAGTTGCATACATTGCAGATTTTGATAAACTTAGTATCATAGGTATCTGCATTTGAAGTATCATTGCTAGTTGTAACATTTTATATTTTTTAATCTGTTCTAAAAAGTGTCTAACAATTTTAGCTATCTGATGAGTTGTCATTGCGCCGCTTAGTGCGCCACGCATGTCTCTTTTCTTCTCTTTACTAAAATCAGGAACAATACTATTTACAAAATAATCAAATCTTTTATCAGCTTGTTTTATTATATGATCCAGTTTCTTCATTACACCATATGGGTCTGTTGTAACTGGTGATACTGCGAAAAATTCCATAAAATTAGCAACACTTTGTTTAACCTTTGGTGATGGATTTTTTGATATTGAATTTAATACATATCCACGGGATTTTTTAGCCATTGTTTCAAGTTCAGTAACATCTTTTTCAATTTTAAGAATTGTCTGCGTTACCATTATTTTTGATCCATATAGCATGAAAAATATGAATAATACAAACCATATTATCGTTGAGAACATGTCACCTTCCATACCGAACATATTAAACACATCATTTTCGTTATTTATAAATCTTATAATGAAAGCAGAATACCGACAGCTAGTGGAATTGTTAGATTATCGTCTAGTTTTGGAAGCATTTCTACTACCATTGTTATTAATGCTACATAGATTGCTTTAGTTGGGTCAAAGAACCACAGTATAGTAAATGCCATAACAAAGAAAGCAATGCTACCTTCCCATGTTTTTTTATGATTTATTGGCAAAGGATGTTTTCCATATAATTTACCGACAAGCGTAGAAAAGGAGTCTCCTGCAGCTAGAACAGCTATACATGCCGCTGCTATATTAAGAGGAAATAGAACAGTTACTAGAAAAACACCAAGCATATAGTTAACAACACCTTTGAAATATTCTCCTTGTCTTTCATATGTTTTCAGTTCAGACATTAAGAAATCTTCTATTCCAGATATTGCTTTAATTTTTATATTACTTTTTCTCATAAATCCCCATATTAAAATAAATATTAGGGTAGAACCAAATATTATTATTGAATTAATCTTTCCAAATATTTGTAATATGAGTATTAGAAGTATACCAGCACCATGCACCATCTGACGTTTAAATTCAACATTCATTTTTTCTTCCCCAATAATTTAATTGGCCACGCTAATATTTGAAGGAAATATTTTACAAAGTGGAAAAATTCATACACTAAAAATAGTCCAATTGCAATCATTGCAAATTCTATATTTGTTTCAATTGTTTCAACTAATTTAATTGGAAGATTTAGATATTTTACTATCCATGGAAATACAAATCCTACAGCACCGGCAAGAACTCCGCGCAAAACTACTTTGAATAATTTATAAAGTATAAACACAACAACAGCAAAAACTGCAAATATCAATATAGTTTCAGCGCTTATCTCATATACCATATTTAATTATTTGTTTAGCGGGTTTAAAAACTTTAATAAGCATCGAACTAATAGTGAATAATATGAAGTTCACGCTAAACGAGATAAGTCCAAGAACGTTTCATTTAAACGATTTTCCAGAACACATGTATGTATATCTGGAAGATTGCTATCGAAGGAAGCTTTTCAAAGCTCTAATTAATATATTTGGGAATAAAAATAAACTTTCTAAGTTCTTTGGCATTGATAATAAAACCCTTATCGGTTGGTATAATGGAAACATCAAACAATTTTATGATGGAAAAATACACAAACAATATATTCCTCTGAATAAACTTTTGATAATATCAAATGTTCTAGTTCTTAAAAAATATAATGAATTTGCTATAGAAAAACTAGAAAAAAAGGTTAAAATGTACAGAGTTCATAGTGGTACACCAATCCAAAATCCAAAAATCCCTTTGAAAGAAAGTAATGAAATAATAAGCATACTTGTGCATCTGATTGGCGACGGTTCCGCCGAACCAAATCAAACCCCATGTTATTCAAACACCAGAACAGAGTTATTGGACAAATTTGAGACAGAACTGAAAGTTTTCGGGGATTTCAAAGTTATAAGAAATAATGATAAAATATATTTCCCCACAACTATTGCCGATATTCTTAGACATATTTATAAAATAAGCTTCAACAGCAAAACTGCGAGAATACCGGATATTCTGAAGCATTTGCCAAAATCATATTCAGCCACCTTAATTAAGTCGTTTCTAGATGATGAGGGTTCTATAGGCGATGGTAGAATAAATTTTCATTCGATAAATATTAAGTTGCTTGAGGACATACGACAATTACTGGCTATTAAATTTCCATCTATTGCAAAGCATACATGTGAAATAACTACAAGTGGTGTCGGTTCCTGTTTTTACATAAAAATAGGCGGCATTGAAGAATATAGAAATTTAATAGGATTAACACATGAAAAAAGACGCGTAGATTTGGATTGGAATATAGAAAGAATGCATAAAAACAAAAATGGAGTGAGTGTAAATCCAAGATGGGTAACAAAGGGAATAATTATTGATAAACTTAAAGCAAAGTCTTCAACTATAAAGGAAATGTCAAGAAGTTTGGGAGTGCGATATATAACAACTCAGCAACATTTTAGAGATTTAAAAAATGAAGATATTATTTATACTACTAATAGAACAAAAGAAGGACAGATGTGGTGCGTAAAATGATGTTTGATTTCACTAAAAATGAAATTCGGGATCTGATTATATCAGTGATAATCTTAGCTATTGCTTTTAGCAGATTTTTATCAAACTTCTTTTTTGAAGGACTACTAACAATGATTATCATTATTACACTAGTCTTTGTTTCTCATGAAATGGGTCATCGTACTATAGCACGTTACTTTGATGCACATGCGTATTATAAAATATGGCCAATGGGGCTTATTTTAGCACTAATAACAAGTTTGTTCGGGTTTATTTTTGCCGCTCCTGGAGCAGTCTATATTTCTCCAATTATCAAAAAGAATTTCGCGTTTACTGTTGCAAGATTGAGTAAGAAACAGTTCGCACTTATTGCAGCCGCGGGTCCTATAGTCAATATATTGATTGGGTTTGGGTTGTTAGCAGTCACAAAATTTATGATATCTTTGACCATACTTACACAGATAGCTGAAATATCATTCTTCTTAGCAATATTCAATATGATACCCTTCCCGCCGCTAGACGGACAAAAAATAATAGGGTGGGACTGGAGAGTCTGGTTAATATTGATTGGTTCTGCTATACTTGGTTATATGTTTCTTATTTCTGTATAGCTATTTTTAATATTAATCCCATAGCTACAATGAATCCAGCTACGCCTAACCCAATTAAAAGGTTAACGAAAATGTTGTATACTAGCAGTGGTATTACTTCTGATATTACTGTTACTATGAACCAAGATACAACTATTATATACAACGTTCCTACTGCGATTAGGAATGATTTTTCTTCATCATCTCTTATGTTATATATTGCAATCATTGCACCGCATATTCCTAATATAAGCCATACTGCGGTTGTTGTTAGGCCTGATTCAAATACAGCTGCTAAAACCGATACCACCAATATCGCTAGAAACCAAATTGCACCTGCATTAAGTTTAAATTTTTTCTTTGCCATAAAAATAATTGAACATACCTGATTATTAAAGGTTGCTTATTATCTCCATTTATAAGGGGGCCATCTTATGGTATGTGTTTAAATACTTTTCGGTACATACTTATGTTATAGTAATAACTCAATAGGAGTGAAAAAAGGTGATATGATGGCTAGAGAAGTAATAGAAGAAAATGAGATAAAAACAAGAATAACTAATAAGCTCGCTGATCTACGTCAAAGATATACTAATGACGAAATCGGTCAAAATGATTATGTTGAAAAAGTTAATATGATTAAAACAACAGCGAATAATATTTTTACTAAAAAAAAGATATCTCCAGAAATTTATAGTGAATTGGTATCTGCTGCAGATCTTGCTATTACAGATGCAATTCCATACCAGCAAAATCAGAAAACTGGTAGCGGAGCTCTGGAATTAGATGTAGCATGTACTAGTTTGAATGTTGGAGATGAGCAACCCGCCCCATCATATGAAACAGAGCTTGTTAACGAGTTAACAGAATTAGGAGATACTGTTTTAAGAGGCGCAATTTCTGCACCAGGAGATGAAAACCTTGGAGATACTATTTTAAAAGAAATAGGAGATTTAGAAACTAGTGATGATAATCAATCAGTTTATTCTAGTCCTAAAGAACTCATATCAAAAGTTATATCAGCAGAAGAATCAATACCAGAATATATGCAAGAATATGATATCCAATCAGTTCATTCAGACGAACCTATACCACGAGCAGAAGGAGATCCAGGTGTAGATCCATTAAATCCACCAGTAGATTATTCAGCTTCAGTTGTTGTAAACACACCTAAGAAAGTTAAAAAATCAGTTAAAAAATCATTTTTTAATAAAAAAGAAAAAGGTGAATATGTTCCAGGTTCTCTAATTGCTTCAGAAGAAGCACAAGATGATGAATTGAAAAACGATCCAGAATATGCTGGCGTTCCTTTCATGGAAAAGGAGATTGAAGCATATACAAAATGTATCATATATGGAATCATAAGAGATGATGTTAAAGGTGGAGCAAACCTAAAAGAATTAAGAAACGGTTTGAATGATAAAGCAATTATTATATCAGATGATCATATTAAATATTTTGCTAATGGAATGATAAATAAAGAAGATGAAGAAAAAGGTTGGTTAGTATATACTCGTAAAGGAGTTGCACATAACTGGTCACTTCCAAACAGCAGAAAAAATGCACCAAACAGTTTGGTAATAGAAGTTGTAGAATCTGATACACCGGAAGGAAAAGTATTTGGTGTAGAAACTTTAGATAGACCCGAAGAAGGATTCATGACTGAAATAATTGATAGATATTCTGGCGATTTTAAAATAGATGAAGCAAAAGTTGTTGTAATAGGAAGTAAATATAATATTCCAGCAACAGAAATAACTAAATTTATAATGCAGACACAAAAGATTACAAATAACATGCTTTTAGTAGGAGACAATGAAGGTCTGACTGAAGAAAAAATTAGAGAAGCATATAATGGTCGTGATGTTCTTGTAGATGAACTTAGTGCAGATGACACAATATCGCAAATGATGAAATTCGCTAAAAACTATGAACAAAATAAAGAAACATTAGAACAAGCTACATTAACATTGAAAACAAAAAAACAAACTCAGCAACAGCTTCAAAATGAAATAAATGCATTAAAAACTCAAAATCAAGAAATGTCACAAGATTATAAAGATAAGCAAGAACTATTGAACGAAGCAGCAAAAGAAATGAAAGAGTATCAGACAGAAATAGATACGCTTAATAAAAAATTAGACGCACAAGCTACAATTGTTGCTTCAGATTCAAGTAATTTAGATCATGCACCTTCTGCGTATTTTTCAGCAACATCAAGACAGGCATACAAAAAATTATTAGAAGTGGCGCCAGTAATGGTTAGTTCAACATTTAAAACACCATGGATAGAATATCATGCGCTTGAAGAAATGGCAGCAAATCTTTTAGGTGTAGAAAATGGTGTGGTAGTTGAAGAACCAGGCTGGGAAGAAATAAATATTTTATTAAACGGTGATGATACAATGCTTGGATTAAAACAAATCAGAATGGATCCAAAATTCCCATCTAAAAAAATAGGTAAAACAGTTGATGCTTTCATCGCATATGCAGAAACATTGAAAGACTTAAAAGAAAATGAACAGGTGATAAAAAATGAGTAAAAAGAATAAAAATTTCGATAGTGATAAACATCTTAGAAAACAGGATGAGAAAGGCCGTGAAAAATTTAACATTGCATATAATATGTTAATGGCAAGTACAGGAACATCTGATGTACTTAAAGGTAAAATGTCACTACGTTCAAAACTATTAGCTCTAGGAACAACATTAGCATTGATAACTACAGGAGCTGTTGCTTATAATGAGGTAACGAAGAAATCTGTTGCACCTAATCAGCCTCCAACTGTTATCTGGAATAATACAACAACTGAAGTTCCAGTAAATGTTACGACATATATTGATCGTTGGAATAATAATACGGTAAATAATACAATATTTAATAATATTACTAGTCCGGTATATACAAAAGTTCCAGCTTTAATTTCTGGACCAGCAAGTTTAATGAAAGTTTTGACAAAATTAAATGCTTCTGAAAGAAATCAAGCATTTGCAAACCTTACATCAATGTATCCAGAATTAAAATTATTAAATGGAACACCTGTTACAGATACACCAACAGCATTAAGTTCATTGCTTGATTGTAATGGAGAAAATGACTATCTAAATGGTGTTATTGTTTATACTGTTCCTGAACAAAATGATACAATTCCTGGAATGAATGGTTCATTCACCATTAAAGTAAAAAACGGTACTGTTGAAAAAAATATAACAACAGAACTTGATAACATATTAGCTAAGAAAATTTATGATTTAGCATTTTCAACAAAGGATGATCCAGTTGAATGGGAAGGTTCTGGACAGACACCATCTTATCTAGCTAGCATAACTGATCTTGTTCAGTTTAGAAAAGAAATAAATTCACTAAAAGGAAATTTCACAAATTATTATATTAACGCATCAGACCCAGCAGATTCAGATAAAATAAATATGATAAAAGAACTAGTGCCAGAACTTTCCGAGTTCGTTGATCAATCTGCCATGGGAAACATTTCAGGCTGGGATTGGATAGATACCCCAGATGATGCAGTAGGAACTCCAAACGGCGGTGGATCCGTAGCTATTGCTTATAATAATACAGGCGCAATTGTTGGAAGAATTACACTTGAAAAAGAAGGTACTGCAGTATATTCAAATATTATTCAGAATGGTGGAACAAGAAGTTCTGAACCAAAAAGCACTGATGCAACTATTTACGGTGAAAAGTCATGGCAAGAAAATCACGGAAAGAGAGATCGTGCTAAAGAAAGAAAAATAGCAGCAGATCAAAGTTATGTTAGAAAAAGCATTAAAGAAATGGCAAATGGTGGTATCTATAAAGTTTATTGCGATCGTGATTTACTGGTAGGATATAATGATGGTGGAGAAATAAAAGAAGTTCGCCATATTCGTAATGGAAAAGCTGTAAAATTGTAGGGGGATTTTAATGAATAAAAAAATATTATTTCAGTTTTTTGTAATGTTTGTATTGGTTTTGTCAGCGGTAGCATTCGCATCAACCTATCATAGTTTAACAGTATATGTTTATGATAGTGCAGAGAATCCAATAACTGGTAATATAAAAGTTTATGATTCGGGTGGTAGTGTAGTTTGCCAAGCAACAAACGTTCAAAACAAAATATGTAATGGTCTTGCTCACGGAGTATATACATATCAAGTGTCTAAGGTAGGATATAACACATTCTCTGATTCAGTAACTATAGATGCAAGTATAGGGAAATATGTTTATCTTACAGTAGATTCAACATCACCTATAGTATCAGTGACAGGTGCGCCAATTGGTTGGCAAACATTAGATGCATCAGCAGGAGTAACAGCAACAGATACAAACGGAATAGATACAGCATCATATAAAATAATTACTTATACGACAGCACCAGGAACATGTCCAGTAAATTATAATTTATATACACTAGCAAGTCCACGGACAATATCATCTCATTTATGGGTATGTGGTGCAGCAAAAGATAATGCAGGTAATGCAGGATTTTCTATACCAGTAGAATTTACAGTAGATAAAATATCACCAGTTACATCATTTTCAATAAATCCAGCAGCACCAAATGGTTTAAACAATTGGTATACAACATCACCAACAGTTACATTAACTCCAACAGATGTAGATTCCGGTGTTGCAACAACTTATTATAAAATAGATAATTTGGGTTCACCAATATCTGGTATATCTTTTACAATGGCAGAAGGTTCACATACTGTAACATATTGGTCTGTAGATAATGCAGGAAATACAGAAGCTGTAAAAACATCAGTAACAATTTATGTTGATTTAATAGATCCAACAATAAACACAGCATCAGTAACTTGCACTCTTCCAGGTTCAAATGGATGGTGCAAAGGAACAGCTACAGCAACAATAACATCTTCAGATTCACCAGCATCAACAATAAGATATACTATTAATGGTGGAACAGAAACAGCCTATTCAGCACCAATTTCAATTTCAACTGATGGTACACATTCAATTGTATATTGGTCTGTAGATAATGCAGGAAGACAATCAGTACCACAATCAACAGATGTATTGATAGATAAAGTGGCACCAGCTACAACACATACATTGTTAGGTACACTTGGTTTAAACGGTTGGTATGTTTCAGATATACTTGTAACTTTGTTAGCAACAGATGTAACATCTGGACCAGCAAGTTCACAGTATAAAATAAACAGTGGATCTTATACAACATACACAGTACCTTTTACTCTATCATCAGAAGGAACAAGCACATTTAATTATTATTCAACAGATGTAGCTGGAAATATAGAAGCACCAGCGATAACACCATATTCAGCAATGGTAGATAAAACAGCACCAACAATAGATTCATTAACATCTTCAACACATCCAATTCAAACTAATTTTTATGGAAATGACCCATCATTACAATGGACAGCATCAGATACAATATCTGGAGTAGATGGATTTAGTTTTATAATTAATCAAAATCCAACAACAGATCCAGATCAAACAATTGATGAACAAGAAACAGTTTTAACAACAAGCTATATTGATTATGCAGATGGAGTTTGGTATTTCCACATAAGAGCTGTAGACAACGCAGGTTTGTGGGGAGTAACATCTCATTATACATTAGGAATAGATACAGATTTACCAGTAACAACACTTGAAACAAATCCACTTACTCCAGACGGACAAAATGGATGGTTTGTAACAACACCAATCGCAACATTAACAGCAGTTGATACAGGTTCAGGAATATCTAATACTTTTTATACAATTAATTCAGGCACACAAACAACTTACATATCTCCATTCCAAATTTTAGAAGGAGATAGCACAGTTGGTTATTGGTCTGTTGATAATGCAGGAAATGTAGAAACACAACAGAATGCACAAATTAAAGTTGATTTAACAGATCCAATTATAAATGATGCAGTTTTATCAGGCACACTTGGACCAAATGGTTGGTATGTAACAGATGTACTTCTAACACTTTCAGGTTCTGATGCACTTTCAGGACTTCAATCAATCTCATATACAATAGATAGCGGAGCAACACAAACATATTCAGCGCTATTCACAGTATCAGGAGATGGCTCTTATACAATAGAATATTGGGCAGTTGATAATGCAGGAAGAACTTGTGTACATAAAACAGTAATTGTAGGAATTGATACAATTGCACCAGTAATTTCAGGATGCACAGTTGATCCAGTAAGCGGATCATCATATGATTCAACTCAGACTTACACATTTAGTTGTACAGTAACTGATGCAAGCGGAATAGATACAGTAACATTTACTTTAGGTGGAGATTCGTACACAGTTACAAATGTAGTAGATGTTTACACAGCAATCGTTCCAGGTTTAGCATATGGAACATATAATTATGATTTCACAGCAAATGATGCAAGTGGATTGCAAACAATACATTCAGATGTATACGATGTAGTAAGAGCAACACCAATACTTACATTTAATGTAGATCCAGTTTCACCAGTAACATATGGCGTAACAACAACAGCAACATGCACTGTAGATAATTTAGAACAGACAACAGTTTTGACTTTAGATGGAATACCATTTGTAGATCAGATATTAGATGCAAATAATTATAACACTCCTG
>JAHIDZ010000009.1 GCA_018901755.1 Nanobdellota archaeon | reverse complement strand
GCCAGGTAGACTTAAAGATCATTTGGAAAGAGGAACAATAAAACTTGATGGTATAAAAATACTTGTTATTGATGAAGCAGATAGAATGTTTGAAATGGGATTTGTTAAAGATGTTGAAGATATAATAAAAAAGTGTAATAGGAAAAGACAAACCATGTTATTTTCAGCAACAATTACTGAAGAAGTTAATCATATTGCAAAGAAATATATGAATAATCCAGTTCAGATTTCAGCTGAAAGCTTTGTAGATCCAAAGAAACTTATTCAGGTATATTATGATACAGATGCAAAAAAGAAATTTTCCTTGCTTGTTCATCTTTTGAAACACGAAGAAGCAGGTCTTGTAATGGTATTTTGTAATACTAGAAGAAATGTTAATTTTGTAGTAAATAATCTAAAAGGCGCAGGAATACCAGCACATGCTATTCATGGTGGATTTGCACAAGGTAAAAGAAATACAGTTCTTGAACAGTTCCATTCGCATACGGTAACTGTTTTAGTTTGTACAGATGTTGCTGCTCGTGGGTTAGATATACCTGGCGTATCTCATGTTTACAATTATGATATTCCTGGAGAAAGCAAATTGTATATTCATAGAGTAGGAAGAACAGCAAGAGCTGGAAAAAATGGAAGAGCAATAAATATTTTAACAAGAGAACAGCATCAAAATTTTGCAGCCGTTTTAAGAGATTATGATTTTGATGTAAAGAAAGAAGAAACACCACAAATTGAACAAATGGAAATAAAATGGACAGATCGACCAAGATTCGGCGGTTCTAGAAGCAGACAAATGGGAACAAGTAAATTCGGATCATCTAAAAGATTCGGTTCTAGAAGAAAGAAATTTGTCGGACCTAGATATGGGTAAGTTTTAATATTCTAAAATCAGATTATTTTATATGAAAATAAACTGGAAATTGTTTATAATATCGTTTGGTTCAGTATTTTTAACAGCATTTCTAGGATCATTGGTTACAGATATTGGTAGTTGGTATGAATCCGTAAAGCCAGCAATTACGCCACCAGGTTATATTTTTCCTATCGTTTGGACAACACTTTATATCATGATTGGATTTTCAATTTATTATGCTCTTCGGAAAAATAAGAATATTAAAATGATAAAAATACTATTTGGTTTAAATCTTTTCCTTAACTTTTTATGGAGTTTCATATTCTTCTACTTACACCAAGTTGCGCTTGCTCTTGGGGAGATAATAATTCTTTGGGTATCAATACTGATGTTAATTGTAACTCTTTGGAAAACTGAGAAAAAGTCAGCCTATCTGCTAATTCCATATCTGATATGGGTAGCAATTGCATCATATTTGAATTATCTAATTTTTATAGCATTATGATAAACCTTTATAAACATTAGTTTCTTATATAAGAATACCAATCCACTTCGTGTGGTTGCTTTTAACAAAGCACAAATATGGTGAATCAATGGGAAACAAAATAAAAGATGATAATAAAACCGCTAAAGCGGAAAAGGAAGATTCTAAGAAGAAGAAAGATGATAAGACTAAAGATGAGAAAAAAGTAGAATTCAAAAAACCAATTATTAAATCAATAGAAGGCGTTAGAGGAATAGTCAGATTAGGAAATGCTGATTTGATTGGTTCAAGACGAGTTAAAGGCGCACTTCTTAATGTTAAAGGAATAAGTCATAATTTTGCAGCAGCAATACTTGCTATTTCTGGTGTTGATAGAAACAGAATGATTGGTACTTTAACTGATGAGGAATTACATAAATTAGAAGATATTGCAAAAAATCCTATAAAATATAAAATACCAAGATTTCTAATAAATAGAAGAGCTGATCCAGTAACTGGCGAAGACGTTCATTTAATAAGTTCTGATTTAACTTTCGTTAAAAAAGCCGATATTGATTCATTAAAAAAGATGCAGTGTTACAAAGGAGTTAGACATCAATTTGGACTTCCTTGTAGAGGACAGCATACGCGTTCAAGTTTTAGAACAGGAGTACGTATGGGTGTAATAAAAAAGAAAGAAGCTCCTAAAAAAGCAGCAGAGAATAAAAAGTGATATGAATGAGAAAAATTAAACGATCTTATCAAACACCATTGCGACCATGGAGTAAACACGTTATTGAAGAAGATAAAAAGATTAAACAAGATTATGGTTTACGAAGAAAGAAAGAAATACTTAGAGCTGAAGGTATTCTAAGAAATTATAGAGCACTTGCAAGAGAATTAGGTGCAAAGAGAGATAAAGGAAAAGAAACAATTTTAATTGATAAACTTAAGAAACTTGGTTTGTTAATTCAGGAAAATCCGACATTAGATAATGTTTTAGCACTGTCAGTTGAAAATATACTTGATAGACGTTTACAAACAATAATAGTAAAGAAAGGAATTGCACGAACACCATTGCAATCAAGACAGTTTATAGTTCATGGTCATATTGCCATTGATGGTAAAAGATTAAGGTGGCCAAGTACATTAATAACAGCAGATCAGGAACAGAAAATTTCATTTTATGCAAGATCAGCTGTAAAATTAAATGTATTAAAGAAATTAGAAGAAAAGCCAAAAGAAGTTAAAGGAGAAGTTCAAAAAGTAGAAGCTCCAATCGAAGAACCAACAGGTGAAATAAATGGTTGAAAGACAAAATCTTAAATGGGGAGTAGCGCACATATTCAGTTCAAGCAATAATACTATTATTCATATTACTGATATAACTGGTTCAGAAACAATAGCGAGAATATCTGCCGGAATGATGACAGACAAAGCTAGAGAAGGAGGAGATCCTTATCCAGCATTGCTTGCTGCCACAAAGGTAGCTGAAATTGCTTTAGGAAAAGGATTAACTGCCGTGCATATTAAAGTAAGAGCACCAGGTGGAACAAAATCTAAAAGTCCAGGCGCAGGAGCGCAACCAGCTATCAGAGCATTAGCACGAGCAGGAATGAGAATAGGCAGAATAGAAGATGTAACACCAGTTCCACATGATTCTTGCAGAAAAAAAGGAGGAAGAAGAGGAAGGAGGGTCTAATAATGAAAATAAAAATAATTGATAAGAATGAAAGAAAAATAACATTCTTACTTGAAGAAACAAATCCTCAATTTGCAAATGCTTTAAGAAGAATATCAAGAGTAGAGATACCAAATTTAGCTGTTCAGACAGTTGATTTTAGTAAAAATGATTCTGCTTTATATGATGAAGTTATTTCCCACAGACTTGCACTAATACCATTAGTGTTTAATCAGAAAGATTTTGAACCAAAAGAAACTTGCAAGTGTGAAGGAAAAGGATGTTCACTTTGCGAAGTAGTATTTGCAATTAATAAAAAAGGACCTGGAATGGTTTATAGTAAAGATATGAAATCAAGTAATCCAGATGTAAAACCACTTTATGATAATATACCAATAGTTGAACTTGGTGAAGACCAATCAATAAAATTAGAAGCAATGGCATCACTTGGAATAGGAAGAAGCCATGCAAAGTTTAACACTGCTGTTTCATTTTATAGATTTTATCCTTCAGTTGAAATGAATGGTGAAATTAAAAATGCGAATGAATGTATAAGAGTTTGTCCTAAACACGCTTTAGATATTAAAGGAAATAAAGCAACTATCACGGATGCTTGTGATTTATGTCAAGAGTGTGTAAAAACAGCAAATCCTAAAAAAATAAAAATAACAGGGGATAATACAAGATTCATATTTACAATTGAATCAGTATCAGGACTCAGTGCTGAAAATATACTACTTAGCGCTACAAAGATATTCAAAGAAAAGGCTCAAGAATTTGAAAAAGAAATGAAGAAACTAAAGTAACGCCCCTTTATAAATTTCCGTAACAAAATAAAAATTAAGCGGGGGTTGCCAAGCTAGGTCAAAGGCGCAGGACTTAAGATTGTTGTCTTAAGTTTTGATTTAAAGATGATAAGATATCCTGTCCCTTAGTGGGTTCATGTGTTCAAATCACATCCCCCGCACCAAATAATGTTGATTAATATGAAAAGAACAGGACCGACAAATCCAGTAACGAAAAAAATAATTGAAGATTTAGTTAGCGACGGCCATAAAGAAAAATCTAAAATAAAATTAGATATTGCTGAAACATTAAGCAAGCCGAGAAGACAAAAAATTGAAGTTAATCTAAGTCAATTGCAACGTGTTTGCAAAGAGAATGAAACAATAGTTGTTCCTGGAAAAGTATTATCATACGGCATACTTACAAAACCATTAAATGTAGTTGCTTTATCATTTTCAAAAGAAGCTGAGAAAAAAATTATGGAAGTTGGTGGTAAAACATTACCATTAGCAGAGATTGTTAAAACAGATATGAAAGGAGTAAAGTTGATTAAATGATTATTGACGCAGACGGAGCAATATTAGGACGATTAGCATCTAGAGTTGCTAAGAGAATTTTATCTGGTGAAGATATGGTTATAGTTAATGCTGAAAAGGCAGTTGTTAGTGGAGATCCTAAAGTAATAGCTAAAGTTTATCTTACAAAGAGACAAAGAGGAGATCCATTACATGGACCATTCTATCCAAGATATCCAGACAAAATAGTTTGGAGAACAATCAGAGGAATGATGCCTTACAAAAAAGCTAGAGGAATAGATGCAATGAAGAGATTGAAAATACATGTTGGATGCCCAGAACAATTTAAAAATGCTGCTGAAAAAGTAATTAAATCTAAAACTGAATTACGATGCAAATATACAACAATAAGAGACATATCAAAAATAATAGGTGCTAAGGTTGAGTAAAAAGAAAGCAGATTACGAAGTAGGAGAAAGAAAAAGAGCAATAGCAAGAGTAAATGCATCTCCTGGTACTGGTAAAGTTGTTATTAACGGTTTAAGTTTAGAAGTATATGGAACAGAATTAACAAGACTTATGATTATGGAGCCTTTGACTTTGGCAGGTGAAACTGCAAAGAAATTAGATTTCAATGCAAATGTTCATGGCGGTGGAATAATGGGTCAGGCTTCTGCAATAAGACAAGGTATAGGTAAAATATTATCAAAACACGATAAAACATTAAAGAAAAAATTCATGGATTATGATAAAACATTATTAATTGCTGATGTAAGAAGAACAGAACCACACAAGCCTGGTGCAAGTGGTCGTGGCCCAAGAAGACATAAACAAAGGTCCAAGCGATGAGTTCTTACTACCCATACGGGTAAATGGAATTTATACCAAACATACTACCCATTTGTTTTGTGGATAGATATTTATTAGACATATTGAATGGGACTTTGCTTGGAGACGCATCAATTTTATTGAGTAATTATAAATATAAAAAATATTTTTCATTTAAATTAACAGCTAAGGATAAAAGTTTTTTAGAGTGGGTCGATAAACAATTTAAGAGTTTTAAGATAACAAATTCGTGGATATCTAAAGATGTAAGAAATAATACACATGCTTTATATTTTTATATAAATTCTTGTCCATACCCAGAATTAATTAAATTGAGATCAAAATGGTATATAGAACGAGAAGGTATGTGTATGCAAAAAATCATTCCCAAAAACTTAGAGATAACACCAATCGTTCTTTTGCACTGGTATCTCGGCGACGGTTCGTTAAATCGACATAAAGACGATAGTAGAGTTCCAGCTATTGTTTTAGCAACAAATTGTTTTCTGGATGAGGATCTAGACTTTTTGATACTAAAACTAAAAGAATTAAATCTTAATTTCTACAAAGTAAAATATAAAAGTGGTTTCACGGGAAAGGAATGTGGTTATTGTTTATATTCAAAAACCCAAGACGGAACACCTTTCAGATTTTTCAAATTGATTGGTTTCGAATGTCCGAAAGAAATACGTAATTATATAACAGGCAACAAAGGACCTGGAGCGAAAATACATTATTTCAGGGATAAGTGGCCAATCGAAGATGAGTGGATAAGAATTGTTTCTAATGTAAACGGTATCGGTAAAATCATTAAAGAAAGACGTTTGAAATTAAACATCAGTAGGAATGAAATCAATGATAAACTAGGAACTGGTAACGATTATATGAGAAAAATAGAATATGGTGTTCGTTTTCCAAGAGTTGAAAAATTAAAAAAGATAATGAAGATATTATCAATAGATTCAAAATATGTTCTCGAAAACCTTATTCCAGAAAACTTTAAATAGGTTCATTCCTTTAATGAATTAAAGGTGAAGGGATAGTGATTATACCAATACGATGCATTTCATGTGGAAGAGCAATTGCCCAGCTTTGGGACGATTATCAGAGAAGAGTAACTGAAGGCGAAGATCCAAAGAAAGTATTAGATTCTTTAGGCGTTGATAGCTATTGTTGTAGATCTCATTTCATAACACACGTGGATGTTGCTAAAGATATTATGAAATATAAACGATGAGTTTAAATTCTTTTCTGTTGCATTATTATTATTATGGAACCTATTAAATGTATTTTCGGTTATGATACAGAGTGTACACCGAGTTTTATTAAATTAGATACAGAAAATAAAGAATATAGAACATGCGGGATGTGTGTATCATACCATAATTTATTCGGAATTCCTAAAGATCCTGAAAAAACAAATATATATTGTTCAGAAAAGAATATGGCAGTTGGAGTACTTATTAAAGATTTCAATAGAATTCAGTGTGAGATTACGGCTAAAGTAGAAGAAATTAAGAGAATGGCTGTAACAGCCAAAACATCGAAAGATTATGCTATAAACGTATTGCTTGATTTTGTACCATTAGAAAATATTGTAATTGGTAAAAAATAAATCATCTTTTTAATAGCACAACTCTTGAAGCTCTCTGTTCGCCAGCTATTTTGTAAGAAGAATGTTTTTCAATTTCTTTTGCAAACTGTATTATTTCTTCATGTGTCGGCATGAACGCCGGACCCAAACGATCACGAGAATATCCTATTGACATGTATGCTTTAATTTCGATAAATTGTGGAGATGCTTTTTCTATTAGTTTTGCATAAAGTTCGGGTTTGGTCATATTTAGATTTTTTATCATCGTTAGGCGTATTACCTTTCTTGTGTTCAGTGAAGGGAAAAGTTCCAGAGTTTTATTTAGCTCCCCCCAGGCATTTGGAATTAAAGGATTTTGCACTTTTTTCATCATTTGTTCCGAGTTCGCAGATAAAGAGACGTATAATTGTGTCGGCAGATTATCAAGTTTTTCTATTTTCTCAGGAAAAGTGCCATTTGTGACTAAAAAAACAGTCGCTCCTCTATTCTTGAATTCTCTAATCACTTCAGACAAATCATTGTGAGAAAATGGTTCTCCGCTTAGAGAAATCGCTATATTCGTTGGCGTATACGCTTCCTTCAAATATTTGCTAGAATGAGGAACTCCTCCCAGGCCATTTAACAATTCTCCCTGAGCCTTAATCAAGTTGCTAACTATGAATTTCGGATCGTCGCTATCTTTTTTTGAAAATTCAATGCCTCTTGTTAATTCTGTTTTACGCCAACAGAAGAGACAGCGGAGTGAACAGAAAGTTAATGAAGTTGTGCATTGGAGGCAACGATGGCTTTTGACGCCAATATCTGAATAAAATTGTTCCTTATAGCAATGTCTTTTTCCGCCTGTTTTTATAGACTCCTTTGTCCAGTGGCAAAGCTTGGCCGCGCTATGCTCGCCAATTATTTTATAATGCTGCTTTTTAAAGGTTGACAGCATTTCTTTTGATAAATTCTTCATTCATATCACTTTTTTCAAGTATTGTTTTCTCCAATTCAAATTCGTGTCTACATTTATCGATAAGATTCAAAAAACCAATAGCCTCTTTAGTTAGTGTAAGATAATATTTTTTATCCTTTACATCAACCATTTTTATGAAACCAAGTTTCCTATTATACCTTGTCCATTGTCTTGCAGCCAAATAAGAGATATTGCAACTATCTTCGATATCTTTTATTGTAAACACCTGCAAATTATTGAGTGTTTGTAATCTTAAATACTGTTTTTTCTTTTTGATTATAATCGCTCTTAGTAATTTGAACCAATTTTTCGTTCCTTTGAATGCTTCAATCCTATAAAGAAAATATAGATTTTTTTCATTGCATTTGAAATATGTTCTGCCGTCTTTATCGTAATTAGCCACTGATATTTTGAATTTCTTCAATATTTCTTTGTAATCATTTCTATAACTTTGATCGCAATCGCTGATATAGCCACAAGTAACGATGTTATTTCCAGAAGTTCTTATATTAAAATTTCCATCTCCTGTTAGAAGTTTGGCGAGAAAATGATGAGCGAATCTATTTTCAGACGTTTCAAGCATTTCATTGGTAGAAATATAATTTCTTAGTTTATTCATAGCGTTTAACAAAAGTTCTGCCAAAATCGCTCTGTCAACAGAAGTTTGAATTCCAATAATTAGTTTCTTATCATGCGGATTTGGATGAAGTTTAACTTTCATATTGTCATCTAATAATTTTTTAATGTATTTTTTAGCATTGAATTCTGATATTTTATTAGGGTTGAAGTAACAGTGGATTTTGATTATATTTTTTGGTATTCCGATATGAATTAAGTTTTCTATGAATTCAGTATGCTCTGAAACCAATTTGTTCGTAAATATAATAGTTGGCGATCCCTTGCTAAGATTCTTAAATTTATTTCCCTCGGCTTGAAGCTGGCCGAGAATTGAACCCAATATTTCAGGTTCAATAAAGCGTTTAATCACCACTCGTTTTGAACCAGTATTTCCCGTATAATACCATAAAACTAGAAATTCATTATTCTCTTTCTTATAATCTGTTGCAAAAATATTATAATTTTTCATCGTTTTATACGGGGTTAATGATTTTAGATCAATTTTTCCATTGATGAAAATTTGTTTATTTGGAGCGAATGGTTTTATTTTTTTTATATTTGATATGTTAATGAAATCTTCTTTGGTCAAATTAAGAGCATCTCGCATTGATTGATTTATAAACATTGTCGTTTCTCCGTTTGTTTTATCATATCTTGTTTTTGTAATAAAGATATCTTTCTTTTCGTTTTTCTCGATTTCAATTTTAACAAAAGCATTTTTAATATCAAACAAATTTGCAGTTATAGCCGGTATAAGAATTCTATAAGAATTGTTTATAGCAGTTGGAAACGATCTGAATCTATTCAGAACATATTCTCTTTGATTTTTTATGCAATAGGTTCCACGATAAACTCTTTCGATTTGATTTTTTCTTTCAAGCTTATTTAATCTTTGTTTTGCGATATCATAATTTATGTTCAACTTCTTTGAAATATCATTTATATTGAATGGTTGTTCATTCTCTGTGTTTAAAATTATATTCATTGTTTTCTTTAATATGTTCATATCACTCGTTTAGTTATAGCGGTCAAAATTTATATAGTTTGCTTATCGTATCATGTATAAATGAATCTGGATTTATATTCATAGTTCTCACTTGAACTTGTTCAGCGTTTACTCACGCTATTGAGAAGTAGAATTTGGTGGGTTTATAAAAATTTAATCATTAGTCTATTTGTTTAATTTGCGAGATTTATAAATATACAAATGAATAATTGCTTTATAACGGAAAACATTTATGAAGTTAAACAGATATGAGAAAGAACATGGGATTGGTTACAATGAATGAAAATGAAATAATTGAATT
>JAHIDZ010000001.1 GCA_018901755.1 Nanobdellota archaeon | reverse complement strand
TTAATTCGCATTCCATTTGGTCTTCTATATTCTTTATGTTGTCTAACAATAACTGCTAAAACAACTTCATGTTTTATTTTTGGGTTTCCTTTCTTAACTGCACAAACAACCAAACTTCCAACACCGCATCCAGGTATTCTGTTTTTTACTCCTTTGTAATTTTTAACTGCGATAATTTGCAATTCTTTTGCTCCTGAATTGTCTACACATTTAAGGTAAGTTCCTACCTGGCAACCATTTGAAACTTTTGCTGATATTGATTTCATTATAAAACCTCGATAACTGAAAATGTTTTTGTTTTTGAAATTGGTCTACATTCCATAATTTTTACTGTATCTCCTTTTCTTGCGTTAATACATTCAGGATTATAAGCTACAACACTAGTGTGTCTTCTTTCATATCTTTGATATTTTTTCAAAAAGTAATTATATTCCCATCTAACAATTACTGTCTTTGAAGCTTTATCACTACTTATTGTACCTGTAAACATTCTTCCTCTAAGTGACAGTTTCCCGTGCCATGGGCATTTTGGATCGTTGCATTCTTTTGCCGGTTTCTTTGCTTCTACACCAATACTTTTCTTTACCATTTTTTCACCTTAATTTTTACTCTATTTTCAGGCCGCATATTTATTCTTGTTCCGCTGACCTTTACACGCTTGTTTCCAAGCTTGAACATGAAACTCGAGTTTTCTTTCTCGACTGTTTTGTATCCAATTTTTGTTTTTATTCTAAGCGTCTGACTCGTTTCATCAACGATCATTCCGCTCAAACCTATATTTGATTTGTTGGTACTCTCGACAACTTTTACATCGAGTCCAATCAACTCATGTCTTATCAGATTTTTTGCCGTTATCACTTCAACCAACTTCTATATTATTTTCATCAAAACCATTGTCAACAAGTATTTTCTTGACATTGTTTTTATGATTTCCCTGAAGTTCTATTCGTCCTCCCTTCAGAGTTCCACCACATGCGAGTTTTGTTTTAAGGAGTTTTGCTACTTTTTCTGGATGTGTGTCCTTGCCGATTCCCTCGACAATTGTCATAAACTTTTTGAATCTCCTTTTATCCAAATAAACTTTTATCTTCGTTTCTTCTTTTGAAATTGAAACGCAGACACATATGTCTTTTGGTAAACCACAAATCTTACATGATTCGGCCATTTATTTCCTCCTTCCCCTTTCTGTCAACAATCTTGAAACTGTTTTTTTTAGTTGACGAACACGTCCTGGATTTGATGGCGCACCACCAAGTGATATTTGAGCATTATCTTTAACTAATTCTAATCTAAATTCTTTTAATCTTGATACTAAATCAATATCTGTTAAATCTTTAATTTGCTTTTTCTTTATTATCGCCATATATATCTCCTGCTAATACTCTTTTACTTATTATTCTATCTGGTGGCAATTGTGTTAAGATTCTTACCTGAATACCTATTGTACCAAGTTTTACTTGTGCTCTCGAATATGCTTTGTCTACTAAAGTTTCAGCTGTATCTCCAGAGAATTTTAAGTATCCTTCTAAAAATTTCTCAGTTCGTGCCATTGCACCACCAACTTTTCCACTTATTCTTATTGCAATTCCTAGCGCACCAGAGTTCATGACTTTTTGTATTGTCATATTTGCAACTCTTTTATAATTCAATCCTCTTTGAATTCCATCAGATATTTGATTTGCAATTACATGAGCATCAATGTTTGGATTTCCAACTTCTTGTATATCCAATTGTGGATTTTCAAATGAAAATTTCTTTTTCAATACTTCCGTCATTCTATCTACATTCTTTCCGCCACGTCCGATTATCAAACCTGGTTTATGAGCATAAACTGTAATACGCATTGCCAAAGGTGTTCTTTGTATTTCTGTGTGGCTATATCCTGCTCTAGCAAACTCTTTAGATAGGAAGTTCTCAACTTCTGCTCTTCTAATTGCTTCACTTACGAACTTTTTTTCTTGTGTCATTTACTACACCTTTCAATACTGCATGAACATTACAAGCTTTTAATTTCTTTCCATACATTTGCTTTGTTCTTAATCTATACATTGCTGGACCTTTGCTTACTGATATGTAAAGTTTCATTTTCTCATATGGTAAATTTCTTGCTTTTGCATTTGCTTCCAAAACATTAACTAATTCTAATATTCTTTTAGCTGATTTTGTATGAAACTTTCCGCTTACCAATAATGATTTTTTCTCATCAACAAGGTCTTGAAGTATTTTCTTTGCTTTCACATATGGTTTTCTATTAACAGATCTTGCAACAAATTCTGCATGCTTTCTTGAAATTGAAAGCATTGACTTTGCACAAGCCATTTCTTTTGTAATAGGGAAAGTATAACTCATAAAATCACTTCAACGGCTGGAACTTTGATGACTTCGTAGCACCGATACCAGGAGATGAATGTAAAACTTTTTTGTTTGTCTGTGCGAATTCGCCAAGTCTGTGTCCTAACATTTCCTGTTTCAATTCTATTGTCACCCACTCTTTTCCTCCATATATTAATATTTTTTTACCAACCATTTCTGGTAAAATTACCATGTCTCTACAATGTGTTTTCATAGGTTTTTTAGCTTTTCTTAATCTTTCTAAAAATCCTTTATGTTTTTCTGGCATTCCTCTTGATAATGATCTTCTTTGTCTTGAAGGTATTAGTTTTGAAAATTCTTCAATTGGTATTTTCTGCAATTCTTCGATTGTTTTTCCTTTCCATGTTAATATTTTTACCATTAATCATTACCTCTTTCTCTTACCCGATCTACTTGATGCGATTGAACCAACCTTTGCTCCAGGTGGTGCCCATCTTGATATAGATTTCGGTGTACCAGGTTTTGTTTTTCCTCCAAACGGATGATCAACTGGATTCATTTTTGTTGCAGATGATCTTGGGTACAATTTATTTCTTGCTGCTTTAGCATGATACACTTGGCCAGCTTTAACAAATCTTTTATCTCTTCTACCCCATCCTGCTGCTTTACCTACTGTGGCTAAGCATTTTGGATTAAATATTTTGAATTCTTTTGAAGGCATCTGTACGATTACCTTATTATTATCATATGAAATCATAATTCCAACGGTTCCTGGTGAACAACATAACATCGGTCCTGAACCTGGATAATTTTCTATTGCAAATACAGTTTGTCCCTTTGGTACCTGTGATAATGATAAAATATTATTTTCTAGCATTTCCGCGTTAGATACTTTTACTCTATCTCCAACTTTTACTCCATCTGGTGCTATGATTAATTTTTCACCACGTTCAGTTTTCAATTTAGCTAAAGGTGCATCTCTTGCTGCATCATGTATTATATCAATTATTTCTCCTTCTGCAAATCTGTATGACAATGTTCCTGCGAATCGATGTCCTGGTGATCTATAAGGTGGTCCTCCTTTACCTCTTGCTCTGGAAATTATTCTCTTACCCATATCATCACAACATACCTAATTTAGTTGCTATATCTGCGGCTGAAAATTCTTTTTTCAATTTTATCCAAGCTCTCTTGTGCCCTTTCTGAGTTATCAGTGTGGCAACGTCAGCTACCTTAACATTAAATGCTGTTTCTACTGCCCATTTAATTTGACTTTTTGTTACGTTTCTTGAAACTTCAAACACTATTTTATTTTCTGTTTCAATTCTTCCAATTGCTTTTTCTGAAAGTATTGGATGTTTTATTATTGCCCATGGGTCAACGGCTAGTATTTTTTTAACCATACAATTCACCTAAACTTTTTATTGATGCTTCATCAAAAATCGTAATTCTTCCAGCATGTGTACCTGGTGCTAACAATTCAACATTTATGTTTTTTACATTACATATGTCTGCGCCTGCTATATTTTTAGCAGCTTTAACAATTCCGCTATCATTAGCTACAATAAATAAAACTGATTTTTTATTTTTATATCTTCTTCCTCTCATCTTTCCTTTTCCAGGTCTTATTTTCGTATCCTTTGCTCTTTCAACGATTGGAAGTATTTTTAACAATTCGATTATTTTTTCAAGATCTTTTGTCTTATTTACTTTCTGTATATCATCTGTAATTATAATAGGAGCTTCTAATTCCATTCTGTATTTCTTTGAAACTAATTCTGAATTGCAAACTGCTGCTAGTGCAGATTTAATTGCTAATATATTTTCTTTTTTATTTATCTTCTGATCCCACACTTTATCTATCATTGGTGGATGACATTTTCTACCAGATACTGCATGTGGTGATGCTCTTGCTCTCATCTCTTGCTGAGACGATCCTCCATGACTTCTTTTATTTCTAGCCATTTCACGATTCATCATGTGGTGAGGTCCTTTTCTTACACCATGATAATGAGCCGATGTTCTCTGACCTGCCAATGGATCTGGCCCATATGGTTGTCTTCTATGTGATCGTAATGCAAGCACAACTCGTGTAATTAAATCTGGACGATAAGGTGTGCTAAATACTTTAGGTAATTTTATTTCACCTTTCGCATTGCCGTTTAAATCAAATATTTTTGTCATAATTAGTCACTTTGTTTTGATTCTAATGAAATATATTTTATGTCAACAGGATATTTTGTTGCATATGAACGCATTGGTGTTCTGAATCTTACTAGTCTTTTTGTAGGTCCAGGAACGCTTCCTTCCAGAAGCATGTAATCTCCTTTAATTAAACCATAATTTACTAAACCACCTTTAGGATTTATATCATCGCCAGAAGCTATTTTTAATATTCTTTTATTATATTCTGTTCTTGTCTGGAATCCTAACTGACCTGCTTGAGGAACATAAATTCTAATTTTACCAGGATTGTTTGTACCATGGCATCCGATTTTTCTATGAGCCTGTTCATTCTTTCTTCTTTGTAATCTACATCCAAATCTTTTTACTACACCTTGGAATCCTTTTCCAATTGTAACAGCAGAAACATCAATATAATCACCAACTTTGAATACTTCTGAAATTTTTATTTCTTTACCGAAAACATTCTTTGCAAAATTAAGCTGTTCTTCTGGTGTTCCGCCGATAGCCATTTCAAATACTTCAGGTTTTTTCTTAAATATTGGTTGAGTATGACAAATTAAATTTACTCTACTAAATTTGTTTCCTTCCAACTTAACTAAATTTGATTTCTTTGGTGTTTTAGGTAATTTTATTTTTCTAGAAAGATTTTTATTAGGTTTGTCAAATAAAACATCAACTGGGCCAGCTGGCGTATAACCACGAACTCCATAAACAAACAAAGGAGGGCATTCAAGAATTGTAACTGGTTTTGAAATAATCTGTCCTTTTGTTTTAGAATTAGTATTTGTATCTGTTATCATGATATGTGTCATTCCTGCCTTGTATCCACTGAAACCTAAAGGTATTGTTGTTTGCACACTAGGCCAATTCTTTATTCTAGGATATATTCTCTTTGCTCTTTTCTTTGGCCAATATGCTCTACTTCCTCTTAACGGTCGTTTCGTTTGTGGCATAGTATCACTATTATTTCCATAGTTAACTTTTATATAGCTTTCCCTAGCTTCCTTTTCAGAACACGACACACTACGAAAACTTTCCAAGAAATAGTATATCACGAAGGTATTTAAAGGTTATTTATTACTGAGACAGATGTCTATCTTTAAGCATTTCTAGCACTGCATCTAATTTTTCAATCGCTGGTACTCTCTGTTTCTTCATTCTCTTCTCTTCGTCCATTATAACTGAATCCATTGACCCGGTCACATACCATGGTGTTAGTGGACTACTAACATATTTCTTACTCATATCGTAAACATGTTTAAAATCTCCACCGGTTTTCTTTATTTTAGTATATCTTTTAAGCATGTTTTCCAACCAAAGTCTTGCGGCTATTTCTTGATGTCCAGGAGATTCTATATCTAGCAAATAATTTATATCATCTTGTTTCGTCTTGCCTCTAACTCTTTCTGCAAAATCTACCATGAATGGTTCTTTAGAATAATCAGTTATTTTTAGTAGAACTGGTATTTCATATTTTCTTTTCTTCTCAGTTAACGAATCAATAGAAAATTCCATCTTGAGTCCTCCTGCCGACTCTCTTGCCCAACTTGGATACAGTTGCGGATATGCACCAGTATTTCCGCCGTAATATAATCTATATGCTTGGATAAGTTCTATTGGTTCTCCGAACTCATTTATGTCTGATTCCGATATTCCAAACTGTTTATATCTCCCTTTCTTATCAGATAGAAACTTTGCAAACTGCTTTCTGTTCATAATTAGTATTGTTCAGAAAAGGATTTAAAATCCAATTACGATCTTCAGTATATTATATATGCCGTAATAACCCAAAAATATTAAAATTAAACTAATAATTGATCCGAAAAATACGGCTGCGAATGATTTCTTCCAGTCTAAACCTAAGAACCAGCCAAAAATTGAAGCTGCATATGTTCCTGTAAATGGTGACGGAAATGCTCTAAAAATCATCAAACCAAATATACCATATTTATCAATATATGGTTTTCCTCTTTTTCTCACTCTTTCTACGTATCGTTGTAATATTTTAATTTTATACAGATATTTATCATAAAATAATTTCAATCCAAAATAAACTGGAAAAAATATAAGACAATTCACTATTAAAGAAATTAATAAAACTGTTATTGGATTTATACCCATAGTTAGTCCTAAAGTTATTCCGCCAATTTGTTCTACTGTTGGAATTAAATTAGCTATAACAACCATTAGTTCCTTTTCAAACATAATTAGAGTATTGTTATAGATTATTTAAATGGCGCTCGGGGTGTGATTCGAACACACGCATCCCGAAGGAAACCAGCTTTCCAGGTTCGCCTTTCTATCAGTTGCCCAATAAAAATCTGGCGCTATACCAAGCTAAGCGACCCGAGCATTAGATTAACTATAGATTTAAATTCTTTTATAATCAATATATATCTATGAAAAGGAATTTTGGTCAAATGAATCATTTGTCTCTACATGATTATACTAAACTAATGACAGATGTGGCAAATGCAGATATTGTATATCGAAATGGTCAAATTTATTAAAGCAAAAAATTTGACAAAGAGATTAAACGTCAGTATTGGCCTTATTTCAATGTATGTAAAAGATTTAGAAGATACTAGAAAAGTTCAAAAAAGAAAAGCTGGTGTAGATGTATTCTATGAATCAGTCCTTTAACTGGATACTTATCTGAACGCCTTCTGGAACAGTTACTCTCATAACCTGTCTCAACGTTCTTTCGTCTGCTGAAATATCAATAACTCTTTTATGTATTCTCATTTCCCAATTGTCCCACGTAGCGTTACCGTGTCCTGTTCCATCACCACAAGGAGTTTTCATTGTTGTGATTTTTAATTTTTTTGTTGGCATTGGAATTGGTCCTTTCATAGCTATACCGAACTTGTCAGCTATTCCTTTTAGTTCTATACATACCTGTTTTATTTTTTCAGGATCTGTACTTGAAAGTTTAATTCTTGCTTTCTGCATAGGTTAAATTATAGAAGTAAAGTATTTAAATAAGTATTGTTAGTCTAGCTCACGCTAATTTCTAAATAAAAAGAAAAAGATTTGAAGGGATTTAACCCTTCTTTACTGGAGTTACTGTCAAACAAATTCCTGCTGCAACAGTCATACCCATATCTCGAATTGCGAATCTTGCTAATTCTGGGAATGATTTACTGTCTTCAATTACTAGAGGTTTGTTTGGCACACATTTTACAATTGCTGCATCACCAGCTTTTATGAAATCTGGATTTTCTTGAAGTACTGCTCCAGTTTTTGGATCAAGTTTCTTCATGATTTCAGTTATCTTGCATGCAGTTTGTGATGTATGTATGTGGAATACTGGTGTATAACCCTTTGTTATTACATTTGGATGTTGCAATACAATTATTTGTGCTGTGAATTCTGCTGCAACTGTTGGTGGGTTATCTACTGGTCCAGCAACGTCTCCTCTTTTAACATCATTTTTTCCGATTCCTCTTACAGAGAAACCTACGTTATCACCAGGTCCTGCCTGTGGTACCATTTCATGATGCATTTCAATTGTTTTTACATCTCCTTTTACACCAGATGGTTCGAATATAACTGTTTGATTTGGTTTTAATGTTCCAGTTTCTATTCTACCTACCGGCACTGTACCGATACCTGTGATTGTATAAACATCTTGTACTGGTAATCTCAATGGTTTGTCAGTTGGTTGTTCAGGAATTGTTAATGTGTCTAATGCCTGTACTATTGTATTTCCTTTGTACCATGGCATATTATCTTTCTTATTATCTGAATCTTCCTTATGAGCTATGTTATCTCCTTTGTATGCTGATACTGGTAAGAATTGAATCTTGCTTGTATCATAACCAACAGATTTTAACAATTTGTCAACATTTGCTTTTTGCTCATTGAATTTTGCTTCATTGTATTCAATTGCATCCATTTTGTTTAAAGCAACTATCAACTGCTTTACACCAAGAACTTTTAATAAAAATACGTGTTCTTTTGTTTGTTCCTGTATTCCATCTTTTGCAGAAACTACTAATATAGCAGCATCGGCTTGTGATGCTCCTGTAATCATATTCTTTACGAAGTCTCTGTGTCCTGGTGCATCAATTACAGTAAAGTAATATTTTGCTGTATCGAATCTTTGATGCATAATATCAATTGTAACTCCTCTTTCTCTTTCTTCTTTCAATCGATCCATAACAAAAGCGAATTCGAAAGTTTCTTTCTTTAACTCTTTTGCTAAATCTTTAATTTTTCTAAACTCTTCTGGGGTAATATTATTTGTATCCCATAATAGTCTTCCAACTAAAGTAGATTTACCATGATCTACGTGTCCTACTGTTACTAAATTCATGTGTGGTTTGTTTGCCATTTAATTCACCTCAATTTTTATATGAAACATAAATAGGCAATTGTAGCCATCCTATTTACTATAAAATCCATATTAGAATGAATCTATTTAAATGTTTCTATTCGAACAGCATTGAGTTTAAATCCTTTTGGATGGAAGTTAGTTTATGGTTAAAGCTCCTCAAAAAGCAAAGAATATTGTTTGTGAATATTTACAAGCATGTGCTGCATATACTCCTAAAAAAGGAATGTTAAAAAGTGAAATAGCATCTGCTCTACTCAAAGAAAATCCGGATGAGTTTCCTAAACGCATCTATAATCTAGCAATTGATAATTTAGTAGATGATAAAAAAATTAATAAAGATTATTCTGAAGAACCGAATAAGTCCAGCAAATTCAGCGATGGTAAACTTAGAAAAGATTTACCAGAAGATGTATCTGGATGGTTATATTGGATTGAAAAAGAAACTGAAAAATAATTTAAACTTCTGGTATTGGCAAGTCTTTACTTAATCCTTTTCTTTCTCTAATCTGTGAAACAACTCTTACCCTAATATCATTAGGCACTCTTTCAAATGTAACATCCATTAAAGATTGGAAACCTTTTCCAGCTGTAGCTGATTTTAATGCTCCTTCAAATCCAAACATTTCAGCAACTGGTAATTTGACAGTAATAATTGCTGAATATTCTTCTTGTTCTATATTTAGAATTTCACCACGCCTATTGCTTATTTCAGAAGTAATACTACCGATGTGATCTTGTGGTGTGTCGATTCTTAAAATTTGTTTTGGTTCTAAAAGAGTTGCACCTGCTCTAAGCATTGCTTGCTTTATTGCATGTCTTACTGCTGGTATAACTTGAGCTGGTCCTCTGTGCACAGCATCTTCATGTAATTCTGCATCTTTCAATCTTATGATAAATGCTGAACATGGTTCGTCTGCCAATGGTCCTTTGTTTGTAACATCTTTAAATGATTCTTTGATAAGTTCCATTGCTTCATTAAGATACTGAATACCTTTTGTACAATCTAAAAGCATGCAGTGATTTAAAATAACTACTAAAGACTTTGAATCTTCTCTTGGGAAACCTAGATCTTCTAATTTCTTTATCATATCTAAATTCTTTCCTTTAATTTCTCCATCTTTAATTACACCTTCTATCATTCCTTTGTAAACTTCAGGTGGAACTGGTTCAACTGATAAATAGAATTTATTATGTTTATTCGGTGATTTACCTTCTACGACTGGTGATTTACTTTGTATTGTTTCTCGGTAAACAACAATTGGAGGAGATACAATTATATCAATTCCTTTTTCTCTAATTTTTCTTTCTACTTTTGCATCTAAATGCAATTCTCCTAAACCAGAAACTAAAGTTTCACCTGTTTCAGGATTTATTTGTATTTTCAATGTTGGATCTTCTTTTCCTAAAATCTTTAAAGCATCAATTAATTTTGGCAAGTCTTGTGGATTTCTTGGTTCCATTGCTTTTGTTACAACTGGTTCGAATATATGTTTGATTGCTTCAAATGTGTCAATAATATTATCTGGATCGCAAACTGTTTCACCACTGATAACATCTGTCAATCCTACTAAACCAACAACATTTCCAGCAAGAACTTCATTGATTGTAACTCTTTTGTCTGCAATAAATGTTGTAACCTGTTGTAACTTCGCCGAGTGCCCAGCGTCAACTAAATAAATATCCTGACCACGAGTCAACTTGCCTGAAAAAATTCGTGCAGTAGATATCATTCCTGCATGTGTATCATAAACTATTTTTGTAATGCATGCTGCTAATTTACCATTTGGATCGCATGCCATCAATGCTTTTCCTACATCTGAATTAATGTCTCCTTTCCAAATTCTTGATATTCTATATTTTTGTGCTTCTATTGGTGAAGGTAAATGTTTGATAACTGCATCCATGACAACAATGTGCATTGGTGCTAACTTAGCTAATTCTTCATCTTTATCTGCTGCGCATAATTCCATTATTTGTTTGAATGTTACACCAGTTGCTTTCATGTAAGGTGCCGAAATTGCCCATTTACGTAAAGCTGAACCAAATGCTACAGAGCCGTCTTCTATTTTTGGCACCCATTTGTCTTTGAATTCTGGTTCTACATTTCTTTGAATAAATTTATTTACATCTACAACTAATTTAGTTAAACGCTTCTGAAGTTGTTCTGGTGTTAATTTTAATTCTTTAATTGCACGATCAATTTTATTAATAAATAGAATTGGTTTTACTCTTTCTGCTAAAGCTTGTTTTAAAACTGTTTCAGTTTGTGGCATTATTCCTTCAACAGCACAAACCATAACTACACCGCCGTCTACTGCTCTCAGTGCTTGAGTTACGTCAGCGCCAAAATGTTGTAAACTAAAATAAATTAGTTTATATCAACATGACCTGGCGTATCCATGAGATTAATCAAATATGGTTCATTGTTCCATTGGTGGGCCATCGTTACGGTTGCTCCATAGATAGTCATTAGTCGCTCACGTTCTTGATCATCAATCCACGTAAGCATTCTTTCACCAACTAATTGTTGTGCCATCATTCCTGCGGCTGCTGCTAGGTTATCTGTAAGACAGGTTTTGCCGTGATGAATGTGACTGATTATTCCTATGTTACGAATATTCTTAGGATTATTCATCAGTTTCTGAACATTCTCTGAGTATTCTTCTTTAGCTGCCATTTTTATACCTCCGTTATTTTAATTTAGGGTTTAGTATCCAAGCTTTATATGTCTTTTCATTGCTCTCTATAATTATATTCCAACGTTTTAATATGCATAAATATCTATTAATGGTTCTATAGCTTCTCTTTAATTTGTTTTCTATTTCTCTCGTACTTAGTTGTTTTTCATATTTAAATAAATCGATTACATCTAAAAATGTTATAGTGTTTACTCTAGATCTTGGAAACATATGATTAAGATATTTTTTCACATGGTTTAAGTTATTTATTTTACAATCAAAATTATTCAATAAAATATCCAACTGTGAATATTTTTTTGTATTTGGTAAAAGAAAAAGCTTTAAGAACCTATTAGCATTATCTTTGCCTGAAACATAAAACTGATACAAACTATTAGTGCGATTAAATCCATCATTACTATATGTTACTTTAATTCCAGCATTCTTTAATGTGTTAATAATATCTGCGAATAAATTTTTACTAGTTGTAGAAAAATCAAATTTGGATGTGCAAAAACCAACCCCACCGTCAAATATCAATACTCCGGTTGCAAATGCTCTTTGAAAGTTAACTGTGGCATTTCTAATTATCTCTGGTGTCTTAACAATTCTGCTTTTCTCTCCAGATGGTATATCAAAAATCTTATTCATGTAATAAAAAATTATTTTGTTTGAAAATTCTATATAGTAGCATCTTTCATCTTTCTTTTGTTTGACTGTAAGTTTTACATTAAATTCCTCCGTTATCCATTCTGAAAAATGATTCAGAATATCGTCATGTTGATCAGCGATTATAATTGTATATTTTTTTGAAGTTTTCGCAAGATGTCCATCAGCTATTATAGCGCCGGATATCTTGCATAAATTTAATGTTAAATATTTGGGACAAGCAACAACTCTGTGGTTATTTCCAGAGCCATAACTTAATTTGGTTATTTCTCTCTGAATTTCTTTTTTCTTATTTAAATGGGCGTTTTCCGTTTTCAGAGTAATTTTCGCCCACTTATCTGCTAATTTTTCCAAAGCGTCTAAACAAAACAACCCTCTTCTCATATGCATGCGATACAGAACAAATGTTATTCCAATATCTTTACAGATTTGTTGCGTTGTCGTATGATTAAATTCTTTTATCTCTCCAATCATTTGCTCAATTAATGACTTTATTTTATCATTAATAACGGCTTTAATTTTCTGCCGTCCTTTGTCTTTCTCATCTATCAACTGAAACAAATCAATTTCGTACATGCCGTCTTATAGTGAGTTGGTTATATATAAATTGCGATGATAGAAACTATAATATTTAAGCTTTTACTTTGATTCAATTGCACGATAAGATCTATCTCTTAGTCTCTGCCAATATCCTGCTATCTCTGGTACTGCCATCTGGACTTCTAAAACATCTTTCGGTTGCCATCCATTTGCTTTTGTACCACAATTATCACAAGTATCAGGGAAAAATTCGCATTGATAACAAACATATAATTGGGCTATACTAAACAGAACATCATCTATTTCTTTCTCAGAACCTTTACAATATTTATTCAATTCTTGATATTTTTCAATAAGTGTTTTAACATTATGTTGATTTCTCATAATAAAGATACGGTTAGAAAGACTTAAATTCTTATCTTGCTCCCAATGATTCTTTCTCAATTCTATCTTTTTCTCTTATTGCGTAAGAATCTGTAGAATTATTATAAGCTGCAAATATTTCATCTGCTAAGCATTGTGCCATTGTTTTCTTGTTATTAGTTGCTTTCTGATAAGAGCCTTGAACCATTCCTCTAAGAACCATATCCACTCTTCTTTGTGGTGCTGTAATAACTGCTTTTCTTACAATTATTCCACCAACTTGAAATGAAGTTATTTCTTCTCTCATTGCTGAATTTTCTATAGCTTTTACAAAAACTTCTACTGGGTTCTTTTTTGCTCTAGCTTCTATCATTGTGAATGCGTCGATAATTACATTGCATATTGCGCCAGTATTGCCAACACAAGCACCGCTTGATATGAAATGTTTTCTCCTCTTGTGTCCAGGAACATACATTCGATTAATTAATCTTTCTACAATATTCATATTAGATTTATGAAATTGCCTTTGTGTATTTCTTCCAAATGTCTTAGGAACTAAAACAGGTTTTAAACCAATATATTTTTGTAAACCTAGATCTGTAACTTTTATTTCACTTATATCCCATCTATTAAATAATTTCATTTCTTCCATTTTATCTCGCCTGTTTCTTTGCTTTACCTGTTCTTAATGATTCTAATGCAATACCATTAACCTTTGAAACTTTCCATTTAATTCCAGGCATTGAACCAATTGGTCCTCTTTGTGAACCACCAAGTCCTTCTACAGTAACTTCATCATGTTCATTAATTACATTAATTGCACCTGACTTTGGTGTAAATGCTGAAATCGTTTTTCCGTTTTTAAGAAGCTGTACTCTTACAACTTTAATAATACCAGAGTGTGGCTGTTTTTGTTCTACTCCAGTTTTTTTAATTACAATTCCTTTTGCTTGAGGTGCTCCGCCAAGCGGATCTTTCTTTTCTATTAACCGTAAGGCTCTTGTTTTGTATTTGGTTTTCATCCATTTCTTTTTCTTTCGCTGTTGAAGCATTTTTCTTCCGTTAAATTCTCCCATTTTTTCACCTTAAATATAGTAATGGATATTAGAAACGAGTCTTTAAAAATATGATGGTAGCCCCGCGAGGATTCGAACCTCGGTCTGCCGGTGTCTTCATCTTATGTCAGAGCTTTAGTATAAGATACCAAAGCCGGCCATGTTTGGCCACTGCACCACGGGGCTATAGTTTAATATTTATATTGTTGAATTATTTAAGTAATATATACGTTAATATATACGTGATGGATATGCCAGAAACAATAATAGAAGAAACAGACCCAAAAAAATTGCTTAGACAGATTTCTAAGTCAAAACTAGATACCTCTAAATTGAAAGATAATGATCATAGAATTTTAGGACAAAAATTAGACTTATTTTCATTCAGTGAAACAGCTCCTGGAATGGTATTTTTTCACGATAAAGGATTAACAATTTACAATGAATTAATTAGTTTTTGGAGAGATGAACATAAAAAAGCAAATTATCAAGAAATATCAACTCCGCAAATATTAGATAAAAAATTATGGTTAATATCTGGACATTGGGAAAAATTTAAAGAAAATATATTTTTAACAAAATATGAAGATCGAGAATTTGGAATAAAACCAATGAATTGCCCCGGTGGAATGTTAGTATATAAATCATCGCCAAAATCATACAAACAACTACCAATGCGAGTTGGAGAACTTGGCATAGTTCATAGACAAGAACTGTCTGGTGTATTAGCAGGTTTATTTAGAGTTGTAAGATTTACTCAAGATGATGCTCATATTTATTGCATGGAAGAACAACTTGAAAGTGAAGTAATTGGAATAATGAATTTAATTGATAATTTTTATAAAAAATTTGGATTAACTTATCATACAGAACTTTCAACAAGACCTGAAAAAAGAATAGGTTCAGATGAAATATGGGATAAAGCTGAAAAAATATTAAAAAATGTTCTTGAAAGTAGAAACGAAGATTATAAATTAAATCCAGGCGATGGAGCTTTCTATGGACCAAAAATTGATTTTCACATTAAAGATTCATTAGGAAGAACTTGGCAATGTGCAACAATACAATTAGATTTCGCAATGCCTGAAAGATTTGAACTAACTTATACTGGAGCTGACAACGAAGATCATAGACCTGTTATGCTACACACCGTAACATATGGTTCGGTAGAAAGATTTATTGGTGTACTTTTAGAACATACAAACGGTGTTCTACCGGTATGGCTATCACCAGTTCAAGTAAAAATAATTTCATTTACTGATAAAAATATTGAAACTTCAAAAAGAATTTTAAAAACTTTTAAAGATGAAGGTATAAGAACTGAAGGAGATTTCGTATCTTCAACTGTTAATGATAAAGTTAGAAATGCCGAATTATCTAAAATCCCTTACATAATTGTAATCGGTGATAAGGAAGAAGTAAATAGTACTTTAGCTGTCCGTGCTAGAGGCAAAAAACCACAATTCGGTGTAAAGATAGATGACTTCTTAGAACAAATTAAAACTGAAATAAAAGAAAGAAAATAAAAAATTTATAAAGTATTCCAGTATGCATCAAACATTGGGCTCAGCATTTCTTTTGCTGCATGTGTTGATTGAGACCAGAATGACAAATCTTGTGTTGGATGTACTTTCTTATCATCTGTTAATGCAAATACAACATGATTTCCATCAACTATAGCAAATCTTCCCATGTTACCAGATTTTTCAGTTTGTTTCACTGAAGCAAATCCTTTGAAATGACTAACTTGATCTGAAATTTCTTTTGAATTTGGAGCAATTATTCTTACTTTTACTCCTTTGCCAGAAGCTTTCTTTAACAAATCTGCATGATTGCTATGTAGTTCTTTCATTCCATCTGCTGTTGTTAAAATTGAAATATCAGTTTTTGCATTTTTAAATAATGTTTCTAATTGAGTATGCATCGAATGTCTTCCTTTCAATGAACCTAACATTTCTCCTGGTTCTACAAGATCCATGCCGTCTTTGAATATTTTAGCCAATTCTTTTACAAGTGAAGAATCTTGAAGTTCTGTTATTCTTCCTGCTACATCTTCTGCATCTGTTTTAACTTTCTTTTTTGCACGTTCTAATGCTTCACCTGGCGCAATAGCAACATATTTTAAAGGTTTAGTATTTTGAACAATAACGAATCCCTTTTCTGCTAGAGATTCTAATACATCATAAGTTCTAGAATGAGGTACTTTAGCTAAAGAAGATAATTCTCCTGCGCTAGATGTTCCTCTTGAAAGTAAAGCTACCCAAAGCTTTCTTTCGTATAAGTTTAATCCTATTTGCTTCAATGCGTCAAATGCTTTTTGTGTTGCTACCATTTTATCACCTTAGTTTTTAATCTCTATTACTATTAATTGGTATTTAAACATTATCACTCAGTTGTCAATATGCCTTAATACCTAATAATATATACTACCGTAAGGTATTTAAACCTTATTACTATCATGTCGTGACTACTTATTGGCTTTATTAACTCCACTTTTTGAGTTAATTTGGGTTAAAAACTCCTTATAATTCAAGCCTACTAATGGACGAAGAATTAACAAATCTGTTTTAGACAATTTTTCTGCAGATTTTTCACCAATTACTATGGCGGGAATAACATAATTTTCTGGTATTTTTGTAAAAATAGACATTTTCAATCCTGTGTGCCACTTCTGCAATTTTCTAACAAGAGGTTTTTTATTTGACACTACTAATATTTCGCATCCACGTTTCATCAGAAGCCAACATGCTACAAAATCTTGATCATCATTTAATATTCCAAATATTTTTCCACCGGAACCTAATGGTAAACCACCTGGCCCTACAAATTTATCAGTATACATGTATGATTTTTTCTGTCTACATTCTACAAAAAGTTCTTTCGCAGGATTTGACAAATCCACAGAACCTGGTATAATATAGCCTATTTTACTTCCAATTTCTTGAGATGTAAATTTGTGCATACCCGTTCTTCTTGCACGAATAGCAAATTTCTTTTTTCCTGGTTTGAAAATAATTTTAGCAAGTTTTTGCATATCTTCTATCGTTGCATCACAAACGTAAACTGGAGAAATGGAAGTTATTCCAAATACTCTACTTAATCGATCTATTGATTTATCAACATCTTTCGTATAAATGAATATTCTATTTGTTTCGTTTTTTAATTCATAATCGATTCCTTCTAAGGAAGCTCTAATATTTTTTATTAATATTCTATTAAAAATTAACCAGACCTGTCTTGACTTAAGAGATTGCTCACCTACTCGGATTAAAATACATTCAGGCTTCATAATACTCAATATATTTATATGCTTAAAAATATAACAGTGTTATATGAAACCTTATTGTGAAGTGGCTGTACAGAATCTTCTACCATCGGTGCGTGCATTAATTGCAAAAGACCTAATAGAAAAACATAAATTAACACAACAGAGTGCTGCAGAAAAACTAGGAACATCGCAAGCAGCCATATCTCAATACTATAGAGCAATACGTGGATCTAAAACAGCATTTCTTGAAAAGGATAAAGATGTTAAAGAAGCGATACAAAGAATTGCCGGAAAAATTGCTTCTGGAGAAATGAGTTATGCATCTACATCTGACGAATTTTGTGAAATATGTAAATTGGTAAGAAAGAAAAAATTGATATGTGAAATGCATAAAAGTGCTTCTCCTAAACTTTTAGATTGTAAAAAATGTTTATAATTAACGTTTAAATTTCTTTTTTTCGGCCAAATATACTTCTTCAACTAATTCGCCAATAACCGTGAATATAAAAGATAATACTATTGCCACACCGACAACTTCGATAAGTTCTTCTGTTTGTGTTATGTAAACTGCAGTAACATCTTCTATAACACTGAAAGTAAGCAATACTAAAAAATACAACATAAATTTTGCATATTTTCTTTTATGTTTTCTTAGGTGTTTCTTAATGTGATGATGTAGTTTTTTATGAATCATATAATCAAATCACGATGGTGGGCCCGTGGAGATTTGGACTCCAGACTTCCAGTTTTTACAAAGCGCAGTCACCTAAAAAAGCTAAACGCTCTTTTATAAGACTGGCACTCTAACCAGGCTGAGTTACGGGCCCTTACTTATAGAATAACATAACATCCTTTAAATATATTAATTTGACAAAATGTGTCTTCTCTGAACTAAAGTGCTTCTTGGTTCACAGAAACCGTATTTTTTCCAAATAAGATATTTAGTGTAATGTTTTGGGTTTTTGAATCCTATCATTTTCATCCATTTTTCTAGATTCTCTTTTCCGTTGATATCTATTCTATAATCTTCGCGTTCTTTATTCCATCTTTTCGAAGTACGTTTTGAAATCGCGGTTTTGAAACCCAGTTCTCGCAGAATTTCATTTATATCTTTAACTAACCTTTCGCTTGCGAATGTTGCTGAAATCATTGGATAATGGTGTTTATCGTATTTTATCCTTTTTGCTTTAAACATCAATGAAAAATCTGTATCGGCGAGACCTCTAATAAAAGCACATTTTATATTTTTATCAGATTCCTTGATTATTTCTGGTATGTGAGATATTTTTGCTTTTGATCCATTGGGTATCCCAAGTAAAAGATAGAAATGATATAGTGCTTTGGAACAAATTGTAAAACCAAACACATCCTTTCTTCCGTTAACTTTTATTGTAACATGAAATAATTTCTGTTTCAACGGTATTATTCTTTTTAGATAGTGCTCTTTATCTTCATTTATATCTCCAAAACAACTTATCGCAAATCCACCATTTTTATTTAGATACATACTACCGTCGCCAATATGTATTCCAATATCTTCTGCTAAATCTTCTGTCATTTTTGCTGGTAGAATAATATTTTTCTTCTTGTCCTTGGGGCTATAATAATCCTCAAAATTATTGAAATCATTTTTCATGCTTACATTAATCAGTTAGCTATATTTATTCACCATAGAACTCAAAATTAAGAGTAATTGGTTAGAGTTACAAGCCCATTATGTATTTATTAGTTAATCTTAACAATTTAAAAATATGCTTAAAGAAGCAGTATTGAAAGTTTCAGTAAAAACTCTGGAAAATGCTGGATATGTTATATGCAACTATAATGGTTGTTTTGACATTGTTGCTAAAAAAGACAGATTATTATTACTAAAAATACTGCAAAACATTGATTCCTTCTCTAGAGAGCAGGCGAATAATCTTAAAACTATTGCTAACAACTTAGATGCTGTTGCTATTCTTATCGGTGAAAATACTACGCGTGAAAAATTAAAGGATGGAATAGTTTATGAAAGATTTGAGATACCGTGTATTTCACCAAAGACATTAGATTCATTAATAACCCATGAAATATTTCCTAAAATCTATAGAGATAAAGGCGGATTATATGTAGAAATCAATTCTGAGATGCTTAAAGAGACTAGAGAAAATAAAAAGTTAACGCAAAGAGAATTGGCCGAAATTGTTGGTGTAAATAAAAAAGTAATCTACGAGCATGAAAAAAAAGAATTAAGAATGGTTTTAGATATTGCGCAAAAATTAGAAGGTATCTTAAATAAAAAAATAATTAAACCAATTAATATATTGAATCATGTGCAGCACAAGATACAAACATATCCAAAAGATATAATTGAACAAGATGTTGGATCGAAATTAAGTAAATTAGGATTTAAAATAGATTATGTAAGACAAGCACCATTTGATGTGTTTGCTAAAGAAAAAACTATGATAGTATCTGATGTTGAATCAAATAAAAGAAAGATGAAAAAACGGGCTACAGAACTTAGAGGATTTATACATACAGTAGAACGCCCAGCTGTGATGATTGCTGAAGAATCTAGAGAAGAAAATGTAGAAGGAATACCTATAATAAAAAGAAAGGATCTAAAAGAATTAACTTCTAAAGAAATATTAAAAATAGCAAAGAAAGTAAAAAAATAGGTGGACCGAGTGGGATTTGAACCCACGATTTCAACGTTGCGAACGTTGCGTCATACCGAGCTAGACCATCGGCCCTAATCAAGCAAATGTTTTTCTTCTATTCTAGATATGAATGAAAATATCACTGCTATTACACCAAGTATTATTAATGTATTTCCGAGAGACCACTCTACTGCTAAACCAACAATAGGATTTACTACAGCTATTGCAAATTGCCTTAACATATATATTGTGGATAAAACTGTTGCTCTTTTCGATGAAGGAATATGTTTATTGATATAGCTTGCAAATAATGGTTTTCTAGATAATCCGAATCCACCACCCACGATAATTGATAATAATACTAACGGAAGCATATTTGTCAATCCTCCAACTATAAACATTATTCCCGTTATCAGTGCACTCAAAAATATCAATCTTCTTTTAGATCCAAGAAGCTTTTCCAATTTAATATTATAATTCATTATTAGTATCTGAGATGCAACAAATGCCGAATGAACTATACCAAAATACATAATATCAACGCCAGCACCTTTTAACATCGGCTGGTACAACCATATCATGTAATACGATATTGTGGCTATGACTATCATATCCAATGCTAAAATTTTCAGAACTTTACTTTTGTAAAAATATTTCATACCCTCTTTCAGTATAAGCAAATATCTTTTTGATTCTATTTTCCTTGTTACCTTTGGTTCTTTGAATGTTAATCCTATCAGAGCTGCGATAGAGATTGGTACAGCCGTTAACATCATTGGCGCAGTAAGTCCGAAATTTGCAGCGACAACACTTCCTATTGGTGCCGCGATCATTATTCCTGTAAGATGCAAACTATCAATTCTTCCAAATATTTTTTTCGATATACTGGTTTTTCCTAACTTCTTCAATGTATCATAAGTAAATGCTTCATCTGCTCCAGATACTAGCGCTCCGCCAACTGCCCATAGAAATTCAGCTAATAGAAATATGTAAAAATTAGGAGAACTGATGTAAACAAGAGCTGCTATTGCTGTTACCATTGCACCAAGTACCAACGACTGTTTTCTTCCAATAAAATCAGCTACTGTTCCTGTTGGGATTTCTAATATGAACATCCATAACATAAACCAGGATTGTAAAATCATTATCTGTGAGAAACTTATGTTTCCCCACTCTGTGAAGAATGGAACCATAACAGCTCCAATAAGGTGGAAACTAGACATGAATTTAAAAATATACATTTTCCAAATATTTGCGTTATAGTTTGACATAGCAAAAATATTAAATCTGAACTTATTAAACATAACCTTTAAATATCTTTGAAAAGCAGTATACTTACATGCACATAAAAATATGAGGTGAATAATAATGAATCAAAATCAAATGGGGAATCAACCAATTTTAGTATTACCAGAAGGAACTTTTCGAGCAATGGGTAAAGGAGCACAACATGCTAACATAGCTGCTGCCAGAGTAGTGGCTGATGCAGTACGAACTACACTAGGCCCAAAGGGTATGGATAAGATGTTAGTTGATTCAATGGGAGATATTGTTATTACTAACGATGGAGTTACGATTCTTGAAGAAATGCAGATTGAACATCCTGCAGCTAAGATGCTAGTAGAGGTAGCTAAAACACAAGATCAGGAAGTTGGAGACGGAACCACAACAGCTGCTATTCTTGCAGGCGAATTATTAACCAAAGCAGTTGGACTTTTAGATCAAAATATACACCCAACTGTCATAACTAAAGGTTACAAATTTGCAAAAGAAAAAGCATTAGAAATTTTAGATCAAATTTCTGAAAAAATAACATACAAAGATAAAGATATTTTAAATAAACTTGCTATAACCGCGATGACTGGAAAAAGTTCTGAAAAAGCAGCAATATATTTAGCAAAAATATCAGTAGATGCAATAAACACCATAGCTGAAACTGTTAATGATAAAACTATAGTAGATATAGCAAATATACAAATTGAAAAGAAAACTGGCGGATCAATAGAAGATACAGAACTAATAAGAGGAATAATAATTGATAAAGAAATTGTTCATCCTGGAATGTCAAAAAGCATTAAAGATGCAAAAATTGCTTTAATCGACTACTCTTTAGAAATTGAAAAACCTGAAACAGATACACAAATACAAATTACTTCACCAGAACAATTACAAAATTTCTTAAATCAAGAAGATAGAATTTTGAAAGAAATGGTTGAAAAAATTGTAAAAACTGGATGTAATGTATTATTTTCACAAAAAGGAATTGATGATATGGCGCAACATTATCTATTCAAGAAAGGAATCACTACGGCAAGACGTGTTAAAAAATCTGACATGGAAAAATTAGCAAGAGCAACTGGTGGAAAAGTTCTAATGAATATAGAAGATTTATCTTCTGATGATTTAGGTTTTGCTGGATTGGTTGAAGAAAAGAAAATTGCTGGAGATAATATGATATTTGTAAGAGAATGCACTAATCCAAAAGCTGTTTCTATTCTGATACGTGGCGGAACAGAACATGTAATAGAAGAAGTTGAACGTGCTGTAACCGATTCAGTAAAAGGAATTGCATCTGCTTTAGAAGTTGGTAAAGTTGTAGCTGGCGGTGGTTCGCCAGAAGAAGCTGTGTCTCATGGATTAAGAATATTTTCACAAGAATATCATGGACGTGAACAATTAGCTATAATTGCATTCGCAGAAGCAATGGAAATAATTCCACGAACTTTAGCTGAGAACGCAGGTTTAGATCCAATTGATATTTTAGTTGCAATACGAGCTGCACATGAAGAAGGTAAAACTACTTACGGTGTAAATGTATACACTGGTCAAATAGTTGATATGAAAACACTTGGTGTAATCGAGCCGCTGAAAATAAAAACACAAGCAATTAAATCAGCAGCAGAAGCAGCTGAAATGATTCTAAGAATTGATGACATTATTTCGGCAGGTAAACTTGATAGATCGCCACAGATGCCACCTGGTGGAATGCCAATGGGCGAATATTAGTTTTATATATCGGGTAATGTTAATAATTAATATGAAAGGAATATCAGCTGTATTGGCAACTGTTCTGATAGTAGTCATAACGGTAGCTATAATTGGAATGGCTTATGGATGGGCAACTGGAATGTTTGAGATGGTTGGAGATACATCCGAAGAAAATGTAGCAGGCGTCACTGATAATATGTTAAAATCTGTTCAAATCGTAACAGCAGGTTGTATAGGCGAGACAATAACTTTCTCTGTCAGAGCAACTGGAACTAAAGATATAGAAGCTGGAGAACTAAGTGTATTTTTAGAAAATGAAATGCAAACAACAAGTCCAGACACAGCAACTACTGAAATAACTTCAGGAATAACTCAAGAATTCACAATTTCTAACGCAGTTAGTGGATCTCTTAAAGTAAGTGCTCCTGCAGGTTCTGTTGAAGAAGATGTGACATGCTAATTAATCTCTTTTTTTTCTTTATTCTTATTTTCGATATGTTTAAATAGCAGAATATATTAAAATATTAATATGAAAGGAATATCAGCTGTATTGGCAACTGTTCTGATAGTAGTCATAACGGTAGCTATAATTGGAATGGCTTATGGATGGGCAACTGGAATGTTTGAGATGGTTGGAGATACATCCGAAGAGCAAGTAAGTGGCGCAACAGATAGCCTTTCAAAAACTGTAGAAATACTGACTATAAAATGTGAATATAGAGATGAAACGCACTGTGATAATGTTCTTACATTTGCTGTTAAAAATACAGGAACAAAAAATATTGCTTCTGGTGAAATGGGCGCATTCATTGACAATACTGATATAGACAATCTATTCACCACTTCAGTGTCTATAAAAGAAGATACAAGTCTTGATGCAGGCGAAGTCAAACAATTTAGTTATAGAACAAGCGATGAAATATACTTTAATACTGATAAAGAAATTATTCTTAAGGTAAGTGCTCCTGCAGGTTCTGTTGAAGAAACAGTTTTATGTCCTGAGTTAGAAATATGCTTAAGTCCAATAAATCCACCAAACCCAATAGATAGTTAGATTCAGAAATAATTACTTAAATTAAAACTTTTAGGAACATTTAAATATAGGTTTAACAAATTCTACTTTATGTCAGAAGAGTTTGAAATAGTCGAATCTACCAGCGACAAAGATAATTATTCTATGATACCAGTTGCTCCTATGAAACGTTTAGAAGCAAGAATTGAAGGATTAGAAAAAGCTGGCTCAGTACCACAATTACAAGGACTGATATCTCAAATAATTGAATTAATTAGAACAAATCAAAAAATAATTAATGAAGTTATACATGCTAATTTAGACTTAAGAAACGAATTAGCAAAACTTCCATTAAAAATAGATCAAATGATTGATGAAATAAGAGACTTGATTAAACTAATAGAATCTGCTGGACGCGAAGAAACATCAGCGCCTGGACCAGAAGCAATGAAACCAATATTTGATCAGATAAAAAATATGGAAGAACAAAACAAGGCTATGATGGAAGCAATAGAAAATCTTAACAAAAAGATTAAAGCAGGAACACCTGTTTCAAAAATATTATCGTCATATCCAAATATGAAAATAAAGAGGGAGTTTTAAATGATTATGAAATTGATAGAACCAAAATGGTTAAAACCAATATTTTGCGTAGTGGAAATTCTAATAGCTATAGTATCACTGTTGTTATTAACAGTATTTGCATTAAGACCAACAGATACAGCAATGCTTACTAACGCACTATTGTCAATCTTAATACTAATACTAATACAAATGCTAATAGTTAACATACTATTAGGAACTCATATGAAAGGAGGTAGAAAAAAATGAAAGGAATATCAGCTGTAATAGCAGTTGTTTTGATATTAATGATTACCGTAGCATTGTCTGCAATGGCATATGTATGGTTTACTGGAGTTTTCGAAGACATATCTGGTAGCGCAGGCGAAGCAGCAGGTGCCGCGGCAGCACAGATAGGATCCGGATTCTCAATAGTTTCAGCGTATGATAATAATCTTGTAGCCGATGAAGCATATGTAAAAGTAACAAACACTGGAACAACAACATTAAAAAAAGAATATTTCAATATTTTAATAGGTACAGTTACTATTCCGGTAACACCTGGTATACCAGCAGAAATAACTTCCACGCAAACAGGCGATTTGATATCTGGAGAAACTATAACGCATACTATAACTAACGCCACAACGAGCAGTGGATATATTGGCGAATGGTGTGGTAAACAAGTTACTGTAATATATGGCGATTTAGAACAAGTAACCACAATGGCTTGCCAATAAATACTAATTTAACAAACAATTATCTATGAAAGGCGCGTCGGAGATAATTGTATTTATTCTACTTTTTGTAATAAGCGTATCTCTATTCATGTCTGCTATTGTGTGGAGTCAAGGTATATTTACAAGAAGCAATGATATGGCAAAACTTAATTCTGCTGAAAACTTCCTAAATAATTTAGATCAAAAAATACAAAATATTATAAAATTCGGCGGACAGGATTCGCTAAACTATGATATCGCAGCAACAATTGAAGTTTTAGATCCAAGTACAATTGAAATAAGAAGCCAGTTTGCTGTAGACATACCCAATGAATGGATCAATATATCATCCGGTTATTCAGTCATAAGTGAAAAGCTCGAAGGAACTACACTAAGAATGCAATTACATTATCCACAAAGCCAAATAACTCCTTACCTATATACAGATGAAATCCGTATAGCAACACCATTAAGAGTGTATATAGAAAAGGATTCTGTATTTACCAAGAATGATATAACATATGTGAAGATAAAAATCACTTTTAAATAATCTTTTATACTGGTTATGACTAACTAATTTTATGAAAGGGCAGTATCTTACCATTGAATATGTTCTTTTCTTTGCAATAGGAATTGCGCTTGTGGTAGGAATATACACTACGTTTAATAGCATTAATGCTGGAATAAGAGAAGATTCTGGTATTGTTCAATTTGAAAAATTAGGCGAATCTATCAGGGGCTCTATTGTAAAAATATATGAATATGGTATTATCACAGACAGCACAATAGAATACAAGCTAAAAATACCTACCAAGATATCTGGTGGTATGTATTTAATAAAATATGACAACTTACTCAATGTCAATAGCACAGAAAACTATAAAATAGGGACTACCCTAGACGTATATAACATTAATATTAGGCCATCAAATATAATATATAGCACAAAAGGAGAAATTAATATAAAATACAACGAAGGCTGGGTTGAACTATCATGAATTTAGCAAAAAAAACTTTTAAAAAAGCAGTAAAGGGATATCAAAATATACTTGATGAGGAAGAAGCTAAAAAGAAAAAACAAACACCATCGATGCAACCCTATCCATATCCTTATCCAGTACAATTTCAAATGCAATCGGCACCTAAAGAAGAACCTAAGAAAACAGAAGGCATCTCGCTTGTAGATGTTGCTCCGAAATATACAATACCTAGCAAAGACAGTGATAGTAGCAATAGAGACATAAATATCAGTTATGCTTTAATTCCTAGAAATTCTGTAAAACCTTTTGCAGCTACAAATATAAGATGGATTGCTGCCGAATCTGCACTTGTGTATAATTTAATGGAACCTAAACTTACACCAGATGAACAAGATATCTTATATAGAATAAAAAGTTCTTTAGTTGAAAAACTTGATGTTGATTTCACTACACTAAGAAAAAGTGATGCTAGAACATACTTGATGGAGAAATTCCAAGAAATGGTATATCTACTTGCAAAAAATATGCCAAAAGAAAAACAAGATCAATTACTTTATTATATTGAACGTGACTTCGTTGGATTAGAAAAAATAGAACCATTGATGCAAGATGCCGACATAGAAGATATTAGCTGCGACGGAATAGGTATACCAATTTATATTTATCATAGAAATCCTAAAATTGGAAGCATACGAACAAATGTTACATTTGATAGTGGGGAAGAACTTGATAAATTTGTAAATAAAATCGCGCAAAGATGTGGTAAAACTGTTTCTGTAGCATCTCCACTGGTCGGCGGATCATTACCAGACGGATCTAGAATACAAGCAACACTTGGTACTGATATTGCTAGACGTGGATCAAACTTTACAATTAGAAAATTCACCGAAGAACCACTTACTCCAATACATCTTATGAAATTCAAAACAGTTGACGCAAAGGTTCTATCATATTTGTGGTTAATAATTGAATATGGAAGATCAATACTTGTATCTGGAGGAACAGCTTCTGGTAAAACATCGTTGTTAAATGCATTATCATTATTCATTAAACCAGAATTAAAAATTGTATCGATAGAAGATACTCCGGAATTACGTCTACCACATCCACACTGGATACCTCAGGTAGCTCGTCAACCAATTGCTGAAATAAGTGGAAGAAACATTGGAGAAGTTGATTTATTTGATCTGCTTAGAGAATCATTAAGACAAAGACCGGACTTCCTAATAGTTGGAGAAGTAAGAGGTAAAGAAGCATTTGTATTATTCCAACAGATAGCAACTGGACATCCTTCATTGGCAACAATCCATGCTGATACTATCGAAAGATTAGTAAATAGAATAACAACGCCACCAATTAGTTTACCGCCTAATCTTATTGAAGCGTTGGATGTAGTTATATTCATAACAAAAATAAAATATGAAAATTCTTACGTTAGAAAAATAACTAACGTATATGAAATCAATGGATTCGATCGTGAAAGAAATATGCCTATATTCAACGAAATATTCAGATGGAACCCACTAACAGATAAATTTGATGCTAAAAATTCTTCTGTAGTATTAAGAAGAATAAGCGAACAGCATGGAATAAATGCGGCTGTACTTCAAAAGGAAATGGAACGAAGATCAAAAATACTTACTTGGATGACTGACAGTAATATAACAGACTATAAAGACATGGCAAGAATCACAAAGGCATATAGCACGCGACCAGATGAGCTACTAGATTCAATTTAGGGATAATAATGTGGAACACTTTTAAACGTCTATCATTTAAATTTTTCGGCAGAACGTTGGAACCCTACATAAAACATTTTGACAGCATAAAGGGTGATTTACAACATGCAAATATCCCTCTCAGTCTTACAGAATATGTTTATGCGATGTTTTTCATCCTGCTACTAGCTTTCGTAATAGAATTTCCTTTCATAGTAATAATAGCAACACTACTATTCAAGGATGCGATAATGGCATTCATATTTTCTTTTACAATAACAATATTTTTAGAACTTGGAATATTTTTCTTGTTTTACACACATCCATCAAGTGTAGCTAATTATAGAAAAAAGAATATAGAATCATCTATATCCTTTGCTACAACATACATGTCTACGATTGCATCGAGTGGAGCACCACCAGCAACTATGTTCAAAGTATTATCCAAATTTAAAGAATATGGTGAAATTTCTAGAGAAGCTGAAAAAATAAACCGAGATGTTGAAGCATTTGGAATGGATTTAACAAGTGCAATAAGAAAAACTGCTGGAAGAACACCATCTCCAGAATTTAAAGAATTATTATGGGGGTTAGATACTGTTTTAACTACTGGTGGAAATGTTGCAGATTTTCTTCATGAAAAATCAAAAGGATTTATGGCTGAATATAAAAGAAGACTTGAACAATATTCACAAACACTATCATTACTTATAGAAGTTTATCTTACTGTTATCCTTGTTGGTTCAATATTTTTTGTCATAATGAGCGCGCTGATGTCAATATTCGGTGGTAGTGGAAATAATCTATTTATGACATTTATACAATTTATGATAATATTTGTGATACTTCCAGTCGTATCTATTGGATTCATATTTTTAATTAAAACAATATCTCCATCGGCGTGATAATATGGATATGAAAGATATAAAAACAAAAATAGATTTGAAAAAACTACCGCCTATAATTGCGGCCATTTTAGTATTCATAGGAATAGTTGCATTCTGGGGAAATATTGGTATGATAGGAAACTTTTTACTATTAGCAATATTGGTTGGTGTTATTCCTTACATACTTATTTCATATTTTGAATATCAGAGCATCAAAGTAATTGAAGATCAGCTTCCAGTATTTCTTCTAGATCTTGCTGAAACGCAGAAAGCTGGAATGGGATTACCTGATGCATTAAAAATTGTATCAAAAACTGATTATGGAAAATTAAGCGATGAAATAAAAAAAATGAATGATCAGCTTTCTTGGGGAACTCCTCTACAACAAGTTTTAGATATGTTTGCAAGAAGAATGAGAAGATCCGGTACAATATCAAGAGTAATTAGAATAATTAATGAAGCATACATGTCTGGTGGTGACATTGTAAGAACTATGGAAGCAATCGCTGGAGACATTAGTACAATAAAAGATACTGAAAAAGAGAGAGAAAGCATGATGTTGCAGCACGTAATGGTTATGTATGCAATATACTTTATTTTTATTGGAATTATAATTGGTCTTTCCAAAACACTAATACCAATGTTAGATATGAATAGTGAAGCTGCTGCAATGGGAGGAATACTAAGTTTCCAAGATCCATGTATTGCTTGCATCGGATCGTCAAACATCTACTGTATCTCATGTTCAGTATACGCACTAACTTGCCAAATGTTTAATCTTGGTGGCGGATCAGCTTGTTACTATAATTCATTATTCTTACTGATGGTTGTCATGCAAGGTATATTCGCCGGATTGGTTGCTGGGCAAATCGGTGAAAATTCTGTAATTGCAGGTATCAAACACAGCATGATAATGGCATTCTCCGGATTCGGTATATTGATGATTTTATTCCAAACAGGATTGATTTAAATGAAAGGCGCTGTAAAAATTGAATTCATATTAGGTGTAGTAGTATTTGCTATAATTGTTCTTTATGTTGGGAATCAGATAGGTACAGCGTTTAATTCTGCCAATATGGATGCAAGAATTGACATGTTAAAATCTGAATCAGTTTCTGTGTTAAATATGATTCTATTGGACACAGATATAGGACTATCAGTTAGTCCAAATACATTAAGCACGATTAAATTACAAGAATGGAATGATTATTCAAATGAAAATGATGGACGGTGCCCTGGGCTTGATAGATTTAACCTCAGCGGATATAGATTGGCAATAAATGATGGAACCGACGAAGTTCTATTCTGTGGATTTGTTGGATTGTCCCAAATAAGAACAATGACTATGCGTGAATATATTAGAGAAAATACAAATCCAATAAAATATGGAACAATAACGTTAGAGATGTGGTAAAATGAAAGGATTCCTATATTTAGTTGAAATTATTGTTGCGGCAGTTTTAATAACTATAATATTTCAAAGTTTCTTTGCCGCTCAAGGCAGTGGTTCAGATTGGACTAAAGGCGATTTGATAGGAATTGGAAATAATGTTATGGATATTCTTGGCCCTAATATAATTAAAACTATTAATGAAACAAGTATCTTTGAAGAAATAGATGATATGAAAGCTGCGAACATAAGATACACTATGAAATTCTCAGGAATACCTAAAAATGTAATAAATGTTGGTACAAATGATAAAGATTACATCGAATCTATACTTCTTAGTACTGGCACACATGTTAACAACAGAGCAATAGAATTTAATGTATCTTCTCTTGCTTATGATTTTGACACATATGATGTAATTATAATTAATGGTACATTTGATTATTCGAATCAAACATTAAATGATTTTGTAAAAGAAAAAACAGTAATAGGTATTGGTACTGAAGGTATAAATTATGAAACTTTTTTCAACATTGAAACTACTGTAAATATTCCTGGTAAAATGAACTTTACAGAATATAATGATATTTCAAAATATTTTCTTGGATTTGGATTCACGGTTCAGACACCACGTGTAGGAGACCCTGAAGCAAATAGTTATTATGGATATTGGAATGTAAGTGGTCAAGAACTAATTGTTAATGCTACAATTGAAGGTAATGTTAAAAAAGTATGTATCTCGACTCCGCCGAGCTGTAGACCAACATATCCGGAAAGATCTATCGTATCTATACCGGGAATATCAATAAATGTAATTGTTAAGAAGATTGAACTATCAAGTTCACGTAATGTTCAATTTGCAATATCCGATAGTGATTTTATATTCAACACTGCTATTGCTGGGTCAGATAAACCAATTGTCGATGGGAACAGCATAATTGGTAGTAATGATAATGCCGCTGTAACTAAATTTGGAAATGCAATATGGATTTCTAAACTATTGGAAGATTCGGAGTACTCAACTCTTCTAAAAGCTATTATATCAAACTCTGCAAAAGAATGGTATCTTGGAAAGCCTGGCGATGGTTATATTGAAATTCCTAGGTTAAATTCGCTATGTTGCGATATACCAGAGATAGCGGAAACTTCATTAGTCTTGTGGTACGTGTATTAGTATGGAAAAATTTTGTTTTTTGTGTGGTAAAAAAGGAACACGATTGAAAGATGGCTATTGTTTAGAATGTTATAAGAAAAAAACAAAATTAGTTGATGTACCTAAAAATATCAATCTTGTTGCTTGTAAAAAATGTGAATTATATAGAATCAAAAATGATTGGAAGAAAGCATCCATAGAACAAATTATATTGAATAACGTAAAAGATTTAGAAAAAAATGTTAAAATTAAATTAATAAAAAAAGGCAAATCTTGGGAAATTACTGCAACCAAAGGTAAAGATGAAGTACATAAAGTTGACACTACTGTAAGAACAATGATATGCCCAGTATGCGCGAGAAAATTCTGCGATTATTATGAAGCGACAATACAGATAAGAGGGGAATTCAATGATAAAATAATGAATTTCATAATAGATTTAATGCTCCATGATGAAAGAAAGGATCCAAAATCATTCTTTAGTTCCAGTGATGTAAGTGGCGGAATTGATATAAAATTTGGAAATAAAAAATCAGCAATTTCGATTTCTGAAACTGTTAAAAGAAAATTCGACTGTAGAGTTACTAAAAGTTTTAAATTAGTAACAATGAGAGATGGACAAAATGTATACCGAGATGTTATTTGTATAAGATTTATTTGAATTTGTGATAGAATGCTTCTAAAATATTCAAAGAAAAAAGAGCCAATAATTATCAAAGAGTCTGTTCGTATTTTGAAAAAAGGCGGTCTAATTGTTTATCCGACAGATACGGTTTATGGTATAGGCGCCGATGCTACAAAAAGAAAAAGCATTGAAAAAATTTATAAGATAAAAAAACGGTCAAAAAAAGTTTTTATATCAGCTCTTGTTTCTAATAAAAAAATGCTTAAAGAATATTCTTTCCCTTCAAAACTTGCTATTAGAAAGTTTCCTGGTAAATATACTTTTATTTTAAAATCGAAAAAAAATCTTCCTATTGCAAAAGATTATATTGGCTTTAGAATACCAAATCATTGGTGTGTAAAAATTGCAAAACAGTTTGGAAAACCAATAACTACGACTTCTGCAAATGTTTCAGGTCAACCAACGCCAAACAACATACAAGATATACAAAAAATGTTTGGAAAGTCTATCGATTTATATATAGATGATGGAAAACTTTCTGGAAAGCCTTCAAAAATATTCAGTAAAGATAATAAAAGAATTAGATAACTGGCGGGCATAGAGGGATTTGAACCCCCGACCTACGGCTTAGGATGCCGCCGCTCTGAAAGTCCATGCTGAGCTATATGCCCATAATTAATTAGAAGTTTCTGAGACTTTTAAACGTTCAAAGAATTAAGGTAACTGCCCAGAACCCAATTGTGGTGTTTCTGTTCCTGCAGGTGCTTCATAATATTCTAGTTCTGAAAAACCAAACATTCCTGCAAATAATACTCCTGGGAATCTCTTTATTGCTGTATTATATGCTTGCAATGCATCGATATAATTTTTTCTAGCAACAGTTATTCTATTTTGACTTCCTGCTAATTCATCTCTTAATGCGGTGTAACCTTCACTTGCCAATAATTGAGGATAATTTTCAGCTACAGCGTTAACAAGTACTGTAATGCCGCCATTCATCTGCTGGCCCGCGGAATCTTTTTGATATTGGCCTTGCGCCGAAGCATAAACAGTTCTTAAGGCAATAACATCTTTAACAAATTTCGTTTCAACTCCAACTTGGCTCGAAATAGTAGATATTAAATTAGGAATCAAATCTGCTTGTCTCTGATAATCATTTTCAACTAGAGACCATTTTCCTTTTATGTTTTGATCTAAAGTTACAAAACTATTATACATGCCGACTACCATAAGTAAAATTACAAGAACAACTATTCCAACTATAATTAGCATCTTATTTTTTTCAAAAAAACTCTTTGGCATAATTAATCATCTCTTGTAGACCTTATAAATTTATCTACATGAACATTATTTAACAGCCGTTTCTTCACATTCCCCATTGGTGCATTTACAACCGGAAATTCCTACATTATCTATACAATTGCTCGCAGGCATGATCATGGCGCATATTCCATTATCGGTTCCATTCTTTTGACACTGACAATTGCATAAGCTCAGTTCGCAATCATCATCTGTTGTACATGTTACTGTTGGAATAGTGTATGCTGATGTTACATTATCAAATCCAAGCATGCACTTATTATTAGCACAAAGAGCTGCGATTGGTGTGCCAGACCCTGGACAAATCTCCTCTCCACAAGGCTTGCCAAACAAATCTACATCTCCTTCTGGGATACAGGATTTATAATTCTTATTGATTGCTTTTGAAAGAATTGAACAACATTTATCAATATAAATTATACAATCTTTTTCAGATGAACATTTGTATGCGTCTGAGTCTATGTTTTCAAGAAGTTTGCAATCAAGTGATTTTGAAACTGGTGCTCCTGGAGAAGTTTCTGACGGCGATGTTTCTGGTTGTGAATCTGATTCTCCTGATAATGGTATACCACCCGAGGCAACACCTGCGTTTGTTCCGAACCCAAGATTAATTAAACTATCTTCCATAACGCATCCACTAATCAATACAATACTAAGTATCAGTAATACTAATAACCTTTTCATAATAATCTATAATTTTCCGCCACATTGAGCACAGAATGTTGTTCCAATAGAATAATCAACATTGCATTTCTTGCAGGTAACCATTAATTTTGCCCCGCATTTTGAACAGAATTTCAATCCAGGTGTTATTGGTGCTTTACACTTTGGACATTTGGTATTTTTATCTCCTTTCTTGAAAAGTTTTTCTCCCGCCTTTACAATAGCGTTAGAAGCTCCGCTGCTGGCTTTATACGTTGCCTCACTTTTAAGTCTGTTTCCAACATCTTCTAGGAATCCCATCTCATATCACCTTCTATTTAATAATTTTATATGTAATATCTTGCTTTTATACTTTATCACTTTCATTTGGAGAATCATATGCGGGGAGAATTGCTTCAAAATCTCTCTTGTAGAACTCGGTGTTCTTCCTGATAAAATCTTTTGCCCGTTCTATTTCTTTTTTGTTTTCTTCTAATTGTTTTGGTATAACTGCATTAATCCAGTTTTCATCTGTTTTTATTTTTTGTTTTGCCATGTTTATCAGGTCATCGTCTCCAATTTCTTCTGCGTTTTTTAACATTAACTCATCCTCTTCGCGCATCTTTTTATTTTCAGCTTCCATGTCAATCGGTTTGGCGATGTTTTGTTCAAATTCTTTTTTTGAAACTAGCATAGCGATATAAACTGTTACAGCCATTGTCTTTTTTTCAATTAAGTCGACCCTCGGATCCTTGATCTTGCTGCAGTCAGTTTCATAAAGAGCGCTTTGTGTCAGGGTTATCTTTTTTCTTGGGTCAATTCTTTTCGTTTCTTTGCCAATGCCTCTATGAATAATATTATTTGGCGTGCCGAATATCACAAGAGAACCGTCATAATTTAACTCGATGGTAGCTACCATGTCGTCACATACTCCAGAACTTGCGCTTCTTGCGTTGGAAATCTGCGCCATAAGTAGGTCGGCAACCTTTGGACTATTTTTTCTTGCGTTCTCAGCCATTTGTCTTATAGTTTTCATTATCATTTTTGAAGTAGACTCAAATTCTATTTGAGGATATTTAGACGGAATTGCGATTAGTTTATTTATATTTTTTCCTTTTCTTAATAGACTGATTTTGAATAATCCCTTAATTAACTCTATTCCTTCAATTGCATCTGAATTGACGGTATTGGTGGATAATTGTTTGATGGTAGAAGGAACTTTTTCCGGAACCATGAACTCTGGTTCTGGATGAGTTATTTCTCTCTGTATAGTAATTCTAAGTTCGCTCTCTGGAAAGATGATAATATCAGTGTTATGATTATCCATGTTTTGTTTCGTATCCATAAACTCGTAAATATAACTATCTCGTTCTGTTCCTAGAACATCCCCGTCCTGAAGTATGACTCCCTGATTCTTTGGATCTAAAGCTATTCCGCTCCCCATTCCCATATTGCTATCAGGCATTATTGGAGGTTTTGAAGTTTCTGGAAGATAAATTTTCTGCATGCCACGCTTGAGATATGTTTTACCATATGTTTTGAAATTTACAGGATATGTTGATGCGCTCTTTATGGCAGTGATAAAAGGAAATCCGTGTTTCTTAAGCAATTCAATTTTCTTTACAACGTTGCTGTTTTTGCATGAAAAATCAAATGATACGTCATTAATATGTACAGATTCCATAATCGGGGGAGAAATTTTAAATTCTTCAACTATTTTTTTACATTCTTCTCTTTCATCAAGATCTTTTCCAATCTGCTTTCCTTTTTCTCTGAATTCTCCTACTTCTGAATATGCATTTATTTCTTCTGATATTTTTTTAGCTGATTCTTCTTTCTTTTTGAATAAAATTTTAAGAAATTCTTCGTCGCTCTCCTTTATTTCTTTAGATTTTTTAGTAGCCATTTTAAACACTATGCAACCTTCTTCGCGTCTGTTAATGGCTTATATCTTCTCGGAGATTCAAGAAGTGTTTCAATATCTGTAGTCTTGCCATCAGATGTAGTGATTTTAACTGGTAAACCGGACATTTTTTTCATCTTCTCCATTCCCTCTGTTTGCATTTTTGCAAATCTATCTGTTCCTTTGTCTCCCAATCCTTCCAGCATTCCTTTACTCATAGCCATTCCTTTTTTCATCTGCGTCATTTTGCCGCTTTTTTCCAGTGCTTTAAGTTTTTCAGGAAGCTCTTTCATCATTTTCATCTGTTCGGCACTAAGCTTGGCTCCGTGAGACTCTGCCATCTTCATCATTCTCTCTATATCTTTAGGAGACATATTTTTCATCATTTCAATCCCGCCAAGTCCCTCTTCCATTTGTTTTGGCATGTTTTTATACTGCTCTGCCATTTTCTTTGGATCCATTGTTGGCAACGCTTGGTGCATTTTTCCTGTAAAGTAGCCTAATAATTGTATTGAATTTTGAAAGATGTCATCCATTTTCGTTATAGGTTTCTTGTAGATTCCGTCTCTGGTAACTATTATTTCCTCGCCAATAGATGACTTTGCAATAAATGTTCTTCTGGTTAATTTGTTTGTATATTCAATTCCGCCTGCGCCGACAGAAGTTGATGGTATAGTGCTGCTATAAACTGAATCGTTGCATACGTCAAAAAATCCGCCTCCGCTAAAAATAAATTTTATAGAAGCGACTGAAGTTTTAAGTACATTTTCACAGTGTGAATATGACACGTGGAAAAATCCTTTTTTTAATTCTATGTTTCTTATAAGCTCGCCATGATGTCTTTGTCCTTCCTTGTCTGTCTTATCCCATTCTTCAAAACCGCTGACCTGCAATTCACTATTTGGCCCCATGTAAACAGTTTTAGATTCTCTAGATTTATAATCATCAATTGGTTTATCTTTTCCTTTGTTATAACTAACGTCAATGCTTATAACGGTTTTTGATCCGCAGGCTATTGTATCGCCGTCTTTAAGTTTTTCTTCAGAAGTTATTTTTATTTTTCTACTCTTTCGTACAATGAAAGCATCTTCTCCAAATGCTGTAATTCTTATGCTTCCTGTTTCTATGTCAGCAGTTATCATCATATAGATATTATATTAAGCAAGATATAAAATTACCTTCCTGCTCCGCCACCGCCGAAGCCTCCTCCGCCAAAACCGCCACCTGAAAATCCGCCTCCGCGCGAACCACCAATGAAAATTGGTATAAATCCGCCACGTTGTGATTTAGTTTTCTTAACAACTTCACAGTCACATTTTGAGCATCTATATATTCTAATTGTATAATGAACATTATGGTCAATCCCAAATGTTCCTTTTTCTTTTTCAGTAATATATTTTGTACTAACTAGCTTCATTCTACAATTACATTTCTTACATTTTGGAGTGAATATGATGTTCCCAATAAATCCGATTAATGGGAACATGAAAAATATCATGATAACAAATAGCATGAAAATGAAATCTACATTGTGTGCAGGTGTTGCTTGACCAGAACGCACATCATCTGCATTTTGATTTATAACATTGGCATATTCTCTTGCAACAAGTATTATTCCTTCTGCTGTATTATTCGTGTCTCGAGCCGGTACATACATTTCATCAAGTATTCTACCCAATTTAGAGTCTGGAAGTATTCCTTCAAGACCGTAGCCGGTAGAAACCCATATTTTGTTTTCCTGCTTTGCATAAAGAATTAACAAACCATTGTCTTTGTCAGCTTTTCCTATCTTCCAGTTTTCTGCAACTTCCTGAGCATATGAAAACATATCTAATGGTGCAACCGTGTCAACTGTTAGTAAAGTCATTTCTGCTGTTGTAGTAGAATCTACTCCTGTAAAAATTGCTCGAAGTTCTGATATTTGTGCAGAACTAAAAATATTTGCATAATCATTAACGTACTTATCTTGCGCAATAGGAACAGCAAAAACCGAAGTAGATATAATTACCAACATTAAAACTAATAATATTTTTTTCATATTAATCATACGAATGTTTTTATTGTGCTTTTTCTTGTAAGTGCTTTTATTATTTGTCTTCCTAAATCAGATTTTTTATTTACTCTAATTTGATCAGAACGACCTACGGTTGCTGTGAAAAGATATTCATTATCAATATAGATGTTAATGTTTTTTCCAGTTGCATTTGTAAACTCTAATATTACATATCCTCCAGTATCTGATATATGGTGGTCTATTTCATTCCCTAATGATTCAACGACTGGTTCGATGTCGATGGAAATTCCCAATCTATCTTCTAAATTTTTAATTGTCTTTCCTTCTTTACCAATTATATATGGTATTGCGTCGTTTCGAACACGAACTGAAATTCTGTTAGCATTAACAAATTCTATTTTAGCATTATGATCAAATTTAGATATTTCTGTTTTTATTTTTTCTAGAGCTAGCTTTTCTACTGCTGATTTCTTTTCTTCTTTTATTGGCATTACTACCGTTTGTTCACCGTAAGTATAAATTTCATATTCTAATTTTCCTGTTTCAAAATCATTAACATCTACGATTGGTCTTGCTAAATCTGCTTCGCACATTCCATGCGGAACTCGAACCGTTAATGACAAAGAATAAACTTTTTTTATCTCTCCGTCTTTAACAAATATAATTGTATCAACTATGTGCGGTATCATTCCGAGTTCTGTGCGTCCGATGAATCTTTGTACAGAGCTTATTGCATCAGTCGAGTGAACAACACCAATCATTCCTATTCCTGCTAAACGCATGTCTGAAAATATTTCAAAATCTTTAGTTTTTCTTATTTCATCAAAAATAGTATAGTCTGGACGAACTAAAAGAAGAATGTCTGCTGTTTTTACAAATGAACCATCTAATGGAGCGTACTGAGTTATTTCTGGCGGCAATTGTAAGTCTCGTGGTGATTCCATTGTTTTTACTATTGCATTTGATCTATTCATTAAAAATTCGGCTATTGATGCTGCTAGAGTAGATTTTCCAGATCCAGGCGGACCTGCAATAAGCATTCCTTCTACTTTAGTTTCTATTCTTTCTTTTAATTTATTAGATAATTTGTAATCATCAAGATTTAATTTTATAATTGGTCTCACTACAGTTATTTCTAATCCGTCTGAAAATGGTGGTCTTGCTATTGCAATTCTCATATCTTTCAATTGGATTACAGATGCATTACGTTCTCCAATTTCTAAAAATGAATTATCTTCAAAACGAGCTGCTTCAAATATTTCTTTCGAAATCTCTTCTAATTCTTCAAGCGTTGATGGCGTATCTTTTAATTTTACTAGTTGTATTTTTCCAGGTTTTCCTCTTTTAGCAAGAGGTATTGCTTTATCCTTTAGATGTACGGACAATGTGTCTTTTGTTAGATATTTTTCAATCTTTAATTCTAATTTCTTTTCATATGATTCGAAATATTTTACATCTATTCCTTCTGCTTCAGCTACTAATGCTTGTGGCAAATCACAAGTAATAAGAACTGCCTTATTCTGTTTTGCAATATCTTGTATTAAAGCATCTACACGTCCTGATTTTGATAATAAGATGTCTTCATATGACGGTCGCTCTCCTACGAATTTAATTGTTATTTTATTTTTCTTTGAAAGCTCTCTTATTTTTTTTATTTCTGCTAAACCTAAGAATCCTGATTCTTTCATACGAGAAGTTTGTGCTTGCAATTCTCCCATTACAATTTCTGGAATTATTATTTCAGAATTTTTCATTTTTCCTTGTTCAATTAATCTGGTAAGATTACCGCTAATTATTGCACTTGTGTCTGCAACGACTTTTTTTAGACTAATGTTTTTTTCGTCTGGTTTCTTTATTATTCTTCGCATATACATTTTCTTATTTCCAAACTATATAAACTATTTATAAACTTTCTTTTACTCTTAAAAGCGTGTAATATATTTCTTGTCGTATATACCAGAGGTCCATAAGTCTTTAAATAAATTATTTTCCAATTATTATTTGTGAGCAAGATGAATTGTCCAGAATGTGGATCAAAAAGTTTGAAAAAGCAGATAAAAGAAACGACATGCAAAGGCTGTGGTTTCGTAGTAGATGATGAAGTGTTATGCAATTAAAGTCTACTTTAGTTTCTATTAGACTTAGGGCTCAATTTTATATGGAGAAAAACTGATTATTTTCTTATGAAAGGAGCAGCAACAATCTTACAAGTAGTATTATTATTTGCTATCGCCACTTCTCTTGCCGCGGCAGCTGCGCCGTGGGCATATAACACTTTACAAAAAACAATGGATACTTCTGAAATGGGTGTGATAAGAGATCAGATGGTATTATGCAATGATAAACTAATAGAAACAGCGCGCACTGGAACATCAAACCGTTGTGTATTTTCTGCTAACCGTGGAAAAGTTTCAGCATTAACAGATGGGATTTATTATAATCTTTTATCTAAAGCACCAATATGCGATGAGCATGATTGGGTTGAAGTTGATTTAGAACGTCATCTTGAATCTATGTGCGATGATCTCGGTACGGCTAGAACATACACAATGAGATGGAGATGGCCTAGCAATGTTAAAATCGAGGGTAAAGACTTCACAGGAGAAGTATTAAAAAGGGACGATGTCAAATATAATATAGAATTTGATACCAGTGTAACGTTCAGAACTGTAACTGTTATAGTTGAATTTGATTACACGCCAGGTGAAGCTGGTAAAATAGTTGAAATAAGCAGAAAAGCACTAACAAAAGATAGCGCAGTGCTTTCAGTTAAAATAAATTGAGGTGTATGAATGAATAAAATAATTCCAATTTTGATTATATTTTTATTAGTAATGAGTTCTTTTGCTTTTGCTGTATGGGAAGAAATTCCAAAAGTTATTACAATACAAGGTAAATTAACTGACGCAACCGATGATCCAGTTACTGATGGTAATTATGATTTTGAATTTGATTTCACTCCAAATGCTGATGGTTCAAGTCCACCGTACATTTATACTAAAGAAGATTTTTCTGTCTACAATGGAATATTCAGCATTCTAGTGCCTATTGATACTTCTAAAATTAATTTTGATCAAGCTCTTTATGTTCAAGTAAAAGTAAAAGGGCCTTTAGATGAAAGTTATCAGACTCTAAAACCGACTGCGCAAATTACATCATCTGGTTATGCATTCACTGCAAGCGCTGCAAATGATTTTAATGTTCGTGGAACAGCCACTGTTGGTGGTAAAACTACATTAAAAAGCGATTTACAAGTTGATGGGAAAACTGGTTTAGGAATAAATAATCCTTCTGAAAAACTTGATGTTATTGGTAATATTTATGTCGGTGGCAACGGATACGTAACTATTTCTGGCGACGCAATAAGATCGTCTGCGCCATTTGGATTTTTTGGAGATGATGAAAATCCAGCAACTGATGATTGGACAGCGCAAATAATACACACTGGCGGAATATTAGCTGTAAAAAGCGGGGAGGCTTATGCTGATTATAAAACAGCTATTCCTAATGGTGGAATATATTCTCGTGGTAATATTTTAACTGCTGGTAGTATTTCTGATCCAGATAGTGAAGTAACTATTAATGATGATTTAAAAATTAATACAATAGACCTATCTACTACGGCAACCAACACATTAGTTAATGATGGAAATGTTGTAAAGCAACGAGCTCCTGATTCTAGAGTTTGGGGAACGACTCTTACAGATGGCGCTGGATCTAGTGGATATATTGCATACTGGTCTGATGCAAATTCTTTAACATATGCTAATACTAAATTATTCTGGGATGTAGGAAATAATAGATTAGGTATTGGAAACAATGCGCCTACTACAACACTTGATGTTTCTGGTAAAACAAAAACTACTACATTACAAGTAACTGGTGGAACTACTACAGATGGATATGTTCTAACTTCTGATGGAAGTGGAAATGCTATATGGGAAGCAGTAATAAGTGATCATGGTTTATTGGGAGGTTTAGGTGACGATGATCATACACAATATGCAAATCTTACCGGTAGATCTGGTGGACAAACATTAAAAGGTGGAACAGCTAATTCTAATAGTTTAACTTTAGAAAGTACAAGTGCTACTACAAAAGGTTATATTATTCTTCAGCCAAATGGAGGGAATGTTGGGATTGGGACGATAGATCCTGGTGCGAAATTAGATGTGCGTGGAAATTTTATTTTGGAACAAGAACAAAGTCCAGAATTCTTCACCGGAACAGGTAACATCGAATTAAACAGATATGTTATGTTACTTAATTCCCCATTGTTGACTACTGCTTCGGGGCTTAAAGCTGGCGGTATTTTAGTTTCTGATACTTATGCTTATGCAAATCCTGGAAAAAATGACTTAATAGTAAAGGGGAATGTTGGGATTGGGATAAGTATTCCGACGCAGAAATTAGATGTAATTGGCAATATAAAAGCCAGTAGTTCTGATTCGTGGACATCTGATGATGCGAATGATGTAATTCATATAGTAAAGACTGGCTCTTCGGAATCTTCTACTGGAGGTAGAGTTGGATTGAAAATATATGATAGCGCAAATACGAACAAAGCGACTGGTCTTTATGCAGTATCTGAATCAGATTGGGCTAATTCGGTTGGAATGGCACTTTATACTGGTGGAGGAACTTATTCGGAAAAAGTAAGAATATCAAGTGGCGGAAATGTTGGGATTGGGACAACGAGTCCTGATACTAAATTAATGGTGTATGGAGATAATGCTTTCATAAAAACTAAAAGTGTTGGTAATGCTGATAATGGATTTTCAATTTTTAAAACTAATGTTGTTGAATATAGAATGACAACAAGTGGTAGTGATTTAATTTTTGGTCAATATTCAACTGGTGATAATGATGGAACAAGATTGACAATAAAAGCAAACACTGGCAATGTTGGAATTGGAACGAGCACGCCTATTAATAAATTAGATATTCGCTCTGCCACTAACGAAATTGTAAAAGTGGGAATAGGTACAACAGCAAACGGATATAATGGAGGGCAAATAAATTTTTATGGTGCTGGTGGTGCGGAATTATCTAATATAATAGGTGGTTATGGACCTACTGGAACTGACAATAGTTACATTAGCTTTATTACTAAGTATCCTGCTGCTACTGCTGGAGAAGTGATGAGAATAGTCGGTGGAAATGTTGGGATTGGGAAAACCGATCCTGCAACGAAATTGGATGTAGATGGAACAATAACAGCAGGTGGTGAAAATATACCTGGTGTTTATTCAGAGTATATTGGTGGGTTTGCTATATGTAGTGCTAGTAGTGTAAAAAGTGGTGGTGGTGGAGCTATAACTTTGATAGATGTAGCTTGTTCAAGTACTAGTGTTACAGCATGGTGTAATGATGGATATATGATATCTGGTGGGTGTGTCGGTACAGGTTTATCATATAATGCACCAAATAGCGTTACAACCACTTGGAGTAATTCTCCGGCAATTACTGGATGGAGATGTGACACGTCTTCTGCTGCGAGTAAAACAATATATATACATTGTGTAAAATGATAATTATGAATCAAAAAATAATTAATCAGGCGATGATAGCAATAATTGTAATAGGTTTTATTATTGTCATCGCTCAAAATCAAATGATAATAAATAAACTATATACCGAGACTCCATTAGATCGTTTGATGGCTTTAGAAGAAATGCAAGAATTCAAACAAGGATACGATGTTTCAATGGAATATCTAACAATCGGACAAGTTACAGAATTAGCAGCGCAGTATCCAGAAGTATATAGTAACATAAATAAAGGAATATATCGCGCTCAGATACAGGGAGAAAAAAATTATTTAGTCCTTTACGACGACAGTGAAGGAAAAATACTTAAATCATTTGAATTGGTTGCGGACGTGAGTCAATGAAGTTAGTAGCAATAGCGTTGCTTTTAATTATAATATTTTCTATGAGTTCTTTTGCTTTTGTAATGAGCGGTCCAAATTACAAAATAAATGCAATTATATCTAACGGTGGAAAAAGCATAACAGGAATTTATACAGAAACTCCTTATACTATGCATTTTGCACTAATGCAACCTATTATAAAATCTTTTTTAGATAAAACAGATACAACTAACTATAAATTATGTTTAGGGATATTTTGCACTGGACTGTTTGAAGTGCCTCATTATGTTACTGTAAGCGGAACTGTTTATTATGATACTGGTGGAGTTGTGGCTGATTCAGAAGCTAAATTAGTCGTAAATGTTGCTAATGGAAATTATAAAAGTGGTATGTTTAGAACAGATGCTAATGGTGGGTTTACAACCAAAGTAGCTGTACCAGAAACGATTATGAAGAAAGAAGGAACATTAATAAAACCATTTGGAATAAAAGTATATGTTACAGGAAGAGTAGAAGCAGTTTATAGTTGCACATTCTATCCAGACCCAGTTGTAGCTAATTTAGGAACTTGTTATTAATTTACAAACATCTTCAGAATTAATTAATTCTTCTTTACCTGTTTTCATATCTTTCAGAAGAATTTTTCCTTGTTTTAATTCTTTTTCACCAACAATTATTACATAGGGAACTTCTATCGACGATGCGTACTCTAATTGTTTAGAAAACTTTCTATTCATTAAATCATAATCACATTTAATTCCTTGCGCGCGAAGATCTTTGCAAAGTTCAATAGTGTTATCCATTAATTTTTCATTAGCAGTTATTATGAACACGCCTTCTTCCAACGGCTTAAATAATTTTAATTCATTCATTAATCCGATTAATCTATCAACTCCGAAAGAAATTCCTGTAGCAGACAATTCTGGTCCGCCTAATTGTTTAATTAAATTATCATAACGTCCTCCGCCGCCACAGCTTAATCCTTTACCAGCATAAACTTCAAACACTAAACCAGTATAATATTCTAAGCCACGAACTAATGATGCGTCGAATTTAAGTTTCTTTTCAATTCCGTTATCTTTAGCATATTTTAATAATTCTTTAATCTCGCCTTCAGGTTTTAACGATTTTACTATTTTCATTATTTTAACTGGATCAAAACCTCTTCGTTTTAATTCTTCTTTGACAGCAGACTCGCCGATCTTATCTGTTTTGTCAATTATTCTAAACACATCATTAACATTTGTCACTTTACCAAGTATGGTTAATTTTTCTTCTAAAAGTTTACGTGAATTAATTCGAATATAATAATCTTTGAAACCTAACGCATCCATGCATGAACAGAAACAAGACAATACTTCGAAATCAGCTAACACAGACGTTGAACCAATTATATCTACGTCCGCTTGAGTGAACTCACGAAAACGCATAGCCTGTGGATTATCATAACGCCATACTGTACCTACCTGATATCGTTTGAAAGGTTTAACTAAATTTGGATTATTAGACATGAAACGAGCTAATGATGCAGTAAATTCAAATCTTAATCCTAATTCACGATTAGACTTATCTTTAAAATAATATATTTCATTTTTAATTGCAGGTCCACTCTTTGCTGATAGAAGTCCGTAATCTTCAAAAGCAGGTGTAATCAATGGGCCAAATCCATACTTCTCAAATACTCCTCTAAGTACATCTATTACAAAATAATACTTTCTAGCTTCCTTAGGCGCTAGATCGCGCGTTCCTTTTGGTACTTGAAACATAAGAATAATTAAGAGTTATACTATAAAATGATTATTTTTCGCATAATTTTTGACATATGAAAGGATTTAAGCTTTTCTAGGTATTTTATTATATGGGCAAATTTCGTAATAAGAAACTTAAGTTCGGTCATGGTAGCAAGAATGAACGAAAAAATGTTTGCAGCTATTGTGATATAAGAGATTCATGCGAATATTCGGGTCGTGGTGGGTTTTCACCGACATCTACTCATAATTTTACTGAAGAAACAAAACCATATTATATATGCACGCATTATGATATTACGCTAATTTCATTTAATTAATCTTCTATCTTTAGCATATCGCCAATGGTTAATTCTTCTTTAACGTGTTTTTTTATTTTAATGTCTGGAGTTGTTTCTTTTAACGTAACTTTAAAGAATTTTTCTAATTTATTAACAGTATTAAATGGCGGCATCCATCCTTCTTCTATTTTACGTATTACTGACTCTTTTTCACCGAGCTTAATTCCAAGCTGCTCTCTTGTCAAATTCATTTTTTCTCGCTCGCTTTTAACTATCTTAGAAATATCAAACTTTATACTAATTTCCATTTCCGGAAGAAACGACTGTTTCTGTTTATTGGGCATAATTACTTTTGGTGCTGCTTTACCAAACTTAACACAGTCTGAACATACGTCAAGAACTACACCATCAACATTAGCCCGTGTGACAGCTTTCTTACCACATATACAACATTCCATAACTATTATCTAAAGCATAATCTATATAAATTTAGGTTTGTAATAGTGATTTTATGATAGACCTAAGAGAAGTAGACAAAGAAGTAAGTAAACTGTGGAAAGATAAGAATATACCTGAAAAGACTTTAAAATCCAGAGAAGGTAAGAAAAGGTTCTTTTTCCTAGATGGACCGCCTTATGCGTCAGGATCTATACACGTAGGAACTGCGCTAAATAAAATTCTAAAAGATTTTTACATTCGATACTACAGAATGAACGGATTTAATGTATGGTGTCAACCTGGTTATGATTGTCATGGAATGCCTATAGAAAATAAAGTTCAAAAAGAACTTAATCTTAAAACGAAACAAGAAATTGAAGAAATTGGTATTGAAAAATTCATTAAAAAATGCTCAGAATATGCAACTAAATATGTAGGAGTAATGGGTGATGAATTTAACAAACTTGGCGTGTGGATGGATTGGAAACACCCTTATCTAACTTTAGATCAAGAATACATGAATGGTGCCTGGTATACTTTCAAGGTTGCCTATGAGAAAGGTTTATTATACAAAGGTATTTATCCGATTCATATTTGTCCAAAATGTGAGACAGCTGTCGCATATAATGAAATAGAACACAAGAACGTGTCTGATACTTCAATTTATGTTAAATTCAAAATTAAAGACAACGAATATCTAATTATATGGTCCACGACTCCGTGGACGCTTTTAGCCAATACCGGTGTAATGGTTAATCCTAAATTTGATTATGCTTATGTCAATGTTGATGGTGAAACTTGGATTATGGCTAAAGAACTTACTGACACTCTTATGAAAAAGATTGGTAAAGATTATAAAATAATTAAAACTGTTAAAGGTTCTGACCTGAAAGATTTAAGATACGAATGTCCTTTTAGCGAACTTCCTCTTCAGAAAAATGTTAAACCTAAAGTAATTAACTCGGCTCAGTTTGTAACATTAGAGACTGGTACTGGATTGGTTCATACTGCACCTGGGCACGGTCTAGAAGATTATAAAGCTGGACGAGAGGCTGGATTATCTGTTTTATCTCCAGTAAATATGGAAGGAAGATATAAAGAAGAAACCGGAAAGTATAAAGGAATATTTGTTAAAGATGCAGATCAGATAGTCATAGAAGATTTACAAGATAAAAATCTTTTTGTATATTCGGAAAAGATTGAACACGAATATCCACACTGCTGGAGATGCGAATCGCCTTTACTATTTGTTTCAGTTCCGCAATGGTTTTTCAAAATTAGTGCGATCCGTGACAAATTAATTAAAGAAAATAATACTGTAACATGGAGTCCTGATTGGGCTGGAAAAAGATTTGACAACTGGTTACAATCTTTAGATGACTGGCCAATATCTAGACAACGTTATTGGGGAATACCATTACCAATATGGACATGTGATAAATGTAATGAGATTAAAGTTTTGGGTTCGACAGATGAACTTCCTCAGAAAATTCCAGATATCCACAGACCGTATATTGACAAAATTGAATTAAAATGTAAATGCGGCGCAATGATGAAAAGAATACCAGATATACTTGACGTTTGGTTTGATTCTGGTGTTTGCTCATGGGCATCAATAGGATATCCTAAAGATAAGAAACTATTCAAAGAAATGTGGCCAGCTGATTTAATAATGGAGGGATCTGACCAATTCAGAGGATGGTGGAATTCTCAGATAATTGCAAGTATCATTACTTTTGATAAAAAACCATTTACGAATGTATTAATGCATGGATTTGTATTAGATGCGCACAGTAAAAACAAACTGTCAAAATCTAAAGGTGGAATAAGTCCATCAGAATTTTCAGAAAAATACGGTCTTGATGTTTTAAGATTCTTTTACTTAATTGAAGATACAACTATGGATTTCAACTTTGATTGGGATAAAATCGCGACAGAATCTCGTACACTTACTACATTAATGAATGTAGTTAATTTCATGGAAACATATTGCAAGAAAACACCAATAAAAAAACTAACAGTTGAAGACAAATGGATATTATCTAGAGTAAATAGTATCATACCAGAATTTGATAAAAAAGTAAAGGAAATGAAACATAATGAAGCCCTATCTCTTATTGATGATTTTATTTTAAACGATCTAAGCAGATCATACATCAAATATATTAGAAATAGAACAGATGAAGTAGGTGGCGTATTATATTACGTTTTAGAAAAATTAACAAAAGTTTTAGCTCCAGTTTGTCCGTTTGCTACGGAATATATTTATCAGAAATTCTTCAAATCAAAAGAATCTGTACATCTAGAAGACTGGCCTGCATGTGATAATAAAATGGTAGATACTAAATTAGAAAAACAAATGAAGATTGTTAAAAATATAGTTGAAGCTTCTAACTTTGACAGACAGGAAAAGAATATCAAATTAAAATATGTCTTACCTAAACTAATTGTTTCTGGAAATGATGAAGTTAAGAAAACAATTAAAGATATGAAAGAATTAGTTAAGAAATCTGCAAATGTTAAAGACGTCGAATTTTCAACTAAAAAAGAACAATATTCTGTTAAACTAAATTATGCTGTAGCTGGAAAGAAGTTTGGAAAAGATATTAAACAAATAGCCGACGCATTGGTAAAAGAAGATGCAACTAAATTAAAAGAAAAGATTAGAAAGGTTGCTGGATTCACATTAACAAAAGATGATTTAATATTTACGGCTGAAAAAGGTAAAGGTAAAGAATTTGACGGTGGACGGATTATTCTAGACACGACTGTAACGGAAGCGCTAAAAAAAGAATGGTTACTTCGTGAGTTAATACGAGCTGTACAAGACGCTAGAAAGAAACTCGGACTTAATGTCGGTGATAAAGTAAAATTATATTTACCAAATGAATTTAAAAGTTCTGAAAAAATGATTAAAGAAAGCACTGGAAGTACAATAACATTTGGTACAATTAAAGGCGAAAAATATTCATTTGAATTTGAAGGAGAAAAATATGAATTTGGTGTAAGCAAATGAGAGCTGAAGAGTTCTTAGAGAACACCTCTGGCAAAACTGTCATATTCTTTCACAATGACACCGATGGATGTGCCTCAGCAGCAATGATGATGAAATACATCAAAGACACTGAGCTTATGTCTGGTGACGTAAGTGACGATGTGTTTAAAAATTTAGGAAATGATTTTGATAGAATAATATTTGTTGATTATCCAGTTGATCAATATCTAGAATGGTTTGAAAGACTTAAGGGAAAAGATGTTATGGTAATAGATCACCATCCGATTGCAAACGATTTAAACAAAATTGGTTTCGTTCATATTAATCCTAGATTCAAAGAACCAAATAAATATATTTCTTGCTCACAGGTTGTTCATAAAATAGTTACTAAACTTGGTGTAGAAGATACTGATTGGATTATGCGAGTTGGAGCAGTTGGTGATGCCGCACTAAAAGGAACGAAGAACGAAAAAGACGCAGTAATGATGATTGAAGGTTTCAAGACTTTCAAGAAAGCTAAGAAACTTCCAGAGCTTGTTAGATTTATGCTAGGATGTTACAATGTTGAGGACTTTGTTTACAGCGAATATCGAGATTATATGGATCGATTAAGAAAAGAAATTGAAAATGAAGTAATCAGATTTGAAATGCACGGTGTGAAGGAGGTAAACTTCCATGAAATAAAAAGCCGCTATGGTATTATCTCTGTTCTATCGAACGCGCTATTTGAAAAATATCCAGATAAGACAATTATAATTTATCGCGAGAAAGATGATTGGTATCGCGTCAGTGGACGATCGACCAAATTTGATGTTGGCGCTACTTTCAAAAAAGCCGCTGAAGGAATTGGAGTAGGTGGTGGACATGTTAAAGCTGGCGGGGCGCATGTTAAAGATTTTATTATATTTAAAGAAAAAGTTTTGAAATTACTTCAATCTAGCTAAAACAAATCCGTGGCATTCTTCAAACGGATCAAGCATCTTCCAGTCAATTATCTCAAAACCGGCCTGAGCTATCTTTTCTATTTCAAGTTTAACTGTCAATTTAACAGACTGAGTTACGTCGACTGATTGTGTCTTAATTGTAAACATTAAATAACCTCGTGGTTTTAAGAATTTTTTACAGTTTCTTATCGCTACCTCAGTAGCATCTGGCTGAGCAATGTCTACATAAACAACGTCAACCTTCTCTATTACTTTTTCTACAAAATCTTCTGGCTTTCTTGCGTCAGCTAGAATAGGAATTATATTTCTTCTGCTGGAAACTATACTCAATAATTCGTTGAAACAACGATCTGAAAACTCAACACCATAAATCACGCCATTTGGGCCGATTATATCTGAGAAGTAACTAGCTGTAAACCCATGAGCAATACCAAGATAAAGTATAACACAGCCCTCTCCGATTGGAAATTGCTTAATTCCTTTAGCGATTGCTGCTGATGCTTTTGATCTATTCGGATCCCACTGTCTATATTCTTTACCATCGATAGTGACAAGAATCTCATTGAATGGTTTTGTTCCTGGAGCAGAATTTAATGTTGCAATCTTTTGATTTATATTATAAATTCCTTGAAATATTTCTTTCATATCATTTACCTAGTTATTAGTGGGTCCGTGTCTTTTATAAGACTCTTTAATAATTTTAATTTTTTATTTAAATCTTTAGTATTGTTTCCAAGTAAAGATATTTGCTCTAAATGCTTTACACAATTCTTTGGTTTCATTTTAAAAACTTTTATCCTTTCTTTACTCCATTTGGAACTCATGAATGGCTGATTATTCAAAGCATATAAAGCTATTAAAAATAAATCTATCATCTTTGAAATTTCTTGATTTATATGAATCATATTTTTTCTTTTAATTGAAATATCAATTTGCAATAACTCATGTTTTAATTTTGAAAATGAACCCTCTTTGATAGATGATAAGTGTGTTTTTAGAATCGGTTGAAGTTTAGATTTCCATCCAGTTAAAAGTTTATTTGGATCGTATAGAGATACCGTATTAAGAAGATGACTAATAAGAAACGAATCGTGCAATTTTCTACTTCGACACGCATCTTCAATTAATCTTCCAAGCCATGGAACATATTCACAATAAAATATGTTAGGATATTTGTTCTTATATTGAAACTCGTCGGTGTCTGGATGACCCGGAAGTTGTCTAATATCTATGACACCTAGAACTTCTTTTCTTTTTCGAATACTTGGTGTTTTAGTACAATAACAAATTATATCGATATCAGAATAATTGTCTGCATAACCTTCTGCTACTCCGCCATAAATGGCAATCGCTTTTATTTCCGGTAGTCTTCTTAATTTATTAGCAATATCTTTTGCAATGATAATTAATTCTTTTTTAATCTGTTGATCAGACATCAAATCTCCTTTAATTTATAGGTATAAGTTTTATTTGTTTTATCAACACTTAACTTACCCTGTTTGCTGAATCTAGATAACATCAACTTTGCATTATGATAATTCATATCAAATATATTAACTGCGTCATAATTTGTAATTGTATTGACATTTCTTAGAACTGCTTCAAGACATTGGTATCTATAAGACCAAGGAAACTTTCCATATGTAGAAAGCTGTCTGTTTAGGATAATATTTTTTGACTCATGCTTTCCAAATCCGCCGAAATCTCTAAACTTCAATAAGTTTTCATATCCGAAAATTGAAAGTTCATAACAGTCATTACTGGTATTAATCGCCAATTTAGTTTCTATTCCAATCTTCTCAAGTAAAAGCTTTGCGAAATCTATATCTTCAATTGTTTTCATACCTAATCTAACATGCTTTTGGTGCTTTTCGGTTCTAACATTTCCTTCTGCCGCAAATATTCCCATTAAATATGCACACATGATTTCATTATTAGAATTTAGTATTCTTTTTCTTATTGTAGATATATTGTTTCTAACAAATTTAGTTATTTCAACGTTATTTGCCATTACTCTCGCGCATTCTTTTCTGGCGATTGGGTTTCTGTTTATAGTCCTGATATTTTGAAGCGGTAATAAAAGTAATTTAGACCATCGATCTCTTATAATTTGATTATCATCCAAACTACTTGTCGTAACTTCTGCGAGTATTCTTTCTCTAGGAAAGTTAAAATATTCTGTCAGAATCTTAATATGAAGATGCAATAATTCTACTACTTGGTTTGAAAGTGCCAATCGTCTTATACTAGAATGGTCACCGTCACCGATCCATGCACCAAACCACTCGGAAAATTCCGGAGTGATTCTTAGCTTAAACATTAGACAACCTCTTTTACTTTGTCCTCAAAATCTTTCTTTAATTCTTTAGATATATCTCGTTTAGTATAGAAGTCACATTTTGCAGCCAATGTTAACTTAGATGATAATAGTCTTGCTATTTTTCCCTGATTTTCTTTAGCCGCTGAACTTACTGCTGGATGAGTAAAAATTATACCAAAACGAGGAGATGATGATTGCTGTCCTTTAAGATATTTGAACAATGCTTTCTCTGCGCCAATTAATTGTATCTTGCTTGAAGGCATCTTTGCTAACTTTTCAAGTGAACCAGCATTAGCAAGTAATCTTGCTGCAAGTATACTTCCTAAAAGAGCATTGATATTTGGCACTTCAATTGGAACTGCTCGTTCAAGATAATTAACTATATGTTTTTTCAGTTCATACATTTGCTTAGTTTGCCGTGCATAATTTTGTAATAACTTAACATCATCATCAGTTAATTCCATACCCATTGAAGTTGTAAAATCTTTGAAATTCTCTCTTCGTCCACAGTTAGCTAACTCGTCTGCAAATTTTTCATAATCTTTAGCTCTAATCTCTGGATAGTGCAATCCGTACCATTCTCTTAAACGCTCGGACATATAATTAAGAATCCTATCCAAATCATTTAATGCAGAAACTGTTTGAATAATCAATTTATCTCTTCTTTCCAATTTAGATATTTTTGTCTTTGTCTGAGCAACGCTAATTTTAGACATAAGTTCATTTAACTCTGCTCTATCTCTTACAAATCTAGTTTCAGCTGCAATCTTTGCAATATTATTAGTTAAGAAATCAGATGGTCTATATTCTCCGCCATACTTTTTCTTCATTTTAGCGAATTCTTCAGTATTTTCGATATCAACTAATTTTTTAGCTATTTCTTCTGCGTCTTTTTTGAATAACACTTTATCTATAATAACATCATCTTCTATAACGAATACGCCTAAGATGCATGCTGATATGTACTTAGCCATAACTAATCCACCTACAATAACCTATTTATATATGAGAGTTGATAAAGATTTAACAGGTTGTGTATATGGGAAGAGTAAAAACAAGATGGATTAAAAGTATGGCAGAAGAGTTAGTTAGTCAATGTCCTGATAAATTTAGCACTGATTTTGATAAAAATAAAAAAAGTATAAACGAGATGAATCTTGTTCACGATAAAATCATTAAAAATAAAATGTGTGGCTATATCGTAAGAGTTGTCGGTAAAAACGCTAGAGCAATTTAATTATTTCTTAATAAATTTAAAATAATATGCATTACATCTGTTATTAGATTGTATTCTTCTATTAAGGCGTGAGCAAAACTCTTCACATATTGTTTTTAAAATTTCATCATTGCTAGTATATGCGCAACCATCACTCAGTCTAATTTTTGCAATTTCTTCTGGGTTTACATGATCTCTATTAATGTAGTGTTTTTTTGATCCGATTGTCTGATAGAATACATTCTTAAATTTTACAAGATAATCAGCTGTGTTATTTATTGATATGCTTCCGCGATTGTGTTTTTCCACCATTTCATTTATTGTGAATGGCTTTGTTCTGCTAAGCATGTCTTTTTGAACAAATTCGTCTCCGTTAATTACTTCACTTACCATAAAAAACTATATAATAACAAAGAGATTTAAATGGTGCGGGAGGCAAGATTTGAACTTGCGAACGCACTAAGCGACAAGATCTTGAGTTTCGCAATCATATTGAATCATTACTCAAAATGACGCTTGCGCCTTTGGTCTGGATTCATCCATTTGACCTAGCTGGGCGACTCCCGCATTAATTTTAATGGATTTCTAAAATATTTAAAAGAATAATAGTTTTATAGCAGATGCGAATACGACCAATCCGAACGCAATTTTAACATACTTGTTTCCTTTGTCTATCGCGGTCTTCGCGCCAAAATACCCGCCGACTGTCATTCCTAAAAGTATAGCAATACCAAACTCATAATTTATTATTCCTGCTGATGCGAAAATTATAACAGCTATTATTGTATTGAATAATAAAACAAACTTATCCAGCGCAATTGATTCTATGAGAGTATATCCAAATAATCTAGTAAGTGAAAATATTGAAAATAACCCGGCAGCCGCGCCCATAAATCCATTGTAAATGGCAATACAGAAATATATCATGTAACCCAATGTTCTGCCTTTCTTAGCAACACGGTTCCTCTTTAGTCCAAAATCTTTTTTCAGAAATATCGCCGGGAGCAGTAAAAGAATTATCACGCCTATGATTTTCATAAGTAACGCCTGATCTAACGTTAGAAGCACATTTGCGCCGATTGCTGCCCCAATTACAGATATTATTATAAACGGCGCGGCATTTTTGAAATCAATTTTTTTTGCTTTAGAGAATTTATACACCGCTGAACCGCAGACACCTAGCGCCCCGAATTTATTCGTTGCAACTGCTATAGCTGGCGGCAATCCTAAAAATATCAATAACGGTATCGAGAGTAATCCTCCTCCTCCGCCTGCAAAATTACCCATAAATGCAGCTATAATTCCTATAGCAAATACTGCTAAAAATGATAATGGATCCATAAACAAGAATAATATTATGTTGTTATAAAATTAACTGAAAAAGAAAAATAGGAGGGAACCTAGTTCCCTATAAATCGCAAGGTCTTATTGTTGCTCTTCCGTTTGCTTTGCATCTTACTTCTGCTGTTTTCATAATTTCTGCAACATGTTTATCTAATGCTTTGATAAAATCTCCAGATGTTCTCAATTTTGTAGATTTCTTTACTGCGTTTTTTACAACTAATGCCATTTTATTTCACCTCAATTTTCATTATACGAATAGTCTACTTAGTATAATATTAGCCTTTGGTAGGATATATAAAATACCGCCTAACTGTCCTACGAAATATATCATATTGGCTAAAAAGAATATCAATGATAATAATCTTAGTTTAGGATATTTCAACCAAACAATATAACCTAATGCGCAGAATGGTCCAATTATTGCCCATAATAATAATATCTTTATCTCACTATCAGAAAATAATTTTGTAAATTCGTCTGTTTTTCCTTCAAATTTCTTTATTATTTTTCTATGATGATAATTATAATTCATATCAATCTATTCTCTAATGGAATTTATAGTATATAAAAATATTGATTGGTTACAATATGTAATAAAATAAGAAAAAATAGTTGGTGCTCCCACTGAGTTAGGGGCTTCTATTACCTTTTCAGGCGCTTCTGTAGTGATTTGTATGTGCTTTCGGGGTAATATAAAGATTGTCATTTGGTGTGGTGGACCCACGAGAATCGTCCTACATAGATTGAGTTATTTTACTCATGATAATTTCTGCGAGTTTAGTATGACTTTCTTTAGTCATGTGAACCCCATCAGAACCAACTTTTAATTGACTTGTATCAACAAATTCACAATTATTTCTCTTAGCAATTTTCGCATAAACTTTACTTAATTGTTTTGATTTCTCAGTTCCTCCAATATATCTTTTTTGAGCATATTCTGTTTCTTCATTTATTATTGGAGGAGAAACAATTATTAACTTAGGATAAGTGTTTCTAAATTGAGATTTTCTTTTTAAGATTACCTTTACAAAGTGTTTTTCTAAAAGGTTTCCAATCTGTTCAGACGAATTATTGAAGTTGTGCTTTAATTCATTTGCACCAAGCATAAGAATGACTAAATCTATAGGGTCGTGTGAATCTAAACATGGAATCAAATAAGTGCTCCCACTTCTACCCTCTTTATTAGGTCTTGTATCTTCAGAAACTAATGTCCTACTATTTAATCCCTCTTCAATAATTTCATATTTCGACCCTAATAATTTCTGTAATATTTTTGGGAACCTTTCTTTATCAGAAAATCTCTCATGGTCCGTATTAGGAATATATCCCCATACATGCGAATCACCGAAACAAAGTATACGAGTAACCATATTATTAAATGAAATTATGTCTTAATAAGTTTTAGATATTGGTCTAAGATTTTGCTATTGGGTTTCTTTAAAATTTTAATAGCGAACTCAGAGTACGCATATCAAAAGTGTTTAACCCCTCATAACATTAATTTCACTTATTCCTTATTTGTAAAACAGTATGTTGAATAAAACCTACAATACTTCCAAATATAATTGCTGTAGTCAAATTAGAGTTTATTGGTATAATATAGCCAAATTGCATAAAATTTAAAATGAAATTGGCAATACCAGAATAAATTAAAAATATTAATAGACCAAGTGATGCCCTTTTTAATATAACTGTAAATATAGCTTTTAGATATACTATAACTTGTATCATCTATTACACCATTTAAAAAATCTTCCAACTGGATCATTTGTTTTCAAAGTTTTTCTCTTTTCGTTTTCATCATAATCTATTCCAAATCCTAAAAACGCAAAGAAAATGCCAAGTAAAACAACATAACCACCAAAATTTATAAAATAGTTTGCAAATCCAAATAAAATTCCTACAGTACCATCAGAAGAATTGCCTAAAGATAAACCACTTTGTATGTATGATAATGAAGCAGTAAACATGAAAACACCAATTAAGACACAAATTGATGAAAGTTGATATAGAAATCTACTATTTCTTTGACTCTTTATTATTATTTTCATTTGATCAGCTCTTTTTTCACAGCTTCAATTATATCAAAATAATACTGTCTATGAGGGACATATGTTTTCAAAAGCTCTTTATCGTTAAGCTCTTTCTCGAATCGCTCAGCTGAAATAAACTTTACTTTTTCAACTTCGCCATCTTCAAACTTTAACTCTGATATATCGCCGTCAAATCTAAAAAGAAATACATGATCAAATTCATTATTATAGTAGTTTATTTCGGGAACACTATTTGTCGATTTTCTAATTTTAATTTTTTTCAAATTTGATAGCATAACCTTAATTCCAAGCTCTTCTTCAAGTTCTCTAACAACACTATGTTCAGGCGTTTCTCCTGCAGAAATATGTCCGGCAGACGAAATGTCCCATCTACCTGGCCAATAATCTTTATTCATAGCTCTTTTTTGTAGCAATATCTCTCCTTTTGAATTATATATCCAAATATGAACAGCTGAATGCCATAAACCTTTTTCATGTATTATTTTCTTATTTTCAGTTTTACCTGTTTTATTTCCATTTTCATCTAATATATCAAACAATTCCGTCATCCAAACACCTTTTCTTTAAGCGTTTTTCTAAAAAGCTCTAATAGAAGTTTTCCTTTTTCAGCAGTTGCCTTAGTTGGAAATCCGTCAGAACCACTTTCGCTTATACCATTAGTTGTATCTTCAGGCCATGGTTCGTCGACAGCTTTATCCATTTGAACATTTTTAGGATCTAAATATAACATCAATGAAGTTTCTCCTTCACCTGCATGACCCCCTGTTTCAGTAATATCATTTATATCACAATCTCCTGCACCAAGATAACCTAACTTATCACCATATACTTCAATTAATTTATTCAAAACCAATCTCTGTGTTTTTCCATCATGACCTAAAAAGAAAAATACTTTCCCTGGTTTAAGTTTCATAAAATCAGAAATAATTACTTTTAGCCACTCTTCATATTCATCGGCATTTGGTCCAACTGTTCCAAGTTTAAATTTTCCGGCCCTAACACCTGTATAATTCATTACCGGAGCAACTACAACATCTTTAGAATCATAAAATATCTCACAAACCTTTTCAGCAATAAAGGCATCTGTCTTTAATGGCAAATGATATCCGTGTTGTTCTGTTGAACCATGTGGAATAAGAATAATCTTATCTTTGCATTTTTCTGTTGCTTCTTTCCAAGTCATATCAGCTAACTTCATCTATTCACCTTTTCAGCTACCAATAAAACACCTCTACAAGTAAATTTATATGGCGGATTGCATGCCTTAAAATCTTCTTCAAACACCGATAACTCATTAATCATAGTTTTGTAATCTTTGAAAAGTTCTTTTAATAATATTTTAGCTTCTTCCAAAGTATAAAGTGGTTCATCCCCAAATGTGATTAATTTGCCTTCTGAAGAAATTCTTTTAATATCAGTTGCGAAATCAATTATAATCTTTCCCCCCGGTTTAAGTATTCTATCTATTTCTTTAATTATTTTCTTGAAAACTTCTACTGGGAACAGATGTAGAGTTCCTGCACAGAAAATACCATCAAACGAATTGCCTTCAAACGGAAATGGTTTAACTATATCAAATACTTTAGTTTCTAATTTATTTCTATATTCTTCCGGAGTGGTGTGCCATAATTTACTTAAAGCACTTTCATCAATATCAGAAGCTACTACAAAATTGGCTTTCTTCAATAAATTTAAATTGTATCTCCCATCACCTGAAGCTAAATTCAACCATTTGCCTTTAATTTCTTCTTTATCTAAAAATTCTAAAGTTTCTTTATCTCCTTTACCCCATATAGAATTTTCACCAGTAACGAAATAATTTATTCCTTCAGTGAATATTCCTGCTTTATCTTTAGCATCTAAAGGTTTAGTTATTTTTTCCACCTATTTCACCTTAAACATTATTTAGAAGCAATTCTTATAACCTTATCTCCTTTTCCAGCCAAGGGATATTTTCTCCATGTTTCCTTCTCCAAAAGATATCTTCCCAGATATAGTTTGTGGCAAGAACCGACCATTCGCCCCAGTGACTATTCACATATCCAATTATCTTTTCAACTGGAACCAGTTTCTTACCAAATAGGAGTTTTGAGTATATCTTTTGTTGCCAAGGCGAGACATGTTCAAATATATCGTAATGGTGCAAAGCCTCATGCAATAGAATGCGTGCGGTTTCTGGTCCGACACCATATAATTTTATCAGTTTTTTCTTAGCGTTTTCTACCGACATTTTTCTCAGTTCAAATTCATCAATGTACTCTTTAACAAACGTCTCGGAGAGTTTTATGAACAGCTTAGCCCGGTATCCTACCTTCAGCGCTCTAAGATCTGTTTCAGATACCTTTATTATTTTCTCAGGTTTCCAAAATTCATAGACCTCCTTCCCATCAAATATAACCTTAGTACCATATTTCTTTAGCATAGCTTCTGTCATCTGAACAGTTCTCCTAACAGTAGCATTTTGCAGGAATATCCCCACCATTAAAAGACCGTATAAATCATGGGTGCAACTTCCATGCATTCCATACCATTTCGCTATGAACGGCGAAAGCACTTTATCGTTTTTGAATCTTCTAAAGAACTCTGAAATATCACGATTAAACTCAAGCCTATAATCCAGTTCATCTACAATTTCCTTCATTTCGTTCTTTGATAAATTCGATTTATAGAAGATACTAATCTTGATTTTTGGCCTGTTTACTATTCCGAGATTTTCCATTTTTATTCCATATACCTTGTTCTTGAATCTCATTGGAAACCAGTATTTCCCAGCCTCATATTTACTCAGTGGATCTGGATAGTGAGATGGCTTGAAAATCGTAGCATCAAAATTGTACGGCGGTTTTGGTTCTATTACCAGTGATTTTTTCATATTCAATATTATCTTCATCTATACATCTCCAATATACTTTATTGATAGAAAATTTAATAAGTTAAACAGTTGAATATATTTCTATGATTCCGCTGTGGGTTATTATCACCATGCTTGTAGCTGTCTTATATGCGGCCTCAAGTATTATTCAAAAATACGTGTTAAGGGGGGATTTCGGATCTCTTACCTATGTCATGCTCATATGTCTTATGAATTTGATATATGCCACAGCAACCCTATTAATTATACCTAATTTTTCTGCTTCTTTACTGAATCTTGCTCTCGGCATAACTTCTGGTGTATTGGGAGCTCTATCAGCTATACTAATTTTACATTCCATAAAACATGATGAGGTTTCGAGGGTGATACCACTGATGGCCACAACCCCTATTTTCGTTGCGATATTTGCAGCATTCTTAATAAATGAAACATTCACTCCACTCATATATTTCGCAATAATTGTAATGTTTGTTGGCTCTTTCTTATTATCTTTTAAATTTGAAGCAGGGCTTCCAAAAAAGATAAAATCTCTTGAGCTTGTGATATTATCAAACATCATTTTTGCAATAGCTACAGTGATGGTGAAATTCGTTCTTTCAAATGGCTTAGACTATACAATTTATCTATTTTGCGGGTTCTTTGGATTTTTCCTTGGAACAATTCCTCTTTGGTTTAGTAAAAAACTCAGACATAATTTTTCAACCAATTATAAAATTTTCAGAAATCTAAAACTGGTGCTACTATCAGAATCATTTGCCCTTATAGCTTTCCTTTTAGTTTCATATGCCACACTAATTGGGCCAATATCATTGATAACATCATTAAAATCTTTGAACATTTTGTTCGTATGTTTATTTGCATTTGTTATAGGCAAGTTTAGACCCAAAATAATGAAAGAAGAATTTGAAGGACGCGTACTTTGGACAAAGATTATTGCAATAGTGCTCTTACTTATTGGAACGTTCATTATGGTTAGTTAATAATTATTTAAATGTTTGGAAGCTTTACAATTTACGTTTTAATATTTTTCTGAGCATTTTTCGCCTGATCTTTTCTTTAGTAGGTTTGGTAATAACTAAGATTGATGCACCACATTTGCAAGGAACTCTTCCTATTTCATTTGAACCTTTTTTCCTAAAAGCATAGGGTTTCCTGCATTCCGAACAAACTATAATAAGTTTTCTTTTCATTTATTTCACCGTTATGCTACTTTTAAAATCTTCTTGACCATATTCAAAAATTCATCTGCAAATTTAATAGCTTCTTCAGCCTCGTCTTCTGAAACAATGTCATATTCTTCATATACTATCTTGTTTCTCTTTTTTCTGTAATTATCAAATAATCTGATCATTTTGCTTGAAATCTTGTCTCCGAATTCAGAATGAACAAATTCTATGACTGATAGATGCTTGAATTCACCTTTTGGCCGATAGCCTTTAGAAAACATCAGAGCTCTTCCAGCCTGGAGCATGGCGCTATAAGCGACAGCCAAAGTCCAGTCATATTCTTCGCTTTTGAATATTTTCTTAGAACTTTTTAGATTCTTTTCTCCGCGCGTTAGCGTCTTTTTGATTAGATTGCTGTCTATGTCCAATGCCTCTATCATGCCTTTACTTAACAGCTCTTCTGAATTCATCTTCATCCCCGATTATCATTATTACAGGATTTTTAGCGATATCGACTAAAAGATGATGTTTTTCTTTAATTCTTTTTTCAAGTTCCTTTTCAGTCCATATGATATAATTTACTTCCCTAAGCATCTTTCTTTCAAAACCGCTTATCGCATCAATTATGTCTGATTGTTTTATGGACCCAATGATTAATAAATCTATGTCGCTTTTTTCAGTTTCTCTGCCAGATGCGAACGATCCATATATTAAAGCATATTTCATATTTTTGTTTTTAAGAGTCTCATTGAGGTGTTTCCCCAAATTTTCTGTTCTCATGAATATTATCTTTAATGGTTCGTAAATGGGGGATGCTTTATTGATTCGATAAAGTTTCATGTTGGCTATTCTTGATTCTGCCACCAAATTCAGTTTTTTTAGTTTATTTAATTCTTTGATCACGTAAGGTGCAGAAACGTCTATTCTTCTCGCTATTTCTCTTATATGGAGCTGCTCCTGTTTGAATATTAATAACTCCAGTATCTTTACCCTTGCCTTTGATGAAAATAGCTCTTCTAACATGTTAATAGATTGTTAACACTTGTATATAAATAGTTAACATCTGCTTATTAAAACCCATATAACGGTTGTCATTTGGCTGAGCGGACCCATAAAATTAAACTATTTTAAGAAATGGTCTACCACTCATTAAATGGCTTTATAGTAACTTCTTGATTCATATCTAAAATCCCAGAACAAACCAACTCTATTTCTAAATAACCGGGTTTTGGACTTGGTTTAAATCCATGTGTTATATCAATACCTATTGCAGATGAATTTTCCGATCTTCGAGGTGAAAATTGATGAATTTTATGAACTTTTCCATTTATCATATTTTCAAGAATACTATCAGAAGAGTAATTGTAACCAAACTCATGCAACTGTCCTGCACCGCTTTTATATTTTACCAATTCTATAACGTCTGGATGATAATGAAGTGTACTCGGTCTTAAAAATACAATGTCTAAACATGTTTTGTTAAGTTCCTCTTCTGCGATTTTTCTCGGTTTAAATAACATTCCCGCTTCTTTATCAAAATTATAACCGTCCTGTTCACAATCATGAATTATATTAGCTAAAGAATGGGTTCTGCTCCAGTGTTTATTAAAGTATTTTTTTATTGAACCATCCGGCATACTCTCAATAATATCATATGATGGTTTGCTTCTGATACCGTCAACTTTATTCATAATTATAATAGAATAGAAAAGGATTTAAATGCTTCTCAAAGACGCGTTTACCACATTATAAAATAGGTCAAATATGTAACACTGAATCCTACAATAACACCCAACAGTACTTCCATTAAACTATGCGCCTTTAACTTTATTCTTGCATAGGCAACAGGAAGAACTAAGACATACAGTGGAATTAAACCTAATCCAAACACATAAACAAGTGCCGTAATTGGACCAATCACACCTGCTACGTGCACGCTTAGCTTTGAAAATTTATTTACTAACAATGAAACTGAACTAACAACAATATATGCCAATGATATTAAAAACATCACACGTGAATCGAAATAATAAAACAGTATGAGAGCAAATATGAAACTCATTATACCAACCACATAACCCATTGGGCGGTCTTCTTTTTTTGGTGCAACATCATTTATGGCCTTAAATTTATACAACATGACTGTTGTTGTTAGGGGTATTACACCCAGAAATAATGATCCTAAAAAAGCAGCAACTATTCTATTCATATTAACAAATTGTTCTGGACCAAAAAATGCAAATATAATTGAAACATAAATTGCTACAATTGGCGCGGCAAGTATAAACGAGATAAAATTATATATTTTTTTCATGTTATTTCACCTCTTCAACAAACTTAAACCTCGGAACTTCCTTACCTTCGACCATAACGTTCTCAATAAACATCTTTAATGGTCTAACCCAAATTGAATCTGTTCCATATTTTGGATGGTCATAAAGTGCTTTGTAAACAACAAGTTCTTCTAATGTTTCCGAATGTCTGGCTACACCTATTGCTTCATACATATTTCCTTTGAAATGTTTGTAAATACCTGGTTTTAATTCAATCATTTACCTTACCTCTTCATTCAACCACTTTTCATAATCTTCATTTGCTTCAACTTTAATCTTAATAATACATGGAATTTCATATGAATGTATTTTCTTAACCTCTTCTTTTACTTTCTCCCAATTTTCTTCCTTAGTCTTAATAATAGCTACCCATTCATTTGTGTTATCAATCTTTCCTTTCCACCAAAAAGCACTTTTAATTGGAAATGCGTTTCCACAAGCAACTATTCTCTTTTCAGTTAAATAATTAATTATCTTCAATGCTTCTTCTTCGCTTGAATTTGTAATATAACAAAGTATGAAACTCATCTATTCACCTTTATCCGTTTCAACAATTTCTCTGAGTTTTTCCAAGACAGTTAGAGAAAATGGTTCTTCCAATTCGCCTTTTTCGACCCACTCAAAATAAGTAAATTTTGTTTTGTGGTCAGAAACTGGTTCAAATATGTAACGAACATGATAGAAGCTATTCTTCTTCTTCAGTTCAAACATCTTATTCGGCTCGAACTGAACAATTGTATAGGCTGCCCATTTGCCTTGCTTATTAAGATTTTTGTATTCGGTTCCAATTTTTGTGGGGGATTCATTAGTTTCCTCACGAACAATACTATCAATCCATAAATGTGTGTTAGCAGGATTTATGGTAAACTTGAAAATCTTTGAAGCTGAACAATTGATTTCAATTGATACTCTATTTTCTTTCATTCAAACACCATTATAATATTAGGAATACTCCAATAAACATTATTGTAATAGCAAGTAATTTATATCCAACTCTTATTTTTGAAATTTCTTCTTTCATGATTTTAGAGAAAAATAAACAAAGTAATAGCTTTATAAACTACGGGTTTATATATATAAACTATGAGTTTATATAAGGATATAACTGAAAATGAAATGAAAATCGTATTGAGCATTATAAAAAATCCGCATATCATGTACAATGCAAATAGCATTTCGAAGATTTCAGGGATAAGTTCAATGGGAGCATTAAAGATACTAAAAAAGCTGGAAAAGGAATCAATATTAATACCAAAGAAAATTGGAAGATCAACTATCTATAGAATAGACACTAAAAATAATTATTCAAGAAATTATATCAAACTCCTATTATCCAGAGAATCTACAAGCTCTGTCGGGATAATTAAAAGATGGGTAAATGAAATAAAGAAAATAAAAAGTTCTGACATATCAATTTTATTCGGTTCTGTGTTAAAAGATAAGGAACCTAACGACATCGACGTCTTGTTTGTGACAGATCAGAAGAAATTTGAAAACCTGAAAAAAGAAATAAAAGAACTAAATGATATAAATGTCAAAAAAATACATCCTGTTTATCAGTCGCCTGAAGACATGATTAGCAATATTAAAAAAAGAGATAAGGTCGTTTTAAATGCAATAAGTGGCATTATTGTATTTGGAGAAGAAAAGTTTTTGGAGATTTACAATGAGTCATGCAGAGAATAAGATAAAATGGTGCTTAAGCAAAGCAGAAAAAGAAATAAAAGAAGGCAAAACACATAGAGGTCTGCTTAAAACAGAACCTGACATAAATAAAGCAAGAGAGCATATAATGAAAGCTGAACATAATCTTAAAGCAACTTTATATCTGCAAAAAGGAGGATATACAGACTGGTGCTCAAGCACTTTATTTTATACAATGTATCATTGCTTTCTGTCTATTATCGCAAAATTTGGATATGAGAGCAGAAATCAGGAATGCACATTTGCTCTAATAGAGAGTTTAATTGAAGACGGTTCTATTGATATTGAGAAAGAAGATATGGATAAAATAACTATTCTTGATATAGAAGAAAGACACGAAGAACCTACAGCTGTTAATATAAGAGAAATGTATCAGTACACTACAAAATTATCATTAGAAGATAAAATATTAAGTGAACTTTTAGATTTAGCTAAGAAGATCTTAGATAAGACTAAAGTAATTATAGAGAAATAATAATTATAGTTAACTTATAGAAAAATAGGTGACTACAAAATAAGAAAACGTAGTCACCCAATAGCTCTAAACTTTTATTGTTTGTTTCATCTCTTTTACATACTTTTCCATCAGTTCAGTGTACCATTCAGGCAACTGACTGGCCATAATTTCTTTTGTTTTATCTGTGTCCAGGATTCTGATTCCGCGATTTGGCACTATCTTGATCAGCTCTGTTTTAGCCAATTCCTTAAGGATGATCCTCATTTATCCATATTTTCATATACGGCACGCTTGAAATAATTCTTATATTTCTCGTTCCTACTTTTCCTGAAGTCAGTTTAACTTTAGCTCCATACTCATCAAATTCAACATCTCCAACTTTCATATGAAACAATTCGTCCGGGCATCTGCAACCGCTCTCGTACATAAACGAGCACATTGCTTTTTCTCTTCCTCGTTCAGCTGCTTTAAACAATCTTTTAACTTCGTCTTCAGTCAGAATAATTGGTCTTAAAAGTTTAGATTTTCTAGCTCCTGAGTTTATCCATTTAACCCGGTCAGGATATTCTTTGGAGTACCATTCAAGTTTTTCCACAAATTGATAGAACTTCTTTAAGGTTAGTTTGTATTTTACTTTAGTCCATTCAGCTTTATTGCTTCGTTCTATTTCAGCGACAATTTCTTTTATTTCGTCTTTAGTCAAATCAGCAAGTTTCTTTTCAGTGATCTTGGAAATAGAATAAATCGCATTCAGATACAGCAAAGCTCTGTTGTTTGAAAGTCCGTTTGCAAACATTTCATCCTGGAATTTTCTAATGTTATCAATATCTTTAACGCAATATTTTTCTGTCCTGATCCAAAGTGTTTTTAATCTCTGCTCGGTTTGGTGGATATCCACTTCTATCACCCTTTAATTTTTACTTATAGAAGTATCCTTATTACGATTCGTTCCACGTATCCGTAAGGGGTAATAGAATCATGGTGCTCCCACTGGGATTTGAACCCAAGTTTCTCGTGACACCAAAAATTCGTGTCATCACGAGCTGTCTTTATCCTATTCATAGCCAACAGGCTCAATCCTTTCGAATAGAATTCGAAAGGCTCGGATCCTTGACCGGACTAGACGATGGGAGCATCGTAATAACTAGTTGTATTTAGAATATTTATATCTTTATTGTATGTCATTTAAAATATCAATATTTATAGTTTACTATATATTATTAAATTATGTCATCATTCTTGGCTATCGGAAGACCCATGATAGACTATTTTATCGAATTAAAAGATAATATATTCCTACATGAAAATAACTATGAAATTGGAAAAGTAAATTATTTGAAGCAAAAGCCAGAAGAAATATTAAAAATGCTCAAGCCATATAAACCAAGAAAGTACTATGGTGGAAGTGAAGGAAATACCGCCTCTTTGATGTCTATTTTAGGGGCCAACTCCCAGCTAGTAGCATGTGTTGGTACAGATGAAAATGGTAAAGAATATGAAGAGATTTTAAAAGAAAACGGTGTAGAATGCCATTTTCAACACTCGCACAAATGTACGCCATATATTTTTAATTTCAAAGTAAAAAATGATGTTACAAATGTATGCAACTATGGATCATCCGATGATCTTGTTTTTGATGAAGATACCAAAACGTTAATAGAAAAATGCGACATATTTAACACGAGCATATATTCTTTTATTGGAAATTCGTACGAAAATATGTTAGAAATAGTTGATTATGCCTCAAATTTCTCTATTATTGCACTAAATCTTAGCGGAACTAAAATAATGGACAACAGATTATTAGAAAAAGTAATACGGAAAGCTAATATTATATTTTCAAACGAATCTGAAGCTAAAAAAATTTCTGGAACGGAAAACGTTGATAGCGCAACAGAATACCTTAATGGCTTTTCAGACATTGTGGTAGTAACACTTGGAAAAAATGGATCAGTAATAAAAAATAAGGGGAAAAATATACAAATTGCTCCATTTGAAACAGAACAAATAAATCATGTAGGCGCTGGCGATTCATATATTGCTGGATTTCTATCGGCTATGTTGGCCGACAAACAAATAGAAGAACGTTCTAAACAAATTATTAATGGATTAAAATTGAAAACCGTTGCAGAAGAACATAAAACAGATATCGTAAGTATGTATGATTTCAGTTTTAAACAGTGCTCATATAATAATACTAATTTTAGAATAGCCAATTTAAAAGAATATGATATTCTGTTGAACTTACCGGTCTTAAAACTTCATTCACATTGCTTTTATACGGCAGCTAACAAAAATTTATACGGGCTCATATATCACTTCGATAAAAATAATCTACACGCTGAAGCTGAAAAAAACGAATTCAATTTTTTAGAATTTATTGAACATATACCCGATTTCATTGCCCCAAAAATATTAACCATGCTTGATGCATCCATTATACAGGATACACAAGAGAGAGTATGGGGAGCTCAAAAAACATTTAATATTAATAGAGAACTTATATGTGGTAGCAATACTCGCGAAATTGACAATTTTATAGAATCAGAATTAAAACAACATAATATAACAAAACCATATTTCTTCGAGCATCAAAAGAAATCTAGTTAAATTTTCCATCTTTAAATTCTATTATTCGATATGAAGCTGTTTTTATATAATCCTTTTCGACATCTTCAAGTTTTTTATTCAAGATAGAAACCATTATTATCTTTATCAGTGTTGCGTGTGTAACAAGAATAATATTATCTTCAGTTTCTGAAACAATTGAATTAATAAAATTTATAACTCTTGCTGAAGCACCAGAATAACTTTCCCCATCTAATATTTTATAGTTCCATTTATCTTTTAATCGGTTTTCAAATAGATTTGGATATTTTTCAAGTGCTTCTTCAGATGTAAGCCCATCAAAAATACCAAAATCTACTTCCTTGAGAGCATTAGTTATTATAACATTTCTTTTTACAATTTTTGATATTTCCTCTGCAGTTTGAACTGCTCTAATATATGGACTAGAATATATTTTATCAATTTTAAATTTAGAAAGTTCTTGAGCAAGCTTCTTAGCTTCTTCTTTACCGTTTTCTGTTAGAAGCTTATCAGTTTTACCTGTAAAGGTATTTTTTACAGTACCTATATCACCATGTCTTACAATTATTAATTTCATAAATAAGATAGGTTTAGAATATTTATATCTTTATTTTTTATTAAAAATTTGAATATTGAATCGAGTTGAAGCACTATTTCTATGATTTAGATATTTGGTCCATTAGCCAGATATATCCTTTTCTTACATATTTTTCTCTATCATCTTTTAATCTGTTGGCAATATCAGTTGCTTGTTTTTTAGTTATTTTATGTCGTCGAATTGGAAATATTAGAATTATTAAACCAAATCTTCTATCCCATGGATTTTTAGATTTGATTAATTTTTTAGAATATACTAAAGTTTCTTTAGAATGTTCAATCCAGTATCTTTTCGTTTCACCCATCAGTAAATCTGCGTTTGCCCAATTATCTAAAGTTGGCACCCATTTCTTAATTAATACGATAGACTCTTTTTCATATATAATTGAACCAATAAAAATAGAAGCAATTATTCTTGGTTCAATGTGGCCGTCTTTCCAAAGTTCTTTAGAAACTTTAAGTAAAATTTTTTTATCTTTTTTCAATTCTTTTAAATATTTTTTAGCTATTTTTCTAACTTCTGGATTTCTTGCTCCGTAAGCCTTTCCACCAGGGAAATAAGAATCTATTAATTTCTGCAATTTTTTCTTGTCTTTTACAGTTGAATGAATATTTTGTTTAATCTCTTTTATGATATTATTTGTAATTTTCATAAAATCAGCATAATGGCGCTGGAGGTGGGATTTGAACCCACGAATCCCGAAAGGGAAACAGACTTAGCAGGCCTGCGCGTTACCAAGCTGCGCGACCCCAGCATTCCTATAAACTTTATATATCAACGCAGTTATTTATTTATTAGACACTCGTAGTTATTTAATACGATTGTATTATTTTAGGAGGTAAAAAACATGGGAATAACTGTAAAAAACGCAACAGAAATGATGGGTAAGGATGTATTTACCAATAAGGGTAGTTTTTGTGGGAAAGTTGTAGACCTTTCTGTAGATCTGACTAAATTCAGAGTAGATTCGTTGGTAATAGAAGCATCTAGAGGTTCATTTTTAGCTAACGTAGTTGGTGGTAAAAAAGGAGTAATCATACCTTACAGACTTGTAGATAATGTAAGTGATGTTGTAATCATAAAACACATAACACCAACAATGCCTGAAGAACCTGCATCTTCTAGCGAAGAACAGACTGGAATAATGGGATTCTAAATTAGGCAATTTTATTTTCTTTTTTTCTTATAATTTCACTCATTATAGAATATATTAATTTTCCAGCTATAGATAAATAAATATCATTATCCTTCTCAGTCGGTGTGTATTCAACAAAATCAACACCAACAATATTTGCATTTTCAAGCATATTGAATATCGCAATTAATTCTCCAAAAGACAAACCACTTGGTTCTGGATTACCTACAGCTGGTAATACTGCTGGATCTAAAATATCTAAATCAAAAGAAACAAACGTATCACCTTTCAGTGTAGCAAGTTCACTTGCGTCAATAACTTTAACTTTTCCACTATTCAAGTATTCTTGTTCTTTTTTAGATATAGTTCTCAGCCCATATGCTATAATATAGGTATTATATCCCTTCCCAGCAAGGCGTTTTGTAACTCCATCGTGCTTACCACTATCTTCACAGTCAGGATGCGCATCAAAGATAACAACATTTTTAGGTTTCAGTTTATCGACAGCCCACTCCGTAACCGTGTGTTCACCACCGATAAAAATAGGAAACTTTGTAATATTCGCAGTAGATAGTTGCTCTTTAGTCAGATTGCCGAGATCTTCAATAAAATGTTCTGTTAAATCAACGCCATTAACAAACGTCTCTAGTTTAGGAAAAATACTTCTAATCATATCTGGTGCTTTGCTTGCCCCTTTACGAAATGTCTGTGTTTCATCGTATGGTAAACCTATCAGTGTGAAATCCATAATATCAATACTCATAGAACATTTAAATAAAAGTTAACCACATAATGATACATGGCATTCACTCTTTTTAAGAAACCTGTAAAAAAAGTTGTAAAACATTCTAAACCTAAGCCAAAGACTGTAAAAAAGGCTATTATTCATAAAAAAGTCGTAAAAAGGGTTTCTAAACCTGTACGTAAACCAGTGACCAAATCTAAACATAAATCAGCTATCAAACTACCAATAATAGAAAAGCTAGATGATAATAAAGCATACGATATGGTTAAGTCTGCTAAATTACCTACTCTAAAAACTATTTTCTTAAAAACTGAGAAAGACATACCTTCATTAAAAGCTATAGGATTTCCTTGCATGTTTAAAGTTTCTAGTACAAAAATTGTACACAAAACAGAAGTAGATGGAATTATCAAAGTAAATACTCCTGAAGAAGCAGATGAAGCATTTAAAAAATTAATGAAAATTAAAGGTGCTGAAAAAGTTTTAGCCCAGGAATTCAAAGACGGTATTGAACTTATTATTGGTGCTAAATCAGATCCACAATTCGGTTGTGTTGTTTCTGTCGGACTTGGAGGAATCTATGTAGAAGTGTTCAAAGATGTTAAATTTAGAGTTTGTCCTATTGCTGTTAGTGATGCTGAAGCAATGGTTAAAGAATTGGCTGGCTATGAAATGCTTGCTGGCGCACGTGGTAAACCTCCAATTAATTTTAATTCACTTTATGATCTTTTAGTAAGGGTTGGAAACTTCGCTTTGAAAAACGGAATAAACGAAATGGACATGAATCCAGTATTTTGTGATGATAAAGGATGCCACATAGCCGACATTCGAATTATAGAATAATTGTGATACAATGGCAGTAAAAAAGAGAAAGAAAATAGCAACTAAGAGAAAGAAATAAGAAATTTAATATTTCTTCGCAGGATGCCATATGAAATCTTGCGCAAATTCAGACATATCTAAAGACGTATCTATATCGCAACTACTACAAATCATTTCTTCATCTTCTAAAATGACTTCAGTTGCCATCATAGCTTCGTGCGACATGATTAATTTTGAACTTTTAAGAATATTTTCATCAAGAGAACTCGTTATCATAGTTTAAACTGGTGAAGTAAAGTATTTATGCTTGATTTTTGGCATAAAATTTATTTTCAGTAAGTGATTAAAAAACTATCAACGCAAAAAATTATCAATTGTTGCTCTAACTTGAGAATATGTATCTTCTAATGAACCAGATGCATCAACTAAAACAATATTTTTAACATCTTTAAAATCATCATGATATTTCTTATATAATTCGTTAACACTTTTTAAATATTCTAAATCATCTTCGCCCCAGGAACCAAGATTGTTTCTGTTTCTGCTATTTATTCTCTCCATAACCTTTTTATTTTCAGCCCAAAGTACTATTTCTAGATCTGGAAACTTCTTAGGTATCGCTGATATAACACTCTGAAATACATTAAATTCATTTTCGCTAAGAAGAACTTTAGAATAAATTAACACGTCATGCCAACCTCTATCGCAGAGTATTATTGGTCCGGGCGAACTTCTTATCTTATTTTCTCTTACAATCATTTGACGCATAAACCAAAGTTCTGATAATAATTTATTATCTGATTTCGGCCCAAAGACCGGCGGCGACACTAAAACATCAAGAATCTCTGGAAGCAATTCCCATTTATTTCTTTTAACTAGAAGGTTACAGATAGAAGATTTCCCAATCCCGTGCACGCCGCTGATTGTAACATACATAAACTAACAATTATGAAATGAGATATAAGGGAATTTGGATAGCCTATGCTAAATGATTGAAAATATATAAAAGAAAATAAAAAAAGATTTTTCTTATTTGTGCATTGTCATTTTCATGATTCCCTTAAGAATCAATAGAACGCCAAATACTGCTACAATCATTTTGTAACTGTATCCCATGTATCTCAAGAACACTGCTAACAACATTGCAATACCTAGCAATATTGGCATGAACCCACAATGATGGTGACTCATACCTACACAATTACATGAATTTGTTGCTTGTGCTTTTACTGTTCGTTTTCTTGCTGCCATAATTTATCACCTGAATTTAGTTATCTACCAGAGCATATAAAGACTTTATTTGAATTTGAACTTTAATTGTTTTGTAGAAATTAGAATACTATGTTTTTATTTATAGTGTTATCCAATTTTCAAGTTTATATCCGAATTTTCCTGCGATTGTTTGTATTTTTGTTTCTTCTTTAACAGTAAGATTAGCTTCAGTCGCATACTTTCCTACCATGTCAACAATCATTGTATCATCTTCTGTTGGACCTAAACATGCCTCCAACGCTTTAATTGGAGCAATTAGAACTGGATCATTCATAGGAATATCATAACTATTTATTCGCAGTTCTATTTTCTCTTTTATTTTGGGAAGTGCTATTGAACTAAGTAGTAAACTAGCATATTCGTCCACAAGCATATCTATTTCTTTATGAGTTACTTTCATCAAATCATATGAAGGTCTAGCTTTTTCTATTTGCAATTCTCCGAGAAACTTTTTTGCTTGTTTCAATCCGAATTTTGTCATAAATATATTACTACCGAAAAGTATATAAATACCACTCATAGATAAACTTTTAACTTTCTAAAGCGCATAATTATTAGGTGTATCTATGAATAAAATACTTGTAGGAAAAATAACGCACTTCTTTCCAAAAATAAACGTGGCAGTAGTTCAACTTTCTGCAGAATTAAAAACTGGAGATAAGATCTCTATTGAAAAAGATGGAGAAGCATTTGAACAGATTGTAGAATCAATGCAAGTTGAACATAAAAACATACCAGTTGCTAAAGTTGGAATGGATGTTGGTATGAAAATATCACATCCGGTTAAAGAAGGTGCACAAGTCTTCAAGCTTACGGCATAATTTAAATAGAAGGTATGCTATATAAGATGAATGGCAAACCTTGATGTATTCTTTAATCCAAAATCTATTGCAGTAATAGGCGCTAGCAGAACTCCTGGCAAAGTTGGTCATGTTATCTTAGAGAATGTTAAAAGTTCTTATAATTGTAAAATATACCCTATAAACCCTAATACTAATGAAATACTTGGTTTAGAGGTCTTTCCTGACTTAAAAGAGATTGAGGAACCGATAGACCTAGCTGTAATCGCTGTTCCTGCCGATCTAGTTAAATCATCAGTTGAAGAGTGTATTAAAAAGAAAGTAAAGGGTGTTATTATTATATCAGCTGGTTTCAGCGAGATTGGTGAAAAAGCGAAAGAATTAAGCCTTGAAAAGCTAAAAAACAAGATTAGAATGATAGGACCTAATTGTATAGGTACATTTACACCAAATAAGCTAGACACAATGTTTTTAGACCGAAAAAGGCTTAAAAGACCTTCAGATGGTTCAATAGGTATTATTACACAGTCTGGAGCTGTTGGAGCTTGTTTACTCGACTTAGCGTCTTCAGAAGGCGTTGGTGTAAGTAAGTTTGCGTCTATTGGAAACAAGATAGATGTAGATGAAATCGAGCTATTAGAATACCTTGGAAAGGATGTAGAGACTCGTTGTATTGTATTATACTTAGAATCGACACAAAAAGGTGCCGAATTAATAAGCAAGGCTAAAAAAATCGTATCTAGCAAGCCAATCATTGCTTTCAAATCTGGAAAGACTCATAAAGGAAGCGTTGCTGTAACGTCACATACTGGCGCACTAGCAGGTCCTGAAGAAGTGTATTCTGCGGCATTTAAGCAGTGCGGAATCATAGAAGCAGAGACAACAGAGGATATTTTAGATTATGCAAAGATTTTATCGTCACAACCAGGCTTAAAGAGTAACAAAATAGGAATAATCACAAACGGTGGTGGATTTGGAGTCATCGCCACTGATTATGCCATTAAAAATGGATTTGACGTAGTTAATCTTTCTAAAGATGCTGAGAATGCATTAAAGAAGTTTTTACCTAAATACGCGTCATTTACTAACCCAGTTGACCTAACTGGTGATGCGACAACAGAACGATATCAGAAAGCAATCGCTGCAGTACTTAAAGATAAATCAATAGCTGGACTTGTTATTATAACATTATTACAACTACCAACAATGAATGATGAAATTCTTGATGTTCTTAGAGATACAAAAATACATGGTAAGCCAATTGTAGTTTGTGCAATGGGTGGAGCTTATACACAAGAAAGAACTAAAAAACTTGAAAAACTTGGTCTACCAGTTTATCCAACACCTGAACGTGCTATTAGATCAATGAAAGTTCTATTAGATTACAGTAAGATTGCTAAAAAATAGTTCTACCATCATGGGTAAACAGTCTTTATTCTAAACTTACTCTTTCTTTCTAAATATGAAAAATAAAATCTTCATAGTGGCCGGTGTGCTAGTCACATTGTTTGGAACAGGAATAGGACTAGCTGTATTGAATTCATACGGAACAGTAACAGGATATGCGACAGTTGATCAAGCAATGAAAATGGACATAATGGGTTCATCAATTGATATCAACTATACGATATCTGCAAAACAAGGAGAAAGTAAATATTCTCCAGAAATAAAATTAGTTAACTCAGCAAATGTTCCAGTAAATCTAAACATTACGGCAACAATAATAAGTGGTGGAACTTCTGAAGATGTAGTACTATCTGTAGTAAATGATGGAAAGAATACAACATTAACAAACCCAATAGTCGTTCAGCCAAGTGATGCATATATTTACATAAAACATGAATTTAGTCCAGCTGCAAATCTAGGTGAATATTCGTTTAAAGTAGAAGCTGTACCTAGCTACCTGTAGAAGTGTAATGCTTTAGCCCATAGTCCCAAAACCTATGGGCGATTGCATACATTATTATTGCAACTACTGGAGTAAGATATGCTGCTGGCACCCATAATCCTTTTCCTAAAAATATTTGCGCTGGATAATAATTAATAAATCCTACAGGAATAATTACAGTTAGCATAATTTTCGTAGATAGATTATAGATATCTAACGGATATTCCCCAAATCTCATCACTGTATAAAATAAATCTATCAATGCGCCTGATCTTGTAACCCAAAAAGAAAGTGTTCCTATTATCAAATGAAATGACGCTATTATAACAGCTGAACTTAAAACAAACAATACTAACAATGATGAATTAAATATATTCCATTGTAGTCCTAGCATGTTCGATGTAATAAATATTATAATCAAACCGGAAATAATATCTCCAAGTCCATCTACATCAAATGATCCTTCCATTGCTAAATGCGGTATAACACTTAATGGTTTTAGAAGTATTCTATCCATATTACCTTGTCTGATTAATTGTTCGATTTGCCATCCAGATACACCTGAGAAAAATGTGTGAAATGTTCCGTGTGCAAGTGCTCCTATTCCCACCATAAATAATATTTCACCAATCCCCCAACCATTAAGTGTTGGTATATTTGAAAAGATTATCCAAAAAAATATTATCGATGGTATGTTTGTAAGAGCTATTGCTATCGTCCCGATTGTTGCATTTAATCTATATTCTAAATTCTGCCGCACGTTTATCATGAAAAATTTCCATATTAATTTTAGTTTACTCATTTAACCACCCTGCACGAATATCTTTTTTCTTGTTTTAGCCCATAATAAGTATGAAAGTCCAGACATTACCAACACCCAAAATATTTGTAATCCGACTGATGGTAGTATTGTTGTTCCGGAAATTGCACCAAGATATATTGAAACTGGTATGTGAATTATTGCTATGAATGGAAGCACATTTGCTATATCCATAAGCCATAATGGGAAAAATGCTAATGGTATCAGAGCACCTGAAAATATATTTTGCATTAGTTGTCTCGAAAGTCTTATCCCCCAAATATGACCACTTGAATAAAACGCCCATAATCCTGTCATAAATATTAAATTGAAACTTATCAAATAGCTAAGTAAAACGCTTGGGAAAAACCACCAGGAAACAGGCCATGTTAATTTTACTAAAAAGATTGCAGTTAGTAAAAATGGAGAAATTTGCAATATCAAAGTAGAAATTCTTGATCCGATGCCTCTGAAAAAACAAGTAATTGGATAAGATATTGGTTTAATTAAATACATCGCAATGGCTCCACTTCTTACCTCAAATTCCATAGTATGCTCTTCGAAAGAAGAAAACAACCAATTGAGTACAATTATTAATGACATGTATATCATCATGCTATCAAATGTAAACCCTGCCATTACGCCTGTTGATGCTGCAAATATTGCTTTCCAAATAAACCAGATAATAAGAAGACTAATAAAATTTGAGGCAATTTTCACAAAATAATTAAATCTATAAGCGAATGCTTCTCTAAATTTTATTAATAGAACTCCATAATATCTTGAAAACATTATAATTCTCCTCTGTAAATCTTTCTAACATTTTCTTCAATAGATGGTTCTGAAATAGTTATATCATCTACTTCATATTTTTTTAGAATCATTTTCATTACAGAAGATACTGAATGTTTTCGTGTATCTATGGTTATCATTATTCTGTCTCCTTCCTTACTTACAATTTTCATTCCTTTTTTATTTTTCAATTTCGGAGGAGCCCCCTTGAAATCTATTAACAATGTTCTTTGACTAGAAATTTTATTTTTTATATCTTTTGTTGGCGCATCTATAACAATTTTGCCATGATCTACCATAATAGTTCTTGGGCATAATTCTTCAATGTCTCCCATGTCATGTGTTGTAAGTATAATTGTAACTCCTAATTTGTTTACCTCTTTCAAAAATTCTCTTAGTTTATATTTTGCTTCTACGTCTAGACCAATTGTCGGTTCATCTAAAAATATTATTTTCGGATTATGTAATAGGGATGCTGCCATGTCGCAACGCATACGCTCACCGAGAGATAACTTTCTAACTGGTTTTAACATATAATCATTAATCTCAAGTATTTCTGCGAATTTCTTCATATTTGTTTTGAATTGTTTTTCTGGAACTTTGTAAATGTATTTTAACATATCGAAAGAATCTCTAACAGGAAGATCCCACCACAACTGTGTTCGCTGCCCAAATACAACTCCAATATTCTGAACATATTTCTTTCTCTGTTTGTATGGAACAAAGCCAGTCACCACCGCTTCTCCTGAAGTTGGTGTAAGTATTCCTGTAAGTATCTTAATTAGTGTAGATTTGCCTGCTCCGTTCGGTCCGATTATTCCTACAAAATCTCCTTCTCCAATAGTAAAACTAACTTTATCTAAAGCTTTAACAGTTTTATATTTTCGACTAAAGAAAGTTTTAATTATCTCAAATCTGCCTTCTCCTCGCTGCAAAATTTTATAGTGTTTGCTTAAATTATTCACTCTGATTATGTCGTTCATTAGTCAATCGCCGATTCATATTTGTTTTCCAGATGTTTTAAATATGTGCGTATCAAAAGAATTATTATGGTACGTTGTTGTTCTTGTAATGGCGAAAACGTTCAGGTTATTGGTGGCCATTCTAAACTAGATAATTTTTATCCACAGAAATGTTTTTGTACAGATTGTAGTACAGAATTTGAAATCTAAATTATCTTGGAAGTTTATGATCATAAAAGTATTGTCGTATGGTTTGTAAGTTGGTTGAATATTTTAATAATTCGGATCTTTTATCCCGCTTGGTTTTACAGGCATCAATTTTATCAACAGCAATATCTGTTAAGTGTGATTCTGAAAGAAATGAATATTTAATAGGAAATAGGATTAGAAAAACTGGCCGACCATTTGAATTTTTAATAACTAAAAAGGGTGAAAAATTAATTAATAAATTTACCAAACGTTTCTAGTTTCTCTCCTTCTGAAAGCTTTTTGATAATATCGGACAAATCTTTGATTTTGATTCTAATCTGACGCATAGAATCTCGCTCTCTGAGTGTGCAGTCATCTTGTTCCAAACTTTCATGATCTACTGTTATACAAAATGGCGTTCCTATTTCATCCATTCTTCTATAGCGACGCCCGATTGAACCAGACTCATCATAAAATGAATTGAACTTTTGTTTTAAATTATTAAATACTTCTTTACCTTTTTCAGACAATCCATCTTTCTTAACCAATGGGAGTATGGCTACTTTGAATGGCGCAACGTCTGGATGTAACTTTAATACAATTCTCGTCTCTCCTTTAACTTCTTCTTCATGATATGCGTCCATTAGCAATGTTAAAAATACTCTATCTACTCCAGCAGATGGTTCTGAAACAACGTGAGGAATTACTCTTTCCTTTGTATCTTCATCATAGTATGACAAATCTACTTTAGAAGATTTTGTATGCTGTTGAAGATCGTAATCTGTTCTATCTGCATTTCCTTCAAGTTCTTTCCAACCAATTGGATATTCATAATCTATATCCCACGTCGCTGCTGAGTAGTGGCTTAATTCTTCTGGTACATGTTCTCTTAATCTTAATTTTTCTGGATTTACTCCTAAATCTAAATACCAATTATATCTATAACCAATCCAGTAAGCATGCCATTTGGTTTTAATTATTTTCTTCTTTAACAAATCTCCCATTGTCATGCTTTCCATTTTTCCTGTTCCGGCTTGTTCTTTAGCTGTTAAAACATTAACTTTAACTTTTTCAACTTCTTCAAATATCGGACAGTCATTTTTCTTATCTGGATGTGTAAAGAATTCCAATTCCATTTGCTCAAATTCTCTCATCCTAAATAAGAAATTTCTTGGTGAAATCTCATTTCTAAACGCTTTACCAATTTGCGCAATTCCGAATGGTAATTTAACACGAGAAGTATCTAAAACATTCTTGAAATTTATAAAAATAGTTTGTGCTGTTTCTGGCCGCAGGTAAGCTTTAACAGCTTCACTTTTAATCACACCGACTTCTGTTGAAAACATCGGATTAAATTCTCCAAGATTTTCATATAACGCACCACAATCACATTTTGCCTTTCCGATTTCATGTTTGTCTACTTTTATCTTCAATTTACATTTCTTACAGAAAGCAACGACGTCTATAAAGTTCGCAACATGACCTGAAGCATTCCAGACAGCTTCTGACCCAATTATAGAACCGTTAATTCCAACTACATTTTCTCTATCATGAACAATTGACTTCCACCACAGATTCTTAATCTTCATAACCATTTCTGAACCAAGTGGGCCATAATCATAAAATCCTGCCATACCTCCATATATCTCTGCGCTTGGAAACACAAATCCTTTCTTCTTAGCGAATGTTGCAATCTCATCTATTGTTGGCATTAAAATCACTTTATAATATCATTTCATTTCTTATATTATAAATACATGGGCAATATTTTTATCCAGTATATTTATATAGTTTATAGACTAACTATTGTTAAGTGATTAAATGGTAATAAAACTTTGGCAAAAACGAACTGAAGACTTTGCTAGAGCAATCACTATCTAAAAAAGAAGCAGCAATATTTCTTGATTTAAAAAATTCTAAAAACCAAACATTTTCACAGATAGTAAGACTGTTCTCTAGAAAATATCCAGAGAGTACTGTTAAGTATATTCTGAGAAAATTAACTGGAAAAAATCTAATCCAATACGAAAATGGATTCCCATTATCATATACACAATTTGGCAACGAAATCTATCAGATTCTAGAGGGAGTATCGTCTAACAGCAGGATAGTAGTCTCCAAAACTACTGATGGGGGTGCAATTCCCTCTGCTCCCACCAAAAATAAAATGGTGTCAAAATATGAAATATTCTAATAAAAAAATTATAGGAGTTTTAGGTGGAATGGGACCATCGGCAACAATACGGTTTTATCAAACTATCATAGAAAAATGTCAAAAATCTGGTCTTAAAGATAATCACCATTATCCTCATATTTTAATTTACAATTTACCCGCACCTGATATAATAAATGATCAAAAAAACAAAGATCTAACATTAGAAATGATTAAAGATGGATTAAGAAAATTAGAATCTTCTGGTGTAAATTTCATTGTTATTCCATGCAATACTGTTCATATATTTATTAATGAATTAAGAAAATGTGTAAACGTTCCCATAGTAAGTATTATCGAAGAGACTTTGAAAGAAACTGAAAATGATAAAAATATCATTGTTCTTGGTTCTAAAACGACTATTGAAAATAATCTATATGGATTACCTGGCATTGAAATGTCTCATATAATTAAAAAAATTATTGCCGGTGAAAATACTGCACAGGATAAAAGATTTGTTATTAACACTATAAACAATTCTGAAGCAGATGGTATCATTCTTGGATGTACTGAACTTCCTTTAATTGTGGATGAGAAAGATGTTGATATTCCTATTTTTAATAGTCTTGATATTTTAGCTAAAAGTGCATTAAAGAGAATTATAAAAACAAGTAAAACGAATAATGGGTAGATAAAAATGGCTGAAATGACTGTTACACCGTGGGAAGTGAAAGGAGATATAGACTATGATAAACTTATTAAGGAATTTGGTCTGACTCCGATAGAAGACTTACCTACGGTTTTCCAAAAAAATATTCTATTCAGAAGAGGTGTTGTTTTCGCCCATAGAGATATAGATAGAATTTTAGAATGTATTAAAAATAAAAAACCTTTCGCAATGATGACAGGCTTAATGCCTACTGGTAAATTCCATATTGGCCACATGATGCTTGCTCAACAAATTATATTCTATCAGAGTCTTGGCGCTAAAATCTACATAGCAGTTGCTGATATTGAAGCATTCCATGCACGCGGACAAACTTTGGAAGAAAGTAGGCAGATTGCTATAAACGAATATATTACTAATTACATCGCGCTTGGTCTGAAACCTAAAAACTGTGAAATATATTTCCAGAGTAACCGGTCTGACGATCCAAAGAAATCAAATGCTTATTATAGATTACAAAACATTCTTGCCAAACACGCAACATTCAATGAATTCAAAGCTGTGTATGGAGAGATAACTCCTGGAAAAATGGTATCTTCTTTACTTCAGGCAGCAGACATGTTCCACCCACAATTAAAAGAATTTGAAAAACCAATACCAGTCTTAGTTCCAGTTGGCGCTGACCAAGATCCACACATACGATTAGCTAGAGATATTTGCCAACGAACTAAAGAATACAAACTTATACAATTGAGTTCTACTTATCAAAAATTCATACCTGGATTGAAAGGTGATAAGATGTCATCTTCTGATCCAACTTCATACATAGCACTATCAGATTTACCAGGAGATATTGATAATAAAATAAAAAAATATGCTTTCTCTGGTGGGCGCGAAACACTTGAAGAACATAGAAAACTTGGTGGTAATCCTGATGTTGACGTTTCATTCCAATATCTAAAATACATCTTTGAAGACGATGATAAGAAACTGAAAAAAATATATGATGATTATAAATCTGGAAAATTATTAACAGGTGAATTAAAACAAATATTGATAGATAAGATGAAATTGTTCCTAAGAGAACACCAGAAGAAAAGAGAAGATGCTAAGAAATCTATTAATAAGTTTCTAAAGTGACTAGTATGCCAAGATTGTTTCTTGAAGGTGGCGCAAATTTACAAGAAGGTAAAGTTAAAGTAATGAAAAAAATTGTTAAAACTGTAAAAAATCCTTCTTTGCTAATGTTGCAGTTATCTTCAAATGATAAGAAGAAAAATATTAAATATGGAAAACTGCTCAGCAAATATTTTAAATCTATAGGAATTAAGAAAATCCAGTTTGCTAATCATTCAAATTCTCGTGCAGATATTTTAGAGAAGATCAATAATTCAAATCTAATATATCTCCCAGGTGGAAAAACGAAATTGCTTTATCAAAATATAATGAAAAAGAATATAATTAAAAATCTCAAGAACTTTAATGGAATAATATTCGGAGGAAGTGCTGGAGCGCTTGTTCAATGCAAAAAATATATTGCTATTAAAAAACCTGAACCTGATAGAAAAATCACTAAACCCCGATCAGGTATTGGTCTTACAGACATAATGATTTCTGTGCACTATGGATCTAAAAATCCGATGTTGGCGGGTGAAAATCCTGACATCGAACTTAAGAATTTCTCAAAGAAACACAATAAAAAAATATATGCGATACCTGAAAGATCTGCAATAGAATATAATAACGGTAAATTAAAATTTCACGGAAACATATACTTATTTAATAAAGGTATAAAGACTAAAATCTAATTAAGTGATTGTATGTACCAACTTACTGAAGAAGGTAAAAAATATCTAAAAGAAGGATTGCCAGAAAAAAATCTATTAAAGATACTTCCAAAAAGCATGTCTGATGTTTCTAAACAACCTAACGCAGCTATATCTATTGGTTGGGCAAAGAAAAACAATTGGATAAAAATCGCAAACGGTGTAATTGACACAACCGATGAAGGCATACAGGCACTGAAAGAAAAGAATGAAATTGAAAATGCATTACATGAAATTAATGACAAAGGAAATTCAAATTTATCTAAAATGCTTTTATCTAGAAAACTTATTGAGGAAGAAACTGCTAAGCCGTTAGAACCTATTAAACAAATTAATCCGATCATATCATTTTTCCAAAAATTATTTAAAAAGAAAGAAACCGCAGTAGAACAAAAAACTGAAATAACAGAGATTGCACAATTAACTCCTGAAATGATTCGTTCTGGTTTATGGAAATCTGTGCCGTTTAGAAATTATGATATCTATTCACCTGCTCCAAAAGTATATCCTGGAAAAAGACAGCACTACGTTCAATTTATGGAAGAAATTAAAGATAAGTTAATTGGACTTGGTTTCGAAGAAATGACTGGACCAATGGTTGAAACAAGTTTCTGGAACTGTGATGCATTGTTTATGCCACAGGATCATCCAGCTCGAGGAGTTCACGATGTACTTATTGTTAAGAAACCTAGTCAAGGAATACTTCCCGATCAAAATCTAATTTCAAAAGTTAAAGCAACACACGAAGGCGGATGGGTAACTGGAAGCACTGGTTGGGGTGGAACTTGGTCTCCTAAAGTAGCTTCAAAACTTATGATGCGATCACAAACTACGGCCGTATCTGCCAGAAAATTATATGAACACGGTGACAAACCTGGTAAATATTTTACAATTGATAGAACATTCCGTTATGATGTTATTGATTCTAGACACTTAGATGAATTTGACCAATGTGAAGGAATTGTTATTGGTGAAAATTTAACATTACAAAATCTATTAGGATATCTTCAAGAATTTGCTGATATGATTGGCGCTGAGAAGGTAAAATTCAAACCAAGCTATTTCCCATTCACAGAACCTAGTGTAGAAATGTATGTTTACTTTGAAAAGTTTGGATGGATTGAACTTGGTGGCGCTGGAATAATGAGACCTGAAGTATTGAAACCATTAGGAATTGAAAAGTGCCAAGTCTTAGCATGGGGGCTTGGTATTGGACGCTTAGCTATGTTCAAAGCGGGAATAAATGATATTCGTCAATTATATTCAGAAGATTTAAAATGGATGAGAGAATTACCTGTGATAAAATGAAGATGAAATTACAAAAAATAACAAAACCTGGAAAAGAAATATTAAGATTGTATAATGAATTTAATTATAAAGATAAGAAAAAGAGAATTGGTAAATTTAGAACAAGGCGCATTATATTTTCAGCTAAGGTAGATAAAAAAACAGTTGGTTTTATTTTGGCTAATTTTATTGATTATGGTATGGAAAGTTTTGGATACATCGAAGAGCTGTATGTTGATAAAGAGTTTAGAAATAAAAAAATTGGAAGAACCCTAGTGCAGAAGACTTTAAATGAATTCAAAAAATTGAAAGTTAGTGCTGTTCATGTTACAACGAATCGACGTAATAAAAAGGCACAATTACTATATCAAAGAGCTGGTTTCGAGAAAGATAAAAATCCTTGGTATAATTATTGGTTTAGGTGAAATGATTGAACATTGAAATTGAAAAAAAGGATTTATTGAAATTGGTTGGAAAAGATTTATCAGACACAGAAATAGAAGAAGTTCTATTTAGTTTGAAATGCGAATCAACAATTAAAGATAATGATATTGTTTGTGAAATTAATCCAGATCGTTTAGACATGGTATCTGTTGAAGGGATTGCTCGAGCAATAAGAGGTTATCTCGGACTTCCTTTAAAAAAATATGAAATAGGAGATTCTAAAGTTACAATATCTGGAGAATCGTCGATTCGACCTTTCTTTTTAGCAGCTGTTATAGATGGTGTTGAAATGAAAGATGAACTTGTAAAAAGCTTAATGCAAATACAAGAAAAACTTCACGCAACGCTTGGTCGTAATCGAGCGAAAGTTGCTATCGGTGTTCATGATTTAGATAAAATAAAAGGTTCGATAGAATATAGAGACGCGTCTGCTGAAGAAACAAAATTTGTTCCATTACAAGACACAAGAGAAATGAGTCTAAATCAAATACTCACTGACCATCCTAAAGGAAAAGATTACGCTCATTTATTATCTGGAGATAAATATCCAGTGTTCTTTGATAAAGAAGGGCCAATAAGTTTCCCACCAATAATTAATTCAGAACGAACTAAAGTGACTGATACTACTCGTAATTTATTCATAGATATAACTGGTACAGACCAGAAAGCGGTTGAACAAGGATTAAACATTCTACTTTGTAACATAACTGAAAGAATGGGGCAAATAAGAACAGTAAGAATAAATCGTGAAAAACATCCTAAATTTGAAGAGAAATCTAAAACAATAGAAAAAGATGAAGTAAATAAAATAATTGGATTAGAATTTGATGAAGTTAAAATCAAAGAATGTTTAGATAAAATGCTTTATACAACTTCTGTAAAGGGAAGCAAGATAACTGTAAAAATACCAGTGTATCGAGTAGACATACTTCACGACGTTGACATAATCGAAGATGTGGCTATTGGATATGGATATGGAAACATAAAACCAATTATTCCAGAACTAGCAACAGTCGGATCTCTTTCGGAAAAAGAAACATTCACGCGAAAGGTTAGAGAAGTAATGATTGGTGAAGGATTCCAAGAATTTCTTAACTTTGTTCTAACCAACCGAGATAATAATTTTTACAAGATGAATACAAACGGAGATTGTATAGAAATATTAAATCCGGTTTCATCTGAATTTTCTATACTTAGAACATGGTTAACACCAAGTTTATTAAAATCTTTAATCACAAACCAACACGTTGAATACCCTCAAAAGATATTTGAAATTGGTGACACTCTTCTTGCTGACACAACAATGGTACGTAGAATAGCGGGCGCAATATCTCATGATAACGCTAACTTAACTGAAATCAAATCAGTTGCAGAATCAGTTCTTAGAGAAATCGGAATAAAATATGATATTAAATCATTCAATCATCCTAGCTTCATAGACACACGATGCGGGGAAATATTTACAAACAACGTAAGCATAGGATTTTTCGGAGAAATACATCCTATGGTCTTGGAAGCATTTAAAATAGAGAAACCAGTAATAGTATTTGAGATAAACCTAGAGGGATTAACAGAGTGATTTCATGGATATACTATTTCATTTTATATTTCCAATAATCGCGGCAATAGCAGCTAAAGTGCATATTAGACATCCTATTAGAAATATTTTAATTGCTGCTACACTTACAGTACTAGTTGATGTAGATCATCTCGTAGGATTCACCCGCGGAACATTTCATAATATTTTTGTTCTCGTTCTAATACCACTATTATTTGTAGCATATACCTTCCATAGGAAAAAGTTCTATCAAGAAAAAGGATTAGCAATACTAATATTTATTTTCCTATCCAGCCATCTGTTCCTAGATTTATTTACTGGCGGTGTTGCACTATTCTATCCACTATCAACTGTAATATATGCAATAAACTTTAACATACCTCTAATATGGACAAATATAACAATGGGTCAAAGTTATGAAGGAATGTTAGTTTCATCTTTAGGCGTAGGGATAGCATTATACTTTTTATTAATCGTTCTACCATGTATGTATCTAGATGATATAATTTCTAACATGGAAAAAAAACATGAAAATTTTAGACGAGCATTAAAAGATCTAAGAAGTAAGAAACCTAGAAATTATTATAAATATTCTTAAATCATCAAATTGAAATTATTCTAATTTTATTGTCTGAACTAATCTAGATTTTTTTCTTATTTCTTCAACTTTACCAAAAGAATATTGTTTCAACTGTATAGTTTGCCATTCTTCTTCCAAGCTTTCCCAAGGAAATAGAATTGTTTTAGTTGGATCGATGCCATTTTTTATACACTCTTCTTCACTTAATTCCTTACAATCATTTTGAAGTCTTCCGTGAAAAGATATTTCGGCGTCTTCCACCGCATTTTGATAATTATAATCCATATTACTTGCGGCATAAATTATTCTGCACTTAGGAAATTTATTCTTTAAGTCTTTTGCAGCTACATTCGCCATATTACCATAACAGTGATTTCCTTCTACAAGTAAAAATGTTGGACTATCATCTTTAGAAAAAATATTATCTGGAACACCTAAGAGTTGTCTGAGTTCGGCTGTTTCGCCAAGAAAGAAATATTTATATTGAACTGGTATAATTCGCAAAACATTAAGTTTATACGCAAGCCAACTTCCTGGAAAGTTCCCACCACGTTCAATTGGTATTACGGCATCAATAATAATTTCCTTATTTTTTATATATTCGATAACTTTTTCTGTTAGTGTATTTAATTCTTTTGAATATTCTTCCCAACTGCGAATATACAAATTTTCCTTTTTATATTTTTTCAGTGCATCGGCTAATTTGTTATCATTGCCCATATTAAATCATCCAACCAAATAATCTTTCAATTATGTTTCCCTGTTTCTCAACAAACTCGGTTCCGGATATGTTTGCTGCTAATTTGTTAAATGCTCTTGCTGATTTAGAAGTTGGACTGAAATGAACAACTGGTATCTTACTTGCTATTGATCTCGGTACAGCTATGTCTTCAGGAATTATGCTTAGTATTGGAACTTCTAACATGTGTTGTATATCTTCTATAACCATTTCGTGTTTCAATCCACGATATCTATTTAGAACTACACCAAGAATTTTTGTACCAAACTGTTCTGCTACCTTTACGGTTTTCAATGCGTCTGTGACAGCAGGTAGTTCTGGATTTGTTACAATTATCAATTCATCTGCTACGTTTACAGCCGCAAGAGCTTCCTTACCCAATCCTGCTGCTGCGTCAATTATAATTATATCTGATTTTCCTAACAAGTTAAATAAAACACGATTAAGTTTTCCAATATTTGTTTCTGCTAATTCTTCTGTTCTAAGTGACGCTGGTATAATTCTTAATCCAGATGGATGTTCGTAAATTGCCTGATTTGGATCAGCATCACCTTTCAAAACATCGTGAAGTGTAACTGGATAAAATGGAATTCCTAGATGTAATGATAAATTTGGTGTAGTTACATTTGCATCAATAATAATTACATTTAATCCTTGTTTCATTAGAGACATTCCTAGGTTAGTAACAGTGGTTGTTTTACCAACTCCGCCCTTCCCAGAAATAACTGTAACTATCCTTGTCATAGTTAATTATAGTTTAATTAAGAATAAAAAGCTTATCTAATGGTATCTTCTGAAAAATTATGTAATAATGTCTTCCTTTCTCCTATAGTTCTTTACGGCAATTCCTTTACTTAATAGAAGTTTTTCAAAATTATTGAATAGCTTCATATATGCATGATATGATTTTTCAGGGTTCTTTGAAATATAAGCAATTTCTACCAATTTTTTATAATTTTTAGGCTTTAATTTAAATTTAAAACTTTCTCTGAATCTATCATAACCATTTCCTATAAAATATTTTTTATTAATCAACGCGACACACCCAAGAATACCATTCATAGTATCCCATATTGCAAATATTAAATTCCCATTGTCTTTTTTAGCATAACTTTTTTGTATCTTTGTATTCCACTCATATAATGATGGCATATATTCTTCTACCGCTTTATAACATTTGGGCAAGGATACGTTTTCGTAACAATCTTTTAATTTCTTTTGTATTTTTTTATCACCTACAATAAATTTAAAATTTAAATAAGTATTAAGTGCCCATGGCCAATCATAAAAATTTGGATATTTAATTATATTTTCAACATCTTTAATTGATTTAGACCAATAATCTACTGGAATGCCGTTGAAAAGAAATTTATCTGAAATCCAACCCACACCATTTCTAGTAATTATTAACATGTCTAAATCGGATTTTTCACTATCTTTATTTCTTGCAACAGAACCATATGCTCCAGCTATTAATATTTTCTTACCATGTTTCTTTTTTAGTTTTTTTAGAATATATTCTGCAAGCACTATTCTCTCGTTGTGTTTCATAAAAAGAATAAGTTAACCGAGATAATAAAGATTATATCCAACCCATTAACATTGATATTCCTAGCCCAATCAATATGATGGCTGAAAGCAGATGTAAATATTTAGCTTTTTTATTTCTCCATTCGGTTGCTTTTTCTACTCCAGATAAACCAAAGTATAAAATGAATGTCAATATTATCATAGGTAAAATAAATATGAAATCATATAATACCAACCAAGGCAATGCGCTAGACCATGGCACGCCGGCAAGTATTCCGCCTGCTACAAAGTACGGACCTATTGTACAAGGTGTTAAGAAAAGTGATACAATTATACCAACTAAGAAAGCGCCAGGAACGCTAGTTGTTTTCTTTATGAAATCGTTCATTTTCGGTCTCCAAGCTTTTGGAACTTCACCCATTGGATCGTTTGGTTTCAGGAAATCTCTGAAATTAATTAAACCTATTATTATTGCAAAGATAGCAAGCAATGAATATAGGAACGATTTATCAAAACTAGCTAAATCAACAAATGATTTAAATCCAAAAATTATCGCTAAACCAAATGTGAAATAAGTTAAATATATTCCTAAAGCGAAAGCAAATCCTCCTAAAAGAACTTTATACTTCTTCTCTGGTTCTTTTAAAAATAAAACTGTTAATAATAAAGTCATAACTGCTAATTCACAAGGGCTAACTGAATCAGCTACTGCTAAACCAATTAATTTGGATAAATCAATTTTCTCTTCAACTGCTACTGGTGATTCGCATACATTATTTTCGCAATAAGTTATTTTTTCTTCTAGTGTTTCGATACAAGGCGAATCGCCTAAGCAAGTATAATTTCCTATAAATACTCTTGGAACCTGCCCCCATGTATTTATAGGAACACTATAGTTTGATAAGAATTCTTTAAACATTTGTTGATCTTGCGCGCCATTAACTTCTATTACATTTAATGTTGGATGATTTGATTCAATTGTAGAAATCCAATCTCTAAGATTTTCACAATGTGGGCAACCAGGAACTATAAAGAAATACATATCTACATCATTTGCTGCAAAAACTGGTGTTATAGATAATAGTAATGTTAATACAACAAATAGTGAAAATAACGTCCTGTAATTCATTAGAAACATAACGGTATTATAATTTATAAGGATTACGGATGTTCTAATTGTTTCACTCTAATTAAATTAGGTTTCTATAAATTATCTAAACATCTTGTCTATCTTTGTATATATCTGGATTAACTATTTCATCGCTTTCAATTTCTTCGTATAAATTTCCTGTACCAGATGGAACTACACCAATCACAGGCGTAATATATCTGAAATCTAATTTTCCTGGATTAGATAAATCAAATATTGGTAACAAATCTATGTAAACCGTCTCATATCCTAATAGTTTTGCGACTAACGAATAAATCATCATTTCTAAAATTGTATTTGCCGGGCCGAATGTTGTTATCAGCGGTAGTTGTATCCCGCTAATAGTTGATGACCAGAATATTTTCTGCGATAAATCATACGCGTTTTGATAATCACAATTATAATACGCGTCTTTAGCTTGATTCAAAATATTTTCTAATTCTGAGTCTGAATTTGTTAATAACCTTTTCTCTGAATCTGCGATCGCGTCTAATGCTAACTGCTGTAAATCTGACGACTTAAATCCAGCTACCATGTATGGCGTCGATGTGATACGTCCGCAGATTTGATTTCCAATCTGTGTTATATTTGTTAACTGATTCCAGTCTCCGTTGAACGAATAAATTGAAACTGCTTTTGTATCAACAGTAGTTGTATCGAAACATAGGTAAACGTTATCGGCTGTCACGTTTATTTCAAACGCCTCAAGATATGTTTGATTACATAATAATACTTTAAATTGATTTGGATCTATCTTTGTGACATTATGAACTGTTACACTGTCTCCGAAAACAGAAATGCACAATCCTTCTGCTACTTTCATACACAATCCACCAGATGGAATTTGATAAGGTCTATTTAATGGAATGTCTGCTATAGATGTTTCTGTTCCCGTATCTGACGGATTAGGTACTGGTCTTGTTTCTGGTATAATTGTAATTGGTTGAATATCGAAACCACCACCGTCTCCAATAACTGTTGCGCGTTTAGTGAAACTGATTGTATAATCATC
>JAHIDZ010000008.1 GCA_018901755.1 Nanobdellota archaeon | reverse complement strand
TTTGTTGGATTTAACGTTTGGGATATACGAAGTTTTTCTGTAGCGTAGCGAAAGAAAAATTTGGGTGAGGGGCGAGCTGAGCCCCGAACCGTATATCCCTTGTTATACGCCCCGACGACTGAAAGGAGGAGAGCGCAGCGAGGCTTGAGTTGAGGATTTGTCGTTCTTCAAGCACAAAGTGCGATTAATATTAAGAATCAAGGGAGGGAAGAAAATTCTTCTCGATTTCATTCTGAGTAGTAGTTGCTACTCCAACACACTTGTCTGCTCCACCATAATAAAGAAAATACTTATTTTTAAATTCTACAATACCTTCTGCAAAAATAACATTATTTACTTTTCCAAATAATTCAAATTGTTCATCGGGAATCAGTATTGGCTTATTGTGTCTATACAATATTTTTGTTGGATTTTTCTTGTCTAAGACCAAAAAAGAAGGAGAATATATAAGATCATTATTGGCAGAATTATAAATCATAATTAGTTTATCACCAATTTCAATAAATGGCGGCCCAACTTCAACAAGCTTATTATCAAAAAAGTTTTTTCTTGGTTTCAAAAAAGGCTTTTTATCTAACTTCCAATCTTTAAGATTTTTCGATCTGGCAATCCATATATTTGAATCGCCAATAAACATCAAGTATTCTCCATTAATCTTTTCAGGAAAAATATATCCTGATTTTGTATTTTGCAGTATACTTCCGTGTTTTTTCCAATGAATAAGATCTCTAGATGTAGCCAAGGCTAATGAAATTTTGTTCCCTTTTTTCTGGTCATAACTTTCATATGCTGTGTACGTTAAATAAAATGTGTCTTCAATTCTTGTTATTCTTGGGTCTTCACAACCTCTTTTTTCTTCTGATTTTGTTGGTTTAATAATTGGATTATTTTTATATTTTGTAAAATTATACCCATTTTCACTGGTAGCTAAACAAAGACTAGAAATATAATCCCCATATTGTCCTTCTGCTCTATAGATAAGATATATTTTTTTATCATGGACAATGGCACAAGGATTGTATGTGCATTCTTTTTCATGACTTAATGTGCAATCAGGTGTAATTATTGGATTTTTTTTATATTTTGTGAACATAATTAGTTTTAAATATTATAGGTTATAAACTTTTCTTCCCGCTCCCTTTTATTTAAGACAAATCCTCAATTGCGTATAACATTGCGATTAAGAGAAGTTTGGCGTAGCCAAATTTTGGGAAATTTTCTGCAAGAAAATTTACCTCTTAATCGCTGTTATATTCTTCCGTTAGGAACAAGCCATAGTCTGCAAGACGGTTTTTTGCGAAGCAAAAAAATGGCGAAGAGTCGTCGTGTCTATAGTTTTTTTCCGGGGGTTGCCGCCGCCTTTTTTGTTTCTTTTTTTCTAAAAAAGAAAATAATATTTTTTTTGGGGGAAGTGCCTGCTAATAGAAAGCTATTTATACTAAAACCTCATATTTAAGGTATATGTGGATTACAAGAATAAAAATCAAGCACGATTGTGTAATCGGAAATAGATGTGAGAAATTTGGAGTTACTACAACAGGAACACCATTTAATGTTTTTGTAGAGAAAGGAGTCACTCATTCTCCTCAGGTTCAAACATTACAGGGTGATGAGAAAAATATTGAAGATTTTATTAATGATTTGAAGAAAGATAAGAGAATAACTCATCTTGAAGTTGAAGGGAATACAATATTTTTTATTGAGATAAGAAAAGAAAAAATTCCTGCAACGTTTCATCATATAAAACTGATATTTGTGAAACCTGTATTTGTTGATAAACAAGGTTATGAATATTGGGAAGTTGCCTCTTGGAAAAAATCAATTCTGACATATTTTATTACAAGCATGGAAAAAGAAATAGGAAAAGTTGAAGTTCTCAAGATTGAAGAAACTAAACTGACAGATATTTATTTTGCTCATCTTCTTCCAAAATTGACTTCTAACCAAAAGAGGGCTATTGAATTAGCTTTTGAAAATGGCTTTTATGCTTGGCCTAAAAGAACAGATCTTGGAGAATTGGCTAAAATAATGAAAGTATCTGTTCCAACATACAGAGAACATTTGAAAAGAGCAGAAGAGAAAGTAATGCCTGATTTGATCAAATCTATTAAGTAAAACCTCATATTTGAGGGTAAAATTAATTATACTAATTCTATAAACTACTTTATAGTGGTTAATATGTCATTACAAGATTTAATCAAACAATTTGGAACTCCTCTTTATGTTTATGAGGAAGATAAGATTAGTGGTAACTGTAGATTGATTGATGACTCAATTCCATATCAAAATAAAGAAATCCATTATGCTGTTATGTGCAACAGCAACAGAGCAATTCTTGAAATAATGAGGCAATTAGGGGCTTCTGCTCAAATAAATTCCATACATGAACTAGATTTAGTAAAAGAGGCAGGTTTTGATAGTAATCAAATATCTTTTACTTCAACAGGTTTAGATACTGAAAGTTTAGAAAGATTAGTGCAGGAAGGAGTGCAGGTTAATCTTGATTCTGTTGAAGAAGTTGGAAAATATTGCATACTAAATCAAGGTGGAAGTTTTGCAATTAGGGTTAAGATGAAAGAAGATATAAAACTTCCAGAAGGACATACTAATTCGCCTAAAGATTCTGACATTGGAATTTGTGAAGAAGATTTTGAAAGAGTGAAAGAAATTGCTAAACAGACTGGATGTAAGATTAATGGTATTCATGGATATTTGGCATCAAATATTTTAGCATCAGAACCATTTTTACAATCTTCTGATTATCTTGTTCAATGTGCAAGGCAGTTTTCGGATTTGGAATATGTTAATTTTGGAAGTGGTTTTGGAGTTCCAAATAAGCCAGAAGAACAAAGATTTGATTTTGAGGGAATTGGACAACACTATTCAAGATTAACGCAAGAATTATCTGATTATTTTGGAAGAAATATTCAGTTAAAGGTTGAACCAGGTAGATCATTAATTGCCACTGCTGGAACACTTTACGCAAGAGTTATGAATATAAAGCAATTAAATGGTAAAAAACAGATTGCTATTAATGCTGGATTTGGAGAATTTGCAAGACCAAGAATTTATGGAGCATATCATGATATTGAAGTCGTTGGAAAAACTAGAGAAACTGAACTGTATGATGTAAGAGGAAATACAGTTTTACAATCTGATTTTCTAGGAAGAAATAGGCAACTTCCAAAAGTAGAGGAAGGAGATATCTTAGCAATAAAAAATACTGGAGCTTATGGAATAGTTATGGCTTCAGGATTTCCAGGCAAGGAATTACCAAGAGAGGTTTTAGTAAGTTCAGATAAGCAGGCACATTTGATTTAAGGGCGGGAAAAAATATTATTCTATAAATCTCAAAACTGAAAGTTTTGACTAAATGTCCGAAGGACTAAGGCGGCAACCCCTTTTAATAAATCTACACGACGATTGAATATAACATAAGATTACCAATAGTTTATTATTGATAATCTACCAATATAGTGGGAAAACAATAAAGTTAGATAAGATAGAGTAATTTAAGTTTTATAGGAGAGTTATTTGGGATTCTCAACCTTCACTCCAATCTAAAAATCATCTCGCCTTTGTTGACTGACTGCTTCATTAATTCAGCAATGGTTTTCATCTGCTTTTCTAAAAGTCTCAGCCTTTCTTTCATTATCTCATTTTCTTTTTTGGAGTTTAATAATTGCTTTTCAATCTCAGTTTTAGTAATATCAACCAGCAAATCTTCATCAGAAATTGTATCTCTCATGCCAAGCATTTCGCTGTAGTAGTGGATTTTGTCTGACTTTTTCCATCCAAATCTGAATTTTAGGGCAGATTCAGATTTATATCTCGGTAGCCAGTAACAGCACGAGCAGTGCCTAAAATCATACATTGTTAAATCAGAATATTTTTGCCCTGCAAGACTCTCTTTGTCGCCAAAAACTCGCT
>JAHIDZ010000007.1 GCA_018901755.1 Nanobdellota archaeon | reverse complement strand
CTTTCTGCTTCATGGTATGCAAGTATTGCAATGAAAAAGATGAATCCAAGATTGTGATGAGAAGCACAGTTGTTGATGGCAGAGTCGAAACCGAGAATATCTGCACCTCGTGTTTGTGGGAACAATTACTCAATGACCATAACGAAGATGGAAACTTATTATCAAAACAAGCATCACCTGAAAGAACAATATCTGCAAAATCTAAATCTGCACATTCCGCAGTGGGCAAAAAACCTAGTTGAGCTTTACACATCTTCGCTAAAATATAAAATAGCGTCGGAGCAGGTCAATAGCGGATAAAGACGAAAAGCTCGTCTTTTTTATCAGTCCATAAAATTCATCAAGAGAAATATTCTTTTACAATTCTTTCAGCATTGCACAATCTTCCGTTGCTTGGTAGTGTCCTAATTTAAAAAAAATGAAGAAAAAACTTATATCAATAAAATGGCTTGATAGTAAGGGGTTAACTTCTGGATGGGAATATTGGGATGAAATAGAGCCATTGAAACCAAGCATATGCCTAACAGTTGGATTCTTAATAGATGACAATTCAAAATACAAGACCCTTGCCATGACGATCAGCAAGGGCCGGTTAATTCGCCAGAAAATGCGGTAAGAGCGACTATTGTTAATGAATACAAAAAATAAAATTATAACTGCCAAGATCAGACTATTTGGGTTTTTTAAGCCCCGTTATTCCAAATTTATTATAGCTGTCATGTATATCTCTTTTTTCCATTAAAGATAAACGCCTATTAGATTTTAGTATACAGTTATAAATCATCCTAAGTGTTTGTTCGTCTAATTCTCCTCTTATTTCAATATCGTTTTGATGGTAATTTAATTTGTTTTTAGTAACTACATATGGTTTTTCTTCAAAGTCAATTATACAATTTTCATCAAACATTGAGTATTTAGGATGATTTGTTTGAAATATATAATGATCACGTTTTTCTCTAATTCCTCCACTATTAAACTTATCAATTTGTGCGGTTGTGGTACAAAAATAAACTTCAGCTACTTGAGCAAAAATACCAGTAAAACCAATACAAATAAACCACCTAGGCTTTTTTTCTTCTCCGTATTTAGGTAGCGGGAAATTATTCCATCTGACAACTGTGCCAACATCAATATTCAAGATGCCAATGCTTTATTTGTTAGAAATACTTCTTCCTGATATGTTAGTTGTTCTTGTTTTTTAGAAAAAACATCATCTTCAAATTCTAATGAATAATCTATTATTTCGTTCGGCCTGCTGTAATATGTCCGTCTCCATGCTAATATAGCTTCATGGCTTGCCTCGCTCATTATATTAGTCACTATCCATTTCGCAGCATATATTTCTATTAATTTCTCCATAAGCTCAATTTCAAAAGGGGAAAAATAATCCAAATTGGGCTTTTCTTTTGCAACGACGAACTCTCCAAGTTCATCTTTTACAAATTTATATTTTTTGGTATCTTCCTTATTGCTATATATTTCAATAGGGACAGGCCCTTTTTTCATTGCCTTATAGGTTAGCCCTAAAACAGGAAATCCCTGTTCTTTTAAACTAGAAAAATCAAGAAAAGCTAGATACTTATATAAATACGTCTGATAAAGATGACGTCTAGCTTTCTTTTTGTGATTAAGTGCAAAAAAAGCAATTGCGTTTTGAATTTTCTCGTCTCTGTAAGGGATCATCTTAAACACTGATATAGGTTGGTTTTTATTGTTGGGAATTCATATCGTTTTTTTCATAAGCTGTCAATTATAACTAATATTTTTTAATATTTATTATAAATAGAAGCAATACTCATGCCAAAAAATCAAATTAGGACATTATCCGTTGCTTTATAACTTTGACTTTCGTATTAGTATATGCTATTTATTTTGATTAAAATACTCAATTCCATAACTGAAGCAGTAATTCTCAAATTATCTTCAAAAACTCACATATGGAGGTAAAATGTTTCGCTCAAAACAGAAAATTACTGAACATCCATGCAAGACTGCTCTTAAAAACGACAATTACATAAATCTATCCCCTGAAGAAATACTCCAGAATTACCTTCCAGATTCTGAGAACATTATACAAAAACATGGAAGTTGGTCTGATGTGGATTGGAATAGAACTAGCTGGGCGCAATGGGGCGATTGGAATAAAGGCCGATGAAAGACCAGCAACTGGCTTAATACTTTCTATATCACTCCCTCTCTTACGTGAACAATGGAACATATCTATTCTATTCAAACCGAAACCGAACACGTATGTTTCGTTTTAAATAGGGAAACAGGAAGATGGGTCATTACTAGCCGTTTTGACAAAGAAGTTCGCCGTAAGATTAGTAAACCCTTCGTAAAAAGGCCATTCATAGGAACCTATCTAATCGCGCTAAATATGGGGCGGTACTGTAATTTTAATTGTAAATATTGCCTTGTTGGAGACTTAAAAAGCTATAATAAACTACTAGATGAAGAAGTTGCACTTATAGCATTAGACAGAATTATGGAATTAGATCCATTTGACAGACATTTAGTCTTCCATGGTAGTGAGCCAATGCTCAGCTTTCCCTTACTTAAGCGTCTTGTATCACATGCGAAACGTCTAGACTATAACATACAATTTTCTATACAAACTAATGGGTCCTTATTTGACGATACAAATCTATTATTTTTAGTGAATAACAATGTTGGAATAGGAATAAGTTTTGATGGGCTTCCAATTCATCAAGATACGACTCGACCACTTAAGGATGGCTCACCAACATACCACAAAGTTTTAAAGAATATTATCAAGGTAAAAAAACATCAAGGTAACTTATCCATAATAACTGTAGTAACGAAATACAACGTAAATGATTTGTCAGATATAATTGAGCATTACGAGCAATTGGGAATCGATTCTGTCTTATTCTGTCCTGTAACCCCCATAAATGATATGTCATTGAAGCCTGATATAGATGATTTAGTACTCAATATGACCAAGATTTTAGATCGCTACATAGAGAAAACAATCAGTGGTGAAAGAACTATTAGAATCGACAATCTCAAACATTACTTACGTAATTTTTTTAGACCAAAGACGACTTCGAATTGTATTCAGTGTGGTGCTTGCCAAAAGCACCCTCTTTTAGCAATTGACATAGACGGTTCTATTTATCCTTGTGATTACTTATGGGGAAATAGTAATTACAAAATTGGCAATATAGTTGAAATGTCCCTAAAGGACGCGTTAAATTCTTCAAGGAATTATAGATGTTATAGGGATGTCAATAATATTTCTCATTGCGTCTCGTGTAGTTGGAAATTATTTTGCGGAGGAGGCTGCCCAGGAGGGTCATTAGCTCTCGGAGGTAAATTGGAAGAGAGTTCAATATATTGTGATTATAATCGTGCTATGTTTACCTATGTAGCAAAAAGAATACCTTTCTTCCATTTTACTAGATTGCTACCAAAATTTTTGGAGCTGGATTAGCAGGTTTGCTTTATTATTATAACCTTGGATCCGATATCATATTTGCATATTTTGTTTCTCGGAATAACTTTTTCTAATTCTGATAGCCAATTTTTTATTTCATCTATTATAGTCTTTTTTCTGCAGTTAAGGTTACACCTACAAAGGAACTCAATTCCCCATGTCTCTTTCGATACCCCTCTTATCCATACTTGCTCAAATTCGTTTAATTCTGCTAGTTTCTTTGCCCCCTTGATTATTTCTTTCAGTTCGGCATCTTCAGAAAAAGAGATCAAACCTGCGTGGTAAGTGACTGTTGTATTTATGGTTTTAACTTGCATTCTTTCTATACAATACACACATATAAATAGTTTTTTATAATCCTCTAAGTAGTATCATATCTCAAGCCCACACCAATCTCTGTACAACAAATATAAATCTTTTCTTTTTCGTTATTGAAACAAATAATCTAAATCTGCACATTCCGCAGTGGGCAAAAAACCTAGTTGAGCTTTACACATCTTCGCTAAAATATAAAATAGCGTCGGAGCAGAGAACCGATGATTAAACTTCCTATCAGCCTCTTTATGACACGCAAACTATTTAAAGATTATTTCATATAATTAATCAAAAGAAACCGTCGGCATTATAGTAGTTGATCAGACCTGTCCAAAAGAATAACTTCATATTCTCGACAGAGGGATCTATTTTTTCTGAGCCCTTAACATATACAAGTTATTGGACGCCCGGTGGGGGCGTTTTTTTCATTTTATCGACGGTAAAATGCATTAAATCTTGCAAAGTTGTTAGGGCGTAGGACTAAGAAAAGTAATAGAAGAAATGAATAAAAATGATGCTGTTCCTATTTTTTTATTTTTGTGCAGAAAGTGAATGAAAATTTTACTTATGATTTATGCTTTGCAATTACAAAAGCAAGGTTTGAAAGATTGAGAGATATT
>JAHIDZ010000006.1 GCA_018901755.1 Nanobdellota archaeon | reverse complement strand
ATCAGATGGAACAACTTACATGCTATCAATGAATGATACTTCAAGTCCTACAATCAATACATTTAGTTTATCAGCATCGTCAATTACTTTAGGAAGTTCAGTAACAATAACTTGGAATGTTACTGATAATGATAATGTATCGTACGTAAGAATAACTTCAGGTTCACAAATAATTAATTCAACTTATGCTGCAAATTCAACGACCTATACGTCTGCTGGAGCTGGAACTGAAATTATAATATTAACTGCTTATGATGAATATGGAAACAGCGCGACATCTTCATTGTCATTAACAATAGCTTTAGCTGAAGTTACGCCAAGCGGCGGAATAAGCGGCGGCGGAGGGACAGTTGATACCGCAAAGAAACAATTTGAAGTAAGCGGAAATTTAGTTAGCATATCACTTACACAAGCCGGATCAACACAAAGAGTAATAACAGTTAAGAACACAGGCGAAGAAAAAATTAGTTTCAATATAGATTCAGGAAACTTAAATGAATATGTGATATTATCAGAAACCTCATTCACTTTGGGTCCAGGCGAATCAAGAACAATAACTATAGGTATTATAGCAGGCTATGAACCAGGACTGATATCTGGAGCGATTTCAATTATTGGAGACGGTGTCACGAAGAATTTGCCTATAACACTTGAAGTTGAATCAGAAATGGTATTGTTTGATGCAAAGCTGGATCTTTTAATTGAATCTGAGCAAGTTCCTGTTGGCGGCGCATTAAAAGAGCAGATAACATTATTCAGAATGACGCCAGGGAAGCTGGTTGATGTAATTGTGCATTATTTAATAAGAGATTTACGCGGAAATTTAATATATGAAGAATCTGAAACATTTGCTGTGCAAGATCAGAGAACATACATGAAAATCATTGAACTGTCTGATAATATAGACCTTGGAACTTATGTGACTGGAATAGAGGTAAGATATGCTAACTCGATTGCAGTATCATCAGCTACATTTGAGGTTGTAAAGATTGAAGGAGCTTTGACAGAAAGAGAGAAGCTGACGATTAAATGGATTGTGGGGATTGTTATAATAGCAGGCGCCGCAATATCATTTATACTATGGAGAAAGGAACTATTATATAGCGGCAAAGGTAAAAATAAAAAGGCGAAGAAATGAAGAAATCAAGATTTTATTTAGTAATATTCATCGTGTTAATTATATTATTCTTAATAGTTATGATATTTCCGCAGGATAATCTAAATCAAACAAATTCAGAAACATCTCCGCGCTTTGAGATTGATCAAAGTTTATTAAAAATTCTTGTAAAGAGCGATGAAATTGCCACAGTGAATATGAGAATAATGAATGTTGATGATAACGTTATAGGAATAGCTGTTCAGCCATCTTTTTCAATGGAAGATATTGTCACCACTTCTGATGCGGTGTTTGATATAAAACCAGGTCAGACGAAAATAGTAAAATTGGCAATTTCCGGGAAATCAACTGACACAGAATATTCGCCAGGAGTTTATGCAGGAAAGATTCTGGTAAAGAGCGATACAGTGATAAAAGAAGTTCCGATAATAATCGAGATAGAATCAAAATATGTTCTTTTTGATACGAATATATATGCAAATACAGAGAACAGGCAGGTTCTGCAGGGAACTGACAGCGTAACTGAAATTAAACTGTTTAATCTTATGGGACAGGAAACAACCAGCGTGAACATGGAATATTACATTAAAGACATGGATGACAACACAATAATCACTGAGTCAGAGTCTGCTGTCGTGACAACGCAGACAACATTTACTAAGATGCTTAAAATACCTTCTAATTTAAAATCTGGAATGTATGTTTTTGCGGTTAATTCAAAGTATGGAAGTTCGGTTGGAACATCAAGTTATTTGTTTTATGTTTATTCACCAAGTTACGTTGCGCCTGATTTTATTACGATGTGCATTGATAGCAATGTTTGTTTGATGGGCTCATTTGTTTTGGCGGCATTGTTAATCATGGTAGGCGCGTTTGCTTACATAGTTGCTCATATAAGACCGGATTATACCATGAGAATAAGAGAAGTCAGAAAAACAGGATTTTTCGAATCGTTGCTAAAAAGATATGACAAGTGGGAGAAAAACAGAGAGCATCTGAAAGAATTGCAGATTAAAGAAAGAATAAAGAAAGAAAGAGAACAAGAGAAGAAAAAAGGATTCTTCGAAGTGCTTTTGCGAAGACATGCCCTGCATAAAAAAAGAGAAGAGCGTTTAGAGCGATTAGAGAAGAAAAAAGAAGCAAAAGTAGCGAAGAAAAGTTTGATAGATATTTTATCAAAGCAATATGCTTTCTGGAAAAATAAGAGAAAACATATGAGAGAATTGGCAAAAAGAAGATTAGAAAACGAACAGATGGAGAAGCAAAGAAAGAAAATAGCTGAAGAAAAAGAAAGAGAAAGATTAAAAGCAGTCAAACAAAAACAACAAGAGAAAATTAAAATAAAGATTCCTAAGATAAAACATCCTAAAATAAAATTACCTAAGTTCAATATTTCAGAGAAAATCAAAAAAATAAAGGCTAAAATGAAAAGAGACAGCGCCGAGAGAAGGAAACAAGAATTAGCAGAGAAAAGAAAAGCAGAAAGGATAAAAGAAATTAACGCGCAGGAGAGAAAAAAGAAACAGCTCTCAATGCAGAGAAAATTAAGAAAATATAAAAAAGAAATAACATTCGGAATTCCTCACAGTTTAGGCCTGGTAAAAACGAAAGCAGAGAAAGTAGCTGAAGCAAACAGAAGAAGAGCGATAGCAAGAGAAAAACAGCGAATGGCCGCGCAGAAAAAAGCAGAAGAGCAGCAGAGAATATCGGATAAACAAAAACAGGAACAGCAGAGGAGACTTGCTGTTTTGCAATCAAAAAGAAAATTCAAGGAACAAATCAAATTAGTTAAGAATAATACTTTTTCGATATTAAACAAGATTGGATTGGTGATGACGCCGGCTCAAAGAAGAGCAGCAGTTAAAAAGAAAGCGCTTGAGAAAAAACAGCAGGCAGAGAAAGAGAGAGAAAGAATATTAGAAAAACAGAAAGCAGAAGAAATAAAAAAGAAACAAGAGCTGGAAAGAATAGTTGCTAGGCGGACAGAAGCAATAAAAGAGAAACAGAAACAGGTTCAGAAGGAAGCAGAAACAAAGAAACAGAAAGAACAGGAAAAGATGCAAGTTGTTCTAAAGAAGAAGCAGGAAGAAGATCGCATCAGAAAAGAAGAGATACAACAAGAGTTACATAAACAAAGAGAAAAGAAACAGAAAGAGTTGCAGCGAAAGAAAATCGAATATCAGAGAAAGATAGTTTCTAAGAAAGCAGAAGAAAAACTAAAAAAGCAAATCAGATTAGTCAGGGGTAATATTTTTAAGGCGATGAATCAGTTAGGAATAATTAAGACACCGGCGCAGAAACGGGAAGAAGTTAGACAGAGAGCATTGGAAAACAAGAAACGCGAAGAAGAAATGCAAAAAGAAGCAATAGAAAGAATGAGACAAAGATACCAGAAATTAATCGAAAAGAAAGGGGAGGAAAATCGCGCAAAAGAAGAAGCGCGACAAAGATTAATTTATCGGCAACAAGAGCAAGAAAAGAGAGCAAAGGAAGAAGCAGACAAACTGATTCAAAGAAGAAGAGAAGAATACCAAAGAGAACTTCATAGAAAACAGCAAGAACAAGATAAATTAATAACTAAAAAGCAAGCAGAGCAGCTAAAGATACTTGCTATGGAAAAAAAGGAAATGCGCAAGAAGCAACGAGAGAAACGAGCAGGGATAATAAGAAAAAAAGAAGAAGCGCGAAGGATTGAAGAAAGAAGACAAAAGGAAATAAAACAAAAAGAAGAAGAAAAAGAAAGAAGAATTAGCGCTAGAAAAGCGGAAGAAAAGCGAAAAAAACAGATTAAGCAAATGAAAGCAGAAACATTCAAAACACTAAACAAGCTAGGAATAATTAAGACACCGGCGCAGAAAAAAGCAGAAGCCAGAAGAAGAGTTCTGGAAAAAAGAAAGAAACAGGAACAAAAAAAGAGGGAAGAGTTAGCTAGAAAACGCGAAATGAACAGGCGAAAAGAAGAAGCGCGGCAAAAAATGCTCATTAGACAAAGAGCAGAATTGTTGGTAGAAGAAAAAGAAAAATATCATAAAATAGAAACCAGACTATCGAAAATCAAAAAGAATTTAATGGAAAAAAGCAAAGATGTAAATAAATTTTTGCAAGAACAGCAGAAAAAGCAAAATAAAATCCTTGTGCAGAGAAAAAAGGAAAAAGCAATTCTTGAAGTCGAAGAGGAAAAATTATTAGAAGAAGAAAGAAAAGAATCTGAACGGTTGAAGAAACTTGCGCGACGGTCGCGTTAAAATTCAATTCCTTTGGTCATCATTCTTATTTTACAGTTTTCACAGAAATCTCTCGCTTTTATGTCGATATCTGATACAGATGGTGAAAAACACATAACGCATTTCGGATTAATGCAGTGATATAATCCTTTAGAATGCCCTATTTCATGTATAGCTTCTTTTATCAAACGTTCTATCGTTTTTTTATCATTTGGTTGTTCATCATAGAATTCTGGACGTAATCTTGCGGTTGATACAATGAAAGCGCTTTTTGTAGGGTCTTCTAATCCAAAACAAAAATTCATTCCTCTATAATACATGTCTTCGTCGGTGATTATTAACGTAGGTATATCTTTATCTATGAATTTTACTTCCGGCACATCGGCAATAAAGTTCATTATGGTTTCTGCATTGTATTGTTTTCTAAAACGATTATGCGCTTCTGGTGGAATTTCTATTTTTCTAAGCAATCGACATTTAGAATTGAAAAAGATTTCTAACTGTGCGCATAACACTTCAAGAACTCTATCATTAAGGTTGCCTAGCGGGACAACTCTAATTAACATGATAATAATTAGATGTTCAAAGTTAAAAATATATGGTGAGGCTTACTCCTAGCATGGATGAAGGAAGTTTATGCTGAAGAAAGTTTCTATTATTTGGTTATGAAGTTGTTAGATTTTAAAGATGTTCTGAAGACTTACAAATCAGAAAAGCACGGAAAAGAAATATTAGAAAAGTATAGAAAATGGTTTCCGTTGTATGCATCAAAAGAATTGTCAGGATTGGTAGCAGATCTGATGTGCGACGGTCATTTACAGGGATATCCAAAACTAAGGTTTGATTATATTTCAAAATACCCAAAAGAGTTAATGAGATTTGAGAAGATTCTATATAATTTATTTGGCATAAAAGGAAAAATAAGGCACGTCGATGGAAATGAATTCGGAACATCATTTATTTATGGAGTTAATTGCAAACCACTTGCCAGATTATTATTAACAGTTGGTGTCCCTCACGGCGCAAAGGTTCTAAAAGAATTCAGAATTCCAAAATGGATATTAGAAGATAAAGAATATTTTAGAGAATTTGTTAGAAGAGCTTATCTCTGTGAAGGTTCATTCTATAAAAAGGATTTTTTCATAGGTTTGCAGTTCTATAAGGCAGATTATCTTAAAGATAATGGTTTTGAATTTGTTGGTGATATAAGAAATAACATGATTAAACATTTTGGAATTAGATGCAGTCGCGTTTATACCTATAAAGCAAAATGCATACGAAAAGATGATATTAAAACTATACCTATAAAATTTACAATTCATGGCCGGAAACAATTTGAGAAATTCGAAAAGGAAATCAATATAAACGTTGGCAATCATAAGATAAAGTAGTGGGAAGCTGGGGCGGTATTTTGTTTTGTAACAAACCGTATGTTCAGCCTGGGAGAGCGCACGACTGAAGATCGTGTTGTCGCGTGAGGTTATTAGAGAAATTTAATAGCTCGCGAATTCAAATCACGCCCGTCCCACCATTTAATGCTTATAAATTAGTCTAAGAATTCTTTCTTCTTAAGCTTTTCATTACTCCACTCGGTGGTAAATAGGATATATGTTATAGATACATGCCAGTATATTCAATGAAAATAAAAACTAACGAATTTATACCAGATATTTTTAGAAATCGGAAATTTAGTATTGAAGAATTGGGCGATAAAATAAAGGTATCATCTAAAATATTTGGCAAATCTGGATCAAATCCAAAATCGATTATATTACCAAAACAGATAGAATTGAACGGAAGTTTTGCTGAAGCAATTGGACTTTATATCGGAGATGGAAAACTAACCGAAAGAGATCTACGACATAGTTCATTTGGAAATAAGGATGAGGATATAATAAAATTTATGCTTGAGTTCTTTGTAAAAACAATGAATATCCCACTAGATAAGATGACATTGACAATAACTTATAGAATTGGTGATGGAAGCGTTTCTAAAAAGAAATGGTCAAATATATTAGGTGTTTGTTCAGAGAAGTTTAAATTGAAGCAGTCAAATAGAATCAAAAATGATATGTTAACAATTCAAATTAATAGCACTATTTTTAGAATATTTTTAAAGAATATGATTGCTTGCTTGCTAATAAAATTTAAAGAGAATGTTATTCTGAGGAGAGGTTTTCTTAGAGGTTATTTTGCGGCCGAGGGAACTATTGGATTCAACAAAAAAGAAAATTTTCTAAATTACATTGGATTTGCATATAACCCTCTAAAAGAACACAGTCTAAGAAACTATTGTATCGAATGCTTAAATCTAGAAAATATAGAATCAAAATATAAGGAAAGAACCGGTAATAGAGCAGAAATAATAATTACTAAATGGTCGAATTATTCAAAATTATGGAAAGTTGGACTATTTGATAGATGTGATAGAAAGAAGAATATTTTTGACGAAATTCTATATACGAGAAAAGTTTATTGTAAGCTGAATAATAAATTTAGAAAGAGATTTTTTGGTTGTATCAGTTTAACTCAGAGGAATATCGCGGATTTAACAAATTCGTGGCAAGGGAATATTTGTCGTGTTTTGTCCGGAAATAATCTTATAACAATAAATCAATTAAAAACACTTTCTAATTATTCAAATTATTCAGAAGAGAGTATACTTGAAAATATAAAAAGCGTTAGGATAGGAACAACAAAGATTTTTATTTATGATAGAGAATTTATTGAATATCTTTTTAAAGGCAATTAGTCCAAAAAGTCTTTATTTTTTAATTTTTCTGGTAAATATACATCAGATATAAAAGTTACTCCTTTTGCCACAAGGGCATCAAGTTCTACCTTTCCTTTAAGTTCTTTCATTGATTTTAATTCCTTTTGCCATTCTTTAGACTGGAACCATTCGTAATTTTTAATCTGATTTAAACGAGATTCGTCTACTTTTTGGAATCTTATCAAATACTTCTTCAATCCATATTTTTCAACATCATTACATGTTAAACCGATTAATCTAGCGCTAGGTATAGCTAATTTCTCAGAGATGTTTGCTAATGCGATTGATCCGTATTTCAAAACAGAATAAATATAATATCCCCAAGGATCTTCATCTACAAGTACATACACCGGCAGTTTATATTCATCATTCAATCTTCGTAAAAGTCTTCTTATACCTCTCGTCGCCTGACCTTGTGATGAAATTATAATACAATTTAATTTTTCCCATACTCGATCTTCATGTAATCTTTCCCAGATGGCTGCTTTTTCCATGTAAATGATAAATTTAGCATCAACTTTTTTGAATTCAATATCTTCAGTGTTAGAAGGAATGGCCCAACCACCTGAGCCAAGTTTAGACCAGTCGATTATGTCTCCTTTATCTTTAATTATAATTTTACCAGCAGCAGAACCGTTTTTGTTAGCATTAATATTTAATTCTTCTCTCGAGAAGCCGGTTACTAATTCTAAATCTTCAACAGCTTTATTTGATTCTTCTTGAGCATCAACGACGTCAATTTGAGTGCCAGGTATCGTTCTACGCATCATATAGAAAGCCTGTCTTAATGATACATGCTTTCCAGCAACTAATAATTTTTGAACATTAGCAGCTATTTCCGTTGTTTGTAAGAATTTTTTAATATGGGCAATATTAAACAAATAACGCTTCGAACTTCTATTTCCCATCATGATCATTCTTTTTTTCTGATCATAATTGACATTAGACAAAGCTCTTATCGGAATATCCATGTTAGGATTTTCGCCTTTCTTAGCTTGATTAACTAGATTCTTCCCCAGCTGATTCAATTTCTCCTTCGCTTTCACCATTTTCACTCTCTTCAATTACGCCCTTGCTTAATAATTTTTCTAAATATTTTCTAATATCTGCGTCTTTTTCTCCGCTTAATAATGATAAATTGTTTGCTATTTCTGGCAAGTATTTTTCAAATAGTCCTTTTCTTTTACCTTCTAATAATCTACGATGTTTTCCTGCTAAATATGATTTTAATTTTCTAGCGCAATCTTGTATTGCCAGTTTTATTTCTTTTTCTATTTCATCATATGGGTCGATTGCTTCTTTTGACTCAGATGTATAAGGTATCCATACAGACGCCATATGAACTATTATAACTAAAGGACCAGTAGGATTATTATTTGAATGTTCTACGTGATAAGATTTCCAAGCTATGTCTTGTACTGCTTTTGTTATTGCGCATGATGAACTTTGGTATAATAGTGGTACACGATTAGCAAAACGCATTACTTGTGCAGTTCCTGCCGGATTTAAGTTACCACCATACCCGATGCACACTTCAATTTGAAATGGCATTCCACGATATACATCTGGTGAACGAGTTATACCTGCAGTGTATTCAACTTTTAAATCTTTTTTAACAGCTTTCTCCAAAACACTTTCTCCGATTGGAGATAGACAATCCATTGGAGGTTTCATTAATTTTGCTTTTTGCAAATTTCTCCAAACCTTTTCCATTTCTTCTCTTGTTAAGTTTTCTGATTTCATATTTGGATTAACTTTAGATAATTTTAATATTTCTCTAGCTGTTCCTGGACTAACTCTTGTAAAATCAGCTGATAGAAATCCTGCAATACTTCTTGCTTTTGTCATTTTTGTCATTTTTTCAAATACACCCATTTCAACTCCTTGTGGATGCGGTTTAATTTGTTTTGGAGGTTTCGGTAATTCTTCAACTATTCTTGAGTATGTTGTTTTTTCTCCATTAACATGATATACGAATTTGGCGAAAGGATTTGCTATTGCCGTTTGTTTAATGAATTCATCTACCGATCTATCGCCTTTTCTATATTTTCCTTCCATTTCCATTTCTACATAAGTTCCATGATCATTGAAGTTTCCTTCATATTTTTCATCTTTTATTACTTCTGGTTCATTTTTAGAAGTGTTAATTCGGATATGCATTTCATGCGCAGTTTTACCCTTTGCAGTACGTGAAATAACTATAGCTGGTTTTCCTGTTGTCAACTGTGAATATAATAATGCGGCGCTGACTCCAATACCTTGCTGACCACGTCCTTGACGCATGTTGTAAAATTTAGAACCATATAATAGTTTTCCGAAAACTCTAGGAATTTGTTCCTTTACTATACCGGGCCCGTTGTCTTCAACTGATACACGTGCTCTATCGTCGCTTAGTTCCTTTATTTTAATAGTTAATTCAGGAAGAATGCCAGATTCCTGACATGCATCTAATGAGTTGTGTAGAAATATTGCTCCTCTTCCGCCTACAAATTTTTCTGAACCAGGAACTGAAAAATCATATACAAATGAATGTTCAGATTCAACTTCTTTAATATTTTTTATTTGCAATACTCCGATGTCTCCCAATAATAATGATTTAAATAAACTAATATTTTTCTTTAATTTTAATCCTACACCATTCCTTCTATATTCAATAGCCTCATCCAAATCAGAGATAGCGCCATCAATTGTAAAATGTTTATATCTTTTATAATTTGCATAATGAGGATTGTTATAACTGATTAATGGATTTAGTTGTAATAAAATTTCTCTAAACCCAGATTCATCTAAAGGTATTCTTGATAGCGGGGAGTTATATTGGTTATCAGATAAAGTTTTTCCATATATATACAAATAATAACTTTCTCTGCATTTTGATTTATATCCGCCAGGAAATTCCCTCTCACAAATATCTTTTTTTAATATGCTATATGCTATTCCATTTAAAGATAAAATATATTGCAAACCTACTGATAATTCCTTGCTGACAGTAGCTACTGTTATTTTTCCATGTCTCACATATCCGTCTCCGGCTATATATGCTGATAAGAACTCTTTTTGCAAATTATTTGAAACATTAAAAACTAATGATGGAACATTTTTGTTGTAGGATTTGCTACCGGTTTTCAAAATATGTTTAAAGATTAAAGATAAGGGCTCAGAATAGACTTTTACTGTTATTGCAGTTGGGTGGGCGAATATTCTATTGAAATTTATATTTTCACCAAATACATTAATTAAACATTTTTCTGTATCTTCTATTAGCTCCTTTTCATGTGAACCAAAGCTAAATGTTATCCACTTATCATAGCATGTGCCTTCAGCCGCATAATAACCTAATAGTTTCATAAAATCTTTTGTTACTTTGATAATAACAGGTATTTTACTTCTTCCTTTATTTACACTTAATAGGGTTTCTTCAGGAATCTCTAATTTATTTTCTTCAAAATATAAATAAGGAATGTAATCAAATCTTTTCCAATCTCTTGGTATATTATTAAATTTATTTGCTATACCATGCAGAACCAGTTTTTCCTTTATATTTTTTGGCAATCTCTTTATCTCTTCTCTCAAATCAATAATATTCTTTATGTTGTTTAATTCAATTCCTTTCCTTGGAACTATTATATAATTTCCTATCTTAAGATTTTTGACAGGAAAAGACGATATTTTTCCATCTTTTAATGTAAAAACAGAATGCGACCCAGTTGTTGTTACCTTCCTTCCACCAACTGTTTCTATTTCAAATAATTTATCTCTTAATTTATGTCTATGCACTTTACTTGCTGGTTTAAATGACATTTTAAATGTTTTGTCATCATATACTAATACTTCGCAGTTGTTAATTTTAGAAGATTCTACGCCATCTTCTATCTTATGGCCATTTTTGACAATGGTTTTATCTATAAATTCTCCTATTTGAACTAATTTTATTTCTCCTTTATCTTTAATTAAGACTGGTTCTGAATATTCTACCGAGTTATCTACCATTTCTTTGACAGCAATCATTAGAGCTTTCATTGGGTTATCAAAACCAAGTAAATGACGGTTTTTACTTTGTCCTGCAAACAATATGCTTACAAGATTTCAAAAAATTCCGCCACGCTTATTTCACGTTGCTCTTTCGCTAGCTGTTCGGCTGTTTTTATTTCATTTATTTTCATCACCACGGTTTCTCATACCTGTATAGGTATTTGAACATATCACATAATACATCTGAGTTGAAGTAATATGTATTTTTGCCTTTGTTATAGTATGATTTTATTTCAAATATCTTTTCTATCTCTTCTGCTGTAATTCTAGATTCTATTTTACTTCTATTTATAATATAAATCTTTCTATCCCTCGGTCGTATTCTGGATGCTACACTATCTAAATCTTTAATATGTGGAATTTTTATAAATTTTCCGTTATGAACTCCGATTTTGGTATAATTATTTTCTGTTTTTGCGATATATTTATTATTTGACATAAACTGCTTCAATGTTTTGTCAGTTTTTCCTATGTAAATTTTATGTTTGGTTCCTTTATTTAGATTATTAATGAGCAGCATTTTCTTACATGGATGAATTATTCTGAATATATCATTGAATTTTTTGAAGCTTCTCACTGGAACAAGGAGATAGTATTCATCTCTATAGTGTCTGAAATTATGTACTATGTCCAATAAAGTTAGATATTCATGAAATTCTTCCATAAGTTTTTTAGACTTCATACATAGTTGTATGTTTTCCGAGTTATCAAATACTTGGCCATCAGTATCGATGATTCCAGACCAGAAAGAGTTTTTTAATCTATTATTATTGAATATTTTTGGAATCTCAAGAATTGTTTTCTTTCCAAAGGGAACATTATAAAAATAGTTGATTGCTCTAGAGAACCATTTATTATTGATTATGAGAACATACATGTTACCGTCTAATTTATTTATTTTACCAGAGATTCCGAATTCTTTTTGAAACAAATGATTAATGCTAGAGAGATATTCCCGAGAATATTTTAATCTTTTTAGATTTTTATTACCATCTGTTATCTGCCATTTTAATTCATTAGCTAGATTGCAACCGTCTCCGAAACTAGCACCAATTATGTACGCCTTGTTTTCATTTGCCAGATTTATTAGTTTGGAAGTTTCAAGAGCTCCCTCGTTTTTAGAATTTACAATATTATTAGATATTGTAAGGCAATGTGTTAGATTTTTCATTTCTTCTTCAAGATTACGCGAAATTACCCTACAAATTACTCTTATTAACACCAATGGATATATTTGATTATTAAACCATTTTTTATAATCTCTTCACTGTCTTGTTGTTCTTTGTTTCATGTAGTATTTGAGTGCTCTTCTCATATTCAGATGATTATTCTTCGTGTATTCTGGAAATTTAATTAGAATGCTATCTAAATATTTACTTAACATTCTTCCTTTGATATACGGAGTATTGTGTAACGGAACATTTTTGTGAAAATCTGATTCTTTAATCAGTGCGCTATATAGGTTTGGCACATTGTTTATCATTGTTGAATCTTTTTTGAATAAAAAATTATTCTCATAAGTAAAATTATTAGACATGCATAACATTGTTAGTTACTTTTTTATAAACGTTTGTTCTCTTATGAATACGAGTTATCGTATTTTCAAATGGTTAAAACATAGGTTTATATACTTATCGGTAGTAATACTTTATATGACAAATACAACCTATGTGATGCCGAATCCACAGGTAAAAATTGTAGGTGGCGAATTTAGATTTACTGGTAAAACGAACCCTGTAAATGTTAATGGCAAAGCTCTTGATTTTCTTAGAGCTGGAGAATGTTATAATTCTGAAGCTGATGTTTATAATGGAAGTGTTAATTTTGAAACAGATTTTTCTGTAAAGGAAAAAATTGGAGAAGTTGATGAAATCCTTTCTCTAGTAGATAGAACAAGACTTGCGAATGATTTGGAAGAAAAAGGATATGCAATTTTGATGACTAGCGGAAAGGTTCCTAATAAATTAAAAGATTATCAAAATAAAGGATTTATAGCAAATACAGATAGAGTTATTCAGGATCTGACTTATCAGAAATTATCTAAAGAGTTAGAGCCAGTAAGACACCTAAAAACGCAAGAATCTGTTGATTTAATGCTTTCAGATAAAAACTTCAAAAGTGTCGGTAATGATTATTGGATGCACAATTTAGAAGTTATTCAGAAAGTGACTGAACAGAAAGCACATGCATTCACAATGAAAGATGATAAATTAGATATTGTAGAAACTGAAACAGGTGTTTTAGTTCCAACAAAAGTCGCTTCTTTCTGGTCCGATTGGGACAGGCACGAGGCTCGTCCGTCTGTCCTTGCGCCTTCGCCGTTGCTCGAGTCTGACGATGGCGTCGCCACTTTGAAAAAAGCTTAGTTGGACAGTCAAGAAGGATTAAATAGTTTTGCTTCTTAGTTCTTCTATGCAAATAGATATTCCGCTTTCTGAAATGGGGGGGGGTAATTCGTCGTAAATATTCTTCTGGCATTAGTCTAGGTTACACGCTTGTTCATAGTGCATTAGGATTTTTTCATTTAGCCATGAAATACAGAAGCGACTTTCGAGAAGCTTCAGTGGAGCATACGCTCTTTGATGAACAGGCTACAGAGCTTTCTTTCAGGTCCAATTGGGACAGGAACGAGAACAGTTTATCAATTAGCGATAGCTGTCGTTATGCTCGTCCGAATGTCAATGATCTGAAGATCAGCATATATGCGAATTCGCCGTTGAACGAGAAACTTCAAATAGCTCGATTGACAATGGCGTCGCCAGTAACTTAGATCGCCAACAGAAGATATTTATGAAAACCTATGATAATTTATATGAAAAGATATGCGCGATGGATAATATTAAGTCAGCTTATAGAAAAGCCAGAAAGGGCAAATCCAAAAAATGGTACGTCATAAAATTTGAGGAAAACTTAAACAATGAATTGCTACAACTTAAATATGAACTTGAAAAAAAGACATACAAACCGAAATCATTAAAGAGATTTATAATAAGAGATCCAAAGACACGAGTAATTCACGCTTCTGCATTTCGCGATAGAGTCGTTCATCATGCTATCTGCAATATAACTGAACCGTTATTTGAAGAATTATTTATCTATGATTCGTACGCAAATAGAAAAGGAAAGGGAAGTTTGGCGGCGATAAATAGATTTCATTACTTTCAAAGAAAGGTCTCTAACAACGGACGATTGGTTAAAAATGCCAAAGACAATAATATGATAACTGGATATGTTCTGAAAGCAGATATAAAACACTATTTTGATACAGTTAATCATGATGTTCTGATAAACATATTAAGAAAGAAGATTAAAGATGAAAAGGTTTTATTTCTGATACAAATAATTTTAGATGAAAATTCAAACTATTCAGATAAAGGAATGCCAATAGGAAATCTAACAAGTCAATTCTTTGCGAATGTTTATCTCAATGAATTGGATTATTTTGTTAAATATAAATTAAGAGCAAAATGTTATCTGAGATACGTAGACGATTTTGTTATTCTAGATAAAAATAAAGAGATGTTATTACATCATAGAGAAAGTATTAATGATTTTCTTAAATCTAAATTAAAAATAGAACTTCACGAAGAAAAATCGCAGGTTTATCCACTTCATAGAGGGATAGGATTGCTTGGCTATAGAATGTTTTATTATTATAGGTTACCGGTCAAAAAGAATATCAGAACATTTAAAAACAAATTATCAAATTTTGACGTAATATATAGAAATAATGAAATCTCTAGAGAAAAAATAATGGAATCCGTAGATGGGTGGTTTGCTTATGCTAAATGGGCGAATACTTACAAATTAAGAAAGGAATTAACGAACAAACTCGCTTGACTCATTTAAGTCTCCTCAAAAAATCATATACTGTTATATGTTCAGATCCAAGCATAAACATTTTTATTGCTTCTTTCGCATTATTTATTTCTTCGCGCGTACCTATTATTGATATTGTTTTCCCATAAATAGATATCGATGCTTTAGTATATTTTTCAATTTCTTCTCGCGTTTTACCTTCACTACCTATTATTCTTGATTTTATTCGATTACTTTTATTTTCGCTATAATCTAATTCGATAATTTCAAGCGATTGGTCCTCGTCGAACAATCTAAATGCTTTTGGAGGTGAAAATCCGCGTCCTATTGCTTTTACAATGTTAATCGCTACAAATAGTGGTATTCCTTCACCATCAATTATAATGGCGTTTTCTTCAAATTTTAGTTTTACATCTAATTTTTTTTCAACTTCTTCCCGAGTCTTCTTATGTTTTATTACTCCTAATCTATCTTTAGGAATTAGAATCGATTCTATCATAATATTTCCTCTAGTTTCTTTTCAAGGTCTGATTGATTAATGAACAAGATTCCTTTTATACCAAGGGTTTCAGCACTTTTTATATTTGCTTCTTGATCATCAACAAAGACACATTCTTCTGGATTTGTATTAATTATTCTAATGGTTTCTTTGAATATTTCAATGTCTGGTTTTGCAAGTTTTGTATCATACGATGTAATAATAATATCGAAAATATCTTTTAATTTATTCTTATCTATAACCTCTTCTAACCAATCTTCAATTTGATTAGATAGCATTACAATTTTATATTTTTTCTTCAATTTTTTGATTAAATTTAGTATATCATGGTTAATTTTAAAATGTGCCATTAGATTTGTTCTTAATTCTTCACGATTACATTTGAATTCTCTAGACAAATTGTCCCAAAATTCTTCTGATTTAATTTTATTTATTTTAGCAGGGAGCCAATATTTGTGTACAATACTATTCATTTCTTCTTCAGTTAAATTTAGAGATTTGTAGTGTTTATTGCAAAAGGTTTTAATCCTTCCATGATATGTTATAATTCCACCAAAATCAAATATGATAACTTTAATCATATTAAGTATCTTTTATCCAGTTCTTTTAAACTTTTCCAGACGAGTATTAATCAATGATATAGTGTGTTTAAATACCTTCAAAACCCACTAAAGTGTAGTGTACGGAGAGACTCGTTCTTGAGTATAACTAAATAAACAAAATAAGGTGAATAAATGCCATTCGAAAGAAGAGGAGGCTTTAATAGCGCTCCAAGAGAAATGCATAAGGTAGTTTGTTCTGAATGTAAACAGGAATGTGAAGTTCCTTTCAAACCTTCAGGTGACAGACCAGTCTTTTGTAGAGATTGCTTCCAGAAACACAAGAAATTTTAAGAATTTCTAGGGTTTAGGGTAAATACAGTCAAAATTGTTTCGTTTTCTTATATTTTCACAAACTACCGTAAGGTATCCTATAACATTTAAATAGTTGGAAAATCTACTAAAATTTAGTGTACAAAAAGACCAGTTCTTTAGTATAACTAAGTAAAAAGTAGGGTGAATAAATGCCATTCGAAAGAAGAGGAGGAAGCGGAAGCTTCGGTAAACCTAGAGAAATGCATAAGGTAGTTTGTTCTGAATGTAAACAGGAATGTGAAGTTCCTTTCAAACCTTCAGGTGACAGACCGATTTTCTGCAGAGAATGTTTCGCAAAGAAAAAGAAATTTTAAGATATGAAAATTTGTTAAACTAGATTGATAGGTCGTTTTTGATTTTTTCTAATATTTTAACAGGATCTACTGTTAAGTATTTTGAAAAGAATTTACAGACATTATGAATATCTCTTTCTAAAAACTTATCTGCATCTGGATGCGCCAAAATAACACTTTGTGAAAAATCAATGAAATAAATTTTGTCACCTAAAAGAATATTGTATTCTGAAAGATCGGCATGAACCAATCCAGCATTGTATAACTTTCTTAGGTTTTCATAGACTTGGTCAAATGCTTTTTTCGGATTTTTGATATCAGCATCTTTTAATCTTGGATAGGCTTCGTAGTTTTTACCTAGAAATTCCATTACTAAAACGTTTGATTGGAAAGCAATCGGTTTAGGACATGATACTTTATGAGCGCGCGCTTTAAGTAAATTATTATATTCTTTTTGGCACCAGGCAAATATGATAGATCTTTTATTAGATTTTATTTTAGCGAATCGTGGGTCGCCGATAAGATATTGTTGCATTCTTTTGAAGTTGCTAGATTTTGTCGCATATACTTTTATTGCAATTTTATCATCGGCAGCAAGAACCAAACTTTCTTTACCCTCTTTTATAGAAGATACCAGTTTCTTAATTTTTTTCCTAGTCATCAAACGATAGATTGCGAATATCGTAGTATCGTCAAAAATTCCACCCCAGGTTTTTCTAAGTTCAGATCTGTCTATAGTTTTATCCATAAGAAGTATATGTTAAATTGATATTTATTGCTCGAATTTAATCTTTCCAGTTCGTTTCAGATAATTGGCTTGCGTATTTGTATATTTCCACTTAATATCACATTTTTCATCAGATTGAACAACCCAAGGTGTGAGTATAACAAGATCACCAGCACGTATCCATACTCTTTTCTTTATTTTTCCAATTATTCTTCCAAGTCTTTTTTTACCATCTTCGCAGTCTACATGCAGTTTTCCAGCACCTAACATAGCTGTTACTATTCCGAATTGCTCGTTTCCGCGAGGCATCTTTATTCTTGCGATTTCTTGTTGTTCTTGATCTGCATTAAGCATAGAAAATACTGATTAGCCTAATTATATAAAACTATTAGCTTTGTTAAAAAATGACGTTTAAAATACGAGATTTTAAATATAAGTTAAGATAATATGAATAGTATGATGGTAGCTAAGACAGTCAGATGCAGAGTTATTAATCTAACTAAATCAAAACTGAATGCTCTTAATGAAGAATGGAGCAATTTTCAGGATTTTATTGAATTGGAAAAAAGAGATTTAGACTGGATAGCTGATAAAATCCCGATTCGTTCTGTTTACAAATGTCAAGCAAGGTGGATAAGTAAAAGAATAAAACATAAGTTCGCCATGTCATTATCGAATCAGGTTATGCAAGTTAAAAAAACAGATAATAAACTTTCTAAATGTTGGATTAAAGTTCCAGTTAAATCTAAATGGGGCGGAATATGGCTTCCGGTAGAACCACACTGTGAATTTCCAGATGATTATAAAATTGGAGAGTCTAAAATAATCAAGAAAACGAAAGGAAATAAAGAATGGTTTGAAATTTATGTTGTTGTTAAAAAAGAAGTTCAAATGAAATCATGCTCTAACATTATTACTGTGGATATCGGAGAGAAGGTTATGGCAACTGTGTTGTTCAATGGAAGACCGATATTTATGGGAACGAAAATTAGAGGAATAAGAAGACATTATAGTTGGTTAAGAAAAAGATTAGGAAACAAGAAACTATTGAAGAAAGTCAAGCAGGTTGGGCACAAAGAACAGAATAAAGTAAATCAGATTCTCCAGGATATCTCTAATGAAATTGCAGTCTTAGCTACCAAAACTGATTCTGTGATAGTAATCGGAGACCTGAAAGACATTAGAAAATCTGCCAAAAAGAAAGGAAAACGATTCAATAGAATAGTAAATAACATGCCACATTTAAAATTAACTCAATTAATTGAACACAAAGCAAGCTGGTCGGGTATTCCTGTAATAAGAATGAATGAACACGGAACAAGCAAAACTTGTTCAAGATGTTCAGAAATTGGGATTAGGAAAAATCAGGGATTATTTATCTGCAAAAACTGTGGCTACCAAGTTAATGCTGACTATAATGCAACAAAAAATATGTATAATAGGTCTATGAAGCATGTCTTTGTGGACGGGGTTGTGCTTCAACCCAAAAGCTGTCTAGAACAGCAAGCGCAAGAAGTATTGATATGATTTCCTGGGCAAAGCAAAAACTATTTATACCGGTTTCATAGGTAATTAGATTATGGCAAAGGATAAGGTTGAAGTTTCTGCTGGATCGCCAGTTGAAGATAAATCATCTGAAGAAAAACCAACTGTTAAAGCACCAACTATAGAAAAACCAGTAAGTGATAAAGTTGGTTTTCATGATAAATCATTATTTGAAGAAAGTAAATCAGTAAAACCAGAAAGAACAGTAAGAGTACCAATTGGAATTTCTGGTATTGATGAATTGATTGAAGGTGGTTTGAATCCAGGGTCTCTTATATTATTAACAGGTACGACCGGTACGGGAAAAACAATATTCGGATTACAGTATCTTTACAACGGTGCAAAGAAAGGCGAACCTGGTGTATATGTTAGCTTTGAAGAACCTGTGGAAAACATTAAAGAAAATGCAAAGAAACTTGGAATGGATTTTTCAAAATTTGAGAAAGAAGGACTAATACAATTTGTAAGATATGATCCTTTTCATGCAGAAGATATTTATGATTTAATAGAAGGTAATATTAAGAAAATAAAAGCAAAAAGAGTTATTATAGATTCTATATCTGCTTTAGGTTTGTATGTTAGAGACGCTTCTGAAATTAGAAGAACGATATTCAATATATCATTATTATTAAGAAAATTAGACTGCACATCAATAATGATGTCAGAAATATTACCATTGCAAAATTCATTGTCTCGTTTTGGCGTTGAAGAATTTGTATCAGATGGTATAATTGTCCTATATTATCTTAGAGCCGAGAGCCAGTTCTCAAGGTCGTTGACAATATGGAAATTAAGAGGCTCGAAGCACTCTCAGAAACTACATCCATATAGCATAACAGATCGCGGTATAATAGTATATCCAAAAGAAGAAGCTTTCATCAAAATGTGAACATTTTAATACCACTTATTCTAAATCTCTATTATGCGTAGGAAGGCTGTTAAGAGAAAAGATGTTAAAAAATCTAAGAATAAGTTCTTTCAATTTGCTAAAAAGAAAAATGTGAAAAAACCATTTTTTTCTATAGATTCGCTTTTTGAAACAAAAAAGAAAGTAAGAAAAAAAGAAATCAAAGAAGATAATGCATCAATAAATGTTATTTCTACAAGACTATTTGGAAGTATAGTTGATGAGAATAAGAAATATTTTGAATCATTGAAAACACCTTTTGATGCTTCAGGACTGAACATGATGTTTAGAACGTATTTATCTATGATGTTTCTTATTGCATCGCTAGCATATGTTTCATCGTTTCTATTAACATTTATTTTATTGTTAGTGCTTAGAGCTAATCTATTTTATTTCGTATCAGGACTTTTGATATTTCCAACATTAATGGGAGCATTTGTGTTTTTGTATACATATTCATATCCGACAATTCGTTCAAGTAGCAGAAAGACAAATATTGAAACTAATTTACCTTTTGCAATAAATCATATGGCAGCTGTTGCCGAGTCGGGAGCAACACCATATTCAATGTTTAAAATATTATCGCATTTCAAAGAATATGGACAGATAAGCTATGAATCAGAACGTATCGTAAGAAATGTAGACATATTTGGTCTTGATATAACTGCATCAATAAAAGAAACAATAGAAAATTCACCATCTGAAGAATTTAAACATTTTCTTGAAGGAATATTGACCATGATAAAAAGCGGTGGAAATCTTAAGAGATATTTGAAAGAGAAGTCTAACGAAGCAATGTTTAATTATAGAATGAGTCGTCAGAAATATACAGAAATGATTTCAATCTATGCTGATTTTTATACAGCTTTACTAATAGCAGCACCTTTGATAATGATAGCTATACTTGCTATATTGAATACAATAGGTGGTTCTGTGTTCGGACTTCCTGTAGATCTTGTAATTAAAATCGGGGTATTTGTTTTGATACCAGTAATGAATGTAATATTTTTATCTTATTTGGAGATGACTCAACCGGCGATGTAATATGAAAGAATTAATGGAAAAATACATGACAGTGGCTATAGTAGTTGTAGGTATAATGCTTTTTATCATAAACCAGATTAAAATTCAAAACGATATATTGATGATATTTTCAATAATATTAACAGTTATTGGACCGATAGTTACAGAATATAATAAATATAAAATTGCTAAAGAGATAGAACTTCGATTTCCTGATTTTCTTAGAGATGTTTCTGAAAATATACGATCTGGTATGACACTACCACAAGCAATAACATCTACAAAGAAAACAGACTATGGATTATTAGATCCATATTTAGATAAGATAGCTGTTCAAATTGATTGGGGCATACCGTTTAATAAAATACTTGAAAACTTTGCAAAAGGAAAGTCTGATGTAATTAAAAGAACAGTTTCTGTAATAATAGAAGCAATCAAAGGTGGTGGAAATATTGCTCAAGTTTTAGATACAGTAGGTAGAAGTGTAACAGAAATTAATAATTTACATAAAGAACGTCAATCATCAACATACTCACAGATGTTAACAGGATATGTAATATTCTTCGTATTTCTTGGAGTATTGATAGCGCTTCAGAAATTCTTAATACCTGGAATGGGTTTCACGGGAACCGGAACTGTTGGAACAATGATAAATTACGGTATTTTGTTCAAACAGATGATATTGATACAGGGATTTTTCTCAGGATTGGTGGTTGGTAAGATGTCTGAAGGAAAGCTAATAGCTGGTTTGAAACACTCTTTGATTTTAATGATAGTTGGATATATCGTTCTTTCTATGTTTGTTTAATCTTTTTATTCTAGGAAACAAAGTATCTTTATGGTTCAACCAATAGTATCTCATGCTACTTACATAGCGATTGGCATTATTGCAATTTTAATGATATTATCTTCGTTGTATAGTTTTAAAGACAATATAGAATCTGTAGACAATACTGCTAAATTAAATCATATTGCAGATATAATTCAGAAAAATGTTATTTTACATTCATTCGAGAGTCCAGATTTTCAAGCAAAGATGAAAGTAAGTGGTCCGCAAAATGTATTAGTTTCTTTACAAAATAATTTTATTGAAGTAAAAGGTTACGATATGACGATTAGTAGATCAGTTGATATGAAAATGTCTGGTGATGCTTATCTTCCAGCATATCTTATATTTTTAGAAAATGAGGCGATGATTGAATGACACAAATAGATTTCATAATGGCAATAGTTGTTACATTGGGAGTAATATCATTTTCAATATACTACGTTTCTGCTGATTATACGAATCAGATGAATGAAATGAATATAATTGAATTAAAGGCAAGTGCTGATGTTCTTCAGAATCAGTTAATGCAAGATATAACCGAAGATATGACTTTAAGAAAAGTTAGATTTGAAGAAATATCAGGAGAAACCCATACAGAGAGTATTGTTTTTGTTTCACTCGGTATGATAAAAGATGAATATAAAGTTTTCGAAGGAAAGAATCTTATAACTTCTGGTACTGGTACGATTACAATACCAATAACGCTTTCTCCAAATCAGATTAGATATTTTGATGTATTTTATTCTGGTGTTAGAGGAATCAGGGGTATAATAGGAGATAATAATGTAACTGTTCGCGCGCTATCAGAACAAACATATTTAGCTGTGTCTGAAGATCTTTGTAAAAATATAGATTATGACAAGTTGCGAAAATCAATTAATAACGAATTTAAGATTATGATAGGATCATGCGAGATTGGATTAGAACCTCCACAAGAAACAGTTGTGGTCAATTCATTCCCAGTGGTTTTGAAATCGTTAGAATCAACATCAGCAAAAATAATGGTGTGGTAAAATGAAAGGATTTGTAAATGCATTAGAATCGGTGATAGGAGCAGTGATTATACTGAGTACACTTATGTTTCTATTTCAGCCAGCACCGATGAAAGAGATTGGGATGTATGATACTACTTACGATTGTTTGGCGTATGCTAAAGATTATTCAAACTTTGCTGTAAAATTCGAAGAATGCTTGCCATCTACCTATGATTTTGAATATAATATTTGTGTTACACCAGAGTGTTCAGTAAATAATTTACCTGAAAATATAACAGTTACTTCAGCTGAATACATTACGGCTGGACCAAAATTAATCAAAGTATGGGTGTACAAATGAAGGGACAAATATTCATAACAGTTTCAATACTTGTAGCAGTGATGCTGTTAGTTTTAACAATAAATTCATATACAATTCAGGAAAATGACGCGTATCTTTATAATTATTTTACAAATCTTAAAACAGAGTTAGTTAATACTGTAGATACTGCTATACTAGATGGTCTAGATGAAAAAGGCATTTCTGCAAATATAGACGAGTTTTCTAAATTTTCAGACAAATTATTATTAGATAAAGGATATACGCAGACAATAAAGTATAACGTGAAAGGAACTAACGCGGTAATAGATATTTATCTTGGAAAAGGTGAAGAATATTATCAGGATACTATTGTTATAGAGAGAACAGTGATGGCATGAAAGGAGTAAGCGTTTTAATTGCATTTGTTTTGGTTATAGTAATATCTGTAGCAGCTCTTACAATCGCTCTTAATATTGGAAACCCGACAATAGAAAAATCAAAAGAGATTATAATACTCAATGAAGGGAAAAGTAATCTAAAAATTATTGATTCTACGATAAATCAAGTTCTTCAGGAAGGTGATGGATCATCGAGACGATTATCGATTTCTGTGTCTGGTGGAACGTATAATATAAAAAATAATAGATTAGAATTTGTAATGGATACGAAATATCAGATAGTTAGTGAAACATTTAGCAATGAGACAGTTACCGATGTTCCGTATAAAGTCATAGAAGATGGTTTAACTGTTGAAGCAACTGCTGGTAAGATATTAGTATACATAGAGTATAAGTTCGATTTTGTTAATACGGCAAGACTCGAGCGTGGAACGAATAGTATATTGATATCAAACAAAGACGGCGATATACAGATAAATTAGATTTAAATACATAATTTGTTTATTATTATTATGAAAATTAATAACAAATCAAAATTTTATATTGGGCTTCTTCTTATCGCAGTATTTTTAGTAGCAGTTTATCCTCTTATTTCTGATGTTGGACAATTTACAAAACCAGGACCAACACTTCCTTATTGTGCTATAGATTTGGCATTGGAATTAATTCCAAATCCAGCTTCACCAAATTCAGATATAACAGCTAATCTTATTGGTGTGAGCGGACAGTGCGGGAGTCCTTTGATTTATTATGTTTCAAATACTTATTTAGATGCAAATGGAACTCTTCAAGATATTTTGTGTAATGCAACATATGGCTCTTCATGTACATTTACAGGACTATCTTATAATAAAACAATCCATTCCTATCTTTATGTTGGAGAAGACGCCGACATTTCTAACCTTCTTAGCAACACTTCAACTATTTTGATAGTTTCAGCCGAAACCAATTATCCAGATTTAATTATAGAGAGTATATCCTTGAACCAAACAAAGGTCGAAACCACAGCTAAAGGAGTTGCATATGTAAAGAACATCGGCAACATATCAGCGTATAATTTCACTGTTATAGTCAATGACACAATTGAAAATAAAAAATTAACCTGGCCAATGATACTGCAGCTAGACCCAGGAATTTCAAATGCAGTGCATTTCAACTGGACCCCAGCGCAATCTGGAAATCATATCATCAGAGCAACAGCTGACTATTATAGCAATATATCAGAGATAAACAAGACTAACAACATAAAAGAAATAACAAGGTTCGCCTGTGAATTAAATGAAACAAAATGTTCAGACAACATAGACAATGACTGCGATGAGCTGATTGATTCAAATGATCCAGATTGTAAGCAATGCGTCGATTCTGACGGCGGAAAAGATTATTATATTAAAGGTTATACAAACAGCTCTAATTATATTCATTGGGACTATTGTTCACCGTGGGTTGTGGGTGAGGTAATAGAAACATTTTGTGTTGGCGATACAAATAGTTCAGAAGTATATATCTGTCCATATGGATGTTCAGATGGCGCGTGTAAATCATGTACAATAAAACTGACAAAAAAATCTAATACATCTACAACTATGATTTTAAATTGGTCCAGCAACTGTCAGGGAATAGATTTTTACAGATTAAATTATAGAATTAATAGCACAGATGCTTGGAAATGGTTTAATGACTTTTTACCAAATGTGAGCGAAGTTTCTACAAATTATACAAACAAAGAATGGAGAGCAATCGCAACTGATGGAACTAGCACAAAATTACACGGAGTTGAAAATGCAACTGCTCTTGCGATATCAGATACGCTTGTTATTATTAAATCATCTTCAGGAACACAGCCATTGTCAGAAACGACACCTATAGTAACATCAACCACAACATCAATAGAAACGGCGCAGTCAAGTATATGGACAAGTATAGTAAACTTCTTCAGTAGACTATTTGGCGGATTAAGATAATTTATTAAATAGGCTATCTATAATTATTCTATGCTAGATGTTATACTTCGAGAAGAACTTGTAGAAAAAAGACCATCTTATGCATTTGCTTTAGGAATTTTATTTTCAACTATCGGAATAGCTGTTTCTATTTTAATGTTTAAAGACTCGCCGTCGTTTCCAGCCGTATTTTTAACAACATTAGCAGCAGCACCAATTGCAATGAGAATGAGAAAAAAGGAAGAAAAAACAACAAATCTTATTAAAAGATATGAATACATGATAGGAATATACGCTTACCTATTTTTCGGAATGGCTGTTTCTTTTGCTTTATGGTTTGCAATATTACCAGCAGGATTTGTAGAAATTATTTTCAAAGAACAGTTGCTTAAATTTACAGTCGGGTATTTTACATTTGCCACACCTGATTTTATTAGTATTACAATTAACAATATAGGATTAATGTTGTTCTTTTTCCTATTGTCTTTATTCTACGGATCAGGGTCAATGTTTCTTTTAGCTTGGAATGCATCAGTTCTTGGCGTAATGTGGGGAAATACTATTAGAGGATTAGCGTCTGTGATTGGACCAATCGGTGTTATCACGAATACGTTAAAAGCATTTCCATATTTGTTTCCAGAAGTTATTGCTTATTTCTTAGCAGCTGTCGCTGGTTTAATGCTCTCATTTGCATTTACTAGAAAGAAAGACTTTGATCAGACATTACGTGACGCGTTAAAGGTTTTGGCTGTTGCAATTATTCTAATTTTAGTCTCCGGGGTCATAGAAACCATCATACTTGGGTTTTAAGTTAATTTTATATACCACCTTATATAATTTGTATCTATGAGAAAAGACAATTCGATACCAAAAAATAGGTAATCCGATACCAAAAAATAGGTAATAACATGTTAACCAAAGAACAAGTAAATATTTTAAGAGTATTCCATGAAAACATTTTTACAGAACTTACATTTAAGCAAATTAAAGAACAAAGCAGACAGAAATCTAATAATATTATACAAATTGCTTTAAAAGAATTTCAGAAACAAAATCTAATCAAAAAAAAAATGACCGGAAATGTAACCGCCCACTTACTTAACTCTGATAATAATCTGACTATAGCATATTTAAATCTTATTAATCAGGAGGAGATATCAAAGCTAAAATTTCCTAAAGAAATTCTTGCGGATATTCAAAGAAGGATATTCAAACAAACAGAATTTTTTATATTGGTTGTTTTCGGAAGTTACGCAAAAAACAAATCAAGAGAAAAGTCAGATTTGGATATTGCCGTTATTGTGGAATCAGAACAAACTAAAAAAGATATTACTCCATTATTAGAAACAGCCAGAAGAAGAGAAATAAAACCGATTGATTATCATATATTTACAAGAAGCGAGTTTTTACAAATGTTAAAAGCGGATGTTGAAAATGTTGGAAAACAAATTTATAAAAACAGTTTGATTTATTATGGATATATAGAATATTATAATCTTATAAGAGGAATAAAAAATGAATGACGAAGCGGAATTATATCTTCAGAGAGCAGAAAATGAACTTGTAACAGCTCAGATACTTTTTGATATTTCAAGCAGCTCGATTCTTCAGAAAGAGCAGTTTAAACTTGAGAAGGATTTCACATTTTATAGCGCGGTGATCAGCCATTCCTATTATTGTATTTTCTATTCGGCAAAAGCGATTCTGATAAAAGACGGAGTCAGAACAGAAGCTCCAGAAGTTCATAAAAAGACCATCGCAATATTTGAGGAACGCCTTGTTGAAACAGGCAAACTTGATGTTGAATTGCTGAAAATTTATAAGAAAATGATAGTCAGGGCGGAAGAACTCCTTGGAATCTTTTCAAGAGAGAAAGGAAAACGAGGAGAATTTACTTATCAGAAACTCCCACAAGCAAATAGAGAGCCTGCCAAAAAATCATTGGATAATGCCCTATTCTTTTTTAAGAACATAAATAAAATAATCAGGAAGTAATGGAATTCTTCATCTTTCGTTTAACTGTTTAAAAATGTTATTTTACGAAAAATGAAAAAATATTCGCTTAATTAATATCATCATTTTTTATTCAATATATCTAACTTTTTAGAATATATTTATTTAATAGTTTGCCATTAAGTTAATTTTATATACCACCTTATATAATTTGTATCTATGAGAAAAGGTATTTCACCATTGGTTGCAACCGTTTTATTGATAGCAATAACAATGGCAGTCGCAGCTGTTCTGGCAAACTGGGTTCAAACTTATACAGAAGAAGCTTTGCCACAGTCAAACTGTATTGGCGGACAGGTAGGTGTTATTTCTGGTGAATATCCATACTATGACGATGTAAATAATAAAATAGTAGCTGTAGTAGAAGCTAAATTTGTTGAATTGTCTGATTTTGGATTTGTAATTCTGATGTGGGATGATACTGTTAGAACATATGATTCATCGACTGTAATAACTCTTCAACCTGGAACAATAGGAACAATTACAGCATCAACAACTGGAACATCTTATCCGGCATTAGTTTATGGTGATGTAAGAAACATTCAGATAACAACAAGCTGTCCTGATGTTAAAAGCGGTTGGTACGAACTACAAACACCATAGTTAGATATTCTTTATTAGATAGAAATTCTCATTTTATTATATGAAGCTACTGAGTAAATATAAGAAACTATTAAAAGATAATCAAAGGATTGTTCAGTATTTTAAGCCATATTGGAAAATTTGGTTAATTATAATTGTAATAGCAAATATTCTTACTCTTTTAGAATTAGCTAATCCGCTTATAGTTAAATTCTTGATAGATGTAGTTCTTCTTGAAAAGAATTATAAAATGTTAAATCTTCTGATGTTTGCATTTATTGGAATAGGTATGGCATCAGTTGTAATACAGTATGTTTACGGATATCTCCAGAAACGACTTTCTTTATCCATATTATTTGATGTAAGAAATGAATTGTTTCATCATATAGAAAATTTAGATACAAAAGAGGTGCATGACAAGACGTTGGGTGATTTCCTTTCAAGAATTACAGATGATATTGAAGCGATTGGCGAATATACGGCTTTAATATTCCAGACGCTTTTAATGAATGTTTTAATGGTAGTTATTATATTTGCTATGGCTATTATGCTACATTGGCAATTAACACTCATATCAATGCTTATAATTCCGTTTGTTGTGTATTCTCAAAAACACTATGGTAAGAAAGTTAGCGAGATATTTGAAGGATTCAGAATAATAGATGCTAGCTTTTTGAATTTCTTACAAGAGCGATTAACATTGTTACCGCTAATTAAAACATTTTCTAGGGAGAAGCATGAGCTGGATAAAGAAAAGAAGAAAGCAAAAGAACTTATCAAAACAGATATTGAGATAACTAAGTTAAGCAATTTCTCAGCATCGGTGGTTGGCGTTCTGATTTTCTATGCATTATTGTTTGTTTTATGGTACGGTGGATTAGAAGTTATAAAAGGCGTTTTGACAATAGGAACCCTGATCGCTGTATATACGTACATAGGAATGTTGTTTGGACCAGTGCAAGAACTTACTGATTTAAACATAAGTTTGAGAACATCACTAGTTTCAATAAAAAGAGTATTTTCTGTTTTAGATACAAAACCTAAGATAGTTAATAGAAAAGGTGCAAAGAATCTTAAAGATGTGAAAGGCGCAATTAAATTTAAGAATGTTTCATTTTCATACGAGCCTGATAAAACAGTTTTAGATAAATTGAATTTAGAAATAAAACCAGGAGAAATAATCGGATTCGTTGGTACATCTGGATCTGGTAAGAGTACTATAGCGCGATTATTAACAAGATTATATGATCCAGATAAAGGAAGCATTTCTATTGACGGATATGATATTAAAGATATCAAACTTGATTCGTTACGTAAACACATAGCTTATATGAAACAAGAAGTTATGTTGTTTGACGCAAGTATAAAAGAAAATCTTATGTATGGTAAGTTAGATGCGACGCAGGAAGAAATAGAGAAAGTAGCAAAATTGGCTCAGGCGCATGACTTCATTATGAAACAGAAAAAGAAATACAACACATTGCTTGGTACTGAAGGCGTTGAATTATCTGGCGGGGAACAACAGAGATTGTCTATAGCACGAGCTCTTCTGAAAGACGCGAAAATAATTATACTTGACGAAGCTACCTCTGCTCTTGATGTTGAGACTGAATTGAAAGTACAGGAAGCAATTAAAAGCGTTTCAAAAGGAAAGACAATACTTATGGTTGCGCATCGTTTGTCTACGTTGAATATCGCAGATAGAATATTTGTTTTAGATAAGGGAAAGATAGTTGAGAAGGGAACGTTTAATCAGCTGATGAATAAGAAAGGATTATTTTATAACATTCATATGTTGCAGATGAAAGAGATGGAATGAAATATATTTAAATTGATTTATTATTGATTAATATCGGAGTGACAATAACATGACAAACTCAGAAGATATGCTTTTAGTTGGTGGTATGCCAGTTCCATCTGTTGTATTATTTTCAGATGAAAATACGTTTGGAATGTCACTAGGAATAATATTTCTTGGTACATATTTAAGAAAATTCAATTATTCAGTTGATGTATTCGATCCAATTATTTATTATTCTAAAATGTATAAAAAAAGAAAACAAGCCATTCCTAGAAAGCTTACAAATATACAAAGAAAAAAATATACTGATAGTATACTTGAATTAACTCATGATAGACTTAAACAGATTCTTAGAGAAAAGAAATTTAAAATTATAGGAGTTTCTACATCAAGTTTGATAGATCTCGATTTGAGAAATATGAGTATCGTAAGAGAAATGCAACCAGATAGTTTAATAATTGCCGGTGGGCCTGGGCTTTCATTGAGACCAGAAAATGTGCTTGCTATTAGTGAAGCTGATATAGTTGTAATTGGAGAAGGTGAAATAATATGCAAAACACTTCTTGATAGAATAAAGAAGCACGATTTAAAATATCCAATTTCAAAGGACGATTATGATAAATATTTTTCTGATATTCCATTTATAACGTGTAAAGTAATAGAAAAGAATGGAATCAATATTTATACATCGATAGCAAATAAGGATGATTATGTTAAAAAATATCTTCCAGAAGTAAATAAGTTACCTTTACCCGATTTTAAATTGTTAGATGCTCATTTGAAAGAACACACACAATTTATGTATACAAATAGGTCTTGTCCTAGTCTATGCACATTTTGTTCAATGGCTTCTCTTAAAAAGAAAATGTCGCACGATTGCGGATTTGGTATAAATACATTAATGAAACGATGGATGGAACCTGAGAAAGTTATAGATTGGATAATTTTTTTATATAATAATTGTAATAATCTTCGAGATATTTCATTTAATGAAGATACATTTACTTATCCAATTGAACGCGCTAAAAGAATTTGTAAATTAATAATTAAAAATAAAAAATCTGGAAAAATAGGGAATGATGTTACATTTTTCTGTCAAACGAGGTCAAATTTGATTGATGAGGAATTATTACATTTGATGAAAGAAGCTGGATTTACACAAATTTCATATGGTGCTGAATCTGGTTCTAATGATATGTTAAAATGTATACGAAAAGGATTTACGACCAATGATACTTTAAATGCTATAGATATGACACTAGAATCTGGATTGATGCCATCTATAAATTTAATTCTCTTTCTACCAAAATCTAAAATTCATGACTGCATAAAAACTATAGAACTTGCTATGTACTGCTATGAAAATGGCGCTATACTTGAAACCAATGATATAATAGTTCCATACTATGGAACAGATATTGAAATGAAATATAGGAATGGCAATAATATTATTAATAATAAAATTATTGGGAAAACAGTATTTGTTATTTCTGATGATAAAAAGAGTGAAATAAATTTAAGAAATGATGGAATACTCTTACCTGAAAGAGACGAGATGCATAAGGTATATAATATATATGCAAAAGAAAAGAAAAAAGTTTTGGAGAAATTTTTTAATGATACTACGCAGTGGTTTACTGGTTGGGAATTAATAAGTTTAAGTTCGATAGGTATACTTATTTACAGTTTAGAAAAAATAATACGTGAAAGAAAAACACAAAATATGTTTGATAATGAGATGAAAAATTTAAAATTGAGATATAATCATATAATAGAACAGCAGAAAGAAATTTCATCAGATTTTTGGTATTTTAGTTTAAATGGTAAGATAGTTGGTTTAGATAAGAAAAAACAAATTTGATAAATAATAGTAACATATTATCGATACGCTTAAATATTAGATTTATAATATATTATTAAGCGAGTAATAGAGTGTAATAAAATGAAAACAAGAAAATCTAGTAAACTAAAAGTTTCTGCAATGCCAGGATCAAAAATTAATATAGAAATATCTATAGGCAAATTGCCAACAGTGAGAAAAATAGGCGGCAATAAAGCTAAAGGATATTGCAATAAAGAAAATCCATCATTTGGTACAGCAGGAGTTCGGTAGTTTTACTGAATAGTTTGAATTTTAAACATATTTTGTAAATTTTTCTTAGCTTTTGCTTTAATTATAGTACATTCTTGTTTTGAAGGTTTGAAAGAAGATTTTCTTTTGCGCGCAGTTTTCATAGGACATTCTCCAAAGCAGAAATATTTGGCAAAACATTGATTACATTTTTTCATTTTAATTGGAAGCATTTCTTTTAAGCGTTTGAGTCTATTTTTATATATTATCACTTTTCCATTTTTTATTTTACCGTAACAGAATATTTTATGCGCCGGATCGATTGGGTCAGTGACGGTTAAGCATGAAGTAATATTTTTACAAGCTGTTATTACAAACATATGGCCACATCCAGCACATATTGTATTAACTGGTATTGATGTTTCATTTTCTTCTGGTCCAATGAAATTCATATTATATTTTTTAGCAATACTTTTAGCTTTTTCCAATTCTTTTTCATATGTTTTGGTTGGGAATGATTTTAAATGGTTTTTTGAGCTTCTACCTAAAATTATTACATTTCCAAAATTATAATTTTTAATTTTCATTCTATGGAGATTTTTTATAATTTTTACCATTTTTCCTAAAGAATACTGAGTAATAGTCGTTTGTGTGTGATATTGTATTCCATATTTGTTAAATAAATTTACAGTATTTTCAATACTATCATTTGTTGGTGAGCCATCTCTAAATGGCCTTTGTTTATTTTGCAATTTTTGTAACCCATCGAATGAAATCATAACGTACATGTTAATTTTTTTAAACCATTTGACCATATCTTCGTTTATCAGTGTTCCATTAGTTGTTACGTATGTGTTCAGGAGAATTCTCTTTTTATCACATTTCTTTTTAGCATATTCGTAGCATTTTTTCATCACTTGGAAAGCTAATAGTGGTTCACCACTTCCAGCGAATCGCATTATGAAAAATTTACCACTGTATTTAGATAATTTATAGTCAATTGCTGATTTGGCCGTCTGCCAGTCTATGAAATGCGGATTATCCCCACCGTTGACATAGCAATATATACAATTAAGATTACACGCAGATGTTAATTCTATGACCATTTCCCCATTTATAGTATCTTTGAAATATGGTTCCACTGTTGGTTGTTTTTTTACAAAATCAAATAGATTTTTAACAATCGGTCCATTTATTTTAATTTCAGATATAAAATTATGATTTACTAATGCTACTATACCTTTAAGTGGAAAATATAAAATATGTTTATTTTTTCTGTACGGTATTGTAAAATATTCCATCGGAACAGTTCTATTAGAAGTATTTTGATATTCAATTTGAGCAATATCTAGAATTTTTGCATCTGACACAATCATAATTTATGTTAGAAGTTTAAATATTTATTAGTTATTTCATACTAAATACCCAAATAAAGGCTTAAATAGTATTCGTTCTACTCCACGTTAGGGTAAATGAACTTTATGCTAACGCGCATTCTGCTATAAAGTTATGAACAAGGATTATATTTTAGATTTCATATTATCCGGCAGAATCGAATTTTAGCGAATAATTATCAGATAACTTTAAATACTATTGCTACACTAATATTAATTAATCGTTAATTTGGGTGTAACACTATGAAAGGACTCTCAAATAAAGAAATAAAAATGATTTCATATCTTGAGTTAGAGGAAAAAAGATTTTTCATAAAAAGAGATATAAAAATATTTTTTAAGAATCAAAACGAGATAAACGTGTATATTCATAGACTTATGCAAAAAGAAAGAATAATCAAGATAAATAGATCTAAATATTATCTTGTTCCAATTCAGGCGTTTGAAGGAAAATGGGCAGAACATCCATTTATAATAATCGATGAAATATTTAATGGAAAAGATTATTATATCGGCGGTAAATCAGCCGCACATTACTGGGGTATAATAGATCAGATACCAGGAGAAATAGATGTTTATAGCACGAAAAAACAAGGAAAGAAAGAGTTATTTGGAATAAAAATATGTTTTAAGCGCATAAGAAAGAAAAACATGCTTGATTCTATCAAAAGAAAAATAAAAGAGCACGATTTCATTATTGCAACTAAGTCGGTGAGCAAAAAATGGATCTGATAAAAGAGAATAAACTTAGATATTTGGCTGGCAAAACCGGATTTAATATAATTTTTCTTGAAAAAGATTATATGTTAACCGTGTTATTGTATCTGATAAAAGATATTAAAGGCCTGTATTTCAAAGGCGGCACAGCTCTGAATAAAATATTTCTAAAACATGCGAGATTATCGGAAGATCTGGACTTTTCCGCGGATGAAAATATTTCAGAACTGAAAAAACAAATAGAAAATATAGTCAAAGAAAATGGAAATGTTTTCACAAAAATAAAAACAGAGAATGAAACGTCGGATTTTGTGAGATATAAAATATTCTATAAGAGCTATTTTGAAAACACGTCTTATATAATTCTTGATATCAATAAGAAGGCGTCTGTTTTATTAAACTCGGAGAAGTATAAAGTTCCTAATTTTTATGGACTGAAATTTGAGATTGCGGCATTAAACATAAAAGAAATAATAGCTGAAAAAATGAGAGCGATAATAACCAGAAATAAGCCAAGAGATTATTTTGATCTCTATTTTATTCTTAAAAAATATGATATAGACATTTCTTTGGTTAAAAAGAAAGTGGCAGAAGCTAACGAGATATTCGATGTCGAGCGGATATTTAAGAACGCAAATAAGATATATTCAAAGTGGGATAGCGACATATCAAAATTAACAAATAAGAAACTGGAGTTTCTAACCTGCATAAAATTCTTAAAGAAAAGGGTGAATATGTGAGCCGATTTAAGTTTTCATACAATGAAAAACAGGATATACTTTACGTTTACGACAATTCGAAGGAAGCTAAGTTCAGCTCAGATTCACAGGGATTGTTTATAATAGATTTTGACAAGGTAAACAAGCCAGTTGGCATAGAAATTTTAGACGCGTCTAAAGCGGTTTACGGACTGAATAAGAAGCTTCTGAAAAGTATAGAGGACGCAAATATGCAGTCTATGACCAAGGGAAACATAATTTCAATACTTTTGACGCTGAAATCAAAGGGATGCGCTGCTGTTTCAGCATCTATTCCGATAGCAGTTCAGCAGCAAATAAAGACTTAAATAGTATTTGTTCTAATAGTTTATTACTTATTTTAAACGGAGGTTTGATAAATATGGTAGAAGGAAGATGCATGAAATGTAAGCAAAACAGAGAAATGAAAGATGTAGAAGAAGTTGTTATGAAAAACGGTATGAAAGCTGCAAAAGGCATTTGTACAGTATGCGGAACAAAGATGTATAAGATTCTTGGTAAAGCATAGAGTGTTTTTATGAAGAAACATTTGTCAGTCTTACCAATTCTTATTTTTTTATTAGGTTTATCAATCACATACGCTTTAGTGACACATTATTCTTCAGATGGTTATGTTATAGTGGATACGCTTAGCATAGATGGAAATACAATAATTATGGGAAATGGTTGTAAAGCGATAATAGCTGACACGTCACCAGAACGCGCCTATTCAATACAACTTGGATTGGATAAGGTTATTGTTGGTAGACCAATTACTCATGATACGGTTAGTGAGATTCTAAAGAGTTTCAATATTACGTTAGAAGCTGTTAAGATTAATGGTTATGATGGTCAATACTACTATTCTGATATGATTATGAGTAATAACGAGAAAGTTTTATCTCTGGATGTTATGCCATCTGATGCTATTGCTATAGCTCTTCGTTTAGATGCTCCGATTTACATAAATCAGACACTTTTGAACGAAGTTGGGCTTGACATTTGTGAATAGAAAGCCTTAAATATGTAGAAACTAATAAAAAATAAAAGATTTATACGAGTGGTTCGTATAACTATATGTGATAAAATGGGCTCAAAAATAAAATTTATTATTCCGGCATTGATTTTAGTATTTTGTGTTGTTGCTATTGGAGCATTTGCGGCATATACTCCAACTAATGAATTTAGAGTATTACCAGATACTTTAGATGTTAATTGGACAGATGATTCTGATTTAGGTTTTTATTCTGCGAATTTAACAATAACAAATATTGCTGCTCATGGAAGAACTATTGAAATAAATGTTAGTAATTCAACTTCATCTCCAAGTTTTGTAGTAAAAGATTCAACAGGAGCATATAATAATGAAAGTATTCCTATTGCAATTTTGACATCAACTGACGTGACTCTGATATTTAATGAAACCGATTTGCCAGAAGGTACTACTTACACGCAAACAATTATAATTTCTAATTCAACAGATTCGAGTGAGAGCGCTTTCGTTACTGTCAATTTTAATATATTATCAGCAAATTCATATATACTTCCAGCTCAAGTTTCAATAAATGAAAATATAGGAATAACCGAATCAATAACAGCTGGTTTCTGGATAAATAATACAGAAGATGATTCGTTTGAAATAATAGAAGTTAATAACACTGGGTTTTTAATGAAGGACGGTACACAAAATATTAGTTTTAATTTAATTGTTCCCGCATTACCAATAACAATTCCTGCAAATACTCCTGATTATAAAACATTTACATTTGGGATAGATATAGCTAATACAAGTAATTCTATTGGAACATATTCAGGCTATCTTGATTTCAATGTATCACTTGGAGGAAAATATCAAATATACAAGCTTCCTTTAGAAGTTAATTTAACAGATGTGTTAAATGTGTCAGTTTCAAATATTCAGAATGTTACAGAGGGAGTAGCTTCTATAATAGCTAATTTAACAATGGATGTTGAACCTAGATATTGGAATGGAAGTATTGTTGATGGTCTTGATGAAACTAATTTTACTGTTTCTTTATTGCATGCTTATAATGCTATTTTGTCTGAAGATGAGCCTATACTAACAGTAACTAAAGTTCAAAACGAAGATGCATATTATACAATTGATGTTTCAACTCTTCCAGATTTATTGGGAGGAAATTATACTATCTCTGTCGAAGTAACAGATAAAATTAATACAGGAACGGGTTCATATGATAACAGTAAATTTGCAATTAACGAAACTGCACTTTTAATTGAATTTTATGATTGTGGTACATATTGTGCTACAACTGGTCTTGCAGTAAGTACAGCCTATAAATGTAAACACAATATAACTAATTATGGATATAAGACAGCAGAAAATGTAAATATATCTTATGTAGCAGAAACAGGGATAACAGTATCATCAGCAAAAAACGAACTTGGTGATATTGCACGTTTACAATCCAACTTAAGTAATGTATCAGTAACAACAGGATCTTCTGCAGGAGATAAAACACTTACACTTACAGGAATTGCTGACGGAACAGCAAAGTGGTCAGGAAGCAATATTATTGTTTTAACTTATAATATTCTTGCACCAACATCACCAGCAGATGATGACACTGGGACGGGCACGGGCGTTGGAACACCTGTCACAGAAAAGGTTTCTAAATTAGTCGTCGTAGTACCAACTACATTTGAAGTAGAGCAAGGCACTTCAAAATCATTGACAGTTACAGTACAAAACACAGGAAGTTATAATGTTAAGGGAATTTCATTAACAGCTGATAAGACGTGGTTCTCTTCTTCAGACAAGAAAGATATAGCCGTCTTAGAGAAAGAGAAAGATTTCAGTACAACAATAACTGTTCCTGAAGACGTAGAGCCAATAACTTATACAGTGACAGTCGCAGCAAGCGGAATAGATGTAATAAACAAGGCAGTGAGCAGTTCAAAATCATTCACATTAAAAGTAACACCAAATTCAGAAACACAAGAACAAATTAAAGCTAATCTTACAGCATACAAATCAGAATATGACAATGTGCTGGGCATATATAATTCTTCTATAGCAGCTGGAAAAAATGTATCAAATGTTAGTGAAACAATAAACCAATTAACCGGTTTATTCACACAGGCAGATTCATTCATAGGTGAAGGAAAATACACAGAAGCATATGAAACATTGATGCAAATTAAAACATTATTAACACAAGCGCAAGACCAATTGGCAATGGAGAGTGGATTAGCATTACAGATAAATCCAGAAATAATTGCAGGCGGAATAGTTGTAGTTGGTCTATTGGCTATAATTATTTATTTTGCAAGAAACAAAAGCGCAATACCAAAAATTCCTAAAATGAAATTCAAATTACCAACTAAAAAAGCAAGTGTTAAGTCAAAAACTTATAAAAAATCATTTAAACCATCAAATGACAGTTTTGCAGACAAACTTAAAGACAAGTTCAAAAGATAAGGTTTCTTTATATTTTATATATTTGATTATTCGTAATTAGAGTTATGGGTCGGTGGTCCAGCTCGGTTAAGACGCTGCCCTTACAATCGAAAGATTAGAAAGGCAGATATCACAGGTTCAAATCCTGTCCGACCCACCATTATGGTGATTTTATGAAAAAAGAAGTTGTAGAAAAAATAGCAACTTTGATAACAGCAGCTTTTGGTTTGGTTGCAGCATTAGCTTGGAACGAAGCAATTCAAGGTTGGTTTAAAACACAAACATGGCTAGCATCTTCAGGACCGTGGGCATATGCAATTATCGTTACGATATTAGCTGTGTTAATAACAATCTGGATTGGAAAAATTTCTGAGAAAATCAAATAAATTTTTTAGGGCTCGTAGTCCAGACCGGTAAGATGCTTCGTTGGCAATGGAGAGATCGCGGGTTCAAATCCCGCCGAGTCCACCACTTTCTAATAAAAACATTAATTTAAAAGATTGAATTGATAATTATTATTGATGAATATGGCAGGAAGAATTGTAGGATATTTAAAAAAAATATGGAATAGACCAGCTGAAAAGCGTGCTCGCTATGCAGCAGAAGAAGAACGAATGAAAACTGAGCTTAATGTTTATGAGACACATAGGAAAGAACTTCTTGATAACCCAGAAAAACTTTTAGACGAAGCAGAAGTTGCTGCAGACATTTATGCAAAAAAATTAGAAAAGAAAGATAAAGAATTTTGGGCAAGAGTAGGGTCAGAACAAGCCGCGGAACACGCTGAAGTACTTCGTAAAGATCCTGAATATGATAAAAGACAAATTGCATTTGAACGTAAGAATTTTATTGCAAGATATGTAGAAGATACAGAATGTGATAGAAAAAGATTTTATCCAGACTGTGAGTTGGGTAGTATAGTACCACTTAAACAGCGCTATAAAGGAGAATATAGTGAACATCAATCACGTTTAGGTATTAACACTGGATGGACTAATGATTATAGAGAAATAAATCAAAAGGTAAATGAAATTGCTAAACAAAGAGGCTATGCGATGTTGCCGTTTCAGGAGCGATTTACAGATGCAGAAAAAATGAAACAGAAACATGTTGCCAGTTATAAAAAAGTTAAATTTGCTAGAACAAAACATTTTCATAAGCCTACTAAATCAGCAACAGTAGCAGTAATACTTTTCATAATAGGAATATCAACACTTGCATTTCTATTAACTCAGATTATAACAAATCCTACAATAACAGCATTTTTCTTATTTCATTAGAAAATTATAATTCCTTTTTTAATGCGTCTACCATGTCAGTTTTTTCCCAAGAAAAATCAGGATCATTTCTACCGAAGTGACCGTATTTAGCTGTTTTATTATAAATCGGTCTTTTCAATTTCAGATGTTCGATAATAGCTTTAGGTCTCATATCAAATATTTTATTTACAATCTTCACAAGTTTATCGTCGCTAATCTTTCCTGTCTCGAATGTATTTACTAAAACAGAAACAGGTTTAGCAACACCGATTGCGTAAGCGATCTGTACTTCACATTTATTAGCTAATCCAGCTGCTACAATATTTTTTGCAATATATCTTGCCATGTACGAAGCTGAACGGTCGACTTTAGAAGCGTCTTTTCCGCTTAAGCAACCTCCTCCATGAGAGCCAACTCCGCCATAGGTATCAACAATTATTTTTCTACCCGTTAATCCAGTATCGCCTGGCGGTCCGCCTATTACAAATTTTCCAGTTGGATTAACATGATATATTGTATTAGCATCAAGCCAGTTTCCACAGATTGGTTTAATTACCTTTTCTATTATTGTATTTTTTATTTCATCGTGCGTGACGTCAGGATTATGTTGTGTCGATAGAACGACAGTGTGAACTCTTTTTGGTTTGCCATTTTCATATTCAATGGTAACTTGAGATTTTCCGTCAGGTCTCAGCCATTTTATTTCTCCAGACTTTCTAAGTTCTGCAAGTTTAGAAGTAAGTTTATGCGCTAATATAATTGGCAGTGGCATAAGTTCTGGTGTTTCATCTGATGCGTAACCGAACATTAATCCTTGGTCGCCAGCGCCTTGTTCAAGATATAATCCACTTCCTTCTGTTACACCTTGAGATATGTCAGGACTTTGTTCGTGTAGTGATACTAATATAGAACAGTCGTCTGCATGAAACCCATATTCTGGTTTATCATATCCTATATCTTTTACAACTTGTCTAACAATCTTTTGAACATCAACATGAGCTTTAGAAGTAACTTCACCAGCAACAACAATTAATCCAGTTGTTGTTAACGTTTCGACCGCTACTCTAGAATTTATATCTTTTTCTAAGAAAGCGTCTAATATAGCATCTGAAACCTGGTCTGCGATTTTGTCAAGGATGCCCTTCAGTTACAGACTCTGAAGTGAATAAATAGCTACTCATGGCGGCTCACCTCCTTGGCGTTTAAAGTTATTAAATGAGAACTCATTAGATTACCTTACAAATTGATACCATTTTCAATTATTTAAACTTTATCCATTAGAAATATAGATGATGTATCTGAATTAAATCTTATATCTTAATAAGCCAGCAATCCCGCCGAGTCCTAAAAGCTTTTCACCAGACTGATGTTTGCTTGAAATAATCATTACTTTAGTAGATTTCTTTTCAGCGAAATCCATTATTTCTTCAAATTCACGAACTTTCATATCTGATATCAATAATGTTTCTAAGGCGCCTTGTTTTAGTGCGTCGTGTGTTTCGTTAATTCCGTAGATAGCTTTACCTTCTTTCATTATTTCTGTAAGCAGTCTTTCAACAATTTCAGTTTCTTCAGATAATCTTGAATCATTAATTATTTTTTCAATTGTTCCGCGGTTGATTAATTCTTGCAAACCTACCTCTCCAGTATGTGATAATCCATCTGTAGTTATTTTTTTCTTCAAATCAGAATCTTTAATTGATTTAATTATATCTTCTCTAGCAAATCCAGGACCTGCAACTATTATTTTCATTTCAGCTTTTTTTAATTCACTTACTATTTTTCCAAAGTATTCTTGCGGTTTTTGATCTATTGCTTTACCCACTCCGCCAGAAATATGCATTTTGTGTTCTGTTCTTTCACCGACGATGTAAATATCAGCTTCTCTATCATCAAGAATGCAAATGAAAACTGGTTCTTGTTTTTTCTCAGCTAATTTTATTTTATTTAATTCCCAGGATTTCCAAGTACGCTGAACTTCAAAGTACATTCCTGGTTCGATTGCTATAGTATGAGAACTTCTGATGATATCTTCAGGTCCTTCAGCAATTCGTCCGCTTATTCTAAGCTTATCAGTTAGTTCTATTTTTTCTGCTATCACCGTAAGAAGAACTGTTTTCTTTCCAACCTTTTCTATATCATCTCCACGCTTGACTTGGATAGATCTTTGTGTTTTAGCTTTCACTAACGAGCCTGGTGTAATGATATCTTTGAGAATAAACAAATCATCTAACGACTCTGGTGTAAGACGACCAATGTCATGTTTAGGGTCAAAACTTGCTTTCATGATTAATTATTAGCAGAAATAGTTTATATCTTTAATTTTCTCCATTCTTCATGGCTTTGAAATACGCATCTATGAATTCTTTCTGTATGCTACTCCATTCTTTATTGTTTTTTGATTCAATTATATATTTCAACCAGAAATCATTAAAATTAACTTTTTCCTGAAAAACCCTTTCTTTTGCATTTTCAAGTTTTTCTAAGTCGCCCTTTAATATTAATCCGTTGCTCATTAATCTCTCTAAACATTTTTTGGCGGTTTCTTCTGAACATCCTACTGTTATCATTATTAATTCGATGAATCTATTTAATTTCTTCTCAAGTTCAATCGCGCTGTCAGAAAACTTAATCTCCATATTTAACTATTAATTTATTAGATATTTATATTGGCTGTAAACTTAATTATTATAGTGATTACATGCCAGATTTTGTACCTGTACTGACAATAGCAATTATTACTATGATGGCTCTGATATTGATGTTTGGAGGAATCATTGAATTCACTGATACAGATACACATTATTATAATGATACTGATGATAATGCAGAACGTATCTATCTTGGTGAAAACTTCTCAGTAGCTGATTTTAGAATGGGTACAGCATATGCATCGCTGAGTGGAAGAACAGAGAATGGAATATTTTCTAAAGCTACAAAGAGCATGTCTTTTGATGCTAGAACTCTTGATAGAGCAGAATATGGATTACTGACGTTGAAGATAAATGATACAAATGTTTATGGTCCTTTGATAATTGCAATTAACGATAATATAATTTTTAACGAACCTACGTTAGTTGGAGAACATAATATAAAGTTTGATAAGAGTATTCTTGATGATACTGAAAATAAAATAATAGTTACTGCAGGAAGTTCTGGTTGGAGATTATGGGCGCCTACAGTATATCAGTTTGAAGTTAAAATTTCTGGTGAAACAAAAGATATAGAAAGTAAAATAACTAAATTTAAACTTGATGAAGTTCCAGATGATACTCAATTAAAAGTTTATATCGACGAGAAAGAAGGACCAGGAGATTTAATAGTTAAAATAAATGGTTATCGTGTATTCAAAGGACAAGTTAATGGATTTAAGGATTTTGATCCATTCATACTTAGAGAAGGTACGAACACTGCTGAGATAACAGCTGAATATGGTTCTAGATATGATGTTGATTCTGTGTATATCGAGCTAGAGTAGTTATAAATAGTTCTTTTAACAAATGTAATTTAGTGAAATATTATGGTATACTGTTCAACCTGCGCAATCGATAAAATTCCTGATGCAAGTGGTAACTGCCCAGTTTGTGGTAGTATACTAGTTTCATCTACGCCAAAATTTTGGCAACTGTACAAAAGATATCAAGCGTATAAAGCGTCAAAGGTAGCACCACCTATTCCAATACCAGCTTCAACACCGGGAGCAATTATTTGTCCATCATGTGGAGGAACTAATCCCGCTAGTAATATTACATGTAATAATTGTGGTTATAATTTTAAAACTGGAAAATCAAAATATTTGAAAAAACAAAGAGATTATATTGGTTCATCTCGGCTGTATCGGGGGGCACAAAGACTAATAAGTCCTGTAACACCACCAACTCCAACAACAGCTCCAACAGTTACAAAACCAAAGTTTATGAAAGGAACAAGAGATGCAATTGGGTTATCCCGACCGTATCAGTGGAGTAGCAACCAATCAGCTAAGATTAAAGGAGCAGGAACACGATCTGCAACTTGGGCATCAGATTCAGCTAAGGATGATGAATGGGAATGTTCAAATCCAAAATGTAAAACTAAGAATATTGGTACAGATTTAACTTGTGCTGCATGCGGTTGGAAAAAACAGAGTGCAACAAAACATTTTGGAAAAGTGTGTCCATATTGTGGCGAACTGAATCAACCTGGTGAAGATAGTTGTATTACTTGTGGCGTAAGAATTGCGCATGTTAAAGATTCTACAACATTACATTATGGAAAAAGTAAAGACAAAGAAGAAACACATCACATAGATACACACGGATGGATAATTTCTTCTGTATTTGCAATAGCAGGTTTTATATCAATGCTGCTAGTTCCAATTGTAGGTTTCTGGTTAGGAATATTTTTAATTGCTCACGGAATTTCAGAGCTTCCAAATACTGTTTTACCTAAGAAGCCAAAAGTTGGAGAGGTATGGAAGGAAGATATTCAGGATACAGAACCAAAAACAGAAGGATGGGCAGCGTTAGTAAGAATGGTTCTAAATGTAATAAAAGCAACAGCAATAGTAGGTATATTTTATACTCTAAATCCAGCACTTGGTTTCTTTGCAGCACTCGTAGTATATTTAGCATATCCTGTACACAGAGTTAGTTTGCGAGGTTATGAAGGAGCAGAAAGAATGAATAAGGAAGCTCAATTATTTTATAGTAAAACAACAATACTTGGTAAATTTATAATGGTTTTTGTTTTAGCAGGTATGTCATTCATTTTTGCAACAAGTGGTGGAGCAGCAATGTTTACAGTTCCATTATTACTTTTAATAATTGGGTTTTTCATAGTTGGTGGATTTGGAGAACTTTTAGAATTATGGGGAAGAGTTAATTTTGAATATTATGGAGACGTTGATGCGAATACAGGAAAAATTGACAAACCAACAAGAGGATATGGAATATGGTTTTATCTGATAACGGCAATTTGTTGTTTATTCGCACTTATGATTGGAGTTGCTAGTTTTAATGGTGATGCATTATACATATACGTATTAGTTGTTGGAATGGAACCAATATATTTAATAATTGCTTTCATTTCTCGTGCAAAATTACATCCAAAATCATTGCCAATGATAGGAGTTATGGTATTTTTCACAGTATTCGCACTACTTTCAATCGGAATGACAGGAACAGTTGGGCAAACATTGTTTGGAAATTACTGGCCGACAGTTGAACATTATGGTGCAATGGTAGTTACACCTATAGTGGAAGCCTATGATCAGGTATCAGAAGGAATGAATGATGCATGGTTGATGATGTCATGTCCTACTTGTTATGCGCAAAAACAGATGGATAAGCAAAAAGTAACAGCGACTCGCGTTAAAGAAGGTGGTGTTAAGAAATCCATCGAACTTACGGAATTTAAAGCTATTAATTACGGAACCGGCACGCCTACGATAGATCCAAGCATACCATTAATTGGAACTATACAACTTGAAAATCAGGGAGAATTTGTAGCAAAAAGAATAAAGGTAACATTAGATAGACCAAAAAGAAAAGATCCAGTAGAAACAGGACTGAATTATGATAGTAGTTATGATTGTGATTTAACAAAAGATCAGTCGAAATGTACATATGATTCTCTTCCAGATGATGCATGTGGATTTACTTCTTGCACTGGAATTAGTATACCAGAAACTGCAGGTGGAAAAGATAGACCGTATCAATGTGAATGGAAAGGAGATATAGGCAGCATATCACCTGGTGATATAAAAGCAATGGCATTTGTGTGCGGACAAGATAAGCCAGTTGAAGAATTTGAAGATTTCTCAGAAGATATTGATGGGGTAACTACAGTTACTGATTTCAGACAATGGTCACCAAGCGGTATAAATAAATGCGAATGTTCAGATCCAGAAAAGCCAAAAGATGATCCAACGAATTCTATAAACTGTGAGTGTCTGGAAGGAGAGGTTATTGGTTATGTATATGAAAAGAATTATGTTGCAATTAAAATGATGTATGAATTTGATTATGATGTAACTGCTAATGGTGAAGTTGCAATAATGGATAGTACAACTTATGATGAAAAATTAATGAGAAAGGAAATTAGACCAACTGATTCGGAATCAAAATATAGTGGCGGTCCTGTTATGATAAGCATATGGCAGCAAGACCAACCACTGAGATCAGAAACAGAATCATATGCTACGATTTCAATATTTAATAACGGAGATGGAATATTAAAGAAAGGCGCGAATCTAACAGTTACAATACCGAAAGAAAATATAGGAAGCGATATTACAAAAATTAGTAGTACATTGCTTGATGGTGGGCTTCAGGCAGATGATCCATATACTGATTTAGATGATGATTATTATACGTTTAAGTATGAATTAACTGCAAAAAACGGTTTGGAAAAAGATAAAAGCGCTAAATTCACATTTAGATTCAAAGGAAATTTAGACGAAGGAGTTCTTGAAAAAACAACTCTTATAACAGCAAAATTAGATTATACATATACGAGAGAAAAATTATTAGAATTTCCAATAGCATTAATACCAGCACAATAAAGCATTTATATTAAGAAAACGATAGTAAATTAAGTGTTTCAATGAATATAAAATATTTTGTACCGCTGATATCGATTCTTTTAATAGTTTCTGTATCAGGGTGTGTAGATTTTCCAGGATTTGAGGGAATGTTTGGTTCAGGAACTGGAACAGTAATTGAACAAACACCAGATATAATAATTACAAAAGATTTGAACGTAATACCTAATCCACCAATACTTGCTGGAAATGAATTTTCAGTTTCTTTTGTTGTTAAAAATCAAGATACTACAGAAACAATAGAACCACTTACAGCTAAATTATATAATTGGGGTGTTTGTACTTTAGGTGATTTAGAATCATTTGGATGGACTAAAGGAACATCTTATTATACAAAAGAAATGACAATGTTTCCACAGCAAGAGGAACTTATAGAATTCCCTTTCACTGCGCCGGAAAATAGTAAGATAGGAAGCATTGAAACTGATTGTCAAATTAAATGGTTATTTGAATATGATTATAATTCTAGATCTCAAGATGACTTTACAGTTATATCAAAAGACAGAATAACAGAACTTAGTAGAGCTGGAGAAATATGGCAAGGAGAAAATATGGCGCAATATGTAGGCGCCGGACCAATAAAATTATACTTTAATTGGAAAACACCAATGCCAGTTCAGGTAGGTTCATCAATACAATTCTCTATTCAGGCTATTGACAAAGGAGTTGGAATATATTCTGAAATAATAAGTCCAGATACATTAGCCAAAATTATTCCTCCTGCAACAGAAGCAGAAAAAGTTTGTCCAACATGTGGATTGTATATTAGAGTTCCATATGAATGGGTAAAAGGAAAATATTATAATGATGTTAAAGATGCATGCACAGGAAACTTTGTACTAAATACAAATCCTGCTGGTATAGTAGGTACAGATGTAGAAGAAATGCCGATTGAATCATTAGAAGATACTAATATAATCCAAATAGTATCAAAAGATGGATATGTTGAATATTACAATCTAAAAAACATACCTTTCATTAAAAGAGAAACACCTGAAATAATATGTAGATTCACTGCACCTGATTTAGGAGAAGGAGTTCCTGAAAGATCATATTTTGTTTCAGCAGAAATAACTGATTATACTTACAAATTAACAGGAGAAAAGGCTGTTCATATAAAACCAACTGTGTGAACCATTCCTAATTTATCATAAGGAATTTCCTAATTCATAATCAGAAGTTAATCGTCAAGGAAGATAAATGGTTTATAGTGTTTTGTCCTATTTTAGATTTAGCTACTCGGGGCAGACCAGAAAAGGAAGTAAAAGAAATGATGGAAGATTTAATTAATAATTATTTTAAGGATACAGGTACTTCCGCACCACAAAGAAGTGACAGTGTTTGTCATAGGATATATAATCAGACAGACCAAGAAACCAAGAGAAGAATTTGAATAAATTTTTATATCAGAAAGAAAATTCGCGTATCTAATTATTCTAAATGTTGATTATCAACAACAAAAGCTTTATATATCGGTAATGTTGATAATCAATTATGTCTGATTACAGTGATCTTGAGAAAAAGGCAAAAAATTATTTTATCTTAGGGCTGTTTGGCGAAAAGCATAAAATGACATCTGAAGCTGTATCAAATTATTTTAAGGCGCTGTTCGCGATTTGCGATATGTTTTTGATAAAGAAAACAGGATTTCAACCTAAAGATCACACAGAAAGGTTCAGAGCATTGGAAAGAACGGACAAATTTCTTTATAGAATTTTGGATGAGCTATTCTCAGTTTACAGAGAAACTTATACAAAAGAATTGAGTCCGAAAAGAGTAGAACATATACGAAAAAGAATAGGTGAAATATTTGACTATGCAAAAATTGAAAAACCGACTGAAAAAGATCTGTAAAGAAAAAATAATAGTTGATATTATATTGTTTGGTTCCGCGATGAAATCTAAGATCAAACCTGGCGATATCGATATCGCTTTGATATTCAGAGAGGAAAATTATAAAGAGATAGACAGAATTTCCTATGCTGTTAAAAAAATTGGCGATGAGTTAAGTCTAAAATTACATATTGAACCGCTCATTGTTGATAATCTTCATAAGGAACCGCTTTATTTGAATTTGATTCATGAGGGATACAGCGTTAAATTTAAGCAGTTTCTCAGTAAAAATCTAAAAACAAAATCAGTTGTATTAATAACGTATTCATTAAAAAATCTGACTCACTCCAAAAAAACATTATTTGGATATGCGCTAAAGGGCAGAGAAGGAAAAAATGGCATTCTGCAAAAAATGAAAGGCGAAGCAGTTGGAAGAAATAATATTCTTGCGCCGGTTGAAAAGTTGGAGAGTTTCAGAGAATTTCTAAAATCATGGGAAGTGAATTATAAGATGAAACGAGTTCTGATTATCGGTTAAACCAGATTTTATCGAGTTGTTTCTTATCACGGATTTGTTATTTGTTCATCAATAAGGTTAAATATTAGAAATATAATTAATTCTTATGTCAAAGTTATTGCCTTTAGCTCTTAT
>JAHIDZ010000005.1 GCA_018901755.1 Nanobdellota archaeon | reverse complement strand
TTAGATGGAATACCATTTGTAGATCAGATATTAGATGCAAATAATTATAACACTCCTGGTTTCGAATGTAGCGTAGCTGAAAGCACAAATTATTTCGGAACAACAATAGTTCCAGTTCCTTATTTAGTAAATCAAGCAACAACAACATTGCACATTTCAGTCAACGGAACAGAAAATGATCAGACTTACATGCAGCAACCTGGAATATATTCAATTCATGTATGGAGCGATTTAGGTTCAGGAACAATTACTCTAACAAGAGACGGAACACCAATATTTACTGGAGTAGAAACAACAATAGATGAACCAATAACAACAGATCATACTTATGTAGCAACATTCAGCGATGTAAATTATCAGGCAGCTGATGTTACAAGAATTGTAATTATTACGATTGACACAGATGCACCAGTAATAGTTCCAAGTGTAGATCCAGTAGCTCCAACATATGCACCAGGTGCAACATACACTTTCAGTGCTGATGTAACTGATAATGTAGGTATAAGTTCAGTAATATTTACATTCAATGGAGTCGATTATTCACCAACACCAGTTGGAAATACTTATACAGTTGTATTAACTGATTTAGCAGCAAACGAAGTTGGTTATACATATTCGTGGTCAGCAACAGATGTAAATACAAATATAGCAACAACTGGCGCATTAAATTATCAAATTACAAAAGCATCAGCAACATTTTATGTAACAATAGATGGATTTGATTCAGATAGATCATATATTGCCCCAGCAGATTATACAGTTGCTGCAGGATCAGATGCATTGGAAGGAACATACACTCTTTATAGAAACAGTGCATTTTTAGATAGCGGTATATCACCAAGTGGCGTAATTGCGTCAGAAACAGGAATGACATTAGGAGATTATATTTATAGAATAGAATTAACTTCAGTAAATTATACAGCAGTTCCAGTAGAAAGAACAGCTCATGTTATTGCAGATACAGAAGCACCACAATACTTTAATGAAACTACAAATCCAATGACTGACGTAACTTATACACCAGGCGCAGATTATACATTTAGTATTGATTGGATTGATAATGTTGCTGTAACTAGCACTACATTTACATTTGATGGAACAATTTATCCATCAACATTAGTTGAAAATACTTATGCAGTTGTATTAACTGATTTATCAGCAGGTACATACACGTACGAATGGACAGCAGCTGATGGAACAGGAAATGTAAATCAAACAGGATCTTTAACATATGTAATATCACCAATTAATCCAGTTGATCCAACAGATCCAGTATTAGGATTAATACACTTATCATTAAACGGAAATGAAAGTAATATAACAGTAGAACAATCTACATTAACAACAGCACTTGGATGGACAACAATTACAGAAGGAACAATATCACTTTACTTAGATAACATGCTATTGGGCAGTCTAACAGATGTGCAAACACTTCCAGTAGGAATTTATAATTATACATTAGAATTAACAGGCGCAACAAACTATACGAACACAGCAATAACAAGATGGTTAACAGTTGTAGATACAACACCACCAGTAATAACAATAACATCACCAGGTTTATTCAGCTCTAATGTTACATGGTTAAATGCAACAACAAATGAAGCTGCAACATGTTACTTTGGAACATCAGCAAACCCAATAACATTGATGGGTCCAGCAGGTATGTTACATTCAACACTATTGAGCGGATTAGATTTAGGACCACAAACTTATTATGTAAGATGTGTTGATGTATATGGAAATGAAGCAGAAGTATTTACGTCGTGGACAGTTGTAGATAGTCAAGATGTACCAGTAAGTATGGGTTGGAATTTAATTTCATTATCATTAATACCATCACAACCAGTATTGACTTCAGATGTAAGCATTTGGGGAACAAATTATGTAATACAACACTTTGATGGAACAAATTGGTTAGAATATAATTCAACAACTGGATTAGGAACTTTAGCAGAAGTAGTTCCTGACAAAGGTTATTGGTTATATGCAGATACAGATAGATCAATAACAATTTTAGGTACAGTGCCTGGAGAAAGAACAGTTGATTTAGTTAATGGAGTAAACATGATTGGATGGACTTCAAACGAATCAAAGAGAATTGATTTAGCACTATGGTTCATAAAAGATAACGTTACTCTGGTAGAATGCCAAGATACAACAGATTTAACTGTGAAAGTTTTGAGAACTTGTGTAGTTGATACAGAAAGTTTTGAGCCAGGTAAAGGTTATTTTGTAACAGTTTCATCTGATACACAATGGGTATATCCATTAAATATACCTCCGGTAGCAATGGCAGGCGCAGATCAAATAATAACAGTAGGTGGAGCTGCATCATTAAACGGAGTAGGATCATATGATTTAGATGGAACAATAGTTTCATATTCATGGAATTTAAATGGTAATGTTAAAACAGGAAGTTCGGTTATATATGGATTTGATTCAACTGGAACTTACACTATAAGATTAACAGTAACTGATAACAACGGTGCAACTGCAACAGATGATGTAAGTGTATATGTAAATCCAATATATTATAATGGTGGTGGCGGCGGCGGTGGCGGCGGCGGTGGCGGCGGTCCTTCAACTCCGGATGGTATTATACAGATATCATTATCAGCACCTGGAGCAATTACAGTAATACAAGGCCAGACAGCTACATTCACTGCAACAGTAACAAACACAGGACAAACAAATATATATGATGTAACTTTAGCTTCAGATCCAGGATGGACAACAATATCACCTGGTGTAATAAGAAACATGGCGCCAGGAGAAACTGCAACATTTAGTGTAGCATTAATGATACCAAATGGAACAAAAGGCGGATCACACTCAATGACATTGACAGCTTCAGGTAATCATCCAAAAGCAACAGTGTCATCATCAGCAGTTGTACAGATAATAAATAATCCAGCAGCATGTGCAAATTGTTTAGAACCAAGTGTATGGGCAACTTGTGATGTAAATGGTAATCAGACAAGAACAGTTTACACTTGCGATGATACAACTGGATACAGTTGTGTAGAAACAATAGAAACAAGAATATGCCCAACAGGATTGACAGGTTATATTATTTATCTGACAGATAATCCAGTGTTAAGCGCAATAGTTGGATTGCTTATAATTTTGATAGTAGCAGGTTTACTTTACTATTCAAGAAATAAAGAAAAAATGGATAAGAAATTAAAATCATTGTTTGGAAAAACAAAAACACAGTCAAAATCAGAACCAAAGAAACAAGGAATTGATTTTTCAATTGAATATGGTGATAAAAAATGAGTGATCCAGATAAAGAAAATAAAGTAAATGATACAGCAGATGGAAAAACTGTTGCAACTTTTGATAAAGAGGGTAAGAGAACAGACCATGTATATGAGTCAGGTTTTGTAGCATCATGCGACGATCAATTGACGCCATATATTGCTTAGGTGATTTATGATGAATAAAAATTTATCGCAGGTTTATGCATCTCTGACTGAATTTGGAAAAGAAGTAATTGAAAAGATTCAATTATCTCCCCATCAATACGCCAATGCAGAAGAATGGATAGAAGATAGAAGGGATTTTATAATAGATGAGACAGCTAACGCATCAGAAGGAGACGGTAGAGAATATCGATGTGTAGTATCAAGAGATAGATGTTCTGCTCTTCGCGAACTTGCAGAACAATGTGAAGTAAATTTTGGTGTAGCTACTACCGTGGTTTTATATTCAACATCAAGCAAATCTGTCTACCCTCCTTTCAAAAACAAAAAACTAAAATGTCCTGCTGAAGATATCTATAAAACTCTCGCGAAATCAATTGGTCCACAGACGACTAAAAAAATTATTGGTATTGGATATGTAGATGTAGAATACTTTCACGAATGTATAGACGAATTAAACAAAAAACAACGAAAAGGTGATTTATGATGACTGAAGATAAAGTTATAAAAAATTTTGGTAAGTTTATGGAAAGAGTTGAGATTGAAAATACAGACCACAATTACTTTGAAAAAAGCATATATTCTCTTGCTCGTAGCATGTTATACTTGAAAATGATAGGTAAAAATAAAAATATACCTGAAACAAAATCCGAAATAAAAGATTTGAAAACACTTATTAAAATACAATCAACCCCTAATAATTCTTTAGAATATATTAGAATAGACCAGAAAAGTTATCAGGAAGATTTGAAAATGGAAAATAAATTTTTTAATAGATTAACTTCAATGACAGGTGATTTATGATGTCATATCAAGATTTTATAGAAACATTACCAGACATAATTGACACGTTTACAGAATATGGATTATTTGAAAAGGCGAAAGATGGTCGTTTATTTTGTCCAAAGGAAGATGATCAAACGATTTACATATTACATCATGAACCACTATTCACGCCAAACTCAGATGCATATCACATATTAGTAAAATATGTATATCCAGGGACGAGCGTATTGATTGATGAAAATTCAATTGGTGGCGGGTTTGGATAATTAGAGTGGTTTGTAATGGCTGGAAAATATAATGGTGCCAAGTTAAGTTTTCGATCTGACGAAAACGTAGAAAAAATTCTAAATAATATTATGAAAACTCTTGGTACTGAAAGTAAAAGCGATGCAATTAGATATGCATTAGGTATGACTGATACAACTTTATCAGCAGTTGGTTCATCTCCAAACATTATTGAATTTAGAAAATTCACAGGATATTTATCGCAGATAAAAAAAGCGAAAGAAAATGGAAATGCTGTTATTGTGATATCACAAAATTATATTGATGAGTTGAAAGAAAAAAATATATCTATTATTGGAGAATTGTAGGTTTTGATATGATGTATATTGTAGGAAATTCAAATAATGTAGAATATGGCAGACGTACAGTTAGAACAAGTGCATATAATCGCGAGATTGATAAAGTAGTGTATTAACATCTATTTTTAAACCTTTTTATTTAACCTATTCTAAATTCTTAGTATGGCAGTTGAAGACATTATAGTCGGAAGAGACCCAGAAGATATACAGAAATACGGAAAGACAGGATGTATATTTATTGGAAAACATGTAGTCGGCTCTGGTTTTGAATCTCATTTGACTAATAGAGTTTTAATGGATGTAGTTAGACCGCACCTAATTCTTATTTCAGGTAAGCGCGGCAGCGGGAAGTCTTACTCTGGCGCTGTAATTGCAGAAGAAATAATGGAACTTCCCGAAGATATCAGAAAAGGATTAACTTGTTTAATGATTGATACCATGGGAATTTTCTGGTCAATGAAAAATCCAAATGAAAAAGATTATTCTATACTTGTCGACTGGAATATGAAGCCAAAAGGATATCCTATACAGCACATAATTCCAATCGGGCTTAGAGATTTTTATGAAAAATCTGGAATAACTTTTGACGGCGTGTTTGCGATCAAACCTAGCGAATTATCATCAGCAGATTGGGCATTAACATTCGGCATAGATCTTTATGATAATTTAGGAATACTTTTAGAAAGAACTTTGAAAAAACTTCACGGTACATCGTATACTGTTAAAGAAATAATAGAAGAGATTGAACATGATGATCGTTCTGAAGAAAAAGACAAACTTGCTTTAGAAAATCGATTCATGGCAGCAGAATCATGGGGCATATTTTCAAATGAAGCGACTCCGATTGAAACATTCTTAAAACCAGGTATAGCTACAGTTCTAGACGTATCGTTGCAGGAGTGGAATGTAAGAAATTTAATGCTTGGTATCCTCGCAAGAGAAATATATTTTGCTAGAGTAGCTGCACGACGTGAGGAAGAACTTGCTCTGATAAGTGGTGAAGAAACAAAGAAAATACCAATGACTTGGATAATAATGGATGAAGCTCATCAGTTCTTGCCAGCAGAAGGAACAACTGCAGCATCACACGATCTGTTAACATTAGTCACGCAGGGTAGACAGCCTGGAATAAGTTTAGTTTTTATCACGCAGCGTCCTAACAAACTACACGAAACAGCTGTAGCTCAAGCCGATTTAGTTTTATCACATCGTTTAACTTCTAAACCAGATTTAGATGCGTTGTCTCAGATTATGCAAACTTATTTACTTGATGATATTAGAAAATCTATTACAAATTTACCAAAGACAAAAGGTGCTGCTGTTATTCTTGATGATAATTCTGAAAGATTATTTAACATACAAGTAAGACCGAGAGTATCGTGGCATGCGGGCTCATCCCCAATTGCTATGAAGGAAAAATTAGGATAAACTGTATTCAAAGTTATTTTTTCCCGGTATTCTATATCTTTTAATTTTCTCTTCATTTGCTAAAATTCTTAAATTTTGACCAGTTGTATTTTGGCTTATTCCTAAACGCATAGCTAATTCTAAACTTGTTCGAGGATTTTCCTCTAATAGTCTAAGTATTCTTTTTCTACTTTCGCCAGGTTTTATTATTTTTGGATTCGCTCTTCGTTTTAATTGAAATTTCATAATCTTTTTCTTTTCCGTGTGCTCGAAACCTAGTTTATTGCCATACATCGTAAAATTTTGATTTCTAAATCCAAGGGTATAAAGATTAGATTTAGGATTTTTAATGGGTATAATAAATTCTGGATTAAATTTTACAGATAACATAATTTTTTCTATGTCTTCTAATTGTTTTTTATTGCCAGAGCTTACAATAATCGCACTATCTCTTACAGTGCCTTCATCATCACAAAAAGCTTTGATAATCTCGAATTTAAGTTTCCTACTTAATTTAAAAAATCTCTTTGGCAATCCACCTCTGCTTGCCGAAATCTCTTCATTGTAAATATGCTCTAAAATATATTTTATTGACATCGGAAGATTTACTTTATAATGTCCATCTCCCGTTCTTTTATCATACGGTACCTTGCCAAATACATCTAAATCTTTTGCAAATCTATTAATTAAAGCGTCATTAGTATTCGTATAAGCAGGATTCACATAAAAATTTCCACCGGTTTTTCTGATATATTTTCCACCACCATATCTATCTCCAATCAGATGGGTGTAAATTCTAATCAGTCTTTCATCTTCAACTAAAGGCAATCTTGGTTTTAAAATTGGATTAGAGGCGCTGTTGGTTTTGTATGCCACTACCTGTTTTTCTATATTCTTCATAGAAAACTCTTTATAATTATTTTTAATCAATAATTTGCTCATCCTCCTGATTAAAGAAAGTGCTACAAAATAATCTGTGTTTCTGCTGTTTTTTCCTTTCTTAAAATCATGAATTGTCTTTGGTTTTACATCTACACTTTTTGCTATTTCTGTAATTGCACCAAAAATTTGTAAAAGATTTCTAAACATTTCAATCCTATAATTATTTTTTAATAAAATTCTTATTGTATCAGGAAAATCATATAAATGATAAACTTTCATATGCCGATTAGTACATTTGTACTATAAATACTTTAGCATGCTGGTGGTTCACCAACAGCTTTGAAAGAGAAGATTTAAATCCTTTTCGGTTCTATGTATTTACATGGCAAGACCAAAAAGAATATCAGTTCAGAACGTACCAGAGACAGAACCGCTTAATGTTGTTAATTTATACTTGAGTCTTGTCCCGCCAGGATACCGTGAAGGATCATTTAACAGAAAGACAATAAGATCACCATCTGATTCGCGCATTTATACAATGGCACCAGATCTATGTTCATCAATAGGTGATGCATATGAATATGTTTCTAACTGGAGAGATTTGATGATGGGAAGAAATATCCATTATAACTGCCATGTGCTTGAAGATTTGGGAAAGTGCCCAGATAAACTATCTGGTTTTGTAGAAATCAAAAATGACAAAACCTCCCAAAGTTCCATAACAATAAATAACAAGAATGAATGTATAATTGTCGGTGGCCAGTGGAATCCACAGGATGTAAAAGATATTGTTTCGAAGAGAATTGGCAATATTTAGATTTAAAACCTCTGAAACAGATTATATTATTATGAACTATGTTAATCATTCTCTCATAAAATCAAATACGATAGAAGAAAGACTTTATCAGAGTAGTATATTGAACACAGCTGTAAACAAGAACACGTTGGTCGTTCTACCTACAGGAACTGGTAAGACAAACATATCTGTTTTACTTGCAGCACATCGTTTACAGAAATATCCTGATTCTAAAATATTGATTATTTCACCAACTCGCCCGCTATGTGCGCAACATCAGAAATCATTTGAAAAATTCTTTAAGATTATAGGTGACATTACTTTAGTAACTGGAACGACTCCCCCATTACAGAGAAAGAAAATATATAATATTTCTACTATAGTTATTGCTACACCTCAAACAATTGAAAATGATATTCAGAATAATATAATTGATTTATCTGAATTTTCTATGCTAACTGTAGACGAAGCGCACAAAGCAGTTGGTTCTTATGCATACACATACGTTGCAGAGAAATATATGAAATTGTCTAAATTTCCAAGAATTTTAGCATTAACCGCATCGCCCGGCTCAACAAGAGAAAAAATAGATATAATTAGAAAAAATCTTTCTATCGACGCAGTTGAGATACGAACCGAGTTAGACGATGATGTAAAAGAATACATAAACGAAAAAGAAATAGAATATGTTCATGTTGATTTACACGAAGAAATGAAAAAAATACAAGCGAAACTAAAGGAGATAATCAAAGAAAAGATATTGAAACTTAACAGTAATGGATTGCAAATCAGAAATAAAACAGATGCGTTAGATGCGCAGAAAAGATTTTCTAGACAACTTGCTGAAGAAAAGAATCCAGTTTATTATCATTTAATTGCATCAACTGCCGAATTAATTAAAATAATGTATATACTTGAACTTTTAGAAACACAGAGCATTAATTCATTAAGAAAATATTTAGATAAAACTAAACGAAAAGAAACTGCATCTGATAAAAGAATAATGAATGATCCGAGAATAAATACAATAATTAATTTAATAGATAATTATACCAATGAGCATCCTAAGATAAATAAGATTACAGAAATTATAAAAAATGAATTAAAGCAAAATCCAAAAGTAAAAATTATAGTATTTTCACATTTTAGGGATAATATTAGTGCGTTATATGATGTTTTGAAAAAAGTATGTAATCCAGTTGTTTTAATTGGTCAGCGTGGTGAACGTGGTTTAACTCAGAAAGAACAGATTAGTGTAATACGAGACTATGAGTGTGATATTTTTAATTGTATGATTACATCGCCTATTGGAGAGGAAGGACTTTCGATTGAATCTGCTGATATGGCTATATTTTATGATAGTGTATCGTCATCGATTCGTTTAATCCAAAGAAGAGGCCGTGTTGGAAGAGTCAAATGTGGGAAGATAATAATTCTTTTAACTAAAGACACCAGAGACGAGGTATATCATTGGATGTCTCATCGCGGAGAGAAAAAAATGCAAGGAATCCTTAAAGGCATGCAAGAGGATAAAAAACAAAAGACTATTTCAGAGTTTTAGCGTTTTCTAAACCAATCCTAAATTTTTCATTTCTTTCTGGATGGAATTTGAATATATCCAGCTGATTTATTTTTCTAAAATTATCATAGCCGTAAATTCTAATCTCCTTTTTGTTCACATCGTTCTTGTACTTAATGTTGAATACATCTAATAATTTTCCCATCATATGGCGGATATCTTCCTCACAATTCGTGAAATTGATTTCTCTTATTGTTTTCTTTTTAGTCAATTCTATCGAACCATCTCCAGCAAACAATCCTTGTAAAAGATATTTATAATAATCTACTGGGAGACTGTTTACTATTTCTTCTCGTAATTCAATTATTTTTGCTATCACTATTCGGCTCAGCGCAAAGAAAAGAATATGAAATCAATTCTAAAGACAATGCAAAATAAAAATACGTTAAATGATTTTATAAAAAATAAGCATCGTCCGATCTGAAGTCCAAACCTCTCTGAACATCCGAAGATATCTGAATCCAAGTCCGGAGACCGAAACTCTGAAGTGTTGAATTCTTCTCAGACGATAATAATTATATATACTCTGGATTATTTAAGTTTAACTATGAGCAATGTTCTAATCTACGTGGATACTAGGGAGGTCAGCGCAAATGTCATTGATCATTTTGCTCAGTATGACTGTGAGATACAGAAAAAGATGTTACCTTACGGCGATTTTTTGGTTTCAGACCGTGTTTGCATAGAAAGAAAAAGTGTAGTTTCTGATACACCAGTAATAGTATTGATTAATGATAAAATCGCAGTTATTCCGATTGAACAGGCATATTATCTTTTCAAAAATAATTTTAAAATCAAAGTTATGGGAACCGATTTTAAAAATAAAAAAATAGATTGGTTTGATGTTTATGATGTTACTTCGCATAAATCATCTGATTTATATGGAATTTCTTTCACAACAATTCGTAAAAGAAAATTTAAAAATGAAATAGATTTTCAGATTAAAGTGACTGGCGGTCATAATGTATATGTTTTAAAGAACAAAAGAATTGAATGCATACCGACAAAGCAGTTGCGGGTTGGAGATTATTTATTGATAGTTCCGCCAAAACTTTTAGAAGAAAACCCTAAAATATATAACAATTTCAACGAATATTTAACTAATGCGCAGTCTAATTCCACAAAAGGTTTTGATTTACAATCTACCGAATTTAGATTACATTCTTCTAAAGCTGTTTATAAAATACCAGATTTTAATGAAAACTTATTCTTTGTTTTAGGGCTAACTGTTGCTGATGGGCACTTTTATGACAATACGGTATGCATATCGCAAAAAAACGACGAAAGAAATAAAATAATAGAATATTACTTGAAAGAGGTTTTTGGAAATTATTGTAAAGATAAAGATGCCTATAAAATAAATAGTAAGATTTATAGCAGGATTTTCTCCGATATATTCGCAGGAAAAAGACTTGCTGATAGCAAAATAATACCGCCTTTTGTTTTAACAGCGCCAAATAAACTAAAAGCTGCTTTTATACGCGGTTATTTGTTCGGAGACGGTTATGTAAATAAAAATGATAGACATAACCCACAGTTAAAGGTTTGTTCAAAATCAAAAAGTTTAATCGCTGGATTATCATATTTGTTATATTCATTACACATAGAAAATGATGTTTTATTTATTTATAAAACCTACATGGAGAAAAGACGTAAATATTATGAGTTGTCTATTCAAACCAAATCTTTGCAGAATTTTTTGAATTATGTCGGTCAGATACCAACAAAAGAGTTCAAAATAAATAGAACATACAAATCGCGAATGATACCGATTGACGCGTCCCATCTTTTTTATAAACCGCTGTTAAAATTAAACCATGAAGAACTCTGTGAATTGTATAAAACAACCAATTATATAAAATATCTTTATAATATGAAACCGTTCTATATCGCTGAGTTTAAAGAAATAGTAAAGAAATACAATAAGAAAGAATTTGCTAAAAAATATCATATCCATTATAGCACAGTAAGAAACCTAACTAATAATTATGCAAAATCGACACAAATATTTTTAGATTTAATAAATATAATAAGAAGTGAGCATGGGTTGGAAGAAATAAAAATTGATTTTATAACGCTAAGAAAGATGCTTAGAAAATTAAATATAAACACATATTTTATAAATACTATTTACAGAAATGAGAAGCTGTTTAAAACAGAGAGTTTCATTACAAATCTATATGAAAAGATCAACAGAAAGATAGGTTTTGATTCATTGTTTTTACTGACAAAATTGTACTCCAATGAAATTTATTTGAAAAGAATAAGAAAAATAGAAAAGATACATGGGAATCATGTGGTTTACGATTTTTCAGTTAAGAATTCAGAAAATTTTGTAGGAGGAATGGTGCCAGTATTATTGCACAATACCGCTTCAGATTTCTTAAGTAGTATAGTTGACAAACGTCTATTCCAACAAATGAAAGATCTACGAGAAAACTTTGAAAAACCTATTTTGATTATAGAAGGAAATGATTTATATGATCGTTTACATCCTAACGCTGTTCGTGGTGCACTGGCTTCAATCGCGTTAGATTTTAAGATACCAATTATATGGACTAAGAACGTAGCAGAGACCGTTGGTATGATTTTTTGTATAGCACGAAGAGAACAAATAGATGAAAGAAAGACAGTATCATTCATAGAAAAGAAAAAAGCTACTTCATTGAAAGACCAACAGGAACTGTTGGTTCATGGTCTGCCAGGCGTGTCTATAGTAAGAGCACGATCTCTTTTGAAACATCTAAAGACCCCAGGGAAGATATTCAATGCATCTGAGAAAACACTGGCTAAAGTAGAAAATATAGGAAAAACAACTGCTAAAAAGATTAGAAAAGTGCTAGTTTCTAAGTACGAATAAATATTTATACATTGAGTTCTCAATATAACACTATGGCTAAGACTGTTTCGAAATCAAAATATAATGAAAAGATTGAACTTATTCCAGAAGTAGTTGACTGGAAAGCAGCTGCTGAAACTTTTAAAAAACAGTCAAATGATATACGCAAAAGATATGAGATTCTTGAGATATATACTAAAAAAATAGAAAGCAAAGCTAAAGAACTTTCTGAACATAAGAAGAGACTTGCTGCAGAACAAATTAAGAGAAATGACCAGACAAGAAAGGAAATAATGAAAGATAAAGAGATACGCGTAAGAGACATTATAATAAAACAGATGCAGCTTGAATTAAAGAAACAAAGAGAAGTGTCAAAAATACACGATTCACAATATCGTAAAGAACAAGAATTTCAGGCAATAAAAACAACTAATAAAATACCAGTTATAATAATAAACGAATTTGATAAAGATACGATAATGTTTGCGCACAGAGACTATGGTCTAAAAGGTCAGGTTGTTTGGTTTAGAGCATTGAAAGATTCTATTCAGGCATTAAATCTAATAAGAGATCTTAGTCCAAAAATAATATTAAACACATTAAATGATGAATCTAACGAACATCTTAAAAATCAAGGCATAATGATTATTGACGTTAAACCGGAGATACACGAATTTTATGGATCCGTATCATCAGATCAGTTAGGAAGTACATTAAGTGTGAAAGAACGAAAAGATTTTTCGAATTGGCTAGAAAGTCATAGAAGAGGAGAGATTTAATTTTTTTGAAGTGTAAATGTATAAAATAATAATTTTAATAATCTTTATTTATCCAGATGAATTAATATATTTATGATAAGTGGTGAAGGATTAAGTCAAATAGAGGCTAAACGAGGACTAGAAAAATATGGTTACAATGAGATAACAGAGCTTCTCCGTGTATCACCACTTGAAATTCTCTTAAGGCAAATAAATAAAAATTTTGTAATTTATATGTTATTTGCTTCAGCGATGTTATCTTTTTTTGTTGGAAAAATAGTAACAGCATATGCTATTCTAGGAGTTGTAAGTATTGTAATAATAGTTGGATTTTTTCAAGAGTATCGAGCAGAAAGAGCAGTAAAGGCATTAAAACAAATACTCGTTTCAGTTTCTATCGTTATACGAGATGGTAAGGAGATAGAAATTCCGTCAAGAGAAATAGTGCCTGGCGATATTGTTATTTTAAGAAACGGTGAGAAGATTCCAGCAGACTGTTTAATTTTGAAGGAAAAAGAACTACGAATAGATGAGGCGATTCTAACAGGAGAGTCCCGTGAAATAAAGAAATATGCCGGAAAGAATGAAAAAAAATATAATAAAGATAATATGGCTTACATGGGTACTCATATTGTTAATGGAAGATGTCTTGCAAAAGTTTTGCACACCGGTATGAATACTGAATTTGGAAAAATAGCTGGTATGATATCTACAGCAGAAAAAGAATTACCGCTCCAAAAGAAAGTAAATGATATTGTAAAATATATGGTTTTTGTAGCAATCTCTGTTTCTGTTCTAACTGGTATTATTATGTTAGTAAGAAATTTACCACTTTCTTATGATTTGATAATTGAAGTTGTTATTGTAGTAATTGCATTGTCAGTTTCTGCATTTCCTGAAGGTTTCCCGGTCGTATTAGCATCAACTCTAGCATCTGGAGCCTATAGAATGTCTAAACAAAATGCAATAGTAAATAGAATGTCTATAATAGAAACTCTCGGTGAAACTACTGTTATATGTGCTGATAAAACAGGAACAATAACAAAAGGAGAAATGACAATTAAGAAAATATTTTGTAATGATGATTTCTTTGATGTTTCCGGTATAGGTTATGATACGCATGGAAACGTTTCGCGTGATAATATTAAAGTAGATACAAAGAAAATTGCAGCATTAAATCTACTCTTGAAAACAGCAGTTTTGTGTAATGATGCAAATATTGAAAGAAAGGGAGAAGATAGCGAATATGCTACAAGAGGTACTCCAACAGAGGTAGCATTACTTATAATGGCTGCGAAAGCAGGAATTTTTAAAGAAGATTTAAATTTTACAAGAAATCAGGAGATTCCATTTAATTCTAATAGAAAAATAATGTCTGTTTTATGTAAAGAGAAAAGTGGAAAATTCGTATATTCAAAAGGCGCCCCTGAAATAATAATAAATAATTGTAAGTATATGCAGAAAAACAATAAAGTTATTAAAATAAATGAAAGAGAAAAGAAAAAGATATTAAAACTTAATACTAAATTTACAATGAAAAAATTTAGAGTTCTTGCACTTGCCTATAAACAGACTGCTTCTTTCGAAAAGGATCATTTTGAACAAGATCTTGTATTTTTAGGATTGGTTGCTTTAGAAGATCCTCCTAGAGTTGAAGTTAAATCGGCCTTAAAATTATGCAAACATGCTGGAATAGATGTTAAGATGATAACTGGAGATAATAAAGAGACGGCAATTGAAATAGCTAAGGAAATAGGTCTTCGTGGAAATGTTCTTATAGACGAAGAACTTGATAAATTAACAGATGATGAACTTTCTAAAATTGTAAAAGGTATTGTTATCTTTGCAAGAGTAAAACCAGAACATAAATTAAGAATAGTAAGAGCACTTAAACAAAATAAAGAAATTGTTGCAATGACAGGTGATGGTGTTAATGACGCACCAGCTTTAAGGGAAGCCCATATAGGCATAGCGATGGGTAAGGGTGGTACAGACGTCTCAAGAGAAGCAGCTGATTTAACTTTAAAGGATAATAATTTTGTTACTATTATTTCTGCAATAAGCGAAGGTAGGACTATTTTTAACAATATAAGAAAATTCATCACTTATCAACTTTCATGCAATTGTGCTGAATTATTTGTTATATTCTTTGGTATACTGATTGGACTGCCATTACCTTTGCTTGCATTGCAGATTCTGTTCATGAATCTTATTACAGATGATTTACCAGCATTAACTTTAGGTTTTAATCCAGCTTCAAGAGATGTTATGAAATCAAAGCCAAGAAAAGAATCACGCATATTAAATAAACAATTGATTAAATTGTTAATAGTTTCTGGATCAATAATGGGTATTATTACTTTAGGTACATTTTATTTTGCACTTAATATTTTACATCTAGATATAGTAACTGCGAGAACAATCGCTCTAGTAACATTAATATTTATTGAAATTGCCAATGCTTTTAATTTTAGATCATTTAGATATCCAGTACATAAACTTCCACTACTTGCAAATAAATATTTAGTTTATGCATCTATCGCATCAATTGTAGCCACACTGCTCATTATCTACACTCCTTTAAATATAATATTTGAAACAACTCCTATCTCATGGTATTATTTTGTAAGTGCCGCGTTAATGTCTTTAATCATAGTAATTATTTTTGATATTTGGAAAATATTTAAAGGAGACTTATTAGACGATAGCTATTAAATATTTCTCGTAGATTCCGTGTTTGTTAAATAAACGAAAGCTTTATATTCTAAGATAATAATCTATTATTGTGTTTGGGAGGATAATCCAGATGTCGGAACGTAGATTTTCGGATTGAAATTCAGCTTTGCTTCGGCAGAGTGATGTTTGGGCCTTAAACTGAACACTATATACAGTGATAATAAAATGTTTGATAAACAAATAAAAAAATTAAAACTACTTGATTTAGCTCTAATGAAAATTTCAGTTGTAGCTTTTGTATTATTTGCAATAACAATATGGCCTGCTATGATGAACTGGATTAATAGCGTTAATCCTTGGTATTTCTTAATAATATCACTTGTCGCTGCAGCAATTGCACAAGTAAGAATTTGGAAGAAATGATTGCTAGATAATACCTTTTTTAAGCTTTTTTCTTAAATCTTATATTAAATCTTTTTTTAGGTATCTTTATTTTTTTAGAATTTTTTTGTATTTTTTTAATTTTTATTTCTATTTTCTTTTCTTTGCGTTCTCTTATTTTTCTATCTTTTATTTCTTTCAGTTCTTTCAAACGTTGATTAATTGTTTTTAGTTCTTTAATCAATGTTCCTCGTATTGTATTAACAAAAGTCCCTAATCCTTCATCATAAATCGTATTTCCTACTACAATAGTAGCATATTGGCTCATCTCAGCTGCTTGATCTTGTGTTCTAATTCCACCACCATAGATTAATTTAGCTGATTTTAGGTTCTCACTTACAGCTTTAACAACTTCTGGATCACCATACATTCCAGAATATTCAACATAAACAACTGGGAATTTAAAATATCTTTCAGCTGTCATGGCAGCCGCAACAGTATCTTCTTTATTCAGTGGTTTAGCTTTCGTAACTTTAGCTGCTGAACATTTCGGATTAAGAATAATCAATGCTTCAGGCACCACAATATCCCAATTTATCTTATCTTTATCGTATTTTGCCCATAGTTTATGCATTCCATTTATCCACATATGGTTGTTTGTATTAAACACAGAAGGTACGAATAGCCAGTCATATCCACTATATACCATGCCTTGTGGCGTAGCCGGTTCTAAAACTTTAGGAATATCATAGTCTTTTAACAGTTTTAGTACTTTATTCACTTTTTCTTTAGTAATGCCTAAGGTACCAGAAATCATTATTGCATCTGTTTTTGTTGCAATTATTGCATCAATTACTGCCGGAGTTATTTTTTTATCAGGATCTAATTTTGTTATATGTTTCCAATTTCGCCATTCTTCAGACATATAGTACCTCCTTGAATAAACCATGTATTGTAAATATGCTATTTAAACCTTTCTCAAAGCAAAACATTTATTTAAGGCCAGTTGTATTATATATATGCCATTTGTTTTAACTTCTGATAATTTGGGTAAGACGAACGTTGCTGAGATAGGAGGCAAGGGAGCCAATCTAGCAGAGTTGATTAATGCTGATTTTCCAGTTCCGCCAGCTTTTTTCATTACAACTGAAGCATATGCTAAGTTTGTTGAAGAAAATGACCTTAAAGAAAAGATAGCTGAGATAATAGGTAAGGTTGATTTTAACAATGTGACTTCGTTGAAAGAAGGTTCAGATAAAATAAAAGGAGCTATACTTAATGGTAGAATACCTTCTGCTGTTGAAGATGCTATTTTGCAGTCCTATAAAAGAATGGCTTACGGCGAAGACGTGGGTGGCGCGGCATTTGAATTTATTAAAGCAGGTAAAGATGCTCCGTTCGTAGCAGTTCGATCGTCTGGAGTTGAAGAAGATGCAAAAGGTGCTTCATCTGCTGGCCAATATGAAACATTTTTGAATATTCGTGGCGATAAAAACTTATTATTATCTGTAATTAAATGTTGGGCATCATTGTATACACCTAGAGTTATTTATTATAGAAATAAAAATAAGCAGCCTCAAGATACAGGCATATCTGTTATTGTTCAGAAAATGGTTAATTCTGATCGTTCTGGAATTGCTTTCACTGTAGATCCAATGAATCCAGTTGGTGGAGCTAATAAGATAATAATTGAAGCCTGCTGGGGATTAGGAGAAACCATAGTACAGGGAGAGGTAGAACCAGACCATTATGTTATTGATAAGAATAACGGACAGATACTTTCTAAAAACATTGGAGATAAAATTTTGATGAGATCCCGTGATTTATATTCAGGATTAACTGTTAAGAAAGATGTTCCAAGAGATAAAAGAAATTTAGAAGTTCTTAATGATAATGAAATACTTATGCTTGCTGCGATATGTAAAAAAATAGATAATCATTATAAGTTCCCTCAGGATATTGAGTGGGCATCTGAGCGTGGAAAACTGTACATATTGCAAACCAGATCCGTAACGACGTTGGAAGAGAAAACAAAGACAAAAGCAGTGGTTGGAACGCCTATATTAATAGGCCTAGGAGCAAGCCCTGGTATAGGCATAGGTCCAGTTAAGATTGTAAAAGACATTTCTGAAATGCATAAAGTAACAAAAGGAGACATACTTGTAACAAGAATGACTAACCCAGATATGGTTATGGCCATGGAAAAAGCAGCAGGTATTATTACTGATTCTGGTGGTGCGACGTGTTTTGCAGGCGGCACAAAGATACTGACAAATAAAGGATTCTTTACAATGGAACAAATTCATCAGATGAAAGATGATAATTTATTTACAGTGTCTGTAAACAGAGAAACTCTAAAAACCGAATGGAAGAAAATTAAAAATACAATGAAAAGAAAAGCGCCTGTATGGGAAGTAAGCGTATCACAAACAGGGCGTTCTAAAAGAAATCGGCTTAAAGTTACTCATGATCACAAAATGCTCACATTTGACAAAAGAAATATAGTTGAAAGAAAACTCAGCGATATGATTGATAATAATGAATTTGTATGCACCGTTGATAAAATACCGCCGCTATTGAATAACGACGGAGGAGATGGAAAAGAACTTGCATATTTAGCAGGTTCTATATTTTCAGATGGAAACGTATCGCTTTCTAATAGGCGCGGAAGAGTTACGTTTACACAAAAGGATACTGAACTTAAAAAAGATTTTATAAAAGCTGTTCAAAATTCATTTAGTAATGTATTTAATTATGATATTAATTTTAGTAGAACAAAGAAAACAGAAGGATTTATCAGAGGAGAAAAAATAGTTGGTTCTGCAAATGATTATGTTTGTAATAGAAAACTGCCAGCCATGATTTTATCGGAGATGCGAGAGAATATATCGCATATTGCACTGACAGTTCCTAATGAAGTATTATTAAGTTATATGGCAGGTCTTATTGATGGCGATGGCACCAAAGGCAGTTCAAAAAGTGGCAGGCTTCATATATTCAGCGGAAAAGATGATATTGTTAAAAGTATAATAATTTCATGTCTTCGTTTTGGAATAAATCCGCAGGTTTCTTTAAACAGAGATAATTGTTACAATATTCAATTTGTGGAAAAATTGGATAAAATAATTGAAAACACTAAGAGAGTTAAATGTGATGTTTCTAAAAGAAAATTCGGAACAAAGATGTTCGCGGCAAAACAAATATTTGATGATATAATTAATGACGTAAATTATCTTGGAAGAATAAAGCCTTATGTCAAAGGTAATCTTTTGATTGATGCGGATAAAATAAGAGATAAAATACTTTCAATGGCTTCCGTAAAAGAGCGCTTAGAACTAACAAAAATAATTGATTCTGATTTAAGAATGCAAAGAATTATCAAATTAAATGATTTGGAAAAACAGGATGTTTACAATATTGAAGTTGAAGATAATCATAATTATCTTGTATTTACTGAAATGTATACTCCAGTCTTAGTTAACAATTGTCATGCAGCAATTGTATCTCGTGAATTAAGCATTCCATGCATCGTTGGAACAAAGACAGCCACAATAACTTTGAAAGAAGGTCAGATGGTTACAGTAGATGCAACACATGGAAAAGTTTTTATGGGCGAATTTAAGTCATTGGAAGAAAAACCGGAAGTTAAACAGACGGGACCGCTTGGAAAAACTCGTACATTGATTAAAGTTAACTTAGCTTTTCCTGAAACAGCTGAAAAGGGAGTTAGAGCTGACGGTGTTGGTCTATTGCGTTTAGAGCATATGCTTACTAAATTTGGTTATCATCCGATGGAATACATTAGAGCAAAGAAAAAAGATGATTTAATAAAATTAATTGTTGATGGAGTTGGTACGGTAGCGAAAGCATTTTATCCAAAACCAGTATGGGTTCGAAGTCTGGACGTTAGAACAGATGAATATGCGAATATGATTGGTGGTGACAAAGAAGCGAAAGAAGCAAATCCTATGTTAGGTTTACATGGAATACGAAGAGATCTTGTTATGAAAGAATTATTAGAAGCAGAATTTACGGCAATTAAGCAATTATACGAACAAGGTTTAGATAATGTTGGTATAATGATACCATTTTCTTTTGATGTTTCTGAATTAGTAAAATCTAAAGAAATCGCTAAAGATGTTGGACTAAGCGAAAAGGTTAAATTTGGAATTATGGTTGAAGTTCCATCTTGTGCATTATCTATAGAAGAATATTGTAAAGCTGGAATTAACTTTATTTCATTTGGTAGCAACGATTTGACGCAGTTGACTCTTGGTATGGATCGTGGTAATGAAGAACTTAGCCCGTTATTTAATGAAATGCATCCTGGAATGAAATTCTTATTTGCTTATGTTATTGAAACATGCAAGAAATATGGCGTTGAGTCGTCAATATGTGGTGAAGCGCCAAGCAATAGACAAGATATAGTTAATTTCTTAGTTGATTTGGGTATAACTTCTCTATCTGTTAACATAGATGCAATTGACAAAGTTAAAGCATGGGTAAGTGAAGCTGAAAGGTAAATCTCATGGATAAGCCTGTTAAATTAAATGTAATTAATGCAACACATTTGTTAATAGCAATGTGTATAGTAACATTTCTTTTTGAAATATTTTATAATTACGTTTTAGGAGAAGCAGCATTCAATAATCTATTTTATACTTATGGATTTTCTTTAGAGAACATACTTGCTGGAAAACTATGGGTGTTTATCACTTCAATATTTTTGCATGCAAATGCTGAACATATTGTACTTAACATGATTGCATTATTTTTCTTTGGGTCTGCTGTAGAACATGAGATTGGATGGAAGAAAACCTTATTGATATTCTTCGTATCTGCAATAGTAGGAAACATTGCTGTTATATTTGCTACTCTTGTTGGTATAATGCCTGCAGCTGTTCCTGTAGTTGGTGCATCTGCTGCTATATTTGGTTTGTTAGGTGCGGCTATGTTAGTCAAACCATTAGAGTTTATGATGTTTCCATATTTGGTTCCAGTTCCGCTACTGTTGATTGCATTAATCTATATATTTTTCAACATAACAGAATTTGCTATAGTTTTGTTTAAAGGCGGGGTTACAGATATTGCATATGTTGCGCACATTGGCGGTTTGATTGCCGGTATGTTATTTGGATTTAGAGAAGAAGGTAAGAAAAAGAGCCTGTATGTTCTTTTGTTGATATTAGCAATCTTAATAATAGTACCGTTTATTTTAGAATTTTTGAAATACATTGAGATAGTGAATTACGCGTCGCTTGTATCGCAAGTTTTTAAATAGTTTAAATCTAATCAATTCTTATGAAGTTTCTTCAGATTCCAGATGGTCTAAAGACTAAAGCGTTAGAAATAGCTGACGAGCTTGGGGACGTAGTTATTTCCTGCGAATCATGCTACGGGTCCTGTGATATACGGGAAGATGAAGCTAAACTTTTAGGATGCGATGAGATAGTTCATTATGGTCATTCTAAAATGATTGATAGTGACATTAAAGTTGAATATGTCGAGAAGCGGGAAAGTTATGATCCAACCGAAGCGCTTGGTAAATTGAATATTAAATTTAATAAAATTGGTTTGATATCTGCTGTACAGTTTTTAGATTCATTGGATATTGCTAAAAAAGTTCTTGGTAATAGAGCTATTCTAGGTGGTCAGGTTTTAGGATGTGATGTATCTAATGCTGAAAAGATTGTTGATAAAGTTGATTGTTTTTTGTTTATAGGATCTGGGAAATTTCATGCAATTGGCGTTGCGTTGAAGACTGGAAAGCCTGTTTTTATTCTGAATGTTGAGCATAATAGAATTGAAGAAGTTGATGTTCGTTTATTTGAGAAACAACGGATAGCTGCGCAGGTTATATCAAGAGATGCTAAAGTATGGGGCATACTTGTTTCTACAAAGTTAGGTCAGATGAATATTAAGTTAGCTAAACAGGTTAGAGACAAGCTAAAACCTAAAAAATCTTATATTCTTTCTATGGATGAGATAAGACCTGAAAAACTTGAAGGCATTAAAGTTGATGCTTATGTTAATACTGCCTGTCCTAGAATTGCTATTGAAAATAGAACAGACTTCGGAAAGCCTATTCTTAATCCAGATGAGATTTAACTCGTGCTTTAGAGTTAACTATATAAAGATTTAAATCGCATTTATTTCATGACTAGATACAATCCTGTTCCAAAAGATAGACGAAAAGTAGGAACGACAATATCGGTTGTAGAAGAATTAGAAAAATTAAAACCAGATAAATTAAAACCATATGAGGCAAAAGCAGCAGTGCTTGTTGCAACAGGTCTCGGTTTTAGAAAACCTATTACTGTTTATGGTAAAACATATTATGATGGTTCAGAACCACTAGAAGATGCTACAGATATTCTGAATACTGAAGGTAAATCAGACGGATATAAGGTCTGGTAGAAAAGTTTAAATAGTTCGTTAGAGTACTGATATGTATGCATATAGAAGTTCTAGAAAATACGAAAGAAAAAGTCAGAATAGAATTGACTGGTGAAAATAGTTCTCTATCACAAGTTATAGCAACTGCTGGTTGGGCAATTGGTGGAGAAATCGCAGCTGTTCAGGAACATCCTTTTACAGAACAACCTAAGTTAATTTCATGTGGCTCAGGCGCTTTAAAGAATTTAGAAAAAGCAACCAACAAGGTTATTAACGACTGTGAAGATTTGGAAGCTGAAGTTAAAAGAGCACTTAAGAAATAACATTAAATAATCAATAGCTATATTTCTATTATGTCTTATAAAGAAATAAAACGTAAATGGGACAAATTAACAGATGGTTGGTTTGGATTAATTATTTACATATTTTTAGGATATATTATAGCTTTTGGCGCAATACAATTATCCGGCGCTGTGCTTCAAACAAGTACGCCTATTGTTTCAGTATTCTCATGTAGCATGGAACACGCAACGAATTCGTTGTGTACAATGTCTCCTCAACCGACGTCTCCAACGTACATTTGTGGTCAGAACGTCGTAAGTTATGATAATTCTTTTGATTCCTATTGGTCTGTGTGCGGAGCATGGTATACAACAAATGGTTATACTAAAGAAGATTTTAATAAATGGAAGTTTTCTAATGGATTTAGTGTAGGTGATATGCTTGTTGTTCAACGCGGTGAGTATAAAGTTGGTGATATTGTTGTCTATCAGTCAGCAATGGGTTATCCAATAATACACCGAGTTGTTAAGATAGAAGGAGATACGCTTACGACTAAGGGAGATAGAAATTCAGTTCCAGATCAGCCTATATCTAAAAGTTTAGTTCACGGAAAGACTGTTTTATTGTTACCAGCACTGGGTTGGGTTAAAATGATCTTTACGCAGGTTACTGGGATAGTATAGTTTTAAATACTTTCTTGGATATTGTTTAGGAAAGGTGAATGATATAGAATTCTGTGATAAATGCAGTTCAGTTTTGATTCCTCAAATGAAAGGAAAGAACACTATTCTGGTTTGCCGAAAATGCGGTCAGAAGAAAAATGTTAAAGATAAAAGTGGATTTAAGCTAAGTGTATCTACTTTCAAGAAGCCTGAAAAAATTGTAGTTGTTGATAGGAAAGTTAATATTGATGTTTTACCTAAGACAGATATGTCTTGTCCAAAATGTGATCATGGTGAAGCTTTTTGGTGGATGCAACAAACTCGTGCATCAGATGAACCACCTACTAGATTCTATAGATGTTGCAAGTGTGGTCATACTTGGAGAGAATATAGTTAATAGTTGAATCTTCTTTCATAATCTTTATGGTCAAACCACTCGATAATTGCTGAAATAATTTCTATTTCATTGTTTTTAGTTACGGTATATAGAAGTCTCCATCCTCCCGGCATGTCGTATTTCCAGAGATTATTTATTTTGTATTTCTGAATGTAGTATTTTGGTATTAATCTTTTTGGTAATTGCACACCTGTAAATGCGTTTGTTTTTAGTTCTGCTACAGCTTTTGAAATTGCTTTTCTTGTTGGGTTATTTTCGTTTAAAGAACCTATTTCCTTTTCTAATTTTTTGTTTAAAAAAATTACCTTCGATGATATTATCATATTTTAGTCTCCTTACGACGTGCCAGCTTCTTTGCAAGTTTCGGGTTCCATATGGAGCATAACTTTCCATCCCGATCAGTTGCAATTCTGCTGGTGTGTAGGAGATAATCTATTATTATTACGTATGTTTGCCACATGACTTTTCTTGGTAGTTTCTTCCATATTTGAGTTCTATTGAATTCTCCACCATATTTGTCTATGGTTTTTTCGACCATTAGGACAGTGTCTAGTGTTGGAGATCTTTCAATTGAAAATCTTTTTGGCATATTTATATCATATATCAATTGATATATAAGGTTATCTCCCATAGAATACGCTGTGTGTTACTTCAGTATAAAATTCATTTCTCCACGTGAGGAATAGTTTTATTCCATTGCTCAAGATTAATTCCTGTTAGTGTTTTAAAATTATAAATATCTTCAACCTTTCGCATTTCTTGTACTTTTTCTCCAATGTCTTTGAAGTCTTTTCCTTCTATTTTTATTATAGCACTATATTCTTCAAATAATTCTGTAAGTTCTTTGACATATGGAAGTGCTTTCAATTGTTTAATTGCTGTGCTATAACCATCGGCAGAACGTGTTAATCCATCTTTGTCATCAAAGGTTCCAAAACTTACTAAGACAAAAGCTGTTTCCATAAATAGTATTCGTTAGAAAAGGATTTAAACGTTCTTTTTACACATTTCTCTATATGTACAATTTCTACACTTGACTTCATATTGAGTTGGTTCAAATTCACGTTTGCCTAAAGCGAGTTCGTTCATACGTTGTAATCTTTCCATCATTTCTTCATGAATCTTTTCGTTAAACGTATCTTCCCAAACGATTTTCTGTGTTTTACTCTGTCGTATTTTAACATGTATATCTAAATCAGGTTTGTAATGATCTTTGAAAGCTATAGCATACATGAACAGTTGAACCTTTGATCCGAAATACGGTTGGTCACTAGGCTTGTCGTCAAGAATAATAATTCCGTTAGGTCCTATTTCGATTTGATCTATAATTCCATTTAGCCGGAATGTGTTTGATGAGATATGTAGTTCGCGAGCTACCGTAGTTATTCCTTGTTTAGCTAGTTCTAACGCCTCTTCTATTGTTACTTCTTCAAGTTCTCTTGTATCTTCTGCGAATTGTTGTTCTATTTGTTCGTGGGTTTGAGTTCCCATTGTCATGGCGGGTGTTGTTATTTTTATTCCAGCCCATCTGTATTTTAATTGTACTTCGCAGTATGCTTGTATGTTGAATTCTGATATTGAGAACCACGGTCCTGCTGGTGTTTGGAACATAATAGAATATGGATGCGTAGATTAATAAGAATTTGTATGTTAAAAATTAAATAAGTTTTTTAATTTTGGGTGCATTTTGTTTAGAAAAATAAGAACCTAATGGGCGTATTCGCTATTAAGGATTTTTCCGTAATATGTTATAGAATTCCTGAAATATCTTAATTCGTTTAAAAATGAAATTTCAACATCGGGAAATCCTAATTTTTTCAAATAAGAAATTTCTGCTTCATGTGCATATTGTCCAGATGAATTATAACCATCCAATAGAAGTTTGGCTCTAATTAGTTCCATCATGATATCGTAGCAATCTTTTATTATCGAATTTGCATTATTTTCATTTATTCCTATTTTTTCGATTCTTTCTTTTAAACCGTTTGACGTTTTTTTCGTTTCTTCTATTAGAAAATCAGCTCTGTTTTTATCAATTGAACACTTTTTGATTATTCCTTCTTTGATATATTCTTCAAAATTCTTTGGTAGTTTCATATATCAACACCCCCTTCCAATAAAATACCTCCAAGAATATTATTTCTCAGGTTTTTATGTATCTTTCCCCATGATTCATAAAAGTTAATATTTATTTTTCGTTCAAACATTTTATTAAATTTTGTTAAATCCGGATTTTTCTCCTTCACACCAATTATTGCAATATCGATGTCTGATCTATTTTCATTTGCTTCTGCGTATACATCTTCTCCTCTTGAATAGCTTCCGAATAAAATAATGGTTCCACCTGGAAATTCGTTAAACAGAAACTCGCATAAACCAAATTCATAAATTAATTTTAAATTTTCTACTCTTTTCATATTTATTGCTTTTTCACTATCTCTGTTAAGTTCAACTGATACGAGATTCATTTTTTCTGATTTTTGAACCTTAATTAGTTCGTTATTTTCTAGTTTTAATAAAGCGTTAGAAACTGCCGTTGGAGAAACTTTTAAAAATCTTGATATTTCTCTCAGATTTAATTTTTGTCTTGCTCTGATACAAAGAAGTCTGAATATTTCTGATTGCAGTCGTGTCCATTTTAGTTTATACGTATCCATTTTTATTTACACCTATCCACTTTTGTTTATATGTATTAACTTTAGTTTATATATCTTTCTATTGTTGGTACATTAAGTTATATCAGTATAAATTTTACTTTCACTGATGGTAGTAAATTGCATAAATTTATTTCATGCTGTTTCCGAATTCAAGAGTTTCAATTCTTTTTTCAATGCCGTCCAGTTGATTTTTTATTTCAGAATATTTGAAATAATTGAATATCATCCAGATAACATAGCTTATAAGAAATAGCGCAGGCGCAAACACAAGAGGCGACTGGTAAAATCCTATCAGATAAGTTGCTGTTGTTGCGATTGATACAAAGTAAAGACCGAAGATTATAGATCTCCAATTAAGCAGGTTCTGATATTTTAAATTTAACAGACTCTTTTCAGTGCTGATCATATAATTCACCTGTTTAATGCGATTGCTCCTATTATCAGCAATAGACCTATTATAGCAGTTGGTGAGAAGACAGCCATTGCATTTCCTGCTGCGACTGAATTTTGTATTGCTGGCAGTGATACAACAACTAAGAATATACCTATTATGGCGAGTACCATGTACATCTCATTTTTTGCCATATTGAGTTATGCGCAGATTTGATATTTATATCTTCTTTACCCTCGTAGGGAGTATTTAGCTTAAGTCAAACCCGTCAAGTATCATATCTATTACGAAAGCGTTATCTTGTCTTGGTTTTAGTTTGAATCCTTTGTCTGAATGTCTTAGCACTACTTCTGGCATTAATAGTTTATCTTTTATATTTTCTTTCATAGCATTACTGTCCTGTTTTCATGAGTACGTGTATTATGTTTTCTCGGTTAGACACTTCACACTCTATTTTGTCGTCTCCTAAACGTTTCTTTAAACTGTTTACTACGTCTGTTACTTGCGTGCCTGATATGTTTTTATGACAGATTACTTCTATTGTTATTTTTTGTACTGCGTTGTCTTCTACTTTTCCTAAATCTTCGATTAGCGACATTATTTTCACCTTTTTTAGATTGAGTACGGATTAACAACAGTTAGTTTAGTTGGTTAGACGGTTTTAAAGGGATTTGGGTTGTTGGATGTATATTTTCGAACGACAATTATTAATTTATGATTATTAAAAATTTGTATATTGCACTTATTGAATTTTTATTGATTCTTTTAATTTGATGTAAATGCGTTTTGTAAATTCTAGAACCTTTTCCGCGTATATTTTATCCACGATTGTTCCGTAATAAAGCATTCCGTTTCTGAAGTAGCGCATCTGATCAATAAACTGAATATCATTTTCCGAGATTCCAATTATTCTAAGATAAGATACTTCTGATTCATGCGCGGATTTTCCAGTCGCGTTATATCCTTTCAAAAACATCTTTGCTCTTATAATTTCCATCAGTATATCATAACAGGATTTTACAAGAATATTCGCTATTTTGTCGTTTATATTGGAACCGAACAGCTCTAACATTGTTTCATATTCCTGATTAGCTTCTCTGATTAAAAATTCAGCTCTTGGTCTGTCTGGCGTGACGATTTTTATAGTTCCTTCTTTTATGAATTCTTCAAAATTTCTTATTGCTCTCATAACTTAACGCCGCCTGCCAAAACAATTCCATTGCACAAGTTTTCTTTCAGGTTTTTATGTATATCCCACGTTTCGTAAAAATTGACATTTATCTTTCTTTCAAGATCATTTTCAAATTTTTCTATTTTAAGTTCTTTTTCTTTCCTTCCAATCACCGCGATGTCGATATCCGATGTTATTGTATCTTCTCCTCTTGAATAGCTTCCGAATAAAATTATTGTTGATCCAGCTAGTTTTTCTTCTAAGTAATCTGCCAGACCTGATTCGTATATTTGCCTTAAATTATCTATCTGTTTTAACTGCATGACTTTATGATTTTCTCTGTTCAATTCCACGGACCATCTTTTTGATTCTTTATCTTGACTTATTTTGATTAATTCTTGTTTTTCTAATTCCGGCAGCGCTTTCATGACAGCTGGCTGAGATACTTCAAGCAGTTTTGATATTTGTCTTTGATTTAGTTGTGTTCCTGTTTTTACGAACATTAATCTTATTATTTCTTGCTGTAAACCAGTTAACTTTAGTTTATATGTATTAATCATAGTTTATATGTATTAACTTTAGTTTATATATCTTTCTGTTGTTGATATATTCACATTACGTTAGAATAAAACTTACTTTCACCGGCGGTAGTAGTTAACGTTTCAATATCGTTTTCTTTAATCCGTCTGTTTTCCATCCTTTTACTTTGTACAGTACTTTTGTATAATCTACTTCATCTACATAGGCGTTATAATACTTTACAATTTCCTTTAACGTACCGTGATGAACGAATAGTATCCTTTGTTTCTTATCGAACACATGAAAAGCGCCGCAGCTACACTTGTATATCTTAAATCGGTTTCTAACTGTCTTTACTACTGAAGCTAGATGTTCTATTACTGTATCTGGGCATATTTTTACTGGCAATAATTCACCTCTATTGTCCTGTTTTCATTAATACGTGCACTCTGTCTTCCACGTTGCTGATCTCGCACTCCAGTTTCTCGTCACCTAGACGTTTCTTTAAGCTGCTTACTACGTCTGTTACTTGGTTTCCTGATATGTTTTTATGACAGATTACTTCTATTGTTATTTTTTGTACTGCGTTGTCTTCTACTTTTCCTAAATCTTCGATTAATGTCATTTTGTTCGCCTCGTAGATTGAGTTATTATATGGACAACAGTTAGTTTAGTTGGGTTTGGTATATTAAAGGAATTTGGATAGTTGGGTGTATATTTTAAAACGATGATTATTGGGTTATTGGTTAATAAGAATTTGGATAGATTGTTTACATTAATTGAATTTCATATTTCCGTTTCCAATCACCGATAATCCTTCCATATTATTCCAAATGAGCATTATAGATTGCACAGCTCCAGGTTCTTCTTTATCTTTTAATAATTTTAGCATATTTTTCTTTGATAACTGAACTGATTTCTCAACAGATTCATCGCCAGTGTTCCCCTTCAATAATGAGCTGATTATAACATTAGACGGTTCTAAAAATAATTTTGCAGTATTATCGTTTGACGGTTTGGCAGACCATTTATCATCAATCCAAAAACAAAATGGGTTATTGTAACCGATAAAACATCCGTCTGCGCATTTCTTACCAAGTGAATTTGCAGCGTTGCATGCTCTGGCATATGTTATTCTTGATTTTAATATCCAATCGTTTTCTCCTTCACTGACTAAATTTTCTTCATTTCCTTCCACCTTATCGCCATAAATAGTTTTCTCATCTCCGTGACCATTGAAAAATACCAGTTCTGGTTTCTTCTCTTTGACTATCGCCGTCAGAGTATTCTTGGTTAATTTCGGTCGTTTAAGATCTATAAACGGAATTCCTCTTGAACCGCTTTCATTAAGAATAAGACCGGCATAATAAAAAAGATATTCTGTCGCATCGTCATATCTCGGTCTCGTTACAAGCATAACTTTCATTAAATCATCCTTCTGCCAAAGTTTTTGTGATTTGACCGTTAGAAAGAGCTCTGATGAATTTAAGTTGCATATTTATTATTTCAACTCCGATTTTATCTTCGTTTTCCACATGTTTTTTCATTTCATCCTTTGTGAACGTTCCAGAGCTTCCCATCGATAATTTGAAATTTTTAGGAGTGTTGGTTTCAATTCTCCACAGTATCAAATTTTTAATATCATGATCTATTTTTTCTTTATTCATAACACACCGACCTTTTCAAGCATTTTTATTATTTTTTTTCCTGTTTCAGAATTATTTTTGATTTCTATCATCGCGTTGTTCCATGTGAACGGTTTGTCGTCAATCACAGCTATTATGTCTTCCCCTCTTATTTTTTCAGGTATGTTTGCGAATATTTTCATGAATTTATCCTTTTTATCATTCATATCCATCAACTATTGAGTTCTTGTTTTTCTAAAGTTATAAAGATTATTACCACCGGCGGTAGTGAATTATCCGTACAGTATGTTTGAATACTGAATTTTGATACTGAGAAGACGGTTTGATTTGTGGAACACATTAATAAATATAATGACACCAGATACGTGAATAATTAAAATGGGTAAGGATTAGGTATTATACCCCGTCGCCAAGCAACGCCCTTTCGGTCGAACCTATTTGGGCGATACACAAGGTATCCTTACTTAAGAAATATATGTTATTTTTAGCATAAAAAGCTTTCTTTTACTCGATGTCTATGTTTACAGTTTTAGCTAAAAACTAATCCAAGTTTTTTAGTTATTATGTAACTTGTAGCACTTGTAGGGGACTTTACAGACCATTTTGTTCTGTTTGTGGCGTTTGTAGAGTTTGTAGAGATATGCTTGTATGTTGAATTCTGATACAGATGGAGCTTCTCATGTTATTATGAATGTACTGTATAAGAGACTTAAAAAAACCAAATAATGAAGTTGACTATTTCTTGTTTCCAGCATTCCAGAGAATGAAATCTAATATTTTCATGTCGGATATGCCATCTGTTCTTTGGCATACTTTTCTAAACTTTTTGATAATATCTTTTATTTCTTCCATTTTTAGAAGATCGCATGTTATGGTGTTAAGAGATTCATATTTGTTTACCGCGTCATTAATTCTTTTATCTTTTTTACCTGATTTTATTTGAGAGAGATTTAGAATCTTTGTAGCCTGTCTATCCCATATTGGTTTATCGTTGTCTAAAGTATGTATCAGTTTAGATGCAAAGCTAAACTGTATGCTATTCTTCTTCTTTCTTGTTTTTATTTTATACAATTCGTTTAGAATATATGCTAAATCTGTCTGTTTTTTCTCTAAAAGTTCAAAGAATCTAATCTTCTGATTATCTGAAAGCCCCGCATTATCTAATCTGTAGAATGATCTAAACATAAACTTGAATGCGTTATTTAATTCCTTCTTCTGATATTTAGATCGTATAAAGTTGTAAACATCTACAGATTCTTGCATTTTAGCTGTTTTTGCTGAGTTTGAGAATAGTATACTAGAATGCTTTTTTATGGTATTTATTATTTGACGGTATTCCATATTTTATTATTGTAGTTCGGATGATTTATATCTAACCAATGTTTTCCGTCGATTTACTAAGTTGGTGATTATTAAGAATTTCTATTTTAACAAACTTCTATCAAAGAAGTCCTTGGTGATTAATTTAGAAATATCGCAAACGTTTATTATATGGTTTGACATTGAAAAATTTGAATTTCTTTTACGATCGCTGTAATAATACAATATAACATTAATTTTTTTTCTGTTTCTTATTTCTTTTATTACTGGAACAAAATCCGTATCTGAAGTGAAAAGAATAATAGTTTTAATGTCATTTGGAACTTCCATAAGATCCATTGTTATCAGCGTATCAACTCCTTTCTGTTTGTATTTATTGTCGATTTTCTGGCATCTTCCTTCTCTAACGATAAAATTTGGAGCCTTCCTTAATTTATTGATAAGTTTGTCATAACCGGCTTTCCTGCGGTTTTGATCCGGTGTTGGATTTGGATCTTGATACGGCGGGGCATCATAGAAAAAGACTTTACTGCACTGAAAATTGCTGTCTTTAGCCAGCGTCATTGCGAACTGGTTATAATCGATTTTAAGATACTTACCATTTCCGAAATGCTTAGATACTTTTGCCAAATATGCGCCGTCTATAAAAACGATAGTGCTTTCCATAAATAACACAAGAGAATTAACATCCAGCAACCACGCGGGATCACTGGGGATCATACTAATAATTAATAGCATCGGTCATATATTTAAATCTTCTTTATCCCCGCAGGGAGTAGAACGATTGATTACATGTTATCTGTATGTGTATTCTATTAAAACCTTAATGGCAATCCCGTTTCTTTAGCATGACGTATTATATTTTCTCTAGCATATTTTTGAACAATTTTCCAATTTTTTAAATTTATAAACGTTTATTGTCGAACAACACTGCACTCTTATATACTACTATAAGGATAGTATTCATCGAGTATTGGAAAGTTATATTCTGAGAATAGAATTTTAACTTTATAAAACCTCAGCACAAACAAAATATTAAGGATTGAGTGCATGACACCAAGTCTTCCAGTCAGAAACGGCAGAGAAATAATTAAGCTTCTCGTTAAACACTTTAATTGTGAAACTACCATGGGTAGAGGAGATCATGTGCGAGTTCATAGAAGAATCAATAGTGTGTTATATGCTAGTGTAGTTCAGAATACCAATCGAGATATAGATAGAAGTCTTTTAGTAAAGATTCTAAAACAGCTTAATATCGATAGAGATGAATTTATACGTGTTTGCTGATTGGCATGGGGAAGTTCATTTCTTTCAAATGCACTGATATATTTGGCAGTTTTATCTTCTGAAGCAATAGCTCTTTACCTATTTCTCCCTCGAAGAATACTTCCACTGCTTCTCTTAGGTTTTTTTTAGCTTCATTTTGTGTTCTACCCTGCACAGCTACATTATAGATAGGGATAGAAGCTATAATATTTTTTTCACCCTTTTCAAATATAATCGGCAGATCTAAAAAACCTTTAAAATTGCGCTGATTAATGCTGACTTGAATCGTTTCTACCCTGCATGTTTTTTGCGCCATATCAAATCGCCTTAAACTTATTAATTTTCTAGTCGGGAACCACGTCTAATAAGAAAAAATATATGGCCCCCCTTTCATAATAAGTATACTAAATATATTAATATATAAATCCAGTCTATACAACTACTAGCGGAATCATGAAATATTGATGTTAAAACCTTAACGGTAATCCTGGTTTTATCCTTACCATAGAGTTTACTCATTGTTTATATTCTGTTTTTAACAAGACTAAAGTCCTATGATACACCTTACTCAGAAGCAATATGATGATCTTGTTAATGCTTATGTTAAATTTAAGAAATTAGAGAAGTTGGGTATTACTACTATTTAGAATCTTAACGGTAATCCTGATTCTTTAGCACGACGTATTACGTCTTCTTTTGAAGGCACAATACCATGCATTAGGGCTTTCTGTAGTTCTTGTTTAGATTTACCACATTTGGGACAATTGTCAGAAGAAACTGTATATTTTTCATCTTTCATTACACTATAAGATTTACTTCTACCAGCAGCTCTTGTTACCATTGTTTGAGAACGTCTAGGTGTAAATAGGGTTTCTATATCTCCTTCTTTACAGAACGGGCATTTGATTATCTTATGTTCAACCATGATGTTAGATATCTATCATGATTTATATCCTTTTACTACTCACAGTGAATGTGGTCTTTATTCTGAAGTAACGTATTTATAATAATCAAGACAAATATTAATTAAGGACGATTCTTATGGAAACTAATATACCAACGTTCGTTAAGTGGGCTGGTGGAAAAAGACAACTGCTAGAGCAGTTTAAAAAATTCTTTCCGAAAGAAGCTGAAAGATATTTTGAACCTTTTGTTGGTGGAGGAGCAGTAGCACTTTACATCATACAAAAAAACAATCTTAAGGAAGTTTATCTTTCGGATGTAAATGAAGAATTAATCAATTGTTATAATATTATTAAAAATAACGTTGAAGAGCTTATCTTAAAGTTAAAACAACATAAAGAAAATCATAACAAAGAATATTATTATGCAATAAGGGAATTGAATCCGAGCATACTTTCTGATGTAGAAAGGGCTTCGAGATTTATTTATCTGAATAAAACCTGCTTTAATGGATTATATAGAGTAAACTCCAAAGGTAAATTTAATGTTCCGATGGGGAATTACAAAAATCCATCAATTACCAAAGATAATGATTTGAGATGTTTGTCTAAGTTATTAAAAAATGTTAAAATTCTTCTAATGCCATTTGATAAGGTCTTGGATTATGCAAGACGTAGAGATTTTATTTATTTTGATCCGCCTTATTTTCCATTAAAGAAAGGCAAAAGTTTCACAACATATACTAAGGATAATTTCCTAGAAAAGGAACAAATAAGATTAGCAGAAGTATTTAGAGAATTGGATAAACGCGGTTGTAAAGTCATGCTTTCAAATAGCAACACAAAATTTATTAAAAATCTCTACAAAGATTATAACATACATACAGTAAAGGCCAACAGAATGATAAATTGCGATGCTACAAAAAGAGGACCAATTAGTGAAGTTGTTGTTACTAATTACGCAAGTTAACCATTTCTGCCATGCGTTGCTTTAGCGACAATTGAGAATATATCTTTTTCTTGAAGTATTGCATCTAAAACATCTTTGAACATAAATGCTCTTCCCAAACCTGTTTTTTCCATTCTCATCATTAATTCTATTAAATGCCCAATGAATTCTACACCATATTCTCCATGTTTGTTAAGTGCATCAAATTTTTTTAATTTGTCAACCGATGTTTGTGTTAATTTGCAGTGTTGTTGTTCTTCCTTTGTTCTAAATGGTTCTACCAGTTCCCACATATCTCTAAGATATTTAACAAACTCTAAAGTAAGCTTTTTATCATATTGCTTTTTTATTAGAATATCTATAACCCAATGAATATGTTTTGGTGTTCTATCTCTTTTAGCGTTAGGTGATCGATATTTAATGAGAATATCTAAATCTGGTTTTTCGCCCCTATTTCCCTGAAAGATGCCTATTATTGTACCATCTGTTAGTGTAAATTCTTTAAACGCAACATGTTCCTGTCCATCTTTGTTAAATCTCATATTTCATTCCTCTATAATTCTTTATTTATTTTGTTGTTTATATGCTTCTGCTAATAGTTTTAAAACCTCATCGATATTATCTTTATTTTCTACAATTATCTGAAAGGAAGAAGACCCATAAAATTTTTGTATACCTTCTGTATATTGTCTTAATTTATGATATTTTATCATTCCTTGTCCGATTTCATATGGTAGCATTATAGAAATATTTATCTTTTTCTTTTTCATGTCTAAATATGCAAAGTTCTTCTTATCTCTTAAAGAGATATAATATTTTTGTGGATTAATTCTAATATTAGAACCCAACTTCAATATTTCTTCCTTTATCATTTTGTATAAATTTTGAGTGTCTTCACTAATATCATCAAGATGAAAATTCTCTGTATATTTTTCTTCTGATTCTTCTCTTGCTAAAGGTTCTACAAGTTCAATTTCTTCAAAATCAGGATTAAGAGTAAAAATGGTTTTTTCATTTGCGGTGTATTGTTTCAGTATTTCTATCTTAACCATTTTATCCCATGTGTCTGTGTATGTTTCCATTATTTCTTGAAATTCTGATTTGTTTTCATCTATTACAATAAGAATGTGTTGGCTATTCTCTATAATTTCTTTAAGTGCTTTGTATAATTCTCCTTTACCAAGATAGCTCTTAAATTCTTGTTCTAATTTGGCGTTCAGTTGAATATATTGATGTAATGTTTCAACGAGTTCATTACGACTTTTTGGATTCTTAAAAAAAGCAAAAAACTTAGTTATCTGCGGAAATATATGTTTGTAAAAATCATGTTTAGCTAATTCAACTTCTACTATATAAAATTCCGGATTTTCCTTATCTTTAAAGTCAAAGAGAAATCCATCTGGAATGGAGTTTCCTAAAAACTGTGATTTTATTTTATTCTTTAAGTTAAAATAGATGGTATTCGAACCAAACAATAATTTTGATTTTTCAATAACTAAATTTTCAAAATCTTCTTCTCTACCAAAATCAGTTTCAGTAAACTTTTCACCATCCATAAATATTGTTGATTTCATAATTTACACCTTATACTCCTTACCTTCTTTAATCATTTTAACTTTAGCAGATATATCTCTAAACTTGCCAGGATACTCAGTATGTATAGGATAAATAACTTTAGGATTTATCATATATAATTAGTAATATTGAGCAGATTTATAGCTTACTCCCTAATAGGGTAAACAGTCTTTATGCTAAAGGAAGAACAGTGATAAAATATGTCTGGTGACAGAGAACATACAAGTATATATACATATAACAATATATGTAGTATTATGACATCTGGGCATAAATCATCTGGAAAACAAATCAGGCTAAACATAGAAAAGATATACCACTGGCCTACTCTGAAAACAGTATTGATGGTAGAAGAAGCTATACAAAATGCTGACGATCCAATATCTATTGAGGGATTGAAACGTAAATTGAAAACAAAGGTAATGGATCAAACATTAAGAGTAGTTTTAGCATATCTTGAAAATAAAGGAGATATACTGATCGGCGAGAAAGGCATCATGTGGATAAGAAATGACAGTCCTGAGTTTCTAAAGATGATTAAAAACGCCAGGATGATTGAAGTATGAGAAAAATAATTATAAGAATTGTTGATGATGCATTAGATGAATTTGAAAAGCTTAACAAATTAACATATGAAGAACAGTGTAAGGGGATTCTAAATTCAGAAAATCAACAGATTTTAAAATCAATTAACAATAAAATAGAATTGATTAGAATAAATCCGATGTACGGGAGCAAAGTCTCAAAACAACTAATTAAAGAAAGCAGAATTCCAACAGATAATTTGTTCGTTGTTGATTTGACTGGTTATTGGAGAATGCTATACACATTGCAGGGAAATGAAATTGAAATCATATGTTTTGTTCTGAAAATAGTTGATCATGATGATTACAATAAGATATTTAGATATAAGAAAAAATAACTTAGAGTTTGTATTCAAGTCCTTCCTTAATCATCTTAACCTTACTCGAAACATCCCTAAACTTGCCAGGATACTCAGTATGTATAGGATAAATAACTTTAGGATTTATCATATATAATTTAACGTTAGCAGGTTTATATTCATTTAGATTAGTGGACAGATTATCTATAGTGTGTAGAACTTTTCAATTTTCTTCCTGATTTCGTCTATTCGATTTAAATTCAATTGCCACGCGTGTTCCTTACCGTGCGGAAATTCAACCAGAAACCCTTTTCTGTTAAGTTCCTTGGCGACATTCATTATATCTTTCCTCAAATGAGACGGAAACCCCTTAGGAAGATCAGATTCATAGATATGACGTTTAATGCCAGCTCTCATTATAAACATTTTGTATAATAAAGCGACTTCCAATTCCTCCGTAGAAACATCTTTTTTCTTTATATCAACCATATGCATAATTGGCAAAACTCTTATTTATTTCTAATGTATAATAAATATACAACCAATACATAATCTTTATATATCAGCATATACTACTATATGTTATGAAAGCAGAGTCAATTTTTTTAGAAACATTCGGCGAAAGTCCGTACATAAAAGTGTTAGACTTTTTCTTAACTTTTCCAAGTTTCGACTATTCAAAAACTCAGGTAGCTGACGAAGTCGGAATATCAAGAATAACAATAGAAAAAATATGGACAGATTTAATCGATAAAGAAATGATAATAAAAACAAGAACAATCGGAAAAGCCGAATTATACAGATTAAATACAGCAAGCCAACATGTGAAAGTATTGATGAAAATAGGATTAGAGCTGGCCAGCGCTTATTTGAAACCTGAAGAGAAGCAACTGATTAGCGTGCCTGTTTGATGTGTGATTAAAATGAACGGGCAAATAATAAACAAGGTGAAACAAATGGAACAAAATTTAATCAAAAAATGTGTTGAGTGCGGAAGCAAAGATCTAAAGACAGTTAAGAAAGATATGGAATTAGAGAGAAGCAATCCTGGAACAATAAAAATATCTAAACTAGAGCAACTTCAATGCCAGAACTGTGGCGAATCTTATTTTGACGATAAACAGATGACAGAACTAACAAGAAAAATCGATCAGCTGATTAAGAAATAAATTATATTTTGTAAGTCTTTCCTTCTTTAATCATTTTAACTTTCATACTTAAATGTCTAAACTTTCCAGGCATTTCTGTATGAATAGGAAACAAAACTTTTGGCTTAATCGTCTCAATCATATCAAATATAGCAGGACCAGATGCATGACCAGAAGAATGTATTTTATGCTCTGGATACATTCCAAATAATTTCAACCAGTTATTTATTCTCTCCTGATCCAATTCCATAGACTCATTAAATGGTTCACAAATACTTCGTATATGAATCGCATTTTTAGGCTTAATGTCTAATAAATTATTCAATTGAAAATAGTTCATAAACATAATATACTTATCTTGATTCTTAGCAATTTCAGGAGCAGTAATTATATTCTTACAATTAAGAAAACCTTTTTCCCAACTACTATAGTCTTGTTCAATTTGCTCATTAGTAAAATCTTCTCTACCAACTAACCCCCAACTCTTTTTAGGATAAAATATAAGTATGTTTTTATCATCTGATTTAGGAAGATTATTAACTCCATATTTGCTCAGTAAATCAAGCATAATAGCTTGTCTAACTTCAATAATAAGTTTTCTATTATTTTCAACTGCAGTATTGTAAAACGTAAGCAGACGTTCAGAATCTCTTATAGGAAAATTAGCAATAACCAAACCTTTCTTACCTTTAATTACCTTACCACTTTCTTCTTGAACATATTCCTCTGTTCTAGCTTCCTTTTGGGTTATCCTTGTACCTTCTGTTATCATAAATGTAGGTTCAGCTTTTGTTGCATTTTTTACAAAATCATGACTCCATTGCTTATGTCTTCCATGGAATCTTAAATCGCCAGTATAAACCAAACCACCTTTACTAGTGTTAATAACAAAAGCAGTAGCTCCAGGCAAAGAATGGTCTACCCTATAAGCAGTAACATCTAAATCACCAACCTTAAATGGCTTGTTAAATTCAAAAACTCTAATATCTCTTTTTTCTGTCCCATCTCTAGATGTTCTTCGCTTAAAACCTTCACCACTTTTCAAAGGAATTAATTCAAAAGAAGGCTTAACATCTGAAAATTCAGTATAACCACCAGCACCTGTTTCTGTAAACATATCCATTATAGCCTTTGTCTCAGGACTAACATAGATAGGAATATCTTTTCTCAAAAAATGAATATAACCTATATGGTCCATATGAGCATGAGATATCAAAACACCATCAATTCCATTCTCTTCCTGATCACTAATTCCCATATGTTTGCAATAATCTCTTCTGTAAATTCCTTTAATGTTTGGTAATAATCCTAATGACATTAAATCTGTTATACAAGATGATTTTCTAGGTGGCATATATTCTGTAAAATATTTAGAATGTTCATTAAAATTCATACCAAAGTCTAAAAATATTTTAGTATCACCGTCTTGCAGAAGTATCTTATTTCCACCTATCTCTTTAACTCCGCCGTAGAACGTAAGGGAAACCATAGATATCTATTAGAAATACGTGAATAAAAAGATATTATTTTAATCTATAAAATATTTTATATATCAGATATTTCTAGCTTTCAAACATTCATCTTCTAAGAAAGGACCATAAAGTTTAATTTCATTTTTGGCCGTTTTGAGTATTTCCTTTGGGTGGATATTTAATTTACCCCACTCCTTTCTTCCATCCCATCCCCACACAATACCTTTTGCTTCAGTCCAAACAATCACAGAAGTACACATTGGACAAGGAATCTGTGTAGAATAAATCCAACAATCTTTCAGATGATAATTCTTTTGCTTTCTGCATATTTTTTTAATAGCATTCATTTCACCATGAGCAGTAGGATCATGATACACACCAACCCGTGATATGCCTTTTGATATTATCTTATCTCCCTTAACGACAAAACAACCAGAGCTATTATTTTTACCTTTACTATGGCTTTTAGTGTATTTGATAAGTTCTCTCATTATCTTTTCATTAGGATGTTTCATAATAGATATTAAGAACTGTAGAATAAAAAGATTCATGCTTTAACAGAAAGCATCTCATTTCTAGCAGCCACTGCGCATAGTTTCAAATCAAAGTCTAACAGCGCTTTTACCATTGGATTTTTCTTATTCAATCGATACATCTCAGCTCGTCCTATGTCGCCAGTTTTAAATATTATATCCTTTCGAATCAGTTCGTTCCAGATCTTGTCCATGGTCATTCTCGCGACGCCTGTTTCATTTGCAACCTGGCATTTAGAATAATCAAAATCATCGTACATTAGAAAGAAATCTAATACTTTTATGAATGGTGTTTCTCCGAAAACTGTTACAAATACCGATGGTGGGTCTATCATATTTATCAACTATTTTTTAACTCTTAAATAACTATTTATCTAATGTATTATTATTAGACATTACTATTTCTTCAATTTCTTTAAATTTTTCAATGTTCGCATACCATTGCATACCATGACCGGTTGGAAACTTAATAAGGAATCCTTTATTTCTTAACTCTTCAACAGCCATTTTGACGCGATATTTTAAATGAGACGGAAATCCTTTAAGGAGCGTATCTTCTCTAATATGATGCGTGCCCCAAATTCTATGTCTATGAAATTTTTTTAATAATTTTATTTCTATCTCGTCCATTTGTTAGACAAAAGAGTTGCGTCAGCATAAAGATGATTTACCTCCACGGGGAGTAAAATAAAAAGTAATGTATATTTTTTATACAATTAAACTATGTTATTTATATTGATGTGAAAATAAAATTTCTATAAGAGATGTTTAAATGAAAATAAAAATAGTAGCTGAAGACAACAGAAGAGGAAAGATAGAAATACCTATAACTGAAAAAGAAATTGCTGCCATGTATGATGTTGGTTTTTTCTTTGATCCTAATTTTATAAAGGATTTGAAAGTAAACAAAATTAAAGATGATTTTTATAGCATATGCGTAAAGTTTCAGTATCTTTCGCATGATGTCATTCATGATGGAAAAATGTATGAAATCGATTCTAAAACAGGAAAAACTAAACTATGGAATAGAAAATACTGGCTAGTTAAAAAACCAAAGTGGAAAAAATAAATTTATATCATCTACATTCATATTACTTCTATGATAAAGGCTGTCATATTCGATTTAGATAACACGTTAATAGACTTCGTAAAAATGAAAAAACTAGCTGTTGAAGCAGCAATAGATGCAATGATAGACAACGGATTAAAGATGGAAAAAAAGAAAGCATTCAAGTTAATGTTCAAATTATATAACGCATATGGATGGGAATATCAAAAGATATTTGGTGTATTTCTAAAAGAAGCAACAGGCAAGGTAGACTATAAAATACTGGCAGCAGGAATCGTGGGATACAAAAGAATCAAAGAAGGATTAATCTATCCATATCCAGGAACGATTGATACGTTAACTAAGCTAAAGAAAAATTACAAGCTAGCTATAGTTTCAGACGCACCGAGAATACAAGCGTGGACACGACTAGTATCAATGAATATGCAAGATATGTTTGATTATGTTATAACTTTTAACGATACGCATGTTAAGAAACCAGGATTAGCGCCATACAAGTTAGCGTTAAAGAAACTGAATGTCAAGTCAAATGAAACTGTAATGATTGGCGACTGTTACAAGAGAGATATGGCGCCAGCTCGACGTTTAGGAATGATGACAGTTTTTGCTAAATACGGCGAATCAAAAAGCAAAGGAAAAGCAGATTACATTATCAATGATATTTCCGAATTGCTTAAAATCATTTAGAAACCATAAAATAAAAAGATTAAAAAAATCAAAACATTCAGTCTAATATTGGAACAGTTCTACCACATTTTCTATACTGTTCTTTACCTTCTACATTCAATCTGTTTTGATGATCCAAAGCTTCAAAATACTGTTGTCGACAAACATCATCCATTGTCATCGCAGGCAAATTCGAATTAATACGATTAATAACATTTTGTTTTGTTTCTATTGGAATATTAATTGGTTCACGCGAAAGCTGTATATATCGTATATTATCGCATATATCTTTCTTTGTTGTCATTATTTCCCTATCACGCCATTCACGTTCACGATCTCCGGCAAATATTTCATCATTAATACGATTAATAATATCTCTTTTAGTGTTTGGAATATACTTTTTTTCGCCGAACATATAATAATAATTAGAAGCCAAATCTTATAAATGGTGTTTTTGTATACGTCAATTAATAAAATAAGATTTAATAAAACCAAATGAAATATAGTATTATGAAAGCTCTAACCATAAAACAACCTTATGCGCATCTAATAATGAATGGGATTAAGACCATCGAACTAAGGAGCTGGAATACAAAATTCAGAGGAGAATTCTTAATACATTCTTCCCAAAAGCTAGATATGAATGAGCTCAAATTAAAAAAACTGGTCGATTTAGAAACCGGGAAGATATTGGGTAAAGTAACATTAATCGATATTAAAAAATATAATAATCTGAAAGAGCTAATGAAAGACAAAAACAAATGCCAAGTTAGATCAAATAAAAAATGGAAGTTTCCAATGTATGGATTCGTCCTAACCAACCCAAAGAAAATAAAACCAATCAAGTATAAAGGAAATCTAGGATTTTGGAATTGTACCCAAAAGATATAGAACTTATTATCAAAAATGTAAATTAACCCACACGTCCTAACTTAATCGAAAAAACAATCTCCTGTCTTTTTAGAAGTAGTCATATAACTTCTTCCTGGTCCACGACGAATTTTCATATCACTTTCTAGGCGTCTCCAATATCTATCAGAATCGTCGTTGGTTGAGGCCAATATACTAATAAATTCGTTCGAGTTCCTTTCTTCTATTAGATTATCAGAAGTTTTTTCTAAGTTATCTGTCCTTGTAAAATCTTTTGAATTTTCTTCATATGCCATGTGTATGTAATTAACATATCCTTGGGTTTTGGCTTCATTGTCTAATAGATGTTTTATATCATTATTACTCGATTTATATAAATTAACTTTTTCTTCAATTGATAATTGTTTCATAGTTCTCATATAATATTTATTTGATAAAGAAACCTTATAACCGTATGTATCTATACGACAATAGATGATAATTTTTATTTAAGGATTTCTTGAAGTCTCTTTTTATCAATCAAATCTTTACGATAAAACGTAAACCATAAGAATATAGCAGCGATGACTAACACATAACCATACCAAAACATACCAACTAAAGCCATGTTAACAAAGTCATTACCAATCTGAATTTCTATCAGTGGCGCAATCAATCCACCGCCAATGGTATTCATGAACGCTACAGTAGGAAGGAAATACGTCCATTTGTTTCTTTTAACTTTTAAGAATAATAAGAGAACGAATAGATCAACCAGATACGGAGCTACAAACATAAAGAACATAGCAACATTCGATGCGCCATTAAATTCACAGTAAACAGCAGGATTAAATCCAGACCAACCAAACGTCGCATCGCCACCAATAGCAACACAAGCAATATAGTGAGCTGGTTCATGAATTAACGCAATGTAAAGAATAACAGCAATTATCAAGAACAGCATAAGTTTTAGAAGTTTGTTCATAAGATTAATTAAGAATCGCGTTTATTTAAGTTTCTTATCTTTAACAATCTTAACAGTTACAAGTTTTTTCTTTATAGACAATGCAGGCAAAAGATGAGATAAGAATTGTTCTGCTGTTAATTTCCGAACTATACCATTAGTAGTCTGAGTCCACCCACTCTTAGTCTTCCTATACTTTTGCGCCCAGCCACTTTTCTTAATAATAAGATATACAGTACACTCGTCGTTCTTCATTAGACTCACGATACCATTTGTTTAGTTTTCTGGCATTCTGTGCAAATAAACATCTGTCTGAACTTACCGCTTCCAACATTAGTCGGTCCGCCCATCTTACTCCATTTATGAAAACCAAATAGACATTTTAGATTCATAAGAATAGTTAGAAGTCGTAGAATAAAAAGAGTTAGTCCAGTTGTTTTTAGAAGTGTTTAATATGCCTAAAATGTTATTATTGATTAGAATAAAGGCGTTATAATGGCAAAGAAAATAACAATGGATTGGTCAAAAATTTCATTGCTTTCACTAATAGTGTTCTTAGTAGGTTGGAAACTGTTTGGATTTTTTGATGCAGTATTGATAGCTATTATAGTTTTGGCTTTAGCAGGAATATTAAAATTCAAATAGTTTAATTACAATTTCTAAATTAAGTATTTAACTTAGCAAAAAATAGACACAAAAACCCTAAAATTATAAAAATTAATTTACTGGCTAAACTCGGCATGTATACTCCAATTAAAATCAAAATCATACCCAATAAAGAAAATATTACAGCAGGCTTAAGAATAATATATCTGCTTCTACCACCTTTGTTACTTTTTATGTTTTTGATTTGCATTTGTTCATATGGCATTTTACAATAAGAACAATATTTTTTTCTAGATTTACTAGTTTTAACCCATTTGTGAAATCCTAAAAGGCATCTTAGATACATAAAACTAATTGAAAGTAGCTGGATAAAAAGACTAAACTTTTTCACTTCTCTTGATAATATTAGAAGTAATTTCTTTGATATCCCGATTGGCATTTATTACAATAGCGCCACGCTTAATCATTTTATCTTCCCACCATTTTTTCCATGTAAATATCCATTTTTGAACTTCAGCTGTGCGCCCAAAATCATTTGATGTTCGTTTAGTTAATCTCTCACAGGTATTCTTTCTATTTGCTTTCAGTAAAAACACCTTATCAAAGAAAGGAATTATATCAATTGTATTTGATCCAATTCCACAATAAAATACAAGTCCAGAATTCTTTTTTATCAGCCGTTTTAGTTTCTTTTTATCGCACACCCAGTCATGTTTTTTTACCTTTTTAAAATCGTAATTATCATAATCTTTAGTAGGCTTTCCAGTCGTCTTGTCAATCATTGTAAACAAACCACGTATATTTTCAATGTCGTGCGCTTTGTAACTAAGTTTCTTCAATTCTTTGCATATAGCTGACTTTCCAGAACCAGCCACACCAGTGATAAGAATCGATCTGTTCATAAAGTATGATTATGCTTGATAGAATAAAAAGATTAAATAAGTCTTTAAATATTATAGAATAAAATAAGAAGTATGGCAGCAACAGCACCAGGTCCACAAAAAATGAAACTTGATTACATTGTAGATAGAAAAATCTATGATGAATTTGTTAAGCTTTGTAGTAGAAAAGGATTTGCACCACATGTAATTATTGAAAAGGCAATGAAAAAGTTCTCTGAAACAGGTCAAGTTTAAGTTTAAAAAAATTTAATTCTAATCAAATCTATGCTAAAAAGTGAATAATGAAATTATTTCCAATTCTTGTTGAAATATTTAGCAAAACTGATAGCTGTTTTTTTGTCTCTTAACTTAAGACTAAGTATTGTCAATTCGCCAATTCTTCTAGCCGACATTCCTTCGACAACTCTCTTAGAAATAACGTTAGCGACTACACCAGCTGTTTTTCTAGTAGCGCCTGCTTTCTTGCAAGCTTTAATTATTTTAGCTTTACTAAATTTTTCTTTTTTTCCGTTCTTTTTTACAATATATACCATGTTTATTATTGTAATAGCCTAAATAAAAAGACTTTCTATTTGAATTTTTAACAAAAATACATGCATTTAAGTAGTTTTATATACTCTTCTTTATTATGGAAGAAGAAAAAGTAGAAAAAGTCGAAGAAGTAGCTAAAGAAGTCGCAGAAGTAAAAGAAGTAGTGGCAGAAGTAGCTAAAGAACTAGAAGTAGTTAAAGAAGAAGTTAAGGAAATAGTTAAAGAAGTAGCAGAAGTAAAAGAAGAAGTTAAAAAAGTTGAACAGACACAATAAAGCTTCTAGACATCTCTGAAAATAAAACTTAAGATAATAAAATATTTAAACTTTAACAATACGTCTACCATTGGTTATAGCTTTTTCTAAGCCGTGAGTATTAACAATTTCAATTTCTTCGCCAAGGTCTAAAAAAATGATATCTATTATATCTCCGTTATCATTTCTACACGCTTCTGTTATGAATTCACCACCTGACTTCTGAATATCAAAACAAACTGATGCTTTCATCATTTCATGTAACTTAGAATTATGCGTGTTAAAACGAACTAAATTTTTAGGACAACGTATCTCTTTAGCGCAACCAGATACGTGATACATTCGATGTGTTTCTAACCGAGTTTTAAGTTTACCCATAATTTAGAACAAGTTTAATGACAGCATAAAGACTGTTTATCCACCGAGGTAGAACTAATGTTTAGCTAATTCGTCAAATACTTTTTTATTGGCTGCTAATATTTCCCGTATTTTTTTTCTTGCTTCTTCTGGAGTTTCATTTTCTATTTCTTGCATCCACTTCGGTTTTTCGTCCATGAACATATTTATCACTTATTTAATTTAAATCTATCTTTAATCACTTTTAATACATCATCGAATTCATATTCTCGTTGAGCTACATCTTCCATAAATCTTACAATTCTATTTGTTCTATCTTCCCAGCTCTGAGGATATAATTTTACAGTGTTTTCATTTTCTGTGCGTAAAAATTTTAAGGCTGATAGTAGTGCAGTTCTTTTATTACCATCCCAGAATGGATGATTAATAGCAATTTCCATTAAAATAAATGTAGCAAACTTTTCTTTATTTTTATATTTATTATTTCTTAGGCATTCAAATAATATATGTTCTAAAATACCACGATTAATCATATCGTTTTGGTTGCCGGTTATTTCAAAATGAATATCTTCTATTTTTTTAATCCATACATTGATCTCTTCTTTAGAAACATTTTTAATCATGAACCATTCTGGTAAGTGGGCTTAGCATAAAGTTTCTTTACCCAGACGGGGAGTAAAGACTTTAAAACCTTAACCACGAACATTATTCATGCAATACATATTCATTTACGGAAAGAACCCAATGTTATCGTTAGCAGAAATAAATGCATACCTAGAGGCAAGAACAAAATTTAAGCTAATAGAATCAACAGATCAATTCGCCGTAATAGAAACAGATTTCAAGCCAGACATAGACGATCTGGGTGGAACATTGAAAATAGCTGAAGTTCTTACAAATAAAAATGAATATGATTTCTATAATATTTACAAAGATTCAACAGGACCTTTCGGAGTTAGCTCCTATGGTTCTAAAAATTACCAAAATCATTTCACTGAGATGATTAAAGAACAAATGAAATCAGATAAGATGAAAGCAGGATGTTTGCACACAAAGGAACCGTTCGTAACTCACACAGATATGATAAACAAACATACTCTAAAGAAATCATTTGAAATCGTAGCCTGCTCTGGAAAAGAATTTTATCTAGGAAAAACAATAGGAGTTCATAATCCTTACGAGTTTAGAAAAAGAGATTTAGAAAGACCGAAACAGAGAGCAATATTTTCTATTCCGCCACGACTATGTCGGATAATGATTAATCTAGCGAAAGCAGACGGAACACTATTAGATCCGTTCTGTGGAATAGGCTCTGTTCTTCAGGAAGCAGCTCTGATGAAATTCAAAATAATTGGTTCTGATTTAGATGAAAAGTGCATAAGAGATTGTGTTGCTAATTTAGTCTGGTTAGAAAAAGAATACAAAATAACAATAGATAAGAAAATAATGCAAGCAGATGTCAAAAGTCTACCATTTGAATCAAACACAATAGACGCGGTGGTCACAGAACCATATCTTGGCCCACCGTTGAGAAGCGCACCAACTATGAAAGAAGCAGGACAAATAATAGACGAAGTTCAACCGCTATATGAAAAAGCATTAGAAGAAATATACCGAGTACTAAAACCAGGAAAAAGAGCAATTATTATATTCCCATTTTTTGAAGTTAAAGGAAAGAAAATAAGATTGAGAGCAAGCACGAAACTAAAAATGATAGAGTATTTTGAAGATTTCGAAGAACATCATAAGACATTACGGCAAATTGTAATCTTTGAGAAGGTTTAAATCGAGTTTAAATCCTTTTTTGTTTAACTTGCATTATGGAATATGAAATAATTTTAGATGAAAGAACAAGAAATTTCTACAAAAAATTAATAGACAACGATTATTCAAGTACATATATAAATCTAAATAATGTTAAAGCTTCTCAGATTGCTGAACGGGCTGATTGCTCAGTTAAAACAGCAAGAAAATATCTAAAGAAGACTCGTGGCATCACAACTATTACCCAAAGAATATTCTGGCCTAAGAAGAAAAAAATCACAGCCCATTGGTATAGTTTAGTTTATATGATAAACATAAAACAAATTTTACAGAAGCAATAGATTCTGATCAGAGGTTTATAGCTACATTTGATGACAATAATCTGGAATTGCTTGAATGGATTTATGGAAGAACGCGGGAATTGGAGCAATATAGACAAACATCCTGGTGAAGGCCAAGATTTCATATCAGTGAAGTAGCCAAGTCTTTTGAAGTGGATATGTCTAACGGCATAACCAAATCTAATATAGAAGAAATAAAACCTATTGTTGAAGGGCTTAAAGATCTAACAGGTATTCTTTGCGAGATAGAAGAAACAAAAGTTTACAAATCATATAAATCCGGACAATATAGTGGACCTGAACACTATTGGTTTATACCTGAACATAATATGGATTTGGTTGAAAAATTGTTACAATAGTTAAATTGTTTAATTAAGAAGCATTTAAATCCTTTTATATTCTATTATTTAATTATGACATCAATTGAGTTGTTATCTAATATAAATGATATTGACAAAAGAAATGAATACGCAAATATATATGGAATGAAAGCAACAAATGAAGGTATATTGAAAAAATATGGATTTGATGTTCCAAATGGATTTGTAGTTACGCCCGAATGGAAAGAAAATGTTGACGGAGAGGCGCTTAAAAATTATTATAAAGCACTGAATGCAACTAGCGTATCCGTAAGGTCTTCAGCAACATGCGAAGATTCTCATAAATATTCATTTGCTGGTATATTTGAATCTTTTATGCCAATTAGATTAGATGAATTACCATTGTACATTGAAAAATGTAGAGAATCTTTGAAAAGCGAAGAAGCTTTAATATATATGGAGTTTGCCAAGGTTAATCCTGATAAAGCAAAAATGAATGTGTTGATACAAGAATTTATTAAAGCTAAGATGTCTGGAATATTTTTCACTAAAAATCCTATCACAAATTCTGATGCAGAAATGGCTTGCCAATTTGGTTATATGCAAGGAGAAAAACTTGTATCAGGAGAAGAATCTGGTATCTATGCAATAATCGATAAACAAACCAAAAAATTTAAAATGCAAGGAGATTCTTCTAAATTGCCGTTTGGTGTAAATCCGTCATCTGATTTGGAATCAAGTGGAATAATAGATAAAGCACTAGAAATTGAGCAATTGTTTGGTTTCCCTCAAGATATAGAATTTACTGTGGGGCAAGATGAGACAACATACATATTGCAATCTAGAGATATTACTGGTTTGGAATAAATTTTTACTTCTTAGACAGTTCTTTCATCAATTCCTTAAATCGTGCGTCTCTGAGAAGCATTTAAATCCTTTTCTATACTAGTTGAATTATGTCAGAAATACTATGTCAGATGTTTTCAGATAGATTTCCACTATTTGGCATGTACCAAACTCCGAGAGTTTTGATATATGATGGCGAAGGCACTCCGTCATGGGAACCTGGAATGAGAATGGTTGAAAGGATACATCTTGAACTTTACAACCAAGAGATTCATGATAAAAATAGAAATCGCGTTGATCTTATAAAACCGCTTGAAGTAAAGAAAATAGCAGGTAAAGTTTTCAATGATATATCACACGAATTTTATGATAATGAAGATGGATCCTTTATAAAATTTTTACCAGAAAAAATGGATGATTATAGTTTGCGTTATGATTGTCATGAAATAACTGTTCAACAACCATTCACATACCCTAAAATAATGTTCTCAATAGGAAATCGAGGAAGAATGGATCTCCACGGAAAACAAAGGCAAAAATATTTTAAATTTGCAACTGATATTTATGAGGCATTTTTGAAAAATGCAAGGAAGCTTTAAATATTTCTAACTCACTAGAAGATGTCATGAAAATAATAACTATTTTATTATTGATTTTACTAGTTTCAGGTTGCGTTAACGAACCAACAGGATTTTACGTGACGAGAGTTATAGACGGTGATACATTTGTTATTTCTACAGGCGAACACATACGTATTCAAGGAATAGACGCGCCAGATAAAAATGATTACTATTATTATGAAGCAACGCAACGTTTAAAAGAATTAATAGAATTCAAAACAGTTACGTTAGAGAGAGATAATACGAATAAAGACAGATATGGCCGTTTGTTACGTTATGTTTACTTAGGAAACAAAATGATTGATGCGCAGATGCTTGAAGAAGGCTACGCGAAAGTTTTTATTTTTGAAGCTGATAAAAAATATGAAAAAGTTTTAATATACGCGCAAAATTATGCGAAAAATAATCATTTAGGTGTATGGAATAACGATAACTAACATATATTTTCTAACATAGAAACCTTTTTATATGGAAAATTTCAATTAATCTTATCCGTTAATTTTTTCGACGGGTTTAGAAAATACTTTTATACCCAGGCAGCTCAAGAGTTACGTGTTTGGGTCTCATTATTCTTTAAATATCCAAAAGCTAATTATTATTATGCCAACCAATGGAAAAGGTTCTAGACGGGAGCGCGAACTGCTTGAGAAACTGGTAAAAGAAGGAAAAATGGTTCATAGAATAGCTGGTTCTGGCAAAGGCGAAGATGCAATATGCGATTTAATATCTATTGACACTACTGGTAAAGTAGAATTGATAGAAGTAAAGTCTAGAAAAAAATGTTTCTATGCAAAACAACATAATGAACAGCTTATAACGTTAATAGAAGCTGCTAAAAAGTTCAACGCAACACCTGTTCTAGCTGTTAAAATTAATTATCAAGATTGGAAGTTTCATGACTTGAATAAAGGCATCCCAATTAAGGTTTAAATCCTTTTGTATTCTTAATAGGTTTATGAAAAAATTACCAATATTTCCACCAATAACTAATGCGTGTGGGATTCTAAGCTATTTACCTGTTTTTGAATATTTGGAAGAAATAGGATTGAAAAATATGGGTGCTGGGGTTTCAAAGTCTAGTGGACCAATGGAAAAGTTAGGAAATATAAATCCAACAGTATATTGGAATGGAAACGTTTTAATGAATTCTTTTGCCTTACCATCAATGGAACCTGAAGATTTTGAAAAAGAATTAGAACAATATGGTGGAAAAATACCTCTAATACTTTCTCATTATGGTAATAGCCCAGAAGATTATGCGAGAAGTGTGGTAAGATTTGATAAATATGGAATTGGTCATGAAATTAATATCTCTTGTCCAAATTTTGAACCTGGTGAAAAATCTGTTATGAAAGCAATGTGTAATACAGAAAAAGGTGTTGGTGTAATAAAAGCAGTTAGAGGAGTTACTGATAAACCAGTTATTACAAAGCTTTCCCCAAATGAAGATTATGTTGCAATTGCAAAAGCAGTTGCTCAATATACAGATTATATTGGATGTGGTAATACAATTGGACCAGGATTAGAAATTGATCCTTATAGTGGTTATCCAATTTTAACTGGAAAATTTGGTGGTTTGTCTGGAGATGCAATTAGACCAATTACAATGAAAATGGTTCATGAAATATATCAAGCAGTTGGTGATGAAGTAGGTATTGTAGCTTCTGGCGGAATATCTAAATCAGAACATATTATTTCATATGCAAGACTTGGGGCATCTATTTTTCAGATAGGAACAGTTTTGAGAGGAAAAAATTCTAAAGAGACAGTAGAGTTTTTTAATGATTTATGGGACGGAGTTGAAAATATTTTAAAAGAATTGAAGAAAAAATCAATAAATGAAATAATTGGTGAAAATCATGTCAAATAAAGCATACGGTAAAAGAATTAAGATAAAGGAAACTATTCTGCACAATCCTTATTATAAAACATTTATTTTTAATAGTGGGATTGGTGGGTTTGATTTTCATTTTCCTGGACAATTTGTTATGGTTCACTTACCCGGTGTAGGTGAAAAGCCAATATCTATTAGTTCTTCAGAGATAGGACAATTTAGTATAACAGTTGAGAAAAAAGGACCATTTACTGAAGAACTCTTCAAATTAGTAAAAGAAGATTCGCTTTATGTTAGAGGACCTTATGGCGATGGGCATTTTGGGCATCTACATCAACCAGGTCTTGGAATAGCAGGCGGTTGTGGTATAGCACCAATACTTGCTGTAGCTAATTCATTTGCTGGGTGTCATAATTCTTTTAGGATTTTATATGGGGCTAAAGATAAGCACCATTTATTATTTGATGGACCAGAAGAGACTGAAGTTCAGTATGCAACAGATGATGGTTCATTTGGTTATCATGGGTTTATAACAGATTTGATTACTAAAGAGTTAGTTGAGGAATATGATCAATTTTTTGTTTGCGGCCCAGAAAAAATGATGAAAACTACTGCTGAAAAAATAGTAGAATATGGTGTAGATCCGAAAAAAATTGAACTTTCCCTTGAAAGATATATGAAATGTGGCGAAGGCATTTGTGGTAGTTGTGAAGTTTCTGGAAGAAGAATTTGTGTTGATGGTCCAGTATTTAATTATGATGAAATTTTAAAGATGCCAGATTTTGGAAATTATAAAAGAGACAGATCTGGCGCAAAGGCGAAGATATGACTGAAGCAATTATTGGTTTAAATCCTTTTCTGTCCATAGTATTTTAGATAATAACGAGGTGAATTTTAATGGAGCAATATAAAGAAGATTTTATTGGATTTTTATTATCAACTGGAGCTTTGAAAGTTGGTGGAAATTATTCTTTGAAAAGTAAAAGAATATCACCGTGGTTTGTTAACATAGGCGATTTTAATGATGGCGATTCAACAAAGGCACTTGGTGGATTTTATGCAGATTCAATATTAAATTCTGGAGTTGATACTGATATTTTATATGGAATTCCTGAAAAGGGAGTTGGTCTTGCAATTGCAACCACAATGGGAATGTCTGAAAAGGGAAAAAATGTTCCATGGTTCTTTACAAGAAAATATTCAAAAGATCACGGTGAACATTCTAGTCTTTCACAGACTGATAGAATAAAAGCCATGATAGTCGGTAGAGCACCAAAAGACGGCCAATCAATCGTACAGTTAGATGATGTTTTCACAGCAGGAAATGCAAAATATGAAGCAAGAGCAGAATTAGAAACATTTGGAGATTTCAAATATCCATTGCTTGCGATAGCTGTTGATAGACAAGAAGTTGGAATCGACGGTAAGAGCGCTATAACAGAATATCAAGAAAAAACTGGAACCAAAGTAGTTTCTGTTATAAAAGCTACCGATGTTCGTGAATTTTTATTGAAACAGGCTAGAGAAACACCAGATGGTTCCAGAAAAGAGGTTGATAGAATGACTAATTATCTTAGAGTTTATGGAACAGACGAATCACATGAAACATTAGGAAAATTCCCAGAACAAGAAATAGTTGGAAGAGATAAAAGTATAGTGCCGGCATGTGATGTTCCAACATTAGATCAGTTTGATAAATTAGTTAAGGCAACTGCAGATATAGATGAAGTTGGTGCTTACAAAGTTGGTTTTGAATTAGGATATGGATATGGTTTGCCTGCAGTTGTTGAAACTGCTAGAAAACATACAAAGAAACCTATTATACTTGATCATCAGAAAGCAGGAACAGACATACCAGATACTGGAAAGAATTTTGCTAGAGTTTGTAGTGATGCTGGTGTAGATGCAGTTATATTATTCCCACAAGCTGGACCTGAAACAGAAAGAGCATGGATATATCATGCGTTGGATCATGGTTTGAAAGTAATTGTTGGTGGAAGAATGACGCATCCTGCATACGCACAGAGCGAAGGTGGATTTATTTCTGACGAAGGAGCAATGGAAATGTATAGAATAGCAGCAAGAGCCGGAATAAACGATTTTGTGGTTCCTGGTAATAAAGCACCAGTTATAGCAGCTGTTAAAGAAATGGTTGAAGCAGAAGGAGTCGATCCAATATTTTATGCACCTGGATTTGTTTCACAGGGTGGTAAAATAGAAGATGCAACAAAAGTTGCTGGAAACAGATGGCACGCAATTGTTGGTAGAGGAATCTATAATCCAAAGAAGAGAGCAAACATTTTAGAAACCACTGTTGAAGAAATGCGTGAAGCAGCTTTAGATCATGTAAAAGCTCTTTAATTTATTTTTTACCTTTTTGCATAGCATATATTTTATTTAATCTATCTAGACTATCAGCTTCTCTCGGCGCACGATCAAATCTGATTACGTTTATAACTAACTAACTTACTAGTTAGGTATCATGATAGAAAAAGATAAGCCGAATGGATGGTATAGGGGAATTGTTAAATTGTCTGATTTGCCAAAGGATAAGATATATTTAGACTTAAATGAATCATACAAATTTAAACTATACAAATTATTGATAAACAAATTTAGGAACAAACAAGCCATTGCTAACGCTATTAATGAAAACTATGATTCAATTAGAAATTTCTTTGATAGAAATCAAACAAAATCACTACAATTTATTGAGAAATTAATGATGTGTTTTGGTGAAGGGATAAACATGAATGTATTAGAAAAGCAAATAAAATGCATTCAGGTCAAAAACGGAAGAAAAATATTATGTCCGAAATTTCCGATGAATTTCAACACAGAAGATGGTGCTGTGATTATTTCAATGATATATCATGATGGCGGAATTCATAAAAATTCTCTTTGTCCGCACTATAGAAATTATGAAAGAAGCATGATAGAACATGTGATTAGAGTTGTAAATAAAGTTTGTGGAAAAATAGAACCGCGTTTATTGATGAATAATACTCAGGTTTATTTTCCTAAAATCTTAGGATTAATTATGGTGTATGGTCTTGGATTATCATATGGATCTAAACTTAAAACAAATCCCAAAATACCACATTTCATTCACAATGCAAACGAGACAGTAAAATGTTCTTTTCTAAAACAAGCTTTTGACGATGAGGGTTCTATAGACGAAGGGCGAAATGGATCTGGAAGACAGCTAACCTTTTCCCAATCCAGTGATGTGAGCAACTATGATGCTGATAAGTTGATAAAAATAAGAAAAAGTAATAATCCAAGATATATCAGTAATATAATTAAAGATGATAAATCTTTGCTGGAAAGCCTTGAAATAAATGTAGGGGGACCGTATTTTAAACAAGAGCATCATTCTAAGGATGGAAGAATTAGTCACAATTGGAGGATAACTATTTCTGACAGAAAGAATTTGGCGGCATTTAATGATAAGATATCTTTTCATTTGAAATATAAAAGAAATAAATTGAAACGTTTGCTCAAGAGTTATAAATAATTACTTTTTACCCTTCTGATTTCTGTAAAGATGTTCCACACGGTTTATAGTATCTGCTTCTTCTGCTGATCTTTCCGTATGTCTCAATCTTATGAAACGCGGAAATCTTAAGGCATATTTTGATTTGTATGTAGGGCTCTTTTGTATCTCTTCGTAGGCTACTTCTATGACTATTTTAGGTTTTATTTTAATCTGATTTCCTTGTTCATGTTCGATATAAGGTTTTAATAATTTTGTCATATAATCAAATGTGATGTCATTCTCATTGGATTTCTTTTCTTTTATTCCAGTTCCAAGCATTCCACATTCTAAAAATTCTCCAGTTTTTGGATTTCTGCAACTTAGCATAAAAGACCCAAACCATCCTGTTCTTTTTCCAGCTCCCCAGGTCGCGCCTGTTATTACCAAATCTAATGTCTCCATTATTGGTTTGACCTTTAACCAGCCACCGGCAACTCTTCTGTCTGAAACATATTTAGCTTCTAAATTTTTAACTATCAGACCTTCATGGCCGTTTTGAAGCGCTTCTTTATAGAAATTTTCAGCCAATTTTAGATTATTTGTTGTTAGTGATTTTACTATTTGAAATTTATCTGGAAATATTTTTATATTATTTTTTAATATTTCTCTTCTTTCATAGAGCGGCAAATCAAATAATTTTTTCTCATCCAAATAAATTATATCAAATAAGTTGATCTGTATCGGTATTTCCTTGATAGTTTCGTGAATATTATATTTTCGTTTTATTCTTTCAGAAAGTTTTTGGAATGGCAATGGCCTTCCATTTTTTGGATCTATAGCGATTGTTTCCCCGTCGATTATGCATCTTTTGGCTTTGATATATTTTTTGCATAGTTCAACTAAATCAGGAAAAGCAGAACTTACATTTTCCATCCTTCTTGTAAATATCCAAATTTTATCATCATCCTTTTCAATAATTGTTCGCATACCGTCATATTTGCATTCAAGCGTCGGATTTTCAAATGATTCAAGTGCTGTTTTAAGATTTGGTGATCTTTCTGCTAATTGGACCTTTATAGGAACTCCTATTTCAACTTCAAGCATTTTTAAACCTCGTTCGCCTTTTTCTTTAGCGATTTCAGCGATTATGCCGTAGTCAGGCCTCAAGAACCACGCGTCCTCAACAATTTTCTTGTTTACTCCAAATGCTTTGGCTATCGAATCTCTTATTACACCTTCAGCCACTCCTATTCTTAGCTCTTCTAAAACGATTCGTACGATATACTTTGCTTCTTTAGAATTAGATTGGCTTAATAATTCAACAATAAGACTAATTTTTCTATCTTGTGATCCTTTACCTCCTTGACTAGCTATTTTTAACATATTTTCATAAACTTTGTCAATATCAAGAGTTTTCTTAAATAATGTTTTCTGTTTTTTTGATTCACAAAATTCTTCAGCAACTTTACCAAGATCACCAATTTTTTTATAAGCTTTATTTACAGCACTTCCATCAATTCCAGAAGATTTAGCAATTGCCTGTATCATTATCTGATTAGCAACACCTGTTTCCTCTTCAGACCATATTGGAAATATTCTTCCTGATAATAATAGAACAAGTTTTTCTAATTCGTGTGTTGGTGTTTTCTTTAGCAGTTCAGCTATTATGTCAGTTTTCTTAAGTCTGGCTGAAGTGTTTTCAAGCTTTTCATAAACGTCAGCTAATTCAGAATATTTCATAGATAAGTGATTGATTTGACAGAATAAAAAGTTAATTTATTACTTGTTTGGTGGTGGATTTAATATCCATCTAATCGCAGTTCTTTTAATTTCTACATCAACACATTTTGAAGATATTTTTTCACTGTTACCATTAATTAAATAATTATATTCTAGTGTCATTCGACCATCTACTTTTCTTCGTGTTTCTTCTGTTCTTATACCGGCTACCTTTTTTATGTAATCATGTTTTTTGTAATAGTATAGTGCATTAAATGATGAAGCGAGTAGACACTATATATCATCATTATAATCAATGTTTCTTAGATCGACCACATCAACTACACTATTTTTTCTAGTACGTTTTGTACTCTCACCAACCAATAGTTCTATGCTATTTTTTCGATGCTGATCATCGTTTTGTGGATTTATGAAATCTAAAATCATAGCACCTTCATTCATAATTGTTGTACCATAACCGAATGCTGGATTATTTATGTTAATATTCAGATGTGGTATTGCTAATTGGTGTATAAGTGTATCAGATTTTGTATTAAATGTTTTGATTTCTATTGTATTATATAAATCATTCTTACATACAGATGCTCTATGTCTACTTCTCATGAGATAAGAAATGTGTTGTTTTGAACGTTTTGTTGTTGTATCTTCTATTGGTTTACAATTATACATTCCAAAATAGCCACTGCGTGCACTTTTCGTTATTGCCTTATCGGTATTATTATTTCTTCCCATACAGGATATATAATTTTAATGTTTAAATACTTCACTTTATGGTAGTTAATATTCATAATATACAAACTTATTAATTAGAGTTACTCTATAAATTATTATGCCATTTAGTTCGATTGCAAAAATGGGTAAATCAAGAAAAAGAGTAGATGTACTAAAGGAAACACCTGGTATGCAAGATAGAAGAATGGTGCAAAATACTGTCCTTGAAGTTATCAAAGAGAGAAGAACAGTGAGAAAATATAGAAAACAAAACATAAGTGATTCTGATCTTAATAAAATTCTTGAAGCTGCAAGATATGCACCTTCAGCTGGCAATCAACAACCTTGGGAATTTGTAGTTATTAGAGACGAACTTAATAAAAAAAGAATATCTTATGCATGCTTTGATCAAGCGTGGATAGCTGAAGCACCAGTAATAATTGTGGTTGCAACAAATACCATACTGTCAACATCTAAATACGGTCATAGGGGAGACAAACTTTACGGCGTGCAAGCAACAGCAGCAGCAATAGAAAATATGCTTATAGCAGCCGAATCATTGGGAATAGCATCTGCCTGGATTGGAGCATTTTCAGAACGAGCAGTATCTATACTTACAGCCTGTCCAGAACACGTTAGACCTTGTGCAGTTTTGACATTTGGTCATTCTGATGAAAAACCTATCGTGCCTTCTAGACAAGAACTGAAAGAATTCGTACATCAAGAACATTTTGGAAAAGTAGAAGTCAAAGACGATAGAAATCATGAAATTTTTTAAAAAAGAAAGGGTTTAAGCTGAAGCCATAATTTCATCAGGCAAATAATTTGGTTTTTCTATAGGTTCAGATGAGTGGCTCTTTTCAATTTCATTTTCCAATGCACTTTTTAATCCCATTACCATTTTACCAGTAACACTTGTTCCGTGTTTGTTACAATCTGCCTGAAAATTTAAAAATAGTGTTGATCCATCGTGTTTTAAAATAAGTCCTCTTTTCTTTTCATTTTTTGTATGTTCTTCAAATCCATATATCTCGACTTTTTCCAAGCCTTTTGCTAAATCTTCCATGTGTCCGTTACAAAGTTTATATTTTCCACTTTTGACATGGTAACCTATTGTTGTTTTTTCTCCTTCTGGGGGTTCATATGATACACAATTACCACCATCAAAGAATCTAAGTGCCTGTACATTTTCAAAGATTTGTCTATACTCTTCTTCCGAGCCCAGTGCTTTTTTTATTCTGTCCACTATATCCATTCTCATCACTAGTTGTTTTTGCTTAAAAAAATCAAAAAGAAGGGAGGCGCCTCCCCCCCTCTAAGTTCTTGATTCATACTTATCGCAATATTACTGGGATTCCCAATTCGTTTTCTGCCATTCTTGTTCTGTCTGACATTTCCATTGGACCCATTATGTATGGTGATTTTACACCAGTTACTATTGCAATTACCTGTACCTTTCCTGTGAATTCTTGTACAACTCTTGCACCCCATATTACTTGTGCGTCTGGGTTCAATCTCTTTGAGATCAATTCACCAGCTTCATTTATTTCAGCTAATGTGCAATCTGGACCACATATTACATGTATCAATGCTCCACCTGCTCCATTGTAATCTACTTCTAATAGAGGGTGATTCAATGCTTTCAATACTGCGTCCTTTACTCTTGTCTGTGAGTCGCTTTCTCCTACACAAATTGCTGATACTCCTCCTGCGCTCATGATTGTTTTTACATCAGCAAAGTCTAGGTTTACTAGAGAAGGTACTGTAATTGTCTCGACGATTCCTTTAATCATCATTGAGATCAATTCATCAGCTAATGCGAATGCATGCGCTAATGGCATAGAACCTGCATACTCAAGTAATTTCATGTTTTCTATTACAACTACTGTATCTGTTACCTGTCTTAATTTTGACAAACCATCTTCTGCCTTCTGTATTCTTGTTCCTTCCATTTTGAATGGCATTGTGACAGCTCCTACTACAATAGCTCCCATTGCTTTTGCTAATTCGGCTATTACTGGTGCTGATCCTGTTCCTGTTCCACCACCCATACCAGCTGTTACGAAGACTAAGTCAGCTCCATCTAAAACTTGCTTTATTTGTGCTCTCTGTTCATTTGCTGCTTTTTCTCCAACTTGTGGGTAACCACCTGCACCTAATCCTCTAGTTGTATCTTTACCAATTAAGATTTTCTTGTGTGCTTTTGTGATTGACAAGTGTTTTGCATCTGTGTTAAGTGCGATTATGTCTGCTCCTGATGCGCCCATTTCTGTTAGTCTAGATACTGTGTTGCATCCACCACCACCGCATCCAATTACCATTATTTTAGCTTTATGCATTTGTAGATCAAATTCATCAGAAACTTTCTGTTCCCAGTTTATTCCTTCTTCTGCATCTAATCTTCCTTGGAATCCTGGTGCTGCTGTGGTTGATCCTTTTCCTGAACCAAATGCTTTATCAAAAGCCGATTTTACTGTTGTATCCATATTTATTTTCACCTCAATTTTTATTAACAAGTATGTGCGGTTAACACATTTTTTAAAACTCTGATACAAAAACAGTACGTGCCATGCACGGTAATATATAGTTGAATATATATTTTCTAATTGCGAAATGTATTTATAACGTCCTTAGTATATAACTTTAGAAAAAACGATACGTAACCGTGAATAATTTTCGCCCGAAGATTTTCATGTATTGTTGAGTTTGCCCGAACTCAAAAGTTGTAGTACGTATTCTTTAATTTGATTAGAACATATATAAAGATTTCTCTAATTTACAATATACATCAATTAGAATAATTTTTCTAAAAAATCCATAGATTTATAAATTTTATTTGAGTTAATTATTATTTTTATTTAATTTTAGATATAGATAAGTTTATAATCTTAAATGATTAATAATTGAAATATAAACAAATTGTGATTAAATGCCAAAACTAAAAAGAAATATAACATTATTTGAAGCTACAATGTATTGTTTATGTGTTATCATAGGTGCAGGCATTTATGTTCTAATAGGAGTTGCTGCAGGAGAAGCTGGGAATGTGACATGGTTAGCTTTTCTTTTTGCAGCACTTATAGCTGGATGTACTGGACTTAGTTATGCTGAACTTTCATCAAAACTTCCTTACAATGCTGCAGAATATACTTATTCCAAAGAAGCATTTGAAAGTAAAAAATTTGCATTTGGAATCGGTTGGTTCAAATTAATAACAGCAATAATTGCTGCTGCTGCAGTTTCTCTTGGATTTGGTGGTTATTTTTCAGGACTATTTGGCGTTAGTCCTTTAATTGGAGCAATCTTAATCGTTTTAACAGCATTGTTTTTTAACATATATAGTGTTAAAGGTACACTAAAAATTAGTGCACTATTTGTTGGTATAACTATTTTTGGTCTGCTATTAATAATTTTTACTGGTTTTGGGTATGTTGGTTCTATTGATTATCTTGATTTTACTTTTGGTTGGAATGGTGTTTTCACTGCTGCAGCTTTAATATTCTTTGCATTTTTAGGATTTGAAGATGTTGCAAACTTAAGTGAAGAAACAAAAAACGCAAGAAAGGTATTACCGAAAGCAATCATAATATCTATAATCGTCTCAACTATAATATATACTCTTGTTTCTTTGGTTTCAATAAGTGTTGTTCCTTGGAATGAACTTGCTGTTTCTGCATCGCCATTAACACTGGTAGCAGAAGTTACAATGGGAGCTACGGGGGCGCTATTAATGTCAATTTTAGCATTATTTGCAACAGGAAGTACTATATTTGTTTTATTTTTTGCATATTCAAGAATGATATTTGGAATGGCTGAGAAAGGTTCATTACCTTTGATATTTATGAAAATTTCAAAGAAGAAAAGAATACCTTACATTGCTCTAATTTGTGTTGGGATTATAACAATTCTTTTTATATTATTACAGGATCTAAAATTTGTAGCTTCTTTAACAGATTTTGGCGCACTGTTTGTGTTTATGTTTGTTAATCTATCGGTAATAGTCTTAAGATATAGAAAACCACATCTTCATGGGCAGTTCAAAGTTCCATTGAATATTGGAAGGTTTCCGATATTACCTGCGATTGGAGCTGGTTTTTCTTTGTATATGCTTACAAAGCTAAGCTGGACTGTAGCTATTCTAAGTTTAATAATTTTCATAATAGGGATTATTATTTTTAGTTTGTTTATTGAAAAAAAACGATAATATAATATTTGATTTTATTTTTGTGATTAGACTGATTTTTAGATAAAACATCTATATTTATAAATTTCGTTTGTTAAAGAAATGTTATGCCTTGATAGCTCAGTCTGGTGGAGCGTTCGACTGTTAATCGAGAGGTCGCAGGTTCAAATCCTGCTCAAGGCGCCATACTACTTTAAATATATTCTAAACCAATTATTATTAGTGATTGATGTGACGAGGTATCTTAATCTCAATTGAGCACGATTTATCTATTCCTATTTTTATTTCTAAAAAAATATTTCATAAGTCAGTATTATATTCTTTAATTTCAAGTAAAGGTCGGGTAACACAGCAGGTAGTGTGCCCCGCTGTTAACGGGGAAGTCCTAGGTTCGAGTCCTAGCCCGACCGCCATATATTTTAAATGCAATTAACTAGTGTATTATTATGTTAGAGAAAGATTTAATCAAAAAACTTGCTAAAATTTCTAGACTAAATTTAACAGAACCAGAATCAAAGAAATTTGAAAAAGACATCGGACAAATATTAGAATCTTTTAAAATTATAGAGAAAGTAGATACTAAGAAAATAGAGCCTTCTTTTCAACCATTTGAAATAAAAAATATTACTCGTGAAGATAGCGTAGAAAAATCTTTAATCCTAGAAGATGCATTAAAAAATGCTGAACAGAGAGAGAAAAACTTCTTTAAGGGCCCGAGGTCAGTTTAAATGAATACAAAAAAAGTCTTAGAAGAGGCTAAAGAACTCGATAAAAAGTATAACATTTTTATAACTATTAACGAAAACTTCGATGGTAAGTTTCCACTGGCAGTAAAGGATAACATATGCACTAAGGACATCTTAACAACGGCTGGATCTAAAATTTTACATAACTATTACCCAGTATTTGATGCAACCGCTATTGAGAAGCTAAAGAAACGCGGTGCTGGAATCATAGGAAAAACAGTAATGGACGAGTTCGGATTTGGAACATTTTCAACTAACTGCGCTTACAAGATACCTAAGAATCCACATGATCCTAAACGATGTTGTGGAGGATCATCTGGTGGTAGCGCTGCGTATATCGCAGCTAGTAAATATGCTGAGTTTGCAATAGGCCAATCGACTGGTGGTTCAATAACATGTCCAGCAGCTTTTTGTGGTGTCGTTGGGTTAACTCCAACATATGGTTTAGTTAGTCGTTATGGTTTGATAGATTATGCTAATTCTTTAGATAAGATAGGAGTATTAGCTAAGAGCGTCGAGAAAGCTTCATCATGCTTACAGATGATAATCGGTCATGATTCTAAAGATTCTACAAGTGTAAAGAAAAAACAAGGTATTCAGAAGAAGAAAATTACTATAGGAATACCGAAAGAATATTTCGCTAATGTTGATAAAAGAATAGTAGTACAGGTAATGAAATATGTTAAAAAATTGGAAAAAGACGGTTTCAAGGTAAAAAAGATATCGCTTCCTCATACAAAGTACGCTGTTCCAGCATATTACATAATAGCTTTATCTGAAGCATCTACAAACTTAGCAAAATTCTGTGGGTTAAGATATGGACTGAGTTACAGTTCTGAAGAAAAAGGATTCAATGAATATTTTTCTGAAGTAAGAACAGCTGGGTTTGGAGAAGAAGCTAAGAGAAGAATAATATTAGGAACTTATGTTAGAATGGCTGGTTATAGAGATCAATACTACCTCAAGGCGCTTAAGGTTAGAACACTGATTATACGAGATTTCAAAGAAGCGTTCAAGAAAGTTGATGTTCTAATTGCGCCGTCAATGCCTATGATTGCTCCGAAGTTTTCTGAGATAGAGAAACTTACATCTTTACAACAGTATACATCTGATATTTTGACAGTGGCTCCAAATCTCGCAGGAATACCACAGTTATCTATTCCATGTGGATTCGTGGACAAGATGCCAATCGGTATGCAAATCTTAGGAGATTATTTTAGAGAAGATGATATAATAGCAGTTGGAAAACAGGTTGAGAAATATGGTTAAAAATATTAAAATAGGTCTTGAAACTCACGTTCAATTAAACACAAATACAAAATTATTTTGTAGCTGCTCAATGAAAAACATATCAGAGGCTCCTGAAAACACTAGATGTTGCCCAATATGTTTAGGGATGCCAGGCTCTAAACCATCATTAAATAAAGCTGTATTAGATTTAGCAATAAAAATTGGGCTTGCTTTAGATTGTAAAATATCACCTGAAACATTCTTTTCACGAAAAACTTATTTATATCCAGATATGTCTAAAAATTTCCAAATAACTCAGTATGAAATACCAATTGCTAAAAAAGGTAAATTGGAAATAACTGATAGAAATGGTAAAAGAAAAGAGATAAACATAGAACGAATTAATATTGAAGAAGATCCAGCTAAATTACATCATGTTGATGGCGACATATCGTCTGCCAAATATACACTAATTAATTATAATCGTTCTGGTATTCCACTATGTGAAATAGTGACCTCACCAGACCTTTCAACACCAAAAGAGGCTAGAATTTTTCTAAAGAAATTGTCATCTATATTAGAATATTTGAAAGTCTTTATTCCCGGAGAATTGTCTATGAAATCAGATGTTAACGTATCAATAGAAGGCGGTGAAAGAATTGAAGTGAAAAATGTAACAGGTATAATAGAAGTAGAGAAGGTAATAGACTGCGAAATATTTAGACAAGGTTGTTTACTTGATGATAAAAAGAAGATAGAGAGAGAAACAAGAGCATGGTTGCCAGAATCTAAGACAATTGTTCTATTAAGAAAGAAAGAGAGTGAAGAAGATTATGGTTACATATTTGAACCAGATTTAACAAAAATAGAAGTGAGTAAAGAATGGATACAGAAAATACAAAAAACACTACCAGAACTTGCGCATCAAAAAATAGAAAGATATCAAAAACAATATGGAATATCGCAAGAGCTGGCATTCTCGATGGCTAGTGATTTGGATATAGCAATATTTTATGAAAAATGTATAATAAAACAAGACCCTAAATTTGCAGCAACTTGGATAGATTTGTTAAAGAAAACATTATACTATAACGACCTTTCAATAAAGGAAACGAAATTGACAACTGAAATATTTCTAAAATTATTAGATCTTGTTAAATCTGAAAAAGTTACAAAATCTGGAGCTGAAATGATACTAAGAGATATTATACATTCCCCTGAAAAATTTGAAGATATAATTAAAAATTATTCAATTATTGATAATGCGGAACAGATAGTATCAGATGTTATTTCTGAGGAATCAAAAGCAGTATCAGAATACATATCTGGAAACCAGAAAGCATTGCAGTTCTTAATGGGTCAAGTCATCAAAAAATCAAATAGGAGAATAGACGCAATAACAGCTAAGAGTATGCTGGAAAAGAAACTCAAATAAATTAGCTTTAAATTATATCTAATTATATTCTATTACTATGAAGTTTAGCCAAATAGAAGAGGTTTTATCTGGTAAAGTTACTGGTAAAGTATCTTTGCGAGGATGGGCATACAGAGTTAGAGATCAGAAAGATTTAGTGTTTATTATGCTTAGAGATTCTTCTGGAATTATACAGTTAGCATGCAAAGGCATCAAAGATGCACCTAACGTAACAATCGAATCATCTGTAGAAATCGAGGGAACTGCTAAAGAAGACAAGAGAGCTCCCGGCGGATATGAAATCGGTGTTTCACAGTTAAAAATAATTGGTCTTGCCGAGCGTTTCCCAATTGTTAAAGATCAGTCAGAAGAATTTCTTAGAGAACAGAGACATCTTTGGCTAAGAGGAAAAAGAATGACGTCTCTAATGAAAATAAGAGCTGAAGTGTTTAAAGCATTTAGACAATTTCATTATGATAGAGGATACATAGAATTTCATGCTCCAATATTTACACCTTCGGAAGCAGAAGGCGGATCAACACTTTTTGAAGTAAAATATGGAGATAAAGAAGGAGTATATTTAACACAAACTTGGCAACTTTATGCAGAAGCAGCAATATTTAGTCTTGAAAGAATATTTACAATAGCACCTACATTTAGAGCAGAGAAGAGTAGAACAAAAAGACACTTATCAGAATTTTGGATGGCTGAAATGGAAGCTGCTTGGATGGATCATGAACAACTTATGGAATTTGAAGAAGATATGATAATTTACATAATTGATTATGTTATCAAAACTTGTAAGGGCGAATTAGAATATCTTGAAAGAGATATAGACGAATTGAAGAAAATAAAGAAACCTTTTATGAAAATGCCTTATGATGAAGCATTGGAAATATTAGGAAAACCAAAAGGTTATGATCTTACAGATAAAGATGAGCGCGAACTTCTTGACAAAGTAGGTAAAGGACCTATACATTTAACTCAGTTCCCAAGAGACATGAAAGCATTTTACATGAAAGTTGATCCAAAAGATCCTAAAAAAGTAAAAGCATCTGATTTGCTGATGCCAGGAATGGGTGAAATAATTGGCGGATCTGAAAGAATATCTGATCCAAAAGAACTTGAAGAATCATTGAAAATATTCAAATTAAAGAAAGAAGATTATGGTTGGTATATGGATTTGAGAAAATATGGAACAGTTCCTCATTCTGGATTTGGATTAGGAGTAGAGAGATTGGTTGTATGGTTAGCGGGAATTGAACATATAATGGATGCAATTGCATTTCCAAGAACAATGGATCGTGTATATCCTTGATTCTAGTGTATTTATATACTATTAAGTAGTAACTAATAGTATGGACAAAGAAGAGGTTTTAAGTTACTTTGCAGATAAGAATAGCCCAGTTGGATTGCTTAGACATAGGTGGTCCCAACATGATTACGCTACAAGCAAGAGAACTAAAAATTTTACTCAAGTAGCATTAGAATATGATTCAAAAATAAATTTACAACCTATATGTTTTTGGACGATTGGTTCACTGGTACTTCATCAAGATAGACTTTACAATAAAGGGGTATATCCGCGTGAAGCTGTCATTTATGGAGATGTGAAAGAAGTAGTAAATGCTCGTAGTGATAAAAATATAACCTCTATTAAAACAAATGATATTCTCATAAATGGTAATGATGAAGAAGCTGGATTTTTGGCATATATACATTCTGCTAATTATGATAAACGTGGTGGTGAAGCGATATATACTTTTATTGCTCCGTCTGAAAAGATAGACACTTTTGCAAAACATGTAAAACATGATCCTAGATTAGTTCATAAAGTTCTTTCTAGTATTGAACCAGTATGGATAAAAGGAATTAAAAAGGGGAATTATAGTTGTGCTAAAGAGATAAATGGAAGGATATTTTTCAGTTCTTATGATAAATGGCAGGAATATCTACAAATATTCGGAGCAAGTTTTTTTGGGATTGATAAGCATCAAGATCTTCTTGTAAAATGTATTAGTGAAGGAACTCAGACATATGAACTTGAGAAGGAAATCAAAGAAATATTCGAGAAACCATGGACTTGGGAAGAATACAAAGAACATCAGGAATTAATTGAACATCCATAACTTAATAAAAACGTATATCATAAAATCAAACCATACCCAGATTTTAATCTTTTTATTAGTTAAATGTAAATAATATATTATGGGCTCGTGGCTCAGTCTGGATAGAGCGTCTGATTAATTGATTTTTTTCAATTAAGGCGAAGCTTCGGACCAGAATGTCGGGGGTTCAAATCCCTCCGAGCTCACCATTATGCATATTTCCTTTCTACAAGTTCAGGCAATACTTTTTCAATATTTTTATTCATTTCTTTAAAAGATTCTAAAACATAATCAGTTATCTCTGTACTCTTCAATTCGCCAGTCCACTTTTTCCAGTCTATAAGTCCCACTTTTTCTAGCTGATTTAATCTTTTATAAAGTGGCATCTTACTAAGTTTTACATATTCCATTAATGTCGGTATATCGGTTGGTAAATTTTGGAGTATTTGATAATTTGTCGGATCAGAAGCTCTTCTAAGAACCGCTAGACTAATGCTTTCTGTAATTGCATTTTGATCTATTTTCATAAAAACACTTGGTTGGAAAAGCATTTAAATTACAATTTTAATCTCTGTTAGGCTCACCAAAATTTTCTTCCATATGGTTTTTCTTTTGTTTCTTTGCATTTCGATGTTTCCAAATATAGAGAATGTCTAGAACCATTATCCATTTCTTCTAACATTTGCATAATGGCTTGTTGTTGTCTAGTTCTTTCTTCATTATCTTTAGCATATTTTTTCCCACACGGGCAATATTGACGACTTATCCATTCTATTCTATCACACTTATTACATCTCTTCACTCTGTCTAGAAATAGTTCCATTATGAACTCGTCGCTATTTTCCATGGTAAGTAAATAAAAGTAAAGGATTTAAATTGAATAGACCGTTAATTCTAGAGTAAGCCTCCGTAGTATAGTCCGGATAAAATAATGGATTGCGGATCCATAGTCCCGAGTTCGAATCTCGGCGGGGGCACCAAATATTATTATTATTTTAAATATCAAGTTTTTGAAGTTCGTTAAAGAGCGCTTTATTCGTCTTGAATACTATACCATTTATGCCAGTTTTTATTGCAACTTCAATGTTTTTTTCGCTATCATCAATCAATAAACATTCTGCTGGTTCTGCTTTCAGGTTAATTAATACTTGTTTGAGTAATCCTTCTGCCTTTGTTGCGCCAAATCTGAATGAATAAAATTTCTTATATTTTTTAAAATCAGGGCCAAAGACTTTATTCAATCCTGAAGATATAGGAGGCAACGTGTCTGAAACTATGCATATTTTTTTATCCGTGATATTATTCATCTTTTTTAAGAGAATATTATTCGTTTTTATCTGTTTCAGAAACATACCATAATATTCTTTTATTGAAAAGTGTGTATTGAAAGTATTATTGATTATTTTGATATAATCTTTTGGAATTTTTATTTTCTTGTCTAAATCATTTATATATTTTTGCCATATCAAATTATGTAACGTATAATTAATTCCGCGTTTTCTCCGTAGATGTGTTAGAAGTCGTTTTCTTTCATTTCCATCAGTAAGCACGCCATGCACGTCTAAAAGTATGTATTTTATCATAAGATATCTTTTAACAATTAGTGAATTTAAGCTTTATATTAAAGTTTAAATTTGATATTTTTTAGTAATCATGTTATTGTAGCACTTGATTAATCTAAACAATAGCTCCTTCTCCACCTGGTATCAAACTTTGAATTTCATTAATATCTAGTTTACGAATAATTTCTCTATCTTCATTAGACGCTTTTTCAATAAGTTTATGTTTTATACTAGTAGCTAATTTAAAATGATTAACATCTCCTGGGATTATGGTTACAAAATATTTTGCTTGTTTTCTTACAGACATAACACTACCAGCAATTATTTTTATAGTATCATCTAATACAATTCCGATACATAATTTTAATTCGACTTTTCTAGTATAATTCTTAGTACCACGAATAACAAATCCACCTTTAGCAAGGTGTTCTCCGGATTCTGGACTTTTAGATACTTGATCTGGATTAATCCAATAAACATCAACAGCCCCTAATCCTTTTTTCCAACCAGAACTATATGCAGCAGCTAATTCTACAGCTTCTCGTATAGCTATTTGTGTTATTTCTTTACCTTCAGATTTGATTACAACTAAAGGTGCACCAATTATATCGGCATGAAGCACAATGTCATTTTTTTCAATATGCCTAGAAAAGATAAATTCATTTTGATCAGCATCTTTACCACCTATAACTAAAAATTCATCACTTGTAATTTCCCAGCGAAATTTTTCATACCATGCTTTTTCACGTTTTTTAATTATACTTATATGATGATCAATGATTTGTGGTTCTTGTATTTTATTAAATGTTTTTTCAAGTTGTTTTTTAGCAGATTCTAATTTTCTTTTAGCCATTTTAGCTCTTTTAAAATATTCATTTGCATTCTCCTGTGCGCTCTTTCTAAAATCAATTTCTATCTCTGTCATATCTTATTTATTAATGTCTTTAATATATATCTTATTGGATTAACATGAAGAAAATAGTAATTGTAATTATGACCATTGTTATCATAGGACTGACGACGTATTTCATATTATTTTCACCGTTTTCTTCTAAACCAAATATAGAAAAACCAATCGGTTCTGTAGTAAATGAAACACATATTGCTTGGCTAGTAAATGAGTTAGGCTCTTACAAATTGCATAGTAATCCAGTAACTGGAGAAGAACCTGAAATGGAAATTGTTTGCAGTAAAACATATGATGTTATGATAGAAAAGGGTTACCCCAATGTGGTCGAAGGTTCTGCCACTAATCCAGATATAAGAATAACAACACAAGATCAATTCATACTTGAGCTATTAAATGAAACAGATGTTCTTCAGAATACTTATGAAATGCAACAGGAAGGAAAACTTGCAATTGGAATGCTTAAACCGCAGGAAGATCTTGCATTAAAAGGTTATATTACTATTTACAATGAAATAACAGGTTTATTTCTTTTTTAGGAAAGCGTAAGTGATTAAAATTATTCCCACGATCACTATAATAGCTACAAGCCAATTTATCCCAGTTGGTGTTTGAGCTGATATTGAACCAGCTACAGCGGTCATTTCCGAACTAGCTGTTTTCGCGCTTTGGAAAGAACCACTAAATATATTATTTAGATTCATCAAACCGCCGAATACAAATATTAATCCAATAGATAGTATCAAAATAAATTGAACAGGTATCTTGGGTTGGATTAAACTCTTTCCTTTTGGTGTTAAATTATAATACACCCATTTAGCGCCACGCTCTTCTCGTTTAATCAGATTAGCATTTTCTAATTTTTTTAGATGTTCTGAGATAGTTGATGGTGCTAAATCTATTTTTTTTGATATTTCAGAAGGAAGCATTCTTTGTTCTTTAAGCATTTTGAGAATATCAAGTCTGCTATCTGATGATAGTGCCATAATAGTTTTCTTATCAATCTCCATAATCATAATCAGGGCTATAGGCTTATAAAATTTTAGCATTCGGTTTTCACCGAACGATATCAATATACTTTTATAGCACCTTTGATAATAGATTCATATGAGAAAAATAATCTTAGTTGCATTGCTTACTGTCGTGATATTGATAAGTGGTTGTGTGGCTACAGATAGTGAAGTAAAAAAATTCTCATCTTATACAGAATTAGAATCTCACGTAAAGGAAAGTGGTTCTTCTGGATATGGACTTTATTCTTCAATGGGTGGTGCTGAACGTACAATGCAGGGAACAATTGCATCAGCGGAATCGTCTTCAAAATCAGATACTACACCAAGTGCTTCAACATATTCAACAACAAATATACAGGTAGAAGGAGTAGATGAAGCAGACATTGTAAAGAATGATGGGAAATATATTTATACAGTCTCTAACGGAATTGTTTATATAGTAGACGCATATCCAGCTGAAAACGCTAAACTATTATCAAATATAACATCAGGCGGAACAATCCAGAACATTTTTATTAACAAAGATAGATTAGTTCTTTTCGGACAAGATCCTCATGTTTATTTAGAACAGCCAGTTGGAATTAGAATGCCGTATTATAATATCCAAACATCTTTCATACAAGTTTACGACGTATCTGACAGATCTAATCCAACACTAGTTAGAAATTTATCTATTGATGGAAACTATTATGATTCAAGAATGATCGGAGATTATGTTTATGTTATTTTAAACCAAAACTTCTATTATCAGGAAGGTGGTCCAATACCATTACCGAGAATAATGAGTTCTTCGGGTATTGAAACAACTTTGGCTACAGATGTTTATTATTTCGACGGTACACAATCAAATACGTTTACAACAATAGCTGCCGTGAATATTCAAACAGATGAAGAAATAAATAAAAAAGTTTATTTAATGGATTATTCGCAAAATATCTACGTTTCACAGGATAATATCTATATCACATATCAGAAGACAGTCAATGAAAACATGTATAATGAAAAAAGAATTGATATTATAATTACATCAATGCCTATTCAGATTGCTCAAAGAATGAGATCTGTAATGAATTCTATTAATGAAACATATGAGAAGATGAATGAAATAGGTCAAATTTATTATGAATATTCAAATACTTTGAGCAACGAAGAGAGAGCTAAATTAGAAAAAGATATGCAAGACACATTGAGTGCATATGAAATTGAAATTCAAAAAGAAAGATATAAAACAATAATTCAAAAAATAGCTGTTTCAAATGGCAATATCGAATATAAAACTTCTGGAGAAGTTCCGGGCATGCCATTAAACCAATTCTCAATGGATGAGAATGAAGGATATTTCAGAATAGCAACAACTATTCCAAGAAGTTGGAACTCAGTAGGTTCAGAATCAATGAATAATTTATACATACTTGGCAACACACTAACGATAACTGGTAAATTGGAAGATCTTGCTCCAGGTGAAAGAATTTATTCAGCAAGATTTGTTGGAAATAGATGTTATTTAGTAACATTCAAACAAGTTGACCCATTATTTGTTATAGATACAGATCCATTTAATCCGAGAGTACTTGGTGAATTAAAGATACCGGGCTATTCAGATTACTTACATCCTTATGATGAAAACCATATCATTGGAATCGGTAAAGAAGCAACTGATCAGGGTACATTTGCATGGTATCAGGGTGTTAAGTTAGCTTTATTCGATGTAACTGACGTAGCAAATCCAGTAGAAGTTTCTACATACGCTATTGGTGATAGAGGAACAAGTTCAGATGCACTTTATGATCATAAAGCATTTTTATTTGATAAAGAAAAGAATTTGCTTGTTATTCCGATTAATTTAGCTGAAGTAAATCAATCACAATATCCAGATGGTGTTCCTACATGGGCTCACGGTGAGACTGTATGGCAAGGCGCATATGTATTTGATTTGTCTGTAGCCAATGGTTTCGTACTAAAAGGAAAAGTAAATCATAGTGATATTGTAAATGATTATTGGTATTATGGAAGCTATGCAGTAAAAAGATCTCTGTATATGGATGATATACTATACACAATATCAGATAAAATGATTAAAATGAATTCGCTTTCAGACATCAGTGAAATAAACAAAGTCAATATTCCATATGTAGAAAGATATTATGGATATGGTGGTGGAATTGCTGAAGGTTCAGTCGGTACGGCGGTGTTAGTTAAATAATTACAAATCTAGAATAAACTTTCCTTTCTTCTCGTTTATCTCTTTAACTTTGTCTTTCATCTGTTCCTTAATTTCAGTCCATTTCATACCTTTCTTTTTCATATCTTCTATTTCAGAAATAATAGTATTGATTTTTCCTATGTTAGCAAATACTGCTTCTGCCTGTATTCGGCTATATTTTTCTTCAGCTTCTTGTGTTTCTATGGATTTTTCCTGTGATTCAACTATTTTTTCTAGTTTCTTCATTCGTTCTTCATTTTTCTTATTATCTTCTTGTCCTTGCTGAGATTCTTCAATTTTACTATAATAATCATCAAGACTATGCGTAAAAGTAGTTGTTCTTATGATTTTAGTATTTTCATAAACTTTCATATCAAATGGAACAGCATCTATTATTTTCTCATCTTTCATTATCATTTGTGGTCCAAATTCATTTTTTATATTTTGTATAGCATCATATATCGATTTAGATTCTTCTTCACTAAGTAGATTAGCAGGACGTTCTTTGAAGACATTTGTCCTAAGACAGATTTCTTCTGCATATAATCCCGAGAAGCTTAAATCAGTTGCAATAAATTTTACAATTTCTTTATCATTAAGTAATTTTTTAAATTCGTCGAAAGTGATTTTGAAAGGATCAATTACTGTTGGTGGATATACGTATTTTATTCCAGGAAGAACATCTCTATGCTTCCATTTTTGATTTTGCAGAGGCATCAATATTTTTTTATCTTTGTAGCAAAGAATAGCATTTCCTTTAGAGAATACTTCTAAAATAAGAATATAGTTTTCAGTATCTATCTCTATTATTCTATCAAAATCTTTTTGTTTGATATCAATAATTTTTTGACCAGTTAGATGTTTTCTTAATAACATTGCAAAGTTACCAGGTTCTTCAAATCGTCTTTTATATTGTGTAATGAATATTTTACCAGGTTCAAAATATAATTCAAATGTTCCTCTTCCAGATAGAAATATTTCAAATCTTAATTTTTTATCTTTTTGATATACTTTTTGTATTCTTCCGTTTATTAAAAATTTTAATTCATTCAAAAGAAACATTACATCTAAACTACTCATTTCTCTCATGAAACCAACCTTAATACTTCTTTAAGATTGCTTATTTTATTACATTTTATTTTCCTATTATAACTATGTTTTACTAAAAATACTTTTATGCCAGCCATTTTTGAAGCTTCTACATCACTTTTTGTATCACCGATATAAATTACTTCATCTTTTTTAACTTTAAGTTTTTTTATTGCTAGTAATATACCTTCTGGATGCGGTTTTGATTTTTTCACATCATCTGATGTAATAACAACATCAAATTTATTAAATTTAATTATTTTCACTGAAACATTTTCTTGGTTCTGATGTTGATTTGTTACGATACCAATTTTAATTCCATTTTTTCTAAGAGTTGTAAGAACATATTTGGCATATTTCATAGGTTTCGCAAATCTCGTCATATAATGTTTTGCGTATTTGTATCTAATCCATTTTCGCATATCGTCAAGTTCATTTTTAGATATGTTCGGAACCAGATTTTTTATCCACATTATAGTTGTTGAGCCCATTTGTTTTATTATTTCATTTTTTGATTTTTGTTTTTCTTCAAACACTATTAATGAATCTTTAAAAAGATAATAAAGTGCTAATTGTGAATCAATAAGAGAACCGTCTATATCAAATAAAACAGCTTTAATCTTTCTTTTCATTACCCATCATCTCTTTGCCATATTTCTTAAAATCTTCAGTACTTTCTAAACCAAAATAATTAGCAAGTTCTTTTGTTGCTATTAATGTTTTAGTTCTACTTTTTTTCTCAGTTTTAATTAATCCTTTCTGTTCTAATTTTTTTACATAAGTATAAGCTCTATTTCCTATCACTTTTACAATATTAGATTGTGTTATAGGTTGTTGGTATGCAACCATTGCTAAAACTTTTAACAGTCCACGACTAAGATCTTTGTAAGGAGTTAATGGACGAACCTTCTGGCTATATTCTGGTTTTACTTTCATCTGAAATCCAGTACCAGCTTCAAACACTTGAACACCGTGTTCTGGTTTATTATATTCTAATTTAAGTTCAAATACAGTTTTTTGAATTATTTCAGGATTTGCGCCGAACATTTTAGATAAATGTGCTATTGTTACAACATCGTTTGTCATGAACAAAGCAGCTTCAATTTGCGGTCTTAATCGTTCGATTTTTGTTTCTTCTCTCATTTCTTAACCTCAATAGTTATTTCTTTAAATAGTTCATGTTGATGAATATTAATTTTTCCTTCAGTTGCTAAATGTAATAGTGGCATTAGCGATTTTACAATTTCTTTTCGTTCCCAGTGTTTAACAAGTCTTGAAAATTCTATATTATCAATCTGCGCGAGCGCGCCGTTTATTTCAGCTAGCAGATCGTCTATTCTTTTAGTAATATCTTCTTCGTGTTCTGGCAGAGCTCTGTGTACCATTTCATGTATTTTTCTTTTTCTTTCTACACGCCGTTCCTTTACTTCAAAAGCTTTTCCTAAAGCTCTAAGTAGTTCTTCCATTGAAACATTTCCAACTGGTACTCTTTTGAGTGGTGGTTGTAATGGCGGAATATTAGCAAGTATTCGTAATAGTTCTTCTTCTTTAACATCAGACTCAGCTATGTAATTTCTGGTTCCCTTTACTTCGAATATATCAGATTTTAGTCTCAATAATACTGCAGCAATAAGTATGAATCTTGCCGGTATTCTAAGATCCATTGTTTGTATTTTTTCTAAATAATGTACATATATGTTGGCAAGCCTGATTATGTCAATATTCCATGGATCCATTCCTTCATCTTTTATTATTTTTTCAATAACATCTTCCCATGATGGCTCATATATCATTAAATCGATTAGTTGTTGGTCAGTTAACATTTAAGCACCTGGCATTCTAATTGCAATTAGATTTGATTCTCCATTATCCATAGATACACCGTATACAATATCTGCTGCCTGTATTGTAACATCGTTGTGAGATATAACTATGAATTCAGCTTTGCTAGAATATTTCTTAATTAGTTCAGTAATTTTTTTAGTGTTAGGTTTGTCTAAAGCTGCATCGATTTCATCTAAAACATAAAATGGTGCTGGGCTAAATTGTTGAACAGCGAATAAGAAAGCAAGTGCAGTAACTGTCTTTTCGCCACCAGAAAGACTATCAATATTAGTTAGTTTTTTCCCAGGTGGGCTTGCTTCTATTAATAATCCAGATTCAATATCAGTTTCATCTTCTAATTTTAAGATACCAATACCGTGAGTCATATCACTATAAACCGTTTTGAAATGCCCAGCAATGGCGTTAAATGTTTTCATGAAACATTCCTTTCTTCTACCTTCTACTTCGGCAATCATTGATATTACTCTATTTCTTTCTTCAGTAAGTTTGTCCACTTTTTGTCTTAAATCATCATATATTAATTTTTGTTCATCATAATCGGCGAGAGCTTTTTGATTTACTGGTCCAAGCTGGCCAAGTTTTCTACTAAGTTCAATTTGTTTGCTTTCAAGAACTTCTGGTTTCATATCATAAGTTTGTGTATTTTTATGTGTTTCAAAATCTCTTTGTATATTTTCTAAAGCAGCTTCAAGTCTTGCACGATTTGTTCTAATGTTTCCAATTTCAACATCTGCGTTTACTTTAGCTTCAAATAAGAATCTTCTTTTTTGTCTTATGTCAGAAAGTTTTATTTCGATTTCTAGTGTTTCATTTCTTTTATCCTTTACTTCACTGCTTTCACTCGCTTCTTTAGCTTCGTATATTTTAAGTTCGGTATCTAACGCTTTCATTTCAAATTCTATTCCTATAATTTCAGCTTTCAACTCTTCTTTCTTTTTATTATGAGTTGAAATATCAGAACCAGAGAAAACTCTCTTATTAGATTTATAGAAACCACCAATTATTGCACCAGATTTTTCAATTAAATCACCATCAAGTGTTACGAATCTAGCACTTCCTATCCCAATTCTTTTAGCGTCATTAATTGTTTTTACAATGATAGTATCTCCGAATATAAACGAAAATGCATTATCATATTTTTCATCAAATTTTATTAAATCTATGGCAATACCTACTACACCATCTTCTTTTAAAAGTTTTCTAGAATTTCTATCATCTCTAGGTTGTATTTTATCTAATGGTAAGAATGTTGTACGGCCAATTTTATTTTCTTTAAGATATTTTACACAATCAATTGCTATCTCTTTATCTCGAGTAATTATATCATTAAGGTGTCCACCAGCCGTTACCTCTATTGCAATTTGATATTCTCTTGGTACAGATGATAGTTTTGATATTGTTCCATACACGCCAGTTCGGTTAAGTTTTAAAATACTGCTAGCAACTCTATTTTCAGAATCGCCTTGTATAAATTCTAAATTTTTAATAAGTTCATCAATTCGTTGTATTTCATATTTATTACTTAATGCTCTTTGAGCTTTCGTATTTATTTCAGTTTTGAGTGCTTCTATTCTTTTAATTATATCAATATCCTTTCTTTCAAATACAGATTTTGTAGCACTAGATTTTTCATTTTCAAGTTTTTCAATTTCTGAATCAAGTTTTTGGAGTTCTTTTTCTGATTTTTTATCACTGACTTCTTTTAATCTTTCTTCCATTTTTCTAATGCCGTCTTCTGCTTCTTTTAAATTTATTTTAACAATAGATGCTTTAATCTTTTCAAGTTCTTCTGTAATATTTTTATATTCTTTTGCTGACCTTCTTTCTATTTCAAGTCTTTTTAAATTAGTTTCTTTTTCACCAAGAATAGCAACATTTCTGGTTAATCTTGCTTCTACGATTCCTAATTCGTTCTGTGCTTTATTTCTTTTTTGTTCAAATTCACTTATACCTGCAATACGATCAATTTTTTCTCTTCTTTCGCGAGGAGAACTTTCTATTATATCAGAAACTTGACCCTGAAGAATTATATTATCTCCATCTGGATAGATATGTACACTTCTTAGAATTTCCATTATTGTTTCTCTTGTTACAGTTTTACCATTTAATTTATAGATAGAAATTCCTTTAGTGTTTACTTTTCTAGATATTGTTACACTATCATCTTCTATAGGAAAGCCTTTATCAGAATTATCAAAATGTAATTTTACTTTAGCAAAGTCTGCAGCTTGTTTATTCTGACCACCATTAAAAACAACTTCATGCATTTTATCTGCTCGTAAAGATTTAGCAGATGTTCTACCAAGTACAAAACACATTGCATCTAATACATTGGATTTACCAGATCCATTCGGACCACATACGCATGAGAAATTGCTAGGAAATGTCAATAGTGTTTTCTTTGCAAATGATTTGAATCCCTGCATTTCGATTTTATCTATTCTTACCATAATTATCACTTATTTAGAGCCTTTTCAATTACTTCTGCTTTAACAATTTCAATACCATTATCATTTTCAATAACAAAAAGAATTTCACCCTCTTTAATATTAAATTTTTCTCTTATTTCCTGTGGTATTACAATCTGTCCACGAGAACCTACTTTAGTAGAACCAAAGCATTTTTTGTTATTCATACTAATCATATTATTCATATTTATCATATTTAAAGATATATATCTTATAAGAAATGTTTCATTAGTCCTAATAGTCTAGGATTTCTTAATAATAATTTTCCTAAACCAATAGCCTTAGAACCTCTTGCTAAATTTAGAAGATCGTCCCCATTCACACTTCCAGCAATCGTATTCATATCTGCATCATTTAATTTATCAAATAATTCTCTAAGTTTTTGAACTTTCTGTAATCTATTCCCTCTCTCTTCCCACCACAATTTATTATATTCAGATAAAGCTTCTTGAGAAACATCATTTTTCTTGATACATCGTTCAATAACACCAGCTAATATTCTTCCCGCAGTAGTTGATTCGTGTAGACCACCACCATGTATTGCATTGACTTGGTGTGCAGCATCTCCAACTGTAGCAAAACCATTTAGAACCATATTTTCAAGAAGCCCACCTACCGGTATTCCACCCGCATTAACTTCAATTATGCTCGCATTTCCAAATATTTCTGGTTTTGATTCTATCCATTTTTCAAGATAATATCTAGCTGATTCTGAAGAAGGTGCTATTCCTATTCCAACATTAGCAATATCTTTTCCTTTCGGAAATATCCAGATATAACCACGAGGAGCAATATCTTTCCCAAAAAATAATTGTAATTTCATAGGATCATCAATTTTAACATTTGCCATTTCAAATTGGAAACCAGATTCGACATCTAATAATTGATTTGTAGTATTCAATCCTGCTTTTCTAGATATAACTGATTCAATACCATCGGCAGCTACAAGAATTTTGCATTTTATATCATGTTCTTCATTTTCATAACTTACTCTAACACCAGTAATATAATCGTTTTCTTTTATTACATCTATAGCTTCAGTTTTAGCTTGTACATATGCTCCAGCTCGAGCAGCCTCAAATGCTAACCATTTATCTAAATCTTTTCTTTCAACAACATGTCCAGCAAGTTTTCCCATATTTACTGTTATAGTTTTTCCATTAGGCGCAGCTACAATAGCGCCATTTATATCTTGTCTCTTACAAAAATCAGGAACTCCAAGTTTAATTATTTCATCAGCTGTTAATGGCAGACCTTCACCACATCTTTTAGGTGCGCCAATTTCTTGTCTTTTTTCAAGTAGTGCTACCTTAAAACCTTTTTTTGCTAGATGCATTGCAGTTATAGAACCACCAGGGCCTGCACCAACTACAACAATATCATATTCATTTTTTAACATTATTTTTCCACCTTTATTGCTTTAACCGGACAGGCTTTAGAACAGTTATTACATAGAGTACATTTAGTTTTATCGCATATGATACCGCGTTCTTTAAGATCTAAAGCTATAATTGGGCACACGGATACGCAAGTACCGCATCTTAAACATTTTTCATTATCAATAGACCATACCATAAAACCAATACCAATTTAAACTTTATAATCTTTTCGAATGTGGTGCCAGCATCTTATTGCAGAGTCAGCGCACATTGTTCCACCAGAACCAAAAGCTTTAGTATCTGTTCCAACTATGTACAATCCTTCTATATTTGTTTTTTGCTCAGGAAGATGCCACATAGAATTGTATGCTTTTTGTAGAGTTTTCTCAGCACGATAGACTTGAACGTGTTTCATGTCGACATATTTTTTATAACCAGGAATCATTTTATCTATTGTTTTTTCCATTTTCAATATTAGTTTCTTTTGATTTGTGTGCGTTATTGCGCTTATTCCAAATAGTTGATGGCCTACTGGCGCTAGAGACGGATCGAAATCAGTAAAAAATACTCCCCAGTGAGGAGATTCTAAATTTGGATCACAATAAACTTGCGACTCTCTATTCCAATTAGTTATTTTTTTCTTAAATCCTAACCATATTGTTACTGAAGAATATTCATCAATTTTAGGTATTTTTCCAGTGTATTTTCCGCCAATTAATATTTTGTTAAGATTCTTTACTAAACCATCATAAATTACCATATCAGTTTTAATTATTTTCCCTTTAATTTTTACACCAACAACTTTATTATTTTTAACAACTATTTTATCAACTTTTTTTCTTAATCGCACATCTAATTTTTCTTTTATAAAATATTCTGGAACTTTCTTTAATCCACCTAACGGATACCAATCTCCTTCAGATGCATTGGATTTTGGAGTGATATGTTTTAGAATATATTTCCCACTTATTTTTTTATTTCTTACAAAAGTATCAACAAAACGAGAAAGTGCACCTTCTTTTATTGAGCACCCAGTACTCATCCATGAAAATGCATTTAATAAAATTAGTAAATCACGAGATGTTATATATTTTTTTACATAATCATATGATATCATATCTGGATATTTTTCAGTTCCTGCTCTACCTAGTTTAAGAAAGTCTATGAACATTTTAAAAAAAGATATTCTATCTTTCATCGGTAATAAATCAAATTTTAAAAGTGATGATAAGTTCATTGGTAGTACTGCACCTTTATCATGAATAAAAAATTTAAAATGTTTTTGTGCAACAAATTTCTTTTCAAATATTTTAGGATCAATATATGTTTTCATTAGAACTGGTAGTTCGCCAGATTTACCACGAGTTAACATGTGTGCACCAGTATCAACTTGATATTTTCCAACTTTATATGATGAAAATGAACCACCATAATGATTACTTTTTTCAAAAATAATTGGATTAATTCCATTCTTTTTCAGAATAAGTCCTGTACATAAACCGCCCATACCAGAACCAATTATAATCGGTCTCATTAATTGCACCTAAGGTGTAATCCTCTCAGATGTTCTTGGGAATAACACAGCTTCCTGAACTGAGGATAATGCTAATAATTGTTGTACAATTCTATCTATTCCTATTCCCGCTCCACCATGAGGAGGCATTCCATATCTAAACGCATCTAAATAAAATTTTATTTTTTCAGGATTTACTTTATCTTTCTTAACTTGTTTTAAAAGGATATCATATCGGTGCTCTCGCTGAGTTATTGTTGCTATCTCTACACCGTTATACAATAAGTCGCATCGTTCAGCTACTTTAGGGTTTGTAATGTTTTGTTTATGATAGAATTTTGCTTCTGACCATGGGAATTCTGTTAAAAATACAAATTCATGTCCATATTTTTCTTTAATAATTTCACATAATGCTTTTTCACCAGCAAAATTTATTTCTTCATTTGGCTGTTTGTAGCTTAAACCTTTCTTTTCTAATAGTTTTTTAGCTTCATCTAATGTGATTCTTGGAAAAGGCATTTTTGGAATTTCTATTTTTTTATTAAGTATTTTTAATGATTTTTCTTCATTTTTATTTACGAAAGTACAAATTTCAAACATTAATTTTTCAACCACATTCATGACATCTTCTACTGAATTGATAAAAGACATTTCCATATCCAACATTAAAATTTCTGCCACATGGCGCGTTGTATGTGATTTTTCTGCACGAAAAGCGGAACCTATTTCATAAACTCGATCAAATCCGGCTGCCATCATTGTTTGTTTATAAAATTGTGGACTTTGCGCTAAGTAAGCTTCTCTATCAAAATATTTTATTTTAAATACTTCTGCGCCACCTTCACTTGCTTCAGCAATTATTTTAGGAGTATGAATTTCAACAAATCCATCATTTTCTAAGAAATTTCTTGTAGCTGTTGTAACAGCATCTTTTATGTTAAATATTGCCATAATTTCAGGTTTTCTAAGGTCTATAAATCTTGAATCGAATCGTGTAGAAATTTCAGCATCTGTTTTCTTAGTAACAATTTCTAACGGTAGTGGTGTTTCAGCTTTGCTCAAAACACGTATATCAATAGGAATTATTTCAAATCCGTTTGGTGCTTCTTTTGCAGCTTTAACAGTTCCTTCTACAGCTAGAACATCTTCTCTATTCAGAGATTCTATTTTTGTGATTATATTATCAGAAACTATTCCTTTTTTAGCCGTAATTTGTACGAAACCTTCACGGTCAGACAACTGAATAAATTTCAAAGCGCCTCCACCACGTAGAGCTCGGGCCCAACCCATTACTATTACTTTTTTTCCATCTAGACCTGAAGTTACATCTTTAGAATAATGTGTTCTTTTCCACTGACCAATGTCATCAACCATCTATATCACGTTAAGCAATATTGTCCACGAGATAAACCATATGAATACATATATCCATCCACCATTTGACAGGAACCATTTGAATTTTTCATGTATTTTGAAAAGTTTCTTTAGTGCAATGTGTCCAACATATAATACGACTATCATTACAACAAAAGAGGCTATTATATTGTTTATGTAATAGCTTGAAACTCCTGCCAATATTCCGCATATGATATACCCTAACATTGATTTTTTTTCTTTATTCATTAAATTCACCTTATTTATTATTACTGTGGTTACTTAAAAACGTTTTTAATTTCTTTTGTTCATTTTCTTGTATTAAATCATCTACTGTTATCCATGAATGTCTTATATATTCTAAATGTTTTTTACTTTTTAATGAATTTCTAACAAACTCTCTAGTTCGTTCATCATGAGGATAACCTACACCGAAATCAACACCAACTTTATCTTTTATTTTTTTAATTGCTTCATCTCTCTGAACTTTGGCAATTATCGATGCGCCACCACAGACTAGATGATTTTTATCAGCATGATTTTCTGAAACTATTTTTGTCTTATTTTTAACAAGTCCCATTAAAATTTTCTTGAATTTTTCAGTAGAAACTTGCGGGGCATCAACATAAGCAATAGCAGGATTAAGAGTTTTGATTATCTGTGCCATTTTTTCAGCCTCTATTCTATTCAAATTAATTCTTTTTCGTTGGTCATCAATTTCTTTGGCAGAAATATGAATTGTAACATAATCTTTTGCAATTTTCTTTATTTCGGCGTAAATTATCTCTCTTTGTTTCGGAGTAAGTAATTTAGAATCTTTAACACCGAGTTCTTTTAATTTTTTTTCATCTTTCTGATCAATTAATAGCCCAGCAACAACTAATGGACCAATGACGGAGCCTATTGGGTAAAAGGAGCAATAACTCGCATTTAACTCCCAGCTTCGTCGATGCCTAAAATTGTACTCACAGTGTCATCACCTCTTTTTTAGTTTGTAATTTATACCATAAATATCCTTTGTTTTCCACCAAACCCAATCGTTTGAGTTCATTTAATCTTCTAGATGTGGCCTTCCAACAAATACTCAATTGTTTTGATATATCTGAAATCTTATGGGGGATTTCTAATAATTCAAGTATTTGTAATTTTCTTTTAGATATAAGTATTATATTTTTATCTGTTTTAATCCAATAATTATTGCTACCAATTCTAAAGTTTATTATTAATTTGTTTCTTTTCAACTTAGTTAAAATTGTCTGTATTCTAGGCTGACCTCTTTTGAATAAATGAGCTAATTCTTTGCTTGTTTTAGGCGTATCGAGAATTTTTATGATTTCATTTTTTATATGATTCTTTGGGTAATGCCATTGCTTATAGCTTAGAAAAGTGTCATTAAATTTGATGTTTTTTTCTTTATTCAGTATAGATAAATCCAAACTATTCAATATCTCCCAGTTTTTCCTTCCAGTTATTACATAGGAGCGTTCTGTGTTTGAATAATTATATTTTATATTAAAATAATTAAGAATATTTTCCACATACATATTTCTAGTTCCTTGTGATATTCTTACTGTTCTGTTAGAATGTGAACCAGTTTTTATATTTCCTTCTCCTGCGAAAAATCCTTGCAAAATATATTTATAGAGTTCTTTCTTTGTTTTTGTATCATTGATAATATTGTGCCAGTTCTTAGTAAAATTAACATTTCCTATTCGGTATATATAATACGGCTTATTTGCTCTTTCATCGATGTAATATCTAAATCTAATATTTTCATAATTGTAATCGGTTATATTTTCTTTACTAGGAAAGTAAACATAGATACGTGGACAGATTTCTTTGAATATATTTTTCATAGTTTCGTGAAAAAGTTCTATTGTATCCCAACAATTATTAGTAAACGTAATTTCGTATTTTGTTTTACTATCACCTTCTGCTAACCACAGTCCTACACATTTTGCAGTATTCTCACTATTATCAAGTATCATTGTCATAAAATCATTCCTAAGATAAACTATTTAAGGTTCTAAAGTATAAATGTTTATTATAGCGGGATGGAGCAGCCTGGAGAAATGAGGAACATGAAGCTGGATAAAAACTATATTATTGGTTTCATCGATGGTGAAGGAACTATTAACATAACAAAATATCCAGATGGAAGAATAAGGCCACAATTACTCGTCTTTAATACAGATAGGGAAATATTGGAATCTATCAAAGAAACATTAGAGTTGGATTCACCAATTTTAAGAGTTGTTCGTGTTAAAGACGTAATCAAAAGAAGAAAGCCTTGTTTTAGATTACAAGTTAGATCCAAGAAAGATATACAGAAAGTTGTAAATCTTTTTGAAGAATTTAAACCTGTAGTAAAGAGCAAGGAATATGAAAAATTTAAAAAGGCTTATGATCATTGGGTCCTTGTTCCAGTGTGCTCACTGGGCTCATAGGTTTTCCAAAAATTGTTATACAATTGCTGAGAAACCCAGGGGTCGTTCGTTCAAATCGAACTCCCGCTACCATAATTATTACTATACAGATGTCAAATTTTATACAATTTTATAAAAAATCATGCAAATTATATTCTTGATTATAAATTATATCTATAACGGTGTTATATAAGAAAAATAATAATATATAAAGATTTCTATTCTGGAGTAAGAGTAATAGATTGTCGAAGTCATGTTTAAAAGCTCTTTTACACAAGTCATTAAAAGGTGAAAACCAATGTTTGAATTAACCTTAATTTGGTTGGGAATAGCATTGTTGCTAACTCCAATATTAGCAGAATACGGAAAAATTAGAAATAAAGCTGACAGAGGTTTCCTATGGATGGGAGCAGGCGGAGCGGTATATTTGCTCGCCGCTGCATTTAAACTAGGAATTGATGGAATGACGCTATCTGCATTAGGATGGGGTGCAACACTATTCAGTGTAATTGGATTAATCATAACCTTAATTGGTGCAATATTTGTTTTGACAGGAATCTTGAAATAGAATGGAAATGCTTCCTGCTCACCAATTACACATTACAGTATCATGCTCCTAAAGGACAAACGTCCTAAAGGGTGAAAAAAATATGGCAAAAACAACAAATCAATGGGTAAAAATAAGCGGGTACCTATTTTTGCTAGGTATAATAGTAGCAATTATAGGACCATGGGTAACTGCAATTCCAAGCGGAACAATATTATTAATACTTGGATTTGTAATTGGGTTACTTGGCGCATTTGGAATGGGATCAGTCAGTAATGACGACAAACAAATGTTCATGTTGGCTGCAATAGCTTTGATGGTCGTAGGATCAGCAGGCGCAGCACTAAAAGATGTTATGTACGTCGGTAGCTATTTGGCACCAATCGTAGGAAACATCGCAGTATTAGTAGCACCAGCAGTTGTCATTTTTGCAATCGAAGCAATATGGAAGTCTGGATCAATCAAATACGTATAAAAAAAAACAGACTCATATACTTTTAGATCCCTCCCCTTTTATTTTTATTCATTTTTAAAAAATAGGTAAAAGAGCAAACGTTTAAATTACTATTTAATATTCTCAATTATAGTATTGTATTATGTCGCTTTATCTTAAATTACGAGAAAATCTAAAGGATAAATTAAATTCTAAAGAACTTGAACTTTTACCAAGATCATACAATGTTCTCGGCAAAATACTAAAGGTATCTTCACTTCTGTCGGGAAGCTTGGAACAACTCTTATTTTCTGTGTCGGAACTTCAGGATCATGAATATTATCATGAATAAGTTTAGATACGAATTCTAATGTATCGTGTATAAATGAGTCTGGATTTATATTCATAGTTCTCACTTGAACTTGTTCAGCGTTTACTCACGCTATTGAGAAGTAGAATTTGGTGGGTTTATAAAAATTTAATCGTTAGTCTATTTGTTTAATTTGCGAGATTTATAAATATACAAATGAATAATTGCTTTATAACGGAAAACATTTATGAAGTTAAACAGATATGAGAAAGAACATGGGATTGGTTACAATGAATGAAAATGAAATAATTGAATT
>JAHIDZ010000021.1 GCA_018901755.1 Nanobdellota archaeon | reverse complement strand
TAATGTATTGATTGGTGGGATTGCTTTAATTGTTATAATTCTTTTATTTGTTTTGATTAATACACGTAAGGTAGGAAGAGAAATTGTAAAGTATGTTCCTGTTAAAACAGCTAAAAGAAAAGTTAAATCTAAACGAAGAAAGTAATTAATACTTTACCTTTATTCCTTTTGCCTTTTCAAGTATACCTTTATCTTTCTTAGGAATCTTTGTTTTTAGTGCTTGTTTAACGTAAGCGAGAACTCTCTGTTTCTTCTCCTCTAGAGTTAGATCTCTTCTCAGACATGGCCCGCCTATGCAACCGCCAACGCAATAATTACAATCTAAGAATTTAACTTTCTTGTCTGGTTTATCTAAAAATTTTAAAATGTCGACAATTCCGTCAATAACTTTTGTTTCTCCTGGATTTAATGCGCCTTTAACATGAGCTGTTTTTGATAATCCACCAGCTAATGGATATATCTTAGTATAATCATTGTAAAATTTATCAAATGAGATTTTTCCTTTTACCTTTCTTGATTTAATGTGTTTTACATCAAATAGACGTTGTAAATCATTGCATCCAATTACAATATCTACATCGTCAGTTGTAGTTGCTTCACGACTTTTGAAATAACACGGTGAAATGAAAACTATTTTATGCTTTGGATATAATTTTCTGCATATCTTCGCGGTTACAATCATCGGTGAATAAACACGAATCATATTTGCAAGATATCTTGGTTTCTTTTCAATAATAGTATAAACAGATCCAGGGCAAACTGATGAAATTAAAAATCCTTTGTTTTTCTGTAATAACTTATGGTATTCTATATTTACTATTTTTGCTCCGAACGTTAATTCAACTGTTTTATCAAATCCTAAATCTTTAAGTTGTGTAATAATTTCTGGATAATCAAAATTAACTATAAAAGACGGAGCTAACATGGCCACTAGTTTAGTTTTATTAAAAAGTTCTTTCTTTAGTTCCTTTAATCCGCCTACCATAAATATAGAAGTAATTGGTAAAATAAAAAGAAGAGCCCCTTTCGGGGCAATTTGAATTATCCTAAATCTTCTTGAGTTATTACAGAAACGTTTCTAGGCACTCTCAAACGGCTAGATTTTAATCCAACTATAGTTTTAATTCCGTTTCGTGCGCATAGATCTACCATCATCTGTTCAACGTCTCCATCTATTACAAGAACTGAAGCGCCTGATTCGCGAATAGTGTTATACACTTCTTTCAGAGGAACTTTTCCTATTGGCTCCATATCTTCTGTTAAATAATATGCTGCCTTTGTTCCAGTTAGTTGAGATAATATTTCTTTATACTTCTCACCTTTGTTTGTGTCAACTCTAATTGATCTTCTTCGCTCATGTGTTTCTTTAACATCACTACGCTGAGTTTCAACAATTGCATCATAGTCTATTTCTTTCTTATCTTCTACACGAGTTTCTACTTTTGCAAAACCATTTGATGTTCCAACCGGAGAAGTTATTGGTTTCTCACCGTGATATGGTAAACGTTCCCGAAGTGCTTTGAAGATTTCTTTCTTAGTCAATTCTTCAACTTCTTTTCCTTCTGGTGCGCTTGCTACGAAATCTATTTCACATGTAGCTGCTAATTCTTTTAAGATTAATTGACCACCACGATCTCCATCTAAAAATGCTGTACATTCTTTAGTTCGAGTTATTTCAGCCATAACTTTAGGTACGGACGTTCCTTCTAGAGCTATTACATTTTTAATTCCATTTCTTAATAGTGCTACAACATCAGCTCTTCCTTCTACGATTATTATTGATTCGTAAGATTCAAAGTTTGGTCCTGATGGCAGTCCTTTATATTTACTAACCTCGCTGGTACGTACAGCTTCCTTAATTTGTTCAGAAAGTTCTTGTGTTTCAGGAAGTCCTTCTTCGAAAATCTTACTTAATAATTCTTTTGCTCTTTCTACAACGTATTTTCTTTTAGAAATTCTAACATCTTCTATTTTCTCAACATTTAGTCGAGTGTTACATGGCCCAACTCTTTCAATTGTTTCCATACATGCTGCAATCAAAGCAGTTTCACTTGCGTCTAAAGATGAAGGTATAGTAATTAATCCAGATGCTTTTCCACCAGTCGTTGAAACATCAACGTCTATTCTCCCAACTCTACCGGTTTTCTGCAATTCTCTCAGATCCATGTCAGGTCCTAAAAGACCTTCTGTTTGTCCAAATACAGCACCGATAACATCTGGCTTTTCTACTGTCCCGTCAGCATTAAATCGTATTATAATTGTATACTTTGAAGTTGCTTGTGCTAATTTTCCCATTTTATATCACCTTTTAATTTTTTATAGAGAACTTAAGAAATCTACTTTTCGCTAATTTGGCCAAAACGCCATAAACTAATGAACATAATGAATTCCCTTTATTCTCTAATAATACTTGGGATTTAGTGTATTTAAGCTTTTTTATGTAGTAATAGCTTTATGGAGATATCTACTGGAACTAGTGCCTGGATCGATGAAAAAATGAAAGAATATTATTATATTTTAGATGTCATTAAAAAAATAAATAATCTTGGTTATTGTCTTCCTGGCGAATTCCCAATAAGTGCAAGTGCTGAATTTGTTAAAAGATATGTAAACAATGTGGAAGTTGCTGAAACTGGATTACCAACTGTTAGAAGAGATATTGTTTTACTATATTTTGCTAACAAAAGGCAAAATGGATTTACGCGCGAAGAAGCAAGAAAAGAAATAGATTCTCTTGGAGTAAAATATACGATATATATCCCAAATCTTATTAAAAAAAATGAAATAATTAATAAAAGTATTGCTACAGAGAGTGATGTAGTTGAAGTTGGCAAAGAAGAGTTACTAGAATGGTTTAACAACAGCTCAAGTGGAATAAAACCTCATAAAAAACCGAACGGGATTATTGTAGAGTATCGTATAACAAAAGTTGGAAAATCTAATCTGGTAACATGGTGTGAAAATAACGAAAATAGTTATAAAATACTTGAAAGGTTAAATTTCTAGTGTTTACTAGGCTGTCATCTATATTTAAGGTTTTTTACACACACTTAAATTATGTCAATAGATGATATAACAAAAGAAGTGTATATTGTAAAATTTCTTGAAAAATTTGTTATCGGTTCTTAAGATTAAATTTCTATTGTTTTATTTCTAGATGTCTTCCCTCGTAATATCTTACATGAACCATACATTCTTGACATTTCTTTTATCAGTTCTAAGTTAGCTCGATTATTTTCAGCTGGTTCTGTCAACGAGACAATCCATGGATTTCCTTCTTCAACATGAAATTTATTAGAATTTAGTTTAACTTTAACTTTGACTATCATATCTATATTTAAACTTTTAAACATAATAAGTAGTTATGGTAACTAAGAATACCGGTTATCTATCATTAAATAAAGATTGCTCTTTAAAAATACTAGAATATCCTTCTATATTCAATAAACAAACCAACGAATTGTTTAAAATTAATGAAAATACATTAGATTTTATAAAAAACAATCAAAACATTAAAGTGGATGAAATTGAAAATAATGAATTTATTGACTATCTCATTAAAGAAAAGATATATGAACGAAAAACAGAACCTATTGAAAAGAGAAATTTTCAATTGGTCCCATCACCGTCTCCATCTTTAAGATATCTTCTAATTCATCTTACCGAAGACTGTAATTTAAGGTGTAAGCACTGTTACCTGGGGGATCCAGGAAACAATAGTTTGCCATTTGAGGATGTTAAAAATTTATTAAATGAAATGGAAAGCTCGCAGGGGTTAACTGTACTATTTTCGGGCGGAGAGCCTTTAAAATATGATGATTTCTGGAAACTCAATGAAATACTTCCTAAATATAATATGAGTTTTGAGTTGCTATCAAATGGAACACTAATAACCGAAGAAGATGCATCACAATTGAATATAAATAATATTCAGATTAGTTTAGATGGACTTGAACATGGACATGAATTTATGAGAGGCGTGGGTACTTATAAAAAAACCGTGCATGGAATAAAACATTTATTAAACGCAAATAATAGTGTATCAATAGCTACTATGGTTCATAAAAATAATTTAGACGAGTTTGGTGGAATGAAAAAGCTTCTAGATGAATATGATATTAAAAAATGGATAGTATCACATCCTTTTGATGCTGGGCGATGGGAAAACAATCAAGACTATGCAGTTGATAAGAAAGCCGCTGCAAACATAATGAAAAGATATTCTAAAGCAGATGGTGGGCCACATAAATCATGTGGTAATTATGCGTGTGGAACACACCTGCTCACAATGAAAGCCAATGGAGACTATTCTTCTTGTAGTCTTTTGGAAGATTCCATTGGTAATATGCGTGAAATGTCTCTTGAAAATGCCTGGGAAAAGAAAACAAGAATAAAACTATCTGAACTTATTGAGTGCTCTCCGTGTAAAACGATTCAAGAATGTCGTGGCGGTTGTAGATATAATGCTCAAAAAAATGGGAATATTTATGGGAAGGACCCATTAGCATGTGAAATGATTGAGGTGTAAAAAATGAAATGGAAAATGATGGAAATAGAAAAAGTAGAAAATGAAAATCCAGTTTACAGCGTACCATGGATTAAAAAGTTTTGTAAATCTGGTGGATATTGCACGGATTAATTAGAACTACAATATATCAATCCTTCGGCGATTTGTTTTATATCGCCAGTTGGATTTTTTCATCTTTCTCATATTAAAATTTTTAGATGTGTATGTATTTTTTATAGCAGTAAAATCTTATATTTTTATGCTAATCCGTACAGCAAAGAAAAGTGACATTGCAATAATTAATAAGCTTGATAGAGAATCTATAAAATATCATAAAAAATTTGACAAAGATTTTCATACAGTTTCAGAAAATTTCTGGAAAATAAAAAAACGTTCTCATAAAAAGGCAATAAATAATCCAACAAATCTGATTCTTGTTGCCGAGTTAAATGGGGAGGTAGTTGGTTATATCTGGGGTTATATAAAAAAGATAATGAAATATAAAATTGGCAAGATACAAGAATTGGTTGTGACCTCGAAACAAAGGAAAAAAGGAATTGGAACCAAATTAATAAATAATATGTTGCGTTTTTTTAAGGGGAAAAAATGTATTATTTCTGAAATTGATGTTTTTGTTGGGAATCTGCCAACCGTTGAAGTTTATGAAAAAGCAGGATTCATAAAAAGATACCACATGATGCAAATAAAGTTGGATAAACAAAAACGATTTAAACCTTTCTCCTAACATATATTTAAGTTTTTCGGTAGATGTGTCCTGAGATTCAAACTATAATTCACATAATGAAACGAGAATAAACAAAGGAAAATAAGAATGAACTTTCTGAATTCAAATAAACCTACAATCCTTCTGCTTCGTCTTTACAATTGTCGCAAACCCATTTGTCATTTATACTATGAAGTTCCTCTGAGAAACTACCACATAACTCACAATCGCCATCTGTAACATCTTCATGTTCATCTTCTGGTGAATCATCTTCATCAATCATAAGTCTTTCTCTTAGAATTTCTATAGCTGCTGGTGCAACTCTTGCGATTTCTCTATCTGAAATTATACCAATAAGCTTTCCCATATCTATTACGGGTAATCTTTCGTAACCATACTGCACCATTCTTCTTGCAGCGACTGCCAAATCTTCTTCTGGTGTTGCCATAATCAATGTTCTGCTCATTATATCTTTTAATTTTATTTTAGAAGCGTCCATGTTTTTAGAAACAATCTTAGTTACCATATCTTCTCTAGTTACGATTCCGATTGGATTTTTACCTTCACAAATTATAATACTTCCGATGTCTTCTTTTCGCATTATTTCTGCTCCTTCCTGAACAGTTTGAGATTGTAATGCTGTTATCACTTTTGGAACCATTGCGTCTTTTACAGTTATTCCTGTTGTCATAATAATAAGTAACTTTTGAAGCAATATAAAGATTTGTATGCTTTTAAATAATTTCTTGTCCTATATATGATATGAAAGAGAAAAATGAAAAATTAGAGCATAATAGACTAAAACACGAAAAAACAACCAAATATCAACCAGATGGAAAAGTAGTTGCATTTGTACTGATAGATGCAGCTCCTGGAGAATCACAAAAAGTTTACAATGATCTTCTAACATGTTCTTACGTGGTTGAAATACGTGGTCTTTTTGGTGAATATGATTTAATAGCCAAAGTAGTTGCCGATAGCAATGAGAGCTTAACTTTAGATATTATTAGTGACATACGTAGGAAAAATGGTATATCTGATACTAAAACACTGACGACTGCTGGGAAATATTCGTTCTTGTAATATTCTATTGTTAAATAAATAAATTTTACAATAACAAACCGTATCTATATTCGTAAGAATATCATTTCATTACAGATTCGAGATATAGAATTGTCTCATCTAGAATATCATTTGCTCTTGCAACTTCTTCTGGTGTTATTTTACCTCCAATTGTAGAAGATGTTTGGGAATCTAAAAAATTATCTATATTTTTTACTAATTTTTTATCAGCGAATTTAAACCATTTTATTTTTCCCATATCATATTTCATTAATTCTAAATAAGACTGGCTACGCTGAAACCAATTTCCACGATACTTATATTTCTGGGCCTCTTCTCGGCTCATTGTTCTAATGTCTTGATCTGGTTGGACATCACTATAATCATGTCTAAGATGTCTGAATTTTACCCAATATTTACCAATTTTATCGTTCTCCATAGATATATTACTCTCCAGTGATATATAAATCGAGTGTCGTTTGTTTTTATAAGTGTTATACGACAATTAATATATTATGGAAGAAGGCGAAGTAGCGAAAGAATCGCTTGCTAAAAGAATTGCTGGAGAAATTGTTTTAAGTTCTAATGCAGGTCAAACTATCCAAAAGTGGAGAAATATATTCAAAATACCTCAGAGAACGCTAGCTGATCAGTTAGACATAATGCCTTCCGTAATATCTGACTATGAAAACGGACGAAGATTGTCTCCTGGTATCAAAATCATTAAGAAAATGGTGGATGCCATGATTAGTCTTGATGAAAAAACTGGTGGTAAAGTTGTTCACGAATTCTCTAATTTCCCAACAAAACAAGTAAGAGATACTATTGCTTCTATGAAGGAATTCGAGAAACCAGTAACAGTTGACGAATTCTGTAGAAAACTTGATGCTAAAATCGTTGTTAGAAAAGATCTTAATGATAATAAATTATATGGATACACTGTTGTAGACGCTCTAAAAGTTATAGTTGAATTCTCTCCAACAGAAATGGTAAAATTATATGGATTAACCAATGAACGAGCTCTAATATTCACTGGCGCACATAGTGGTCGTAGTTCTATGGTTGCTTTGAAAGTAACAAATCTTAAACCTGGACTTGTTGTTCTACAAACCAAAGATACTGAAATGGATGCGCTAGCCAAAAGAATTGCTGAAACTGAAGGTATCCCCGTTGCGATAGTTAACATGAAAAGTGATGAAGTTACAAGTCTTCTAAGAAAAAATTATAAATAGGGCCCACACCTTTATTTCCTGTCGAACTCTTTTACAACAAAAAATTAACCCTAATAATAATAATAATAATAACACTGTTATAAGAAGAGAAGGTCAAGTATCGAAATATTTATATATTTGTTTCCATAAGAAATAAAGGATAGGCCCGCGAAAAATACCACGATTTCCTATAGATATGAATTCACGTGATGTTCCATAGGAAGTGAAGGGGTAACGTGAAGTGAGATATAAATATGTTCACGGCACTTATCTACATAGGAAACAGGGGTTATAATGACACTAGATGATATTTTTGATAAAGCATTAGGAAATAATACAATTTTTAAAGATCGTTCTGTCTTAACAGTATCATTCACACCTACAAATATACCACACCGTGAACCTCAGATCAGTGAATTGGGTCGAATTCTGGCACCAGCGCTTAGAGGGGAGAAGCCAAGTAATGTTTTTATCTATGGCAGAACAGGAACAGGTAAGTCACTGGTGGCTAAGTTGGTTGGAGACCAAATTGAAAAACGAGCAACTGGATCCGAAAACCCAATAAAAGTAATATATCTGAATTGTAAGATGAAATCAGCCGATACAGAGTATAGATTATTGGCCAGCCTATCTAAAGAATTTGGAGTTATAGTTCCTTTTACAGGCCTTCCGACAAACCAAATTTACTCTATTTTTTTAAAATGTATAGAAACTAAGAAACAAAATATTATACTTGTTATAGATGAGATAGATGCTTTAATTCAGAAGACAGGGGACGAGATATTATACAATTTGACTCGTTTGAACCAGGACTTGAAGTATGCAAAGATAACAATCGTAGGAATTACTAATGATTTGAGCTTCATAGAGAACTTAGACCCAAGAATAAAATCATCTTTATCTGAAGAAGAACTTATTTTCCCACCATATAACGCTATCCAACTTCAAGAGATTTTAAAGGATAGAGCTAAGGAATCATTTTTACTAGACATTTTAGATCCAGGCGTTATTGAGAAATGTTCGGCATTGGCCGCTCAAGAGCACGGCGATGCGCGTAGAGCACTAGACTTGTTAAGAGTTGCTGGAGAACTAGCAGAAAGATCTGGGGCGACTAAGATTAAACTAACTCATGTTGATACAGCTGAAGAAAAGATAGATCTAGATCGAACAACCGAGTTTGTTAGAGCTCAACCTAAACAATCTCAAGCTGTAATGTGGGCAATAATGAAGTTGGATAAGAGAGACAATATAGATACTGGAGAGATAGTTGAGAAATATATTGACATTTGTAGAGAAAATACGTTAAAACCATTAACTCAACGGCGTGTTTCAGATCTTATTGCTGAACTAGACATGTTTGGAGTGATTAATACTAAAATTGTTTCAAGAGGTCGTTATGGTAGAACAAGAGTAGTTTCAATAAATCTTGCTGATGTAGCTTTTGGTAAGATGCAAAAGATGTTGCAACAGACATTCACGTGATTATATGAACCATATTAAAGATATTATGAATCTTGGAGTACTGATTGATCCAGTAGCGAATACTAGACTGAATACACTTAATGAAAATGAAATAAAAAGAATAATTGATAAAACACGTGAAGAGCGACCACTAATACTTACTAGTGATATAATAGATATTTTTCTAAAAATTTCAAACTTCAATATAATTAAGTCTCATAAGAAACAATTGAGAATAAGTATGCAGGAACTTACTGACATGTTAAATAAACGTTATGATTTCATTCAGAGCATTTTGATAAGGAAAGTTGAGCTATCAAATATAGTATCAATAAACAAATGTACGAATGGAAAGGTTAGTATAATTGGAATGGTTAAGCGAAAAGAACCAAGCAGCGGAAATATATTAATTGAAATTGAAGATAAAACCGGTTCATTGAAAGCTATAATTTCCAATGATATTGGAGATAAGATAGTTTTAGATGATACTATTGCTATAAGTGGTAGTTACAATAACAAATTGCTTTTTGGAGAAAAGGTCCTATATCCAGACGTACCATTACGAAATGTAAGTTATTCTGATTCTGACACTAAGATTGCATTCATAATTAATCATGATTTTTCTAAAGATATACACATTGAAGGAGATTATTTTTTTGTCGGAAATTGTGATAATGTAGAAAAATTAAAAGATACACACCCAAGAACAAAAATATTCATACTAGCTAATCAAGATAGAATCGATGGAAATTTACAATATATTTCAAATCCAACTTATATTGAAATAGATAGCGTCACATTCTTATTAATGTTTGATAATGATCCCCTTTTAGCAATAAAGAAAAGATTTCTGAATATTAATAAAATAGATTTTCTTATCGATACCGTTCCAGATGTAATTTTTACAAATAAAGACGTGAATACGAATTATAAATCAATAACAATTCTAAATGATACATGTGTACTAGAATTAAAAAATAGAAACGTAATTAAATTTAACCAAGAGACGATTGAATGAAAATGAATTTGCAAATTTTTGACTGTGATTATATTTTGCTTAGTGGAAAAGCGATAATAAGATTATTTTGCAAAAATGCTGAAGGAGAACCAATTTGTGTTTTTTACAATAATGTTTTACCATATTTTTTCTTGGATATAGAAGAAACAGATATTCGAGATGTAATGTTTGAAATAGAGAAACAAGGATTGGGTGCAGAAGTCGTTGAAAAATATCTTCCAATTGGATATATTCCAGAGCCAAAGAAAGTTATAAAAATAATTGGTACAGATCCAACAAGAATGCGGGAAATAAGAGAATGGGCCCAGAAATTTGGAACTGCATATGAAGCAGATGTGCTTTTCAAATATAGATTCATGGTTGATCACGGACTTCGCGGAATGGGTTGGATGGAAGTAGAAGGAAATCCCGTTAGAACCACAACTGTTAAATGTAAAGCAATTGAAGCAACATCAGTAAAACCAATTGATGTAATTAAAAATGCACCAATGAAGTATTTAGCACTTGACACTGAAACAATTGTAGAAAAAGGCGGAATGGCGGAATATGAAGTAGATCCAATATCTATGATATCGATGATATTTTACCCAGATTACAAAGGAAAAAAATCAGTAGTTCTTTTAACAAAACAGTGTGGCGGTGAAGATACAATTTGTTGCAAAGATGAAAAAGAAATGTTAGAAAAATTTAAAGACATACTACTTGATTATGATCCTGACTTTCTTGTTGGATATAACATAGAAAATTACGATATGCCTTATATTTTAAAAAGATTTGATGTAAATAAAATCTCAAGAGATATCGGACGTTCAGACAAACAAACATTTACTAGAAATTACTCTGCTAGTCAGAGAACATCAATAAGCGGAAGAACAATAATTGATCCATACTACATTATTAGATATCTTTCTGTTTATGATCAACCACATAGACTTGCTAGATTTGATCTTAATACAGTTTCAATGGCTTTGCTTGGAAAAGGTAAAGTTGAGGTTGGGTCATGGAAAGAAATGGCAAAATTGTGGAGAGGAACACGTGAAGATATAGAAAAATTTGCGCATTACTGTAGAGTTGATTCTGAGTTAGCTCTCGAATTAGTTACTAGTCATAAACTTGTTGATATGAATAAATTTATTGAAATGTCGAAACTTTCTGGGCTAGTTTTAGAAGATTTAATGTCTGGTCAAACTGCTCGTCATGAAAATGCATTGTTGCACGAATTAAAAAAGAAAAATACAATCATGCCATGTAAACCAAAACATGAACCATTTTCAGATACTAGAGAAATTAAATTCAAAGGTGCTACGGTATTAGAACCAACTGTCGGTCTGCATAAAGATGGCTGTGTTTTAGTATTAGATTTTAAGTCAATGTATCCTTCGATGATTATGCACTATAATATTTGTCCATCTGTTCTTGTGAAAGATGATAGTGTTGCTGCTACTGATTATAATTTATCTCCAATTGGCGCAAAGTTTGCACGGAAGAATCTTAGAGAAGGAATCTTTCCACACGTTGCAAGATATTATTTTGATACTCGATTCGAAATCAAAAAATTAATGAAAGACGAAAGAGACGAAGAGAAGCTTAGAATACTTGACGCTAAACAATACGCACTAAAGGGAATGTTAGTTTCATTGTGGGGGTATATTGGATTTGTGGGAGCTAAATTTTATGTACCAGAAGTAGCTGCATCTATTACAGCCTGGGGAAGAGAGAACATTGCTAAGACTAAGAAACTAGTTGAAGATAATTTTAATGTTAAAGTTATCTATGGAGATACAGACAGCGTATTTGTTAAAACAGACATAACTGATTTAGATCAGGCCAGTCTGCTTGGAGATGAGATAGCTAAGTTTGTTACAGATAGGTTGGACGGATTAGAATTACAATTTGAAAAACTTTTCAAGCGTTTCTTAATACTTTCTAAGAAAAGATACGCCGCTTGGTCATTTACAAAATCGGATGGTGTTTGGAAAGATAAGATGATAATGAAAGGTATTGAAACAGTCAGAAGAGACTGGTGTAAGCTAACAACAGGCACGATGAAGAAAGTTTTAGAGATTATACTTATGGAAGGAGACATATCGAAAGCAGCAAGACATGTTAGAGACATCGCGCATGACATATCTAAAGGATTGGTTGTTCTTGACGACCTAACAATCATTAAAGCAGTGACTAAAGATTTAGACAAATATGATGGAACAGTTCCTCATGTTGAGCTTGCTAGAAAAATGATAGCGCGCGATCCAAATCTTGGGAGTATGGTCGGTGAACGATTAGGATATGTTATAGTGAAGGGCAATCAACTTGTATCAAAACGTGCTGAAGATCCAGCATATGTTAGAGAAAAAGGACTTGAAGTTGATCCGGTATATTATATTCAAAATCAAGTAATGCCACCGATAGAAAGAATATTTGAAGTATGCGGTATTAGTTCATCTGAATTACTAGAAGGATCAAGACAAAAGAATTTAGGAGACATATTAAGCAAAGGCGCAGATTCACCAGAGAGAACAACACTTAAGAACTATAATGCCGTTGTATGTAAGAAGTGCCACTGGGAATTTAGACGACCACCGCTTATGGGCGTTTGCCCAGAATGTAAGTCTGGTTTATACTTTTCTTGTGATGGAAGTATGGGTAAGTTTGTGGAGTTCGCGAGTTGATGACATGAAAATATTTTTAATATATCGATTTACTGGAGAGGAAATAGTAAAATTGGAGAAAATATGTAATAAAATTATAGCTTCATTAGAGAAAGCCAAACATATATGTTTTTGTTCATTGTCAAAAGAAAAATATTATAAGAAAAATAAATTTACAAGAAAACAGAGTTATTTGGATACAATGAAGGAAATAGACAACTATGAGGCAGTTTTAGTTTTTATTAAATCAAATAAGAAAAATGAAGAAATATTGGTTGAGGTTGGTTATGCAGTTGCTAAAGGAAAGAAAATCTTTTTAGCAATTAAGAACGGTGTGCGCTCAGAACTAATTGAACAAATTTCAGATAAAATAATTAAATTTGATACAGTTGAAGATCTTTGTAAAAAATTATCAAAATTAAATTAATCGAATCGCAGCGAACCAAAGTATTGTTGGAAGTAATAAACATCCCATTGAATGTGTTCTTCTTACGTTTGTATAATTTGGAATTAGCCCAATGCACATTGCTATGATTGAAACAATTAAACCGATTAGACCAGAGAAAATAAAAATCATAATAAATATTAGAGCCATTGTTGACGCGCACAACATTTGGTAATCTACTTTTCTCATAATCTGCAAACAGAATTTGGTCATCTTTAATGTTATTACAACGCTAATTCCAGAGACAGCTAGAATTATAGAAAGAAATAATAACACTTCGTTAAATCCAACTTCCATTAAAGTCGACACAGCAACTGCTATTCCAGAACGTGGATTGCCAATAAGATAAAGAGCCATAATTGAATAAATTAAATCAGAACTTGCCACAGCGCCGATAGACACTAGAAATTTACGTCCGTCATTTTCTTTAAACACTTGTTGTGTGAGAGCTGTCGATTGTGCCGCTCCTAAACCTGGTAGTAATCCAGCAATAATTCCACTAAGACTCCCAATAACAGATGCTTTAATTAAATCTTTATTTTTCATAGTTATGTCAGTATCTTCAAATTTCTTAGGTAACGACGTTTTACTTGTAATAGATATCAGAAGAGTGGGCATACCAAATAATCCTGATAGTAGTGGAAATAGCATTGCGTCTGAATAGTCTAAAACTAAAATCCCGAGCAGACCAGATAAAAAGAAAGTTAGAATCGCAAATACTTTTCCATATCCTTTTTCTTTAGCTATCATATAGATTACAATCGGAATAAGAATATAGTGAACATTTGGTCGAATGAATTCATAGACAGTTGATATGAACAATGCGAACAATGGAAGTACGGCGATTGAAAACATCATGCCAAAGAATGCACCCATTACAGATAATTTTATTGCTTCAAATCCTTTTCCTTCAAGAAGTAATCGATGACCAGGTAAAACGCCTAATACGTTAGAGTCTTCTGGCGCGCCTAATAATACAGACGGAATGAAGTTTACAAATATATTTGATACACCGGTTGATATGAGTAGAACGCTTGCTTGAAGCGGAGAGAGAAATGATGTTAAGCCGAGTATAATCGGTATTGTGTTATTTGGATGTAGACCAGGAAGCAATCCGGCCACTACACCAAAAACCAGCCCTGCAACTATTGCGATGATGATATCTAACACAGAAAATTGAAAGAGTTAGTTTAGTATAAATTGTGTTTACCCATACGTGGAGTAATCTACCCCCAAATAATATCTTCTATATGATAGAATGAAATATTACTTTTAGGAGTTAAATTAAATCCTCTATCTTTAGCTAAAGATTCTGTTCCAGAAATAAATGTTTTCTTACTTTTGAATCCATCACTAATAGCATCCTTTTTGGTAACATAGCCCCATTGTGTAACATCAATATAATCAAATACAATTTCTCCAACCCAGCGAACATTACCTCTATTATTAGGTCCGTTTTGTAATTCTTTTCTTAATAACGGTAATTTTCTATCTATTGGAAGTTTTATGACATCTTGGCCATTTTCTTGGTGGAATTTCATTGTGTGTGTTTTAGAACCACCTTCAAGTAATTTAATGAACTTTTTGTAAAGTGTAACCTTTTCATCATATTTTACTTTTAAATCTAGGTCACTTGCTACTTTTCTACCAATTTTTTCCATAGCTCTGAAGTCTTCATCTATAGGATATCGCATAACAAATTTACGACAGAAAGAGATTTAAACCCTATTTGTGGAGTGAATTGTTATTTAAATCCTTTCCTACGATATTATATTTATGGTTACTTTAACTGAAGGAACACTGCTATGTACAATAGCATTGACAGAAATAGCGTACTACGGAATCAAAACACATGCTTATTGTTTAGGCCCAAATACAAAAAGTCAGTTAAAAAAAGAAATTCGGATCAGAGAGGAAAGAGGAGAATCTTTCCCAAGACTGCGTGCATATGCACCATACTATTTACCATTTCCATTTGATATGATTTCTGAAAGAAATTCAATGGAAATAATGCGAACATAATTTTTGAAAAATAAAACCTTTTTATACTTTCTCTACAAATTAGATTTATGCTATCAATGAATCAAAAGCAAATAGAAAAAATGATGAAACAGATGGGTATACAGAATCAGAAAGTAGAAGCAGATGAAGTTATAATTAAATCAGGTTCTAAACAGATAATAATTAAAAATCCAGAAGTTATGAAAATAAAGATGGGTGGGCAGGAAACATTCCAAATAACAGGAGAAGTTTCTGAGAAGTCTGAAGATAAACCAGCAGAGCGTTTTTCTGAAGAAGATGCAAAGATGGTAATGGAACAGACTGGCGTAACTGAAGACATAGCACGCAATGTATTGGAAGAGACTGGCGATATAGCGGAAAGTATTTTAAAACTAAGCGGAAAGAATAAAAAGGTTTAATTTATAACTCGATGTTTTTAGTAACATGGTTATTAAATACGTTTAATGATATTATAAATATTTATGAAAACATTAAATAATTCGAAAAATATGATTTTCGTTGATGACGAAAATATAATTAAAACCTATTCTAGAGATACACAGATCAGAAGTTTTCAATATTTGAAGGCAAAAGTTCTTAGGAAGAAACTAGAGGATGAAAATAAAACAAAATTAGAACTAGTCGACAAATTTATTAAACGGGGAGTCAAACAGAAAGAAGTAGCAGCGAGACTAAACATATCTCGTTACATGGTTTATTCTTGGTTAAACAGAAGTAGAAGCCCACAAATATCTAATGAACGCATATCAAAACAACTAAACATTCCGAAATCAAGACTGCAAAATTGGTTTAATAGAGATAATGCACCAATACCAATTCGATCCGTAATAAGACTCAAAAAATTAAACTTTTTACCATTCATAGTAAAACCAACAAAAAGAAACCTGTGGTTAGCAGGTATTTGTGGTTTTGTTTTTGGCGACGGCCACCTAAGAAAAGATCTAAAAAGCGTTAGTTTTGGTGGCACAAAACAGGATCTCGAAGCAATCAACAGAGAATGCGAAATTTACTTGAATAAAATAGGAACAATTAGAGAAATATCTACTGATCATATAACTAAGAAAGGAAGGATATGCGGAGTTGGGTATGAATTACAAATTTCTCATAGTCCATTCGTTCATTTGTTATATAGTTTAGGAGTTCCAAAAGGAAAAAAGACAATAGCCAAATATGAGTTCCCGAAATGGGTTTGGCTTAATGAAGAGATTTTAAGAAACTTTTGTAGAGGTTTATTGTGGTCAGAAATATCAACACCAAAATTAGAAAGTGGCAAAAATGCTACATCTTCTACCATCGCTTTTCATATGACTAAACATAAATATATAATATCACATATTAAGTTTTTAGAAGAATTTAAAAGAGGTATGGAAAGTTTTGGTGTACAGATAAGTGATGTTAGGGAAATGTACGATAAAAACAGGTTCGGATTTCGTATATTGTCGAACCAAATAAATGTTCTAAAACTTCATAATGAGTTACCAGCACTTTATGCTTCAAATAAGGCCAAGGCATTTGAAAATATGATGGTTATTTTGAAGCGTGCAATTAAAATAGAAAATGGAAAAGTTAAGATGTACGACAAAGCTATAGATTTAAGACAAAAAACCGGATGGGGCTCACCTAGAATATCTAAAGAATTGGGCGTCAAACAGAGTTTAGTAGATCATTGGATATACAGTAATTCAAAACCGAGAATGTACAAATAGATACCAAACATTGCCTGTGCAATAATCAAACTAAAAGGTTAAATGCTTATTATACTATTTAGGTACAACTGTTTTATTTTCAATTGGTTTATCTGGTTTATTCAATTCTTTTTCAAGAACATATTCCATAACTGTAGCAAATGCGGTTCTAGTTATGAATACACCGATTAAGATACCGATTGTTGTAGTTATTGCGAAACCTTTCATAACACCGATTCCAACGAAGAATAGTGGTAACATAGCAGCTATGATTGTTGCTGCCGCGCTGAATATTATTCCAAACGATTTCTTAACTTTTTGTTTTAATGTATAGATTTTTTCTTTCTGCCCAAGCATTATCTCATCTATAATCATGATTTGATCGTTAGTACCAGTACCGATTGCAGCAATCAAACCAGCAATAGATGCCATATCTAATGTCCAATGTATTGACGAAGCCACACCAAGAGTTAGTATAAGTTCAGCAACCGACCATATCATCATCGGTATAAGTATTTTGAATTTTTTATATCTTAAGAAAATAACGATAGCAACTGCAAGCAGCGCAATTATAGATGTTTTAATTGTTGAATCTGCAAATTCTTTACCAAGTGAAGGAGAAATATCATCTGCCCTAATTATTTTTACACCAACTGGAAGTGCCCCAGATTTTAGTATACTTTGTAATTTTAATTTTTCATTTAGTGCATCTTCTTTTAATTTACTTCCACCAGTTATGACTGGTTGTGTTAGTGCTTTACCAGCAAGATCAGCAGCAATTCCTAAATTAGTTATTTCGTTATTATCTAAATATAAATATATTCTAGATTCAAGATATGATTCACCACTGTTAGGATCAACAAGAGATTTCATATTTTGTGTTATTGCTGCGAATTTTTCAGCACTTTTTTCAGTTAAGAAAATTTGGAACATGAATTGCCAACCAGTACTCTGTTGCGTTAGAGTAGATGTACATATTCCTGGATTGTTCTGCATACAGACGCTAGTTATATCATCTCCTCTGAATACAGTTGATATGAATACAGCTCCTTTAGAAGTGAAATTTTCTAATTTAAAATCAATGTTATTTAATTTGAAAGTTTCATTATAAGATAAATATTGATTATTTAATTCAATTGTTGTGTTATGATAAATTACACTATATTCATTACCACCAATTTTCAATACGCCTGAACCACTTTCAAATGCAACAACCATAGGTATTCTTCCTTCAAATTTACCTTGTTTAGAAAGTAAATCTTCTATTTCTTGTCGTGAACCTCCAGCCATTTCAATTTGAATATATTGTTTACCGTTAATGTCTTTAATTGGCTGAATAATAACTTCAGCAAGCCCATAAGTATTAATTCTTGTTTCAAGAGCTATCTTAGTCTGTTGTATTATTTCATCTGTAACATTTTCCGTAGGTTCTAACAGAACTCGTGTACCGCCTACAAGATCCATACCAAGTTGAATATTGCTTCCAGTTTTTTCTACAAATCTAATTCCAAGTCCAGGTGTCTCAATATTTACAAGATCTAATTTGTCATTGTGCATGAATCTAAATACACCAGTAAAATTCTGGAATTCGTCGAAATCTGAAATTTTGCTAATAGTTTTTTCATTTGCCCAATTTATTTTTTCACCAGGTAAAACCTTTCCATAGAAAGGAGAATCTTGATCAATAGATTTAATAACAACACCAGTGTGACCTATAGGATTTATTGCTATAATTGCAAGTATTAAACAGAAAACCATTAATAATATTCTCCAATTTTTAAATATTTTTAGATCCATTACTTTACACCTTTCTTATCGATATAACGTCTTAGTAGGTTTGCATTCAATAGCCATGTATTTTGCAAATCAAGTATCAAACCAATTAATAAATAAATTGCGATTGTTGTTATTACTCCAGATACTGAGAAAATTAAAAGTGCAGTAAGTGCTGCAATTGTTGTGATTTGCATAGTTAAACTTGTTTTAAAACTTGCTTTAAATCGTTCATTCATTGTAATATCTGTTCTTTTCAGCGCTCGCGTAGCGATGATAACATCACCGTCAACAGAATAGCCAACAATCATAATTAGCGCAGCAAATCCAGCCATTGATAATTTGATACCTAACATTTGTGTTATTGCTAATGTTTCTATTATCGAAATAGCAGGAGATATTGCGATGTATGCAGATATGACTGGAGATTTGAATATGTATAATATAACAAGTGACATGAATACGAAAGAGACTATTAAAACCATGATAGCTTGAGAAAAGAATGAAGCACTTAAAATCGGACTCACTGATTGTACAGAATATTTTTCAAATACAAATCCATTTTCTTTTAATGTGTTTACAACTTCAGTTTGATCGATGCTAGCGTCAAAATCTATCATTGTTGAATAGCTGCTAAGACCTTTAGCAACTCGTATAGTTACTTCATATTGCTTTAAAATATTTTCCATAGAAGTTGTATCAAATGCTTGCGACGATTCGATAACAATTTGCGTTCCACCTTTAAAATCAACATCCAAACTAAGTCCGCCAGGCTGTATCAGTAAGTATGATACACACATTGCCAGTATTATAATTGGTATTAGTAATTGCATTGTGTCTTTTTTCATAAATAACACTACAAATTAAAATTTATAAACCCACTCTATAAATAGATGTTATGAAGATTGGCATCGTCGGTTGTGGGATAGCTGGAGCATATATTTCATGGCAACTTTCAAAGAAACACGATGTAACAGTTTTTGAAGCTAGAAACCGTGTAGGGAAAGAGGTTTGTTCTGGTCTTATTTCAGAAAGGTTATGGGATTTCATACCGAAGAATACAAAACTTATCACAAATCAAATAGATACAATAAAAATACATTTTCCTAAGAAAACCATAGATTTAATGTTAGATCCTAAGATGATAGTTCTCGACCACGATAAGTTAGATAGATATGTGGTATCATTAGGAAAAGCAAAAATATTGCTTAATTCACCAGTTGATAGAGTGATAGATGGAGATAGACCAGTTATAATTTCTAAAGGCAAAAAATACGAATTTGATTACGTGATTGGTGCAGACGGCCCAAATTCTTTAGTTAGGCATCAACTGAAAGCCAAAGATCCAAGTTTCAGATTAGGCATTTATGCTTATGATAATGATAAGAACAGCAAATCATCTGTTGTTGAAACATGGCCAATTAAAACTGGGTTTGCTTGGAAAATACCACGTGGTAAAAGAGTAGAAATTGGTGTTTTGGCAGATCCACGATATGCAACTAGCGAGTTCAATAAAATATACAAAGGTAAAGCTAAACGATTATCATCATTGGTTCCAGAAGGATTGGTTCAGGTGAAAAGTAGTAAAATAGTTTTAGCAGGTGATGCATCAGGGCTTGCAAAACCTCACTCAGGAGGAGGAATCATATGGGCGCTTCAGTCTGCTAAGATGCTTGTTGAATGTTTCCCAGATATAGATAAATATAATCGCGGATTAAAAGAATTTTTCGAACCAAGAATATTTACATCAAAGGCAGTGTCTAAGTTAGGTGTAATTGTTGGAAACAACTTACCATTTTTAGTTCCGAAAAGGATATATTTCGATAGTGACTGGATATTTTAGGTGAAAAGATGAGAGAAAAAATAGTTTCAGATTTCAAATATTATTTCCTTGATATGGGAATAGTTTCTGTTATAGGGTATTTATTTTATATAATGATGGGGAGATTTCTTGCTCCGATTGATTATGGAATACTAATGACTGTAATTGGTTTGTATACAATAGTGTCACCATTTACATCTTTGGGGTTCAATGAGACACTATCTAGATTTTTGCCAATACACGGTGAAGCAAGAACAAGATCTTATATGACATATGCTTTAAAAAAATCGTTTATTATATCATTAGCTGTTTCAGCTGTAATATTTATATTTTCATCAAGCATTGCCAAATATATTTATGCAAATGATGCAATGACAATTCCTTTAATGGTTCTTTCTTTGTTGATTTTGGCAGGAAGCATTAGTATTGTTCTGAAAGGAGTTTTGCAGGGAACAAAAAATTTCTCAGCGCTTTTGGTATCAGATGTAATATCACAATCTCTTAGACTGATCCTTCCATTCATACTTATTTCATACGGAGTTGGTGTGCTCGCAGGTTTGTTCGGTTGGTTTGCAACGTTTATTGTTTTTGATATAACGATAATGATATATCTAATTCGGCATTTTACATACAAGACAGTAAAACCAGAAAAAGAATTTATTAATTATGGATTATCATCGGCTGTATATGCAATGGTTTTATGGTTGCTGATACAGAATAGCCTTTTAATATTAGGGTTTTTTGATATTGCAGAAGCAGGACTTTTCGGAGTAGCGCTTGTCTTTGGGCAGATAATACTTTCATTACCACTAATACTGATCGGAATATTGTTGCCATATCTTTCAGAGATGTTTTCAAGAAGAGATATTAGCAGCGCGCGAAGATTTGTTGAGCTTATGCTTAAAAATGCTTTCATAATTCTTTTTCCAGCAGTCGTATTCATAACATTTTTCTCAAAACAAATTATATTCCATCTATACAGTCCTAAATACATACTTGCATCAAAGTTCTTTTTTCCTGTTTTAATGGCTTTCATGTTTCTCGGATTGAGCATGATACTTATGACATCTTTGTATTCATACGGAAGGCATCTTTCAAGAATAAAATATATTATAATCTCACTAATACTTAGCACCATACTGTCATTTATTCTGTATGGTATCTATGAATCTGTTGGGATAGCATATGGATTTTTGTTAGTGCAGCTAATTATGTTGATATATCTTTCCATCGAATGTAAGAGGAAGATGCAGATAGGATTCCCTAGAAAAGTGCTGAATGCGATCCCAGCTGTTGTTATTTTCTCAGGTCTAATTTATTTAGTAGATAAATATTACATAAATTTTGAATATGGAATCGTTTTCGTGTCAGTTGCAATGTTGGCATATTTAGGATTGTTATTAGTGTTTAAAACATTCAGTAAAGATGATTTTGATTTAATTAAATTGTTTTTAGGTAGGAAATAAATTATTTGTAGAGATTGTATAATCTTTTTTCCATTATATTCCAGTTAATATTTTTGTAAATTTTAGAAGCACTCGTTATCATGGCTTTCAATTTATTTTTATTTTGATAGGCAAATAGTAATTGTTTGGCCATGTCTCTGTAGTTTCCTGGTTCAAAGAAGAGAATGCTGTCTCCCATGAGATCATGTATCGCTTTGGTATTGCCACATATAATTGGTTTTTCTAAAGCGATAGATTCAAACAATTTATTTGGCATTCCCACCTCTGTTATTGGATTGCTATACCATGGAATAGTTCCAATGTCAGCAATTTTAGTATATTTCATAACTTCTTTATTAGAAATTTGTCCGCCGAAAAAAACATAATTTTCAAGTTTCAATTCTTTAACTAATTCTTTTAAATTTTTATCTTCTGATCCAGAACCAAATATCATTAAATAAACGCTTGGTATGTCATCTTTAATTTCATTTATTGCTTTTATTGCCACATCTAAACCGCGTTCTTTATTCAATCCGCCTGAATAATTTATTACAAATCTGTTTTTTAGATTTGCTGGTCGTGCAAATTTGATTGCGGATAGATCTTCGTCAGGAACATTCATTATAACGGTTATATTGTTTCTAACACCTCTTTGCACAAACAATTTTTTAAGAGTTTCGCTTACTGTTATTACTTGATCAGCATAGTTTGCAGAGATATTTTCTATAAATTCAAGAAGTTTTGCTAATGGTTTGCTATTAAATCTGGCCAAAAATATTTCTGGAAGCGATTCATGAAGATCTAAAATTATTCTTTTGCCCTTCATTTTCTGGATAAATGCAATAAACACCAACCAGTCTGGAAGACTATGAATATGGATAGTGTCATATTTTCTTTTTCGGTCAAGAGAATTTAGTTTGAAGAACGAGATGATGTTGAATATCGTATATTGGTAGAGATATCTTAGCTTAGATCCTCGTTTTGTTTCAAAGTTTAATCTGTGAACATTTACACCATTGATAGTTTCATAAGTTTTTTCTCCCTTCTTCTTAAGACAGATGACATCAACTTCAATTTTGTGTCTAGTCAATGCTTCCGCTTCTTTTCTAACTCTGACATCAAACGGATAATATGAGTAAACTATCATACAGGTTTTCATGAGAAAAGTTAGTTTAAATTGCTTATAAATTAAATGAATCATAAATTTATAGAATCCAGTGTTCTATACCAGAGGTTCATCAACTTTAAATAACCTGTAATTACAGGTAATTATATGAAAAACCAAAAATATACAACAATATCAATACCAGTACAACTCGGAGAAAAGATAAAGAAACACATTAAAGGAACTGGTTTTCAGAGCGTATCAGATTATGTTATTTTTATCATAAGAGAAATGCTATCTCTTGAAAGCGGCAAAAAAACTTTGTCAGAAGATGATAAATTAAAAATTATAAACAAATTAAAAGCACTTGGATATATGTGATTTAAAATGAAACAAGAAAAATATACAGTAGACGGAAAAACGATTGACATTATGAAAGAAGACTGGAAATATCTGATCGTATTAGACGCATGCAGATTTGATTATTTTGAAAAGAATTATAAAAAGTATTTCACAGGAGTTCTAAAAAAAGGAATATCATCAACAAACAACACAATGATTTGGCTGAATGAAAACTTCTCAGGTTATTATGATGATACAATATACCTGGCTACAGTTCCTTACATAAATTCTGTAACTGAAACAAAATTATATGATATGACCTATGATGGCAAAAAACATTTCTTTAAAATTATAGATTGTGAATGGTCCGACGAACTTAAAACAATACCACCAGAAACAGTAAATAAAGAAGCCATTCTGACAATTAAAGAATACCCGGATAAAAGAATTATTATACACTATCTCCAACCGCACGATCCATTTATCGGAGAAAACTATCGGAAATATATAACTAAAGAATACTCTGAAAACGAAGTTATAATAAAAAATGATAAAAGAAATAAGCTTGGAAATGCAATAAAGAAAATAGTAGGTATTCAAATAATGTGGAAGCTGGGAAAGATTTTCAATAGCGAAACATTATCTCCGGTAACATTAATTGGAATGAATGAAGGAGTAACAGGTATAAGAAAAGCGTATGAAGAGAACTTAAATCTTGTTTTAGAATATGTGAGCAAATTACTGCCGATGCTTGACGGAAACGTTTTAATAATAGGAGATCACGGGGAATACCTCGGTGAACACGGAATTTATGCTCATGCTACAAACAAAAGAACCAAAGAGATATGGGAAGTGCCATATATGATAATAAAAAAGGAGGATCAATAAAATGATTGACGCTCAAATACTTGGATGGATAGCCACAATACTATTTTCTTCAATGCTAATTCCACAAATAATAAAAACACTAAAGACTAAAACAACCGAAGGAGTTAGTTTATTGACATATATAATTTTTTTGGCTGGTAACATAATTGCTTTATATTATGCGTTAATGATAGGAGAAGCGCCATTACAGATAAAATATATTATTGCACTAATAGTAACAACATTTTTTATTTTAATTTTTTTATATTATAAATCAAAACAAAAGGAGGTAAAAATATGATAGAATCATTTGATAAAGAAAAAAGAACAAAAAACTGCGAGGATTTAATGCTACCAGAAGTAAGAGAGCTATTAGATTTATCATTAGATGAAAAAATAGAGAAGTCTAAAGAAATAATGAAAGAAGCAATGACGAAATATAAACACATAGGTTTGGGATTTAGTGGAGGAACTGATAGCTTAGTTCTACTACATTTAATGCTTCAAGTAAAACCAGACATAGAAACAGTATTTGTAGACACTCAACACGACTTGCCAGAAACCTACAACTTTATAGAACAAATAAGAAGAGAGTGGCATTTAGTTAATCATACAGCTGTAATGGCTAACGAAAACAAAATGCAGAAGATAGCAGACCGATTTGGAATGAAAACACCAGAATTTACTGAAATATGCTGCGGTTATCATAAGATAGCGCCGATGATGAAAACAATTGGTGATCTTAAGTTTGATGCATTCTTTGTTGGATTGAGAGGAGTAGAACATGAAGAAAGAGCAAAAGAAACATTCTTCTCACAAAGAAAAGAACCAGCTCATATTAGAGTTCATCCTATAGTATTTTGGAGATCAAAAGACATTTTAGACTATGTGAAGAAATTTAATCTTAAAGTAAATCCATTATATGCTCAAGGATTCACTTCCTTAGGTTGTTATGTCTGCACAGATAAAAACACTGATCCAAATGCACACGAAAGAGCAGGCCGTGGTGTAACAAGAGAGAATATAATGAAAAGACTGAGAGATTTGGGGTATACGTAATGAATAATGATTTGGTTAGTCTTATAGTACCCCCATCGAGAGCAAATGCTATAGGGCTACCAATAACCATGCTAAATCTTGGCTCTTATCTAAAAAGTGTTGGAATAAACTGCGAGATTATAGATGTTAAAATAGATTATTTGCAAAAACATTTTTCTAAAGAAGGGGTTGAAAACACTATAATTGAAAAACTTGAAAAAAATAAACCTAAAATAATAGGAATGTCATGTTTTACAACTGAGCTTGATGAGATAACTAAACTTGCTGAAAGGATTAAAAAAACCTATAACCCAACAATTATAGTAGGCGGTATTCATGCAACACTCTTACCTGAAGAAATAATATTTAAAGATTCTCCGTTTGATATTGCAGTAATAGGAGAGGGCGAAATAACAATCGCTGAGTTGTCTAAACTTATATTAAAAAACGAGAGCACAAAAGATGTAGATGGCATTGCTTATCTTGAAAATAATACTATGAAAAGAACAGCTGAAAGAGCTCTTATTGCGAATTTAGATGACTTGCCTCTATTAGACTGGAGTATGGTCGATATGGATTACTATCTTAGGCCGAATCTGGGTATTATAAGATATATGCCACTTTCTGGCGTTGGAATATTTACTGGTAGGGGTTGTCCATTTTCTTGCTCATACTGCGCCAACAAAAATCTCTGGAAAAGAAAGGTAAGATTTAGAAGTGTAGAAAAAGTTGTTGATGAGATAGAATCTTTAATTAAAAATTATAAAATTGATTCGTTCTTTATTTATGATGATACTTTTACTTTACAGAAAGAAAGAGTAATTGATTTTTGCAATGAACTCAACAGAAGAAAGATAAACTTAATATGGGGATGTCAAACGAGAGTTAATACAGTCGATGAAGAAATGATTAAAGCTATGAGTGAAGCAAATTGCATACAAATAGAATTCGGTGTAGAATCTGGCTCTCAAAAAACACTTGACAGTGTTAGTAAAGGAATAACTATCCAACAGATTAAAGACGCGTTTAAACTTTCTAAAAAATATAACATGAGAACATTCAATAACTTTATGTTTAATTTAGTTGACGAAGATGAAGATGATGTTAAAAAAACACTCAATCTTGTCAAAGAACTTAATGCTGATGAAAATAGTGTAGGTATTCTAACTCCTTATCCTGGATGCGATTTATATAGTAAAATAAAAAAATTAAAGAAAGAAGAATATATATTATATGATAATGCTGTAGCTGAACTTAAACCCGAATTTAAGTTTGCTAAACATAATATAGATTTGAAAAAACTGCTTGAAGAACTAAGATCTGAATATATATCTGCTAAATATAGAACGAGTTTCTTAAAGAACAAACCTTACATTAAAACAATTTTGCGAAGTAAGAGAAAACTACAATATCTAAAAGAATATATAAAAATCTTTAATGCGTGGATTTTACGAAAAGTATTAAAAATTAAATCTTGATTACTATGGCTAAAATTGGTCTTGTATACATTTCAGATGAATCACAGATAAGCATGGGGCTGGCTTACATAAGCGCTGTGTTAAAACAAGGCGGACACTCGGTTGTGCTTTGGGATGATTATTATATAAAAGAAAAAGGAATTGTAAATGAAATAATTAAATCTGATGCACAAATAGTTATGTTCTCTGTTCACACTCTGGCTTATCAAAGAATACTTGAAATGAGTAAACAGGTAAAAAGTAAACGTCCTGATATTATAATATTATTTGGTGGGTGGCATAGTGTCATAGATCCAGAAGGAATGATAAATGAGCCTTCTATTGATTTAGTATGTGTAGGAGAGGGAGAATATGCTGCTCTTGATGTTGCCAACGATTTCGATAAAACTGGATTAAAAAACGCTGATAAGATTGCGAATATATGGTCAAAAAAAGACGGCATTATAACAAGAAATCCTTCAAGAAAGCTTGGGAGTCTCGATGATTTGCCATTTCCAGATAGAGACATTTTCAATAAGAGCAGTCTTATAGACCGAGATGGCAGATTCTATTTCTCCACAGGACGCGGATGTCCCCACAATTGTACATATTGCTGTAATAAGAAAATGGTTGATCTATACAAATCGTGCGATTCTCCTTATGTAAGACTTAGAAGTATCAATAAGTGCATGGAAGAGTTTAGGACGATTAAAGAAAAATACAATCCGCCTCAAATAATATTTACTGACGAGCAATTTCTTATATCTGAAAATAGAACAAAAGAATTTTGCAAAGTCTACATAGAGAACAATATTAAAATACCATTCAGTTTTATGGCAAGAGTTGAAAAGATAACAGACGAAGTAGCAAAGGCGCTAAAAGAAGCTGGCTGCACCAGAATATTCTTTGGTATTGAATCTGGAAATGATGAACTAAGGAGAAAATATCTTAACAGATATATGACCAACGAACAGATAATAAATGCTTTTGATATTTGTAGAAAACATGGTATTGAAACTTGCTCTTTTAATATGATAGGTCTGCCTTTTGAGACAAAAAAAACAATACGAGACACATTTGAATTAAACAAAAGATGCAATCCTGACTTATTCCAAATATCAATAGTTTATCCATTCCCTGCCACAGAAATGAGAGATATTTATAAAAAATATGATATGATAGACGAAAGTAAAGATAAAGGAAGAAATATTTTTAATACATATATATTGAAAAACACAGAGGTGTCATTCTCTTATATAAAACATCAGCAAATTTTCATGCAGCTCTATTTTAGCCATTATAAAATACTTTCACACATTTCTAAAATAATTCCTGCCAATCTATTGAATCAGTATGTAATATTTGCGCAGTTTCTTAGAAAGAAAAAGAAAACTAAACTTGTGCTTTATAAAATTACCAAACTATTAGGTTCTTTTAGCTAATATCTGAAAATATGTTTTTGGTCCAAACATTCTTAAGACTCGATTCATATATCCTGCAAGTTTATAATATACGGTAATATTATAATTGTTTTTCTGTAAAGTTTTAATTATGTCTTCTGGAGAAATATATGGCAGTTCTGTTTTTTGTATAAGGCTCATGTTTCCTTTTATTTCTATTGGATTCATAAGACGATTGAGCCTATAGTCTACTGATCTAAACAATCTTGCTATATTATTAGGCTTAAATGGTTCTAATGCAATATAAACTGCATTGGATTTTTTTGCGCACAAATCGACAACTTCGTTATATGCTGTAATATGATGTAAAACAGACGCGAAGAATACTAAATCAAAATGTATATTAACTGAATTTAGATATGTTTTGGCGTCGTTTACTATAAATACTGTTCTCTTTAATTCTTCTGGACTTAATTTTCTTTTAAAAATATTAAGCAATTTTTCAGACACATCAAGAGCATATATTGTTGCGTTTGGAAATATTTTATACAACTCTATAGTTACTGATCCGGTCCCACCTCCAACATCTAATATATTAATTTTATCATTAGTTTTTATTTGATAAAGCCATTTAAGTTTAAGATTTAACATTTTTGTATCTTTTGTAAGCTTATCATAATTATCTCCAAATTCACCATCAAATACTATGCGATTATAATCTATGTCATTAAGATTTTTTTTCATTTTATCCCTTCCTTATATAAGATTCATATTGCTTTTCAATATATTTCATGTTCTTATTCAAATCAAAATTATTTTTTACGCTCTCCTCACTTTTCTTTATAATATTCTTTTGCAATTTTTCATTCTTTAATAAATATATTATTTTATTAGCGAGATCTTTTTCATCATGGTCTTCATATATCAAACCGTAAAACCACTTTGGGTTTCTTAACAGTAATGGTCTTTTTGCAGATATGACCGGTGTTCCAAGAGCCATCGCTTCCAAGTTTCCATATCCTAAACCAAGTCCACGTTCTTCTGAATAATATGTGTCAATCAGTGCTTTAGATGATCCGATTATATTTGTAAATTCATTGAAATCTTCTATGAAACTCATTATCTTTACATTTTTTTCTATTCCGTCTTCCTTAATGATATTTTCTATTTTTTTTAGATATGTTGGATCTCTATATTGGGCAATACACAAGAATTTCATGTCGGGAAACTCTTTGAGAACATATTTGATCGCTTTAAAGAAAACGTGTGTACTATATTCTTGATGAATATGTCTACATATTGTTATAACGTTTTTTTTCTTCAAATGTCTATTCTTGAATACATCAAGATTAACTCCTCTCGCTTTTATAATAATGCGGCCTTTATATCCAATTTCTCTAATTCTTTCAGCAGCCTCATTCTCATGTGTAATCAGTGCATCTACTTTCCTGAAAACATATCTATCAGCAATAAGCATTAATGGATTATTAGTCAGTTCTTCTCCCATCGGATCTGCGAAAAATGGTTTTACTCCGGAAAAAGCTGCATAGACTCCAGCGTTAGGAAGATATTGCGCATGTACAATATCTGGTTTTATTTTTTTAAGAATTTTTTTTACTAGGAACAAATTTATGAAAAAACCATATAAATTTCTGTATATTTTATGCACAGTAACTCCTTTCATATCACCTTTCCATGTTATAACATGAACATCATGCCGGCCCTTAAAGTAATTGCACATTGCTCGCAGGTGCATAGATTCTAAATTGCCTATAAAACATATTTTCATCATATCAAATTAATTTATTATTATTTTCTAACCATCTGACAGTACTTTTAATGGTTTCTGCAATTGATATTGAAGGTGACCAGCCAAGCAACTTTATTCTACCTGTATCAAGCAACACCAGTGGGGAATCACCTATCCAACCACGAGAATTATTAGAATATGTATATTTAACATCTTTAAGCTCGAGTTCATCAACTATCATATTAGCAATATCTGTCACGCTAATAGATTCGTCATGTCCAACATTAAATATATTAATCTTTTCGGATGATTTCAAATATCCAGTCATTATTGCCTCAATGCAATCATTAACATGAATAAATGATTTTCTTGCTGTGCCGTTTCCAAGTATTTCAAGACTATGTGGTGATTGTTTTAGCTTATTAAAAAAATCAAATGTAACACCATGAGAGTAACGATCACCTTGAATTGAAACAAGACGGTATATCCATGCTTGCATTCCATATGCCTCACAAAAAGCTTCAATTAATGCCTCTGCAGCAATTTTAGATGCCCCATAAAATGAAGTTTGTTTCGGATGATAAGACTCTGGGGTTGGAAATACATCTGGTTCACCATATATTGCTGCTGATGAAATAAAAATTATTTTTGATATATTATTAATTCTCATAGCCTCAAGAACATTATAAGTTGTGATTAAATTTCTATCAATATCACGAAAATTATCGTTTAGTCCATACCTAACATCCGCATTTGCAGCGAGATGAAAAACCACAGCTGCACCACGAAAAACATCTATTGTTTTTTTCAAATCTCCAAGATCATTATTTTTGATAATCATACGCGAATTTTCTATATTATGCTGGATGTTTTTTAAACTGCCAGTACTAAAGTTATCAACAACAATTACAGAATTTGTTTCATCTAATAATAAACGATCTACTAAATGGCTTCCGATAAATCCTGCGCCACCAGTCACAATACATTTCATAATATCACCACTAATCTCTTTCTATGACTATTTTTCTTCGTTCATCCGCAGATTTTCGGCTTAGTTGAAGCATTCTTACAACCTCTGCACATTCTTTACCCGAGTTTGTATTTTTTGCATCACCATTTATAGAATCAATAAAATTTTTCAATTCTTCTCGCAATGCATTATTCTTAATCAAAACAATTTTATTCATTGTACTTTTTCTGGTTCTTCCATATGAAATATCATTAGTGTGAAGATATTTATCGATTTCCTGAGAAATGCAATCTACTTTTACAGACATTTTTTCTCCAATTACCATAAGCTCTCTCTTTCTTTCAGGTGAAAGATAGTTCAGTTCAAAATTTACTAATATCTTGCCAATTTTACTATTAATAAATATAGCTTCTTTTCCATCAACCCTGTAACCCTCTCCAACGCAAGATATTTCATCTGGGAATTTATCAAATAAATAATATAATATATCAAATGGATGTGTTGCAAGATCAAATATAATATCTCTTTCAAACGGTGACTCAAGATTGGTCCAGCTTAATTTTGCCATGTAAATTTCTCCAAAATCATCATTTGTTATAAAATTCTTAATTTCTCTTATAGCATTATTAAACCTAAAGATATGGCCAACAGATAATATTTTTCCGTTTTTTTCAGCAATATCAACAAGATGTACACCATCTTTATATTTTACAGTTATTGGTTTTTCAACCAGTACATGTTTTCCGCTTTCCAATGCTCTTTTAGCAAATTCGAAATGCAATTCATTTGGTAGACATATGATCACAGCTTCAATTGTTTTATCATTTAATATTTGTTCAAAATCTTCTACGTGGGAAACTTTGAATTTTTCCATACATGCTTTAATATTTTCTTTGTTAGCATCGCATATTATTGGAGTTATTCCGAGCGCATTTAGTTCTTCAACATGTTTGTTACCCCAATATCCAACACCGATTATTGCTATCTTCATTATAATACCTCCAGCACTTTTTCGACAACCATTTTTATCTGATCTTCTGTTATTTCTGGGTACATTGGCAATGACATAATTTGCTTAGAAAATTTCTCAGTTACAGGGAAAAGCCCATCTTTAAATCCAAATGTTTTTTTGTAAATGGGCTGAAGATGTATTGGGATAGGATAATGTATACCATTTCCTATGTTATTTTTATCTAAATTTTTAATTATATCATCTCTTTTATCACTTTTAATTACAAACATATGATAAATTGGATTAGAACCATTTTCTGGTTTCAATAAAATTTCTTCAGGTAAAAGTTTCTGATATATTTTTGCAGCAGCTCTCCTTTTCTGATTCCATTCGTCAAGATATTTTAATTGAACTCGCCCAATAGCTGCATTTATTGTATTCATCCTTGAAGTGAATCCAAATTTATCGTGTTCATATCTTGAAACTCTTCCACAATCTCTTAGAGATTTTAGATATTCTATTATCTCTTCATTATTGGAAGTTATCATACCACCATCTCCATAGACGGTCATATTTTTTGAAGGATAAAATGAAAAACACCCAAGATCTCCTATCGAACCAGCTTTCTTGCCTTTATAATCTGCGCCATGTGCTTGGCAAGCATCCTCTATAACAAACATGCCATTTTCTTTCAGGGCCATTATTTTATCCATGTCACACATGTTTCCGTAAATATGAACAGGTATTATACCACGAAGATTTTTTGCACTAATTTTATCTGGGTCAATGTTTCCAGTTTCAGCTCTTATATCTGAGAACACTGGTGTAGCGCCACTATGCACAATTGCATTAGCACTTGCTATGAATGAATTAGGAGATGTCATAATATTGTCAGATTTCTTAACACCCATACTTATCAATGCTAGAGTAAGTGCGTCTGTTCCTGAACTTACAGCAACAGCATATTTTACACCACAGTATTTGGCGAATTCCTCCTCAAATTTAAAAACACTTTCGCCAAGACACCATTTTTCATTTCTCATCGCATTAATCGCTGCGTCTTCCATTTCCTGTGTGTATGATGGCTTAGCTAAAGGGATTGACACTATTGATCACCCTTAATATATTTTTCTTTATCAGGAACATCAGAAACTATTCTTGCCGGATTTCCATATACCATTTTATAATCAGGAACATCTTTTGTAACAACAGCACCAGCTCCAACTATTGCGCATTTTCCTATTGTTATACCAGGAAGAATCACACAGCCTGCACCAATTGTCGCACCTCTTTTGACAAGAGTTTTTAGTGGGGTCCAATTATCATTTCCCTTTAAACTTCCATCAGGATTAGCTGCTCTAGGAAGCTTATCATTTGTGAATGTAACATTCGGTCCAATAAAAACATCATCTTCTATAGTAATATATTGTGGTATGAAAGTACCGGCTTTGATTTTACAATTTTTACCTATTTTTACATCAGGTTCAATGTAAACTAAACCTCCGATTACACAGTTGTCTCCGATTTCACACCCGTATATATCGGAACTCTCGCCTATACGGACGCTTTTACCCATTTTAACATTTTTTATTCCTGCCATAATAATCAAACCATAATACTTATTGTTAGAAAAGGCTTTAAAAAGCTTATGAACTATAATTCTTTATTTTTGATTATTTTATGAATCTGAATCTTTCTGATAGTTCATTGTACGGAAGCATTTTAATATCGCAAATTTGCGTAATCTTTTGCTATTATTAAGAGAGAATTTTTCTTTTAACTGCATTTAATAAGAAAATGTCTTCTTCTGTAAATGATTTAGTAATACGCAATAAAATAAGATATACCATCAGATAAAATATTAGTATTAGGCCAAATACTATGATACTGGACTGTGATAATAATTTATATATTCCATATGTTAGAATCATTGATGTCAATCCGGCAAATATATATTTTATATTATATGTTGTGAACGGTTTGATTTTAACAAATCTTCCAAGTGCTATAAGACACCAAACATTTCCTAATATTATTGCTATTGATGCCGCCATTGCCGCGCCTGTAACACCATAGCTTGGTATTAAAGCAATGCTCAAAATTATATTTGATATTGTTATGATCAAAAAATAAAATAGAGCTAGTTTGGTTTTTCCGATAGCAATAAAGATGCTTCCTGCCGGTCCTGTTATAGCACTAATGAATATACCAATAGACAATATGGCTAAAGAAAGCGCGGCACCGACGTAAGCATCACCAAACATAATGCTGATTATTTTCTCTGGAAATACTAAAAATATCAAGAAAAGCGGAAAAGTTAACACGAATGTTAATCTTGTAATTGTATCGAAAAGACTTGAGATGGCTGTCATATTTTTCTTTGCATATAATTCAGCAATAACTGGCATAAATAAAAATAAAAATGATGTTAACACAAAAGATAAAATTCCTGCAGTTGGAAGAGAGGCGTTATATATCCCAACATCGCTTGACATTTTGAATATCCCGAGAAAAATTGTTCCTAAATTTGCATAACTTATATTAAATAATGATATCAGCATTATTGGCCATGAAAATCTAAACATGTCTACCATATCAGTTTTACTTAGAAGTTGTTTTGTTCTGATTGATATCAGTTTTCTTTCCAAGAAAAGAAATGCTAATGTTCCAGATAGTATTATTGCAATTACATATCCAAATGCAGCGCCGACAATTCCGTAACCAAATAATAAGAAAAATACTACGAGCACAACTCTGGAAACAGAGAAGAATATATCTGAGAAATATAATTTGTATTTAGCAAGCTGTAGTCCTCTGAAGCAAGAAACCGATATTTTCAAGAGCGCATAAAAAGGTATGCTTATGGAAAATATTTTTAAAGGAATTGCAAGTTCTGAATTGTTAAACCACATTGAAATATTCTCAGCAAAGTAATACACTAATACTGAAGCAATAGCACTTAATACAGTTGAGATTTTAAATATAAAATTAAGCAGCGACTTTCTTTTTCCTTCATCCTTCAGGTATGAAATATATCGAGTTATTGTATCTTCAAATGATAGCATTGTTAGAGTAGAAATTATTCCAATAAATGACAGACATAATGCTATTATTCCGTAACCAGACGGACCAAGCCATCTTGCCATAATAATTCTGCAGGAATATTCTAATGTGTATGCAATTAAGAATCCAGCAAATACTATTATTGCACCTTTACTGATTTTTTTGAGCAACACTTGTTCATCTAAATTCATAAAAAGTATTGGAGAAATGATATATTAAAAATAGTAGTATCTGTGTTCCATAAAATTTATATTCACCAAGAGAATCACCATAATCATATATGCCCCGAAACCCAATTTCTTTAATATATTTTTTAATTTTATCACTGGCAAATATCTCTGACTTCGCCGGTGGTGTCTTTTTCATTTGCTAAATTAAAGACAGCTTCAGCCATTTCTTCGGGTTTTGCCATGCGTCCGGCTGGTAAGCTTGCAACTATCTTTGCCTTTACATCTTCTGGAATTTTAGCAGTCATGTCAGTTTCAACATATCCAGGAGTTACAGCATTTACTCTTATGTTATATTTTGAAACTTCTTTTGCTAAAGATTTTGTAAATCCGATTAGTGCAGCTTTAGATGCAGCATAATTAGTTTGACCATAGGCTCCATTTTTTCCAACAATTGAAGCGATACTCACTATACTTCCATATTTTTTATCTATCATCTTCTGTAAAACACCTTTAGTGATAAACATTGTACCATAAAGATTCGTTTGAATAACATCATTCCATTCGTCATATGTCATTTTTATGAATGTTTTATCTTTAACAATACCAGCGTTATTAATTAGAACATCTATTCCGGAGCATTTTGTTTCAATTGTTTCCATCATTTTTTTGACATCTTCTGCATTTCTAATGTCAGCTTCTATTTTATGTGCTTGTGTTGGATATTTTTTACATAATTCGTCTATTCTGTTATTTTTGTTATAATAATCACTTAGAAATACTTGGTCTCCACGTTCTAAAAATTTTAATGCTATATTGTAACCAATCAGTCCATTTGCACCTGTTATTAATACAGATTCTTCCATTTTATCACAACTATTCAGATGGTTTATATTTAATATTTATTTCATATAATTCTCTTTTCCGAGCGACTCCAAAGTCTTTTATAGTATTTGCAATTTTGCTAAACCCAGAAGCATTAAGACTTTCTAAATTCTTTTCAAGTTTGTCAGATGATATTCCATTTGCATTATAGAAATCATATATAATTTTTAAATCATTTTTATTGAAATTATTTCTAAGCATTCCAACTTCATTTAATTTATAACAATTATATTTATTATGAAATACTAGAAAAGGTGGGACATCTTTCGTAATAGTGGAGTTCATACCTATCATTGCATGTGCTCCTATTGTTGCAAATTGATGTACTGCAGAGTTTAGTCCAACAAAGACATTATTCATTATTGTACTATGTCCACCAATAGCACACGAGTTTCCTAAAACAACATTATTGCCTATCTGAGTGTCGTGCGATACATGAGAATTTGCCATAAAGAAACACTCGTTTCCAATTATTGTGTCTCTGCTCGTCGGCGAATGAACTGTAACAAATTCTCTTAGTACGTTTTTGTCACCAATTTTTATTTTACAGTCAGTATCTATGCCTTCTTGGTAATATTTTGTGTGCTGTGGGGGTGTGCCGATTGCTACATGTGGTCCTATAACATTATTGTTTCCAATTTCAACATCACCGACAATTATGGTCCCAGGCAGAATTAGGTTATTTTTGCCCATTTTAACATTTTTCCCAATAATTACATTATCATAAATATCGTTGCCATCAGAAGAATTTTTACATTCTCCAAAAAGTTCTTTGATTTTCTTAATGTGCTCATTATTCATATTAAATCACTATTCATGTTTCTCTATACAAGTTATTAAAAGTAGAGAGGTATTTAAGTATAATGAATCATGGTTCTACTTCGCATTTCTAAAAGACCCGAAATTCATACGGTATTTAAGTTTTTCTATTCTAATTATAGTTATGAAAATTGGAGTAGCTAGAACTAAAATAACACCAAGAGCCATGGGTATAGATCTTTGGGGATACGGGTTTTATTTAGACCGAAAAGCAAAAGGAGTTGCAGACGATCTTTATGCTTCGGCAGTTGAATTTAATTATTCTGGAAGAAAGGCATTAACTATATCTTGTGACATTGGTAATCTTGATAGATCGTTTATAGATGAATGTTCAAGAGAACTTCTAGAAGAAACAGGATATGATCAAATAAATTTATGCGCATCGCACACACATTCTGCACCAGCTGGATGTGATATGAGAGGAGTTGGTGCGCTGGATAGTGAATATCGAGAATTTTTAAAGAAACAGATTTTTAATGCGGCGCTTTATGCTCATCAAGATGTAGAAGCAGTCGATATAGTTACAGCAATAACAAAAGCAGAAATAAATGAAAACAGAGCATTTCTTGATGGAGAAACAAATAATAATATATATGCAATATTGGCGCAAACCGAGTCGAATAAAATTAAATCAATAATTTATAATTATGCAGCACATCCAGTTAATGCACCAAAAATAGATCAAGGCCCTGAAAGTTTTTGGGTTTCGGCAGGATTTCCAGGATATGCTAATCGTTATCTTTCAGACAAAGTCGGATGTATACCAATGTTTTTACAGGGTTCCTGTGGAGATGTTAATATTTTGGATCAGGGAGTGTTCAGGAAAGCTAAAGAACATGGACATGTTATTGCAGAAAAGATACTAGCAGCACCAACATCAATGATAGATACCCCAGATATGAGACTTGGGAAAATAAAGATTGAATTACCAGCTATCATTCCAACTAAAGAATTCGTTGATGATACTTTACAAAAATTACCAGTAAATAACCCAGCATTTGAAAGATTGTTAGAAGAATGGAAAAAAGATACAATAAAAGGTATTGCAGAAGATGCGTTTAGTGACGTTTTACAGAGAGATGTAAATTTCTTACATATTGGGGATGAGACTTGTTTAGTGTTCCATCCGTTTGAATTATTTTCACAGTTGGATAAAGATATTAGAAGCAGATCTCCTTACAACGTAACATTTTTGAATGGATATTCGAATGATTCACTTGGTTATCTGGTGCCTAATATGGATGAAACTAGTATAATCAATCCAATATTGAAAAGAGCTATAAATTATTCGCGTGAAATAATACCAATGGTTACCAAATCACCACATCTTGAAAGAGATGCTGGAAAAGTGTTTGTAGATCAGGTAGCAACATATCTTGAAGAATCTTACTAATTTCTATTATGGACTTCTGGTACTGAACATTTAAAAAGTATATTTCGTGAATATATCTTATGATTACTAAGAAGAAGGGGTGCTAGTTATGGCAATATTTATACACCAAACTGCGGAAGTTTCACCGAAAGCAAAAATAGGTGAAAATGTTAAAATTTGGAATCTTGCTCAGGTAAGAGAAAATACAGAGATTGGCGAAAATTGCATCATAAGTAAAAATGTTTATATTGATATCGGAGTTAAGATTGGAAAAAATGTTAAAATACAGAATAATGTTTCTCTCTATAATGGCAATATAATTGAGGATGGTGTTTTCATTGGTCCACATGTATGTTTTTCAAATGATAAATATCCGAGAGCAGTTAATCCAGACGGAACACTAAAGAGCGGTTCTGACTGGGAAATACATCAAACCATTGTAAAAACTGGCGCATCAATTGGTGCAAATTCAATAATTCTACCAGGAATAACAATTGGAAAATGGGCTCTTGTTGGGGCAGGTTCGGTGGTTACAAAAGATGTTTCTGATTATAGTATTGTGGTTGGTAATCCTGCACGACCAGTAGGGCATGCTTGTAAATGCGGAAAGAAAATAACAGAAGGAAAATGTAGTATATGTAATGTTTCATATGATGAGGTAATAAAATGATACCAATAGCAAAACCGTTGATAGGTGAAAACGAAAAACAACTAGTTAATGAAGTTTTAAACTCAGGCATGCTTGCACAAGGATCTAAAGTAAAATTACTTGAGGAAAAATTTGCATCTTTATGTAATGTGAAATATGCAGTTGCTGTTAATTCTGGTACAGCTGCAATACATGCAGCCCTTAATGCATGTGGAGTTGGGCTAGGAGACGAAGTAATAACAACACCATTTACATTCATTGCAACGGCCAGTCCTATTTTGATGCTCGGCGCAATTCCAGTTTTTGTTGACATAGATGAAAATACTTTTAATATTGATCCTAAAAAAATAGAAGAAAAGATAACTGAAAAGACAAAAGTTATAATGCCGGTTAGTTTATTTGGGCAACCATATGATTACAAACCAATAAAGGAAATTGCTGATAAGCATAATTTAAAAATTGTAGAGGATGCATGCCAGTCTGTTAATGCTTCTTTTGATGGAATAAAATCAGGAGCACTTGGTGACATATCAGCTTTCTCACTTTATGCAACAAAGAATATGACATGTGGTGAAGGTGGGATGGTTACGACAAATAATGCCGACTATGCTGACAATTTAAAAAAGTTTAGACACCATGGACAATCTGAGGAAGCTAGATACAACTATCATAGTTTAGGATATAATTACAGAATGAGTGATTTGCATGCAGCAATTGCTCTGGCACAAATTGGTAGAATAGAAGAATTTACAGAAAAAAGAATAGAGAATGCGAAGATGTTTACAGAGAAGTTAAAAAACATTAAAGAAATAACAACACCATACGTGGTTCCTAATGTAAAACATGTTTTTCATCAATATACTATTAAAACCGACCATAGAGATAAAATAATTGAAGCATTCAAGAAAAAAGGAATTGGATTTGGAATATTTTATCCAAAACCACTTCATTTATTTCCATTATTTTCTAAATTTAGGTATAAGGAAAGAGATTTTCCAGTCGCAGAGAAAATAGCAAATCAAGTTTTATCACTTCCAGTTCATCCTGGAGTTTCTAAAGAAAATATAGATGAGATTGTATCTACAATAGAAGAGGTTTTCAAATGTTGAATGTTGCTGTAATCGGCATTGGTTCAATGGGGAAAAATCACGCAAGAATATACAGCGAATCAGACAAAGTTAATTTGGTTGCAGTATCTGATATGAATGAAGCTCTTGCTAAAGAGATTTCAGAAAAATACGGATGTAAATATTATACTGATTATAAAGAAATGATAAGTAAAGAAAAACTTGATATTGTATCTGTTGTAGTTCCGACAGAATATCATAAGCAGGTCGCTTTCGATGTAATTGATAAAAAAATAAATATTCTTTTAGAGAAACCAATCACATCAACAATAGAAGATGGTAAGAAGCTGGTAGAGTTTGCAAGAAACAATGGAATAAAGATAATGATAGGTCACATTGAACGATTTAATCCAGTTGTTATTGAATTAAAGAAGAGACTTGAGAATAATGAACTTGGGGAAATCTTTAAGATTGATGTTAATAGATCGGGTCCATTTCCGCAGAGAATAGGAGATGTTGGCGTTGTTATAGATTTAGCAGTTCATGATCTTGATATAATAAGATATTTAACAGGTGCTGAGATTACTAGAGCTCATGCCGAAATAGCGAAGAAAATACATAAGAATCATGAAGATATGATATGCGCAGTGTTAAAATTAAGTAATGGTGCTATATGCAACATGAATGTAAATTGGTTGACACCAATCAAGATAAGAAATATTCAGATAATAGGCGAGAAAGGAATGTATACAGCTGATTACATAACACAAGAAATTAATTTTTATCAGAGTGATGGAATTGAAAGTACAGTAACAAAAATATCTGTTCAGAAAAAAGAACCATTGTTAACAGAGTTAGAACATTTTATTGATTGCGTTGAGAACGATAAAACACCTTTGGTTAGTGCAGAAGACGGATTGAGAGTATTGGAGCAGGCTAAGATGTTAATTGAAATTGCAGGTGATGAATAATATGGATATCGTATGGAAACCTTATGGAAAATATATCGAAGAAGCTAATATTAAACGATTTATGGATAAACATGGAATAAAAGATTATGATGATTTGATAAAGCGTTCTATAGATGATATTGAATGGTTTTGGGATGCTGCCATGAAAGATCTTAACATAGAATGGTATAAACCGTATACAAAAGTTCTTGATGATTCTGCTGGTATAGAATGGACAAAATGGTTTATCGGTGGTAAATTAAACATAATTCATAATTGTCTTGATAGACATGCTGAAGGATCTAAGAAAAATAATATCGCTTGCATATGGGAAGATGAGAAAGGAGATAGTAAAAAATTAACATATCTAGAATTGTATAAAGAAACAAACAAATTAGCAAACGCACTTAGAAACATTGGTGTTGGAAAAGGAGACACTGTTGGGATTTACATGCCAATGGTTCCTGAAATTGTTGCAGGATTTTTAGCAATACTTAAAATTGGAGCAATAGCTGTTCCTATATTTAGCGGATTTGGTTCTATTGCGCTAGCATCTAGATTAGAAATTGCCGGTGTTAAAGTGTTACTAACTGCAGATGGAACATACAGAAGAGGAAAGACGATTCAGATAAAAAAAGAAGCAGACGGAGGATTGGATAAAGTTCCAAGTCTTGAACATGTTATTGTTTACAAAAGAACTGGCGCGGATGTACCGTGGACAGAAGGAAGAGATATCTGGTGGCATGATTTTGTAAAAGATCAATCGGACGAGTGTAAAACAGAAGTTATGGATAGCGAAGATAATTGTATGATACTTTTTTCATCAGGAACAACAGGAAAGCCAAAAGGAACTGTACACACACATGGTGGTTCACAATCACAGTTGGCAAAAGAACTTGGTTATGCTTTTGATGTTAAAGAGAATGATGTTTTCTTCTGGTTAACTGATATTGGTTGGATGATGGGGCCGTGGATGATAATAGGTGTGCAGACATTTGGTGGAGCAATTTTTATATTTGATGGTGCGCCAGATTATCCAAAACCAGACAAACTCTGGGAACTTATAGACAAACATAAAATAACTACGCTTGGAATTTCACCAACAGCAATTCGTCTATTGATTAAATATGGCGATGAGTGGGTGGCTAATCATGATTTATCTAGTTTAAGATTGCTTGGTTCAACTGGTGAACCATGGGATCCAGAATCTTGGAATTGGTTTTTCAATAATGTTGGTAAATCAAAACTTCCAATTATTAACATCTCAGGTGGAACAGAAATAGTTGGATGTTTCCTTTCGCCATTACCAATAACAGAACTTAAGCCAACAACACTTAGAGGACCTGGTCTTGCAATGGACATTGATGTCTTTGATGATAATGGAAAACCAGTTAGAGATCAGATGGGCCATCTTGTTGCCAAGAAACCGGCACCATCAATGACTCGTGGTTTTTGGAAAGATAAACAGAGATATATTGAAACATATTGGTCTAGATGGCCAGGCATTTGGTATCACGGAGATTGGGCAAGCATTGATCAAGATGGATTTTGGTTTTTGCACGGACGAAGTGATGATGTAATAAAAATATCAGGAAGAAGAGTTGGTCCAGCTGAAATAGAAGCAGCGCTGCTTGAAAATCCAAGTGTATCAGAAGCAGCTGCAATAGGAGTGCCACATGAAATAAAAGGTGAAGATGTCATTTGCTTTGTTGTATTAAAGCCAAAGTTTTCTGCCAGTGAAACTCTTCGCGATGAACTTAAACAGCAAGTAATTAATGTAATGGGCAAATCACTTAAACCACAAGATGTCAAATTTGTTTCTCAGCTTCCTAAAACAAGAAGCGCAAAAATAGTTCGTAGAGCTGTTAGGGCAAAATATCTTGGAAATGACTTAGGTGACACATCTTCAATCGAAAATCTATCAGCACTGGATGAAATACAAAATGCTAAGTGAGTTTTCTAATGAACGTATCGTGCCATATGGCTAGTATTATAATTCTCCAGAATACCCTTGCATAATTATCATCTAATTTTCCTTTACAGAATTTATCAAACATTTTTAATACTTCAATTTGATCGAAGTATTTTATTTCACTGAATGATTTTGATGCAAATAATTGTTTCACTGGTTTTTTTAATTCTAATAACCATATTTTTTCAGGAACATCAAATCCAATTTTATCTCTTCTTTTTCTAACGGACTCTGGTATTATTCCTTTCATTGCATTTCTCAAGACGTATTTTGTCCAACCTTTTCTTATTTTTTGTTTTTCTGGCATAGAAAAAGCATATTCAACGAGTCTGTAGTCTAGGAATGGAACACGAGCTTCTACAGAGAAAGCCATAGAGTTTCTATCTTCATATCTTAGTAGTTTTGGAATACTCTGTTTTGTAACTTCTAAATACAACAAATCATTGAGATTTTTTACTTTCCATTTGCTTTGAATAATATTGTTATATTTATCAACAAAAATATTATTTAACATGCTTTTGATTGTTTTATCTCTTTTTTTGAAAACACTTTTATTGAAAATAAACGGAACAATAAAATCAGCGCTTTTTATGAATTCTTGACCAGCACGCAATATTCTTCCGTGCTTAACTAGATTCATTATGTGTATAATGTGATATGGCATGTATCCTGCAAATATTTCGTCACTTCCTTGGCCATCTAAAACAACTTTAACTTTTTTGCTTGCAAGTTTCATGACTTCCCATTGCGCGTAAATACTCGGTCCGATGAATGGTTCATCTTGATGATATACGATTTTTCTTATGTCTTTCCACAGCCCCTTTGCAGTTGGATAAGTGAAATTCTTTTCAGCTCCAGTATATGATATGACATTTTCAATATGCTTCGATTCATCTATTTTATTATTTTTGTAAACAGCTGAGAAGGTTTTTTGTCGTTCTCCAATTGTATTATCATAATTGCCACCAGATTTAATGACATTGTTTATTAGTGATACGATTGATGTAGAATCAATACCCCCACTTAAGCAACTTCCGATAGGAACTTCACTAATTAATCTCAGTTTAATAGAATCTTCTAACAATTCTCTCGTGTTTATTGCATATTTTTCATCAGAATCTTTAATAGATTTAATTTCAATACCCCAATATTTCATAATTTTCATGCTGTTTTTTCTGACAACCATTGAATGGCCTGGTGGAAGAGATTTTATTCCTTTGAAAAATGTTTTTTCAGAATGATCATGAAGATTGTAAAGCAGATACCCGTAGACAATTTCATCATTAGGTATTCTTGGTATAGTTTTATCTTCTAGAATAGCTTTAATTTCAGAAGCAAATACAATTTTTTCTCCATCGTAATAATAGTATAATGGTTTTATTCCAAGGCGGTCCCGTGAGATAAATAACATGTTTTTTATTTTATCATAGATGGCAAAAGACCACATTCCGTTAAATTTTTTGACACAATCTGGGCCCCACTCTTGATATGCATAAAGTATGACTTCTGTATCAGAATTTGTTTTAAAATCATATTTGTCTTCTAGTTCAGCTCGTATGTCTTGATAATTGTAAATTTCACCGTTGTAAACAATTGATAAATTTTTCCAAACAATTGGTTGATGGCCACTTTTAATATCTATGATTGAAAGACGCCTGTTAGCTAAACCAACATTCTTATGAAAAAAGAATCCCCCATCATCAGGTCCGCGATGTTTTATTGCTTTAGCCATGTTCCTGAGCAGCTGTTTATCATTCGCTCCAAAATAACCAGCTATGCCACACATCTTATCACACAAACAGCATTAGACACACTAATGCTAGAATTATTTCTATTCCTAAAATAAACAACACAACATCTGTTTCTCGGACTTTTTTGAATCTGCCAATTATGAACATTGCTAGATGACATGTATCGTAAATATATTTGTGAGGCATGCTAAGATTGTTATTTTTATCAGGAATACCAAATGCCATCACTGGAGCACCTCTCAGTTTCTTTATTCCGTGCCACTGATGGCGAATTAGTAAAAAGAAATCTAGGAAGTAAGGTATGAATAAGATTACAGCAATAGTTTCCATATTTCCTAGAACCGCTACTGCGCCAATTAATGCTCCGACAGTATAAGTAAATGAATCTCCTGGGAAAATTCTAGCAGGATGCCAATTAAATATCAAATAAGCAAGAAGACTTCCGACAGCTATGAAACAAATAAGAGATAACCAAAGAACATTATTTGTATAGCATATAATTCCCATTGTCGTTAAAATAATAGTGCCCATACCACCTTCTAATCCATTGAATCCTGCCATTATGTTGAATGCGTTTGCAGTGAACATTATTGCTAATGGTATTAGTATAATTGGATAGAAAATCCCAAAGTTTATAGTTCCAATTAATGGAAAAATCATAGTTGACATTCCGCTATTTACTGCTGCTAATGGTAGTGCAAATATTAATGTTAATAGTGGTTTTTGCCATTTTCTCAAGCCGATTGATTCTACATTTTTCTTAATTACAAAATCATCTAAAAAACCAACGAATCCAGCCATTACGCTTGTTAACATTAGTGCAAGAAGAAATATTAGACTAGTTTCTGTTCCAAGATAAAATACTTTGAAGAAAAGATATAAGGTAGTTGATGCTATGAAACTCATTATTAGTGGAACACCACCTGATAGTGGAACTAGAGGCTTTTCATATTTGTTAATGTCTTTTACCATATAGTTAGAAAATTTGCATACTCTAATCCAAGCTTTTGTTAACCAAAAATTTGATACAAATGCAAATACAATGCATAACAATCCAATAATCAATTCGTTCATTATATCACAATATAACTTCTATGAATAGGTTTTTAATGTTAATGCATCAATACTTCACTTCGTAGATTAGGACACCATCGTTTCCAAATGTTGCCGTATTGTCATAAACTTTAACAAAGTGTGATGATGATTCCATATACTGATAGAATGCTATAGGAATGCTTTCTAGATAAGGAGTTTGAGATATTAAACTAACTTGAACAAAAACATAATCATAACCATGAAGTTTTAGATGTTGGTATGATGTTTCGTTATTGTTCATTGTTATTTCAGCGAAGTCTGGAATTGCTGTTGATACGCGACGATTGCAGTTGTATGCAGTTTGCTGTGCATATATTGATAAAAGTAATGAATCGCTAGGTGTGTTAGCTTCTACCCAATTGCATCCATCAAAGAATCCTGTTGAGAATGCTTTAACATTTTGCATTGTGTTTAATTTATCTTGGCCGAAATACCAAACACCTGGTAAAATTAAAAGTATTACTATTATTGCAATCATAAAACTTTTTGTTCTTATTTGATCATATGCTTTAGATAAGAATATTCCACCAAGCGCCGCCATTCCAATTATTACTGGTAATGTATAACGCGCGGCATCTTCTACTCTTGTCGAATAAAACACGAATATCGGAATTACTGCAATCATCAGCATTATCATTAACATTTCTGGCTTTTTCTTATCTTTTATCGCGTAGACTATTCCGAATAAAGCTAAGAATATCATTATCCATCCGTAAGCAAATTGAGTATATGCAAGAGCTCCGAGTTTTATAAGACTGCTTTCAGTTCCACTACCGCTAGTTCTTGCATATTGATTGAGCAAATCTTTTGAATATTCTATTGGTACGTCTTCAACCGCTGGGCATCCACTAAGCCCGTAGCATACATCTTTGTATAGAATCATATTTCTTACTAACCACGGCGATACAACTAGAACAGCTATAACTCCGATAAGTATTAAGATTTTCCATTTATTAACATTTTTGTAATATTTTGAATATAAGAAGTATAAACCAAGAGCTAAGAAAATTATTGGTGCTGTGATTTTAGTTAATGTAGCTAAACCGAAAAATATACCAGAAAGAATTGTATCTTTCTTTTTATCATGCTCTAGCGCCAGGTAGCCGAAATATAATGAACATAGTACTAGCAGACAAAACATTGTATCTACATATGTTAATACAGCGTACGTTACTAGAGATGGTGCCGCTAAAAAGATTAAAGATGCTACAAGTCCTGCCTTTTCGTTAACGGTTTTCTTTAGGAAAATATACAGCATGAATGCAGTAAGTATTGAGAATATTGGTATCATGAATTTTACAGCAGTTTCACCGAACATGAAAAAGAATGATTCTGTTATAATGAATAAAGGCGGACGGTTCATTGTTGGATGAAATACGTCTGTTTCTTTGAAAGTTTCATATATCGGAAGTATACCGTTGTCAGCTATCCATTTTGCTTGATATGAATAGTATCCTTCATCACCAAATACTATTGGGGATTTTAATGTAGTGTTCAAGAAAAGGACGAAGACTAAAAGTATCATTCCGATTGCAATATAATCTTTGTTGATTTTCATATAAGATACCTTAATTAATTAAGTAGACTTTTGTTATTTAAACTTTAAAAATAGCAATACATAATGATATATTATGAGAATCGCGTTCGTAAATCCACCGTTTAAATTTACAATAAGCAGAGCCAGCCGTTGGGTTGAAAAGACCAAGTCAGGAACAATTTATTATCCCATTTTCTTGTGTTATGCAGCAGGCGTTGCTGAAAAGAATGGACATGAAATATTCTTAATTGATGCTATTGCTCGTAATTTAGATTTTGATATGACTATAGCTCTTATTGATAATTTTAAACCAGATATATTGGTTTGCGAATCTTCAACTCCTAGCATAAAGAGTGATGTTTCTTTTATAGAAAGATATAAAAATGATAATCCAAGAGTTAAAACAGTTTTAGTTGGAACTCACCCATCAGCATTACCTGACGAAACTATGAAAATGTCTAAGGCGATAGATTTTATTGCTAAGCACGAATATGATTATACGATAGTTGATCTGGCAAAAGTATTAGACGGATTAAAGAGACCAAGTCAAGTAGACGGACTTGTTTGGAGAGAAGGAGATAAAATAACTTCAAATAAGAATCGAGAAATGATAAAGAATTTAGACGACATACCTATGGTTTCAGAAATATACAAACGTTTTTTGCGAATAGAAGATTATCGATATTCTTTAGCGATGCATCCAATGATTCAGGTTTTAAGCAGTAGAGGCTGTCCAAATATGTGTACATTCTGCTTATATCCTCAGGTTTTAATGGGCCGTGCATTTAGACCACGTTCAGCTGAAGATTTTGTAAAAGAGCTAGCTTGGATTTACAAGAATTTGAAAGTTAAAGAAATATTTATTGAAGATGATACATTCACGGTAGACAAAGCAAGAGTTATGAGAATTTGCGATTTGATAACACAGTATGATATGAAATTAAATTGGTCATGCAATGCACGTGCTGATATACCTTATGATGTTCTTGTTAAAATGAAAGAAGCCGGATGTAGAATGGTTATCGTAGGCTATGAGTCTGGAAACCAGGGAATACTGAATACAATAAAGAAAGGAATAACAATTCAGATGGCTGAAGATTTCACAGCAGATGCTAAACGGGCTGGATTAAAGATATTCGGATGTTTCATGATAGGATTACCCGGTGAGACGAAAGAGACAATAGAAGAAACATTTACTTTTGCTAAAAGACTTAGACCAGATATGGTATTTTTCCAACAGGCTGTACCATTTCCTGGAACAGAATTTTATAATTGGTGTAAAATGAACAAATACATTACAGCTAAGGATTGGGATGAATGGTTAGATAAGAATGGTCAGCTTGATTGTATAGTTAGTTATCCTGATTTGACTAAGGAAGAAATTTGTAAATTAAAAGATCGTTTAATGATAAGATATTATACTTCACCGAAACATATTGCTCACACGATTAAACATAATATGAGCGCTTCAGAAATGAAAAGACTTGGGAAAGCCGGAACAGATTATTTGAAGTATTTGATAAAAAGGAGAACGAAATGAAAGCCAAAGAGGTAAAGTTAACAATAATGTTAGTTTTATCAGCCGTACTTGGCGCGATTGCATCAAGTTTTATAGATATAATACCAAACAACTTAGATTTTACAACAAGACTATATAGTGTAATCATAGTATCAATTGCCATGATAATATTTTTATCTATTTGTATAATCGTCTTTATAAAACTTTTTAAATTAGGTGACGAATAAATGAAAAATCTAAAATCATATTATGAAAAAGATGCAGATTTTAGAAAGAATGAAAAATCGCACAGCGATATTCATATACGTTTCAAATATTTTATTTGGCCAATGATTAGAAATCTTCCTAAATATTATAGGATTCTTGACGCAGGTACTGGTTCTGGTTATATGGTCAATGAAATTAGAAAAAGAGGATTTGTGACAATTGGTTCTGATTTATCAAGTAAAATGATTAAGATTGCTAAGAAAGATTATGGAAATTATTTTGTTACTGATGACATAATGAAAAGCAGATTTAAAGACAATCAATTTGATGTTGTTATTTTCTCTGAAACATTAGAACATATACCAGATTTAAACAGGGCAATGAAAGAGCTGAGAAGAGTTGCAAGTAAATATATTTTGATAACTGTTCCATACAAAGAAAAAGTTGTAATGGAAGTATGTCCACATTGTTTAAAGAAATACCACAAGAGTGGTCATATTCATTATTTTGATAATGCTAAAATCGATATAATTGTTAGAAAACATAAATTGAAAATTGTTAAGATGAAGAAATTAATGCATATGCCTTATGTAAAACTTGGTTATCCTTTAGGAAGAGTTGCAAATAAAGCAATTGATATTTTAGATTTGTCAACAGGAGTAGTTATTTTATTTGAGGTGAAGAAATGAAACAACCTTCAGTAACAGTTTTAGTAACAGTGAGAAATAGTGAGAAAACAATAGGTAAATGCATTGATTCAATTCTTAAACAGAATTATAAAAATTATAAAATTTATGTTACTGATGCATTTTCAACAGATAATACATTTAAGATTCTAAAGAAATATGGAAAAAAAATCCAATTAGAACAAATTCATGGAAACATGTCAGTTGCTTACAATCACATGCTGAAGAAAGTTAAATCAGATTTTGTTGCATTTACAGATGCGGATGCAGTTGTAGATAAGAATTGGTTAAAATTACTGACAGAAGCATTTGAACCACATGCTGTAACAGTAGGTGGAACAATAAAAAATCCAACCGGAATGAAAAAACTTCCAGATCTTATTGGAAGAGAGCTAGAGTATCGTTTCTCAAATCTTCCAAAATATGTGGCAAGACTTCCGACTATGAATCTTTGTGTTAGAACTAAGATTGCAAAATTAGAAAGATTTGATGAAAATCTTAATGTCGCTCAGGAAACAGAGTGGGGCTATCGTTTGAATAAATATGGAAAAACAATTTTTACACCAAAAGCAATTGTTTGGCACTATCATCGAGCGACATGGAGAAGCTATTTCAAACAGCAATATACTTACGGACTTAATGTTCCAAAGGTTTATCTTTCGAAAAGAAATAGGCATAGAATATCTGGTGACGAAGTTTCAAACAGAACTATGATATCAGAGATGTTTTTAATGATGTTATCATTATTCTTCTTAGTACTAGGTTCAAAATGGATTATTTTCGCAGGATTGTCTAGTTTCTTATTTTTTATATTATTTTTAATGTTTACATATGAAACACACAATTTGTCAAAAACAGTTACTGATTTCATTTATTATATGATGATATTTTCAGTTAGAACATTTGCGTGGGGATTTGGTATTGTAATGGGTCTGCTTGAGATGATGCTGCAATGAAAGTTCTATATATTCATGAATTATATCCACCAGAACTAGTTGGCGGTGGAGAAATCTATGCAGAAAATTTAGTTGGCGAGTTGCATAAGAGAGGAATCAATGTAATGGTTCTTACTGGAACCAAAGGACCAAATATGGTTGAAAAGAAAAACGGTATTATTGTTCAACGTTTACATTTCAAAACAAGAAGAGAATTCATGTTTAAAATAAAAGAAATAAGAAAAGTAATACGAAGATTTGGGCCAGATATAATTCATACAAACGCATTTACTGCTTGTGTGCCGGCATATTTTGCAGCAAGAAAATTCAAAATACCAGTTGTTGTTAATTTGCACTTTTTATTTTTAGAAGAATATTTTAGATATCATCCTAAATATAGAGCATATGCTTTTAAGATAATGGAAAGGAATATTTTGAAACTTCCATACAATAAGATAATTGCACTGTCATATGAAATATTTTGCAATCTGAAACGACTTGGTCTGAAAAATAAATCTGTTTTGATAGAACATCCAATTGATACGAAATTGTTTAAACCTAAAGCGAAACCGAATAAGTTTACAATCGGATCACAGATCACATTAGAACCAAGTAAGCGATTGGATTTATTTATTGATTTAGCTAAAAGAATGAAGAATGTTAGATTTGTAGCAATTGGTTATTGCACAAAACAGATGAAAGCCGAGTTTGACAAATATGGAATAAAATACATGAAAAGAGTTCCACATAATAAAATGCCAAAGTTCTACAATAACATAAATGTATACTTTGGACATGGTATGGCTGCGAAAGAAGCCATGTCATCTGGATGTGTTTCAATTCTGAATGAAGCAACACCGCGTCTACTTAGATATCATTATAAGGAACTTAGAGCACATACGATGTTAAGTGGAGATCCGGAATTGATAATAAATAAATTGATGAAAAACAAGAAATTCTACAAGAGCGTATCGAAGAAATCAATAAATTTTATAAGAAAGAATTATGATACAAAGATAATTATACCAAAGATAATCAATGTTTACAAAGAGTTGATTAAATGAGTAAAGTATATTTCATAAAGCATCATTTACTACAAAATTTAAGAAAGACGCTAGCTGAAAATTTAAAAAAGAAATTCAAGAAAGGAGATGTTGTTGTAATTAAACCACATATGGGCGAATATGGCAATCTTGCTTATGTAAGACCGCCAATAGTTGGTCTTGTTGTTGAAGAACTTAAGAAAATCGGAGTTAAGCCATTCATATCTGAAACACTGACATTATATTCCGGAGGAAGAGATTCGGTTGAAAAATCATATGAGACAGCTAGAAAGAATGGTTTTACTGAAGAGACGATGGGTTGTTCGATTATAATTTCAGATGAAAGCATTAAAAAGAAAAGCAAGTTTTTCAAGAACGGAATAGATATTGCTAAGAAACCATATGATGCAGACGGTATGGTTATTATTTCTCATTTTAAAGGTCATGATCTTGCAACATTCGGCGGAGCAATAAAGAATATTGGAATGGGGTTTGTTCCAAAGTCGGGCAAGAAAACTTTACATATAGATACGCAAGCTGAAATCAATCAGAGTAAGTGCATTGGTTGTGGTATTTGTAAAGACATTTGTTTTGGAAAAGCTATTTCAATCAAAAACAAAAAAGCAGTTATAAATTATGATAATTGTTTTGGTTGTTGCAACTGCGTTGATTTTTGTTCGCAAAAAGCTATAAAAGAAAAGACAACCTCTCTCGCTAACGGCCTTGGTGAAGTTTGTTCATTTTTTGTAGACAAATTTAGAAACAAATCTCTTTATGTTAATGTTATGTTAGATATCACAAGTATGTGCGATTGCTGTCCACTTGGTTCTACTGACATGGGTAAGATAGTATCCCCAAATGTTGGAATAGCTGTTTCAGATGATATTGTTGCGATTGATAAAGCTTCTTTTGATTTGGTGCAGAAAGCATCAAATGGTCGGTTTGCAAAAATTATAAAATCAAACCCATTGAAACAAATAGATGCTGGTTTAAAATTTGAACTTGGTTCAGATAATTATGAAATCGTGGAGATTAATTAAATGATAGAACTTGTTTCTAATGACGATGAATGGAACAGTTTCATTAGACACAATGCTTCTAATATATTCCATACAATAGAATGGAGAAATTCGATAGTTAATACGTTTGGTTATAAGCCGTATTATTTGTTATCGAGAGATGACGGATCAATTATGGGGTGTTTTCCAATGTTCTGTGTGAATAGTTTTATTTTTGGAAAGCGTTTTATATCATTACCATTTGCTTTTTCAGGAGATCCTATTTACAAAAATACCAAAGTTCTGAGAGAGATGCTTGTTAGAAGCAAAGAGATTTCTAAAGGTTCAAAATATCTTGAAATAAGAATGCGTCAAAAATTGCCAGATGATATTGCAAAAGATTATGGGTTAAATGAAAATTTAGAAACTAAATTGTCTATACTTGAATTAACTAACAGTGATGATGCCTGGGATAAGATGGATAAAAAACATAGAAACGCTATAAGAAAAGCAGAGAAGGACGGGCTTAAAGTTAGAGAAGGAAATGAAAATGATTTGAGAACATACCATAGTCTGAAGATGAAATTAAGCGCAAAGAAATATGGTATACCATCTGAACCACTTTGTTTTTATAGAAATCTCTGGTCATTAATGTATTCAAAGAACATGATTAAAATATTCGTGGCAGAACTAGAAGGCAAAATTATAGGCGGAATAATCCTGCTTATGCATAAAGATGAAATTTTGTATTTTTCAGGCGCAGCAAATGAAAACTATCTACATTTGAAACCGTATAATCTTTTAGTGTGGGAAGCTATCAAATATTCCTGTAAAAATAAATACAAGTATTTTAATTTTGGAACTAGCGATAATAAAGGATTACTTGATTTTAAGGAAAGTTGGGGTGCGAAGAGTGTTCAGATACCTGTTTATTCTACTATTCCTTCAGTTAAGGTTTCTGGATACGGTACATTCATAAAAATATGGAAAAAATTACCCACATTAATAACTAGATTGATTGGTCCATTTCTTGTAAAGCAGAAAGGCGGTTAAACATTTAAACCTTAAAACGAAAGAGTTAGTATGAAATTTACAATGACACCATTAGACAAAATAATTTTACATAAAAGATATATTAAAGAAAGAAACAGCTGTGCTCAGATAGCTAAAGAATTTAATGTAAATCCAACAACCATACATAGAAAATTAATAAAATACAAAATACCAACAAGAACAATATCTGAAGCAAACCTTGGTAGAATGGTATGGAACAAAGGAAAAATTGGTTTGTATACACCATCAGAAGAAACAAGAAAGAAAATGAGCATATCTTCTCAAAATTCTGAAAATAATGGAAGATTCAAAAAAGGTCATAAAACTGAACATTCAAAAGAAGTCATAGAAAAAATTGTTCAGAAGACAAAAGGACATAAATATAATGGTAAACCTTGTTCAAAATGTGGAAATATACATAAGAATATGACAGCCGATAATAATACTTCTAGTTCATGGGAAGTTAGGAAGAAAATAAGTGATAAATTAAAGGGTGCAAATAATGGTGCATGGAAAGGAGGTATAACACCTCAGATAGAATTAATCAGAGATTCTTTAGAATATAAACAGTGGAGAATAAATGTTTTTAAGAGAGATCATTATAGTTGTCAGATGCGCGGAACCCACAAAATGTTACAAGCACACCACATGCAAGTATTTTCAAAATATCCAGAATCAAGATTTAATATTGATAACGGTCAAATTTTATGTGAAAAATGTCATAAGGTAATTCATACTAAAAATGGTGATAAAATTGAAAGTAGTTTTTACTCATATTAGTACAGAAAAAATAAGCGGACAACCCCCACTGGGTATTGCGTATCTTAGTTCATATATTCGAAAATATTCACCAGATATTAGAGTTTCTATTGTTGACAAAGCAAAAGACACTTTTCAGGCAATAAAAAAAGAAAAGCCAGATGTAGTTGGAATTTCATCTGTAACTAAAGAATTCGCTCGAGCAGAACAATTAGCGAGAAGAATAAAAACAGAACTGAATATACCTGTTATAATCGGAGGTAATCACATTACGATAATGCCAAAAGTATTCAATAATTCTTTTAATGTCGGTGTTTTAGGCGAAGGAGAGGCGACGACAAAAATTCTTTTAGATAATAAATTAGAAAATCTAGATAAAATCAAAGGAATCGTGTTTAATAATAATGGTCAAATTGCAATGACACCACGGCGTGAATTGATACGACCATTAGATGAGATACCATATCCGGCGCGTGATCTGTTTAAAATGGAAAAAGAATATCTTGTTCCTAGACGCGCTGGTACAGCTGGTAAAGTAAGCCGAGCAACGCATATGTTTTCTGGACGAGGTTGCCCATTTTCATGTCGTTTTTGTTCATCGTCTCATTTTTGGGAAAGACAGCTTAGAATGTTCTCACCAGAATACGTAGTTGGTGAAATGAATGAACTGATCAATAAATATCGAGTCGAGGAAATACTTTTATTTGATGATTTGTTTGCATCTGATACTGATAGATTAAGAAAAATAGTTTCTCTCCTTAAGCAAGATAAAATACAAGAAAAAGTAGACTTCGGATGTCTATCTAGAGTAGACATAATTAATGAAGAACGGATGAAGCTGCTTAAAGAAATGAATGTTCTTCAGATTGATTACGGATTTGAGTCTGGATCACAGAGAATTTTGAAATATCTTAAACGAGATACAACTACAGTAGAGATGAATAAAAAAGCAGTTGAGTTGACGCACAAATATGGAATTAAAATTCATGGATTTTTCATGATCGGCGCTCCTGATGAAACTAAAGACGATATACTAAAAACACTTAATTTTATCAAAGAGAATAAAATAGATACGATTACATTAACGGTTCTTGCGCCATATCCTGGAACAGAAATATGGGAAGACGCAAAGCAACGAGGTTTGGTTTCAGATGATATGGACTGGAGTATGCTTGATATGGCTCCGGAAACAGGAGAATTTATTTATTTAAATAAAACAATGCCTAAGGAAGAGTTCTTGCAGATATATGATAATTTCAAAAAACAAATAGAGGGAAATCAATATGCTGTTAGTTTTAAGATCAAAGATGTTTTCTCACCGTTTGTAATGAAATATGCTGCTACACACCCAGGAGAAGCGTGGAGATACTTCTATAATAGTGTGATTAGAAAAAAGATTAATAAACAGTAAGAGAATAATTATTATGCCGATTTCAAATAAGATAAGATATCTGTATCAGCTTGCTAATTTCAAAATGAGGAAACACGTAGAGCATCCGATGAAAGAGGCATTGACTAAATTAACAATACCGTATTCTAAATACAAAGGAGCAAAAGTTATTATAATTCATGATATTGATAATATCGGGTTTGAAGAAGAAATGCATGAAATGATTGATCTTGAAAGGAAGAAGAAAATCAAATCAATAATAATGGTTCTCAGAAAAACAATGTATTACGCTAAGATATTCAATGTAGATGTCGGTATGCATGAAACGTTTCCATATCGATTTAAGAAAAACATGAAGATTTTCGATAATCTTGGCGTAGGTGTTAAATCATATTCACAACATGTGGCCATAAAGAGAACTAATTTCTACCCAATGATACTTAATAAATTACCAGATAAGATTCAATATATGTTTGTCGATCCTGTGTCTTTTGGATATAAAACAAATCATGTTATGTTCTATTGGCCGAAGAAATACAAACATATTACAATGATATCAATTGTTTCCGAACCGAGTAAAAAAGATATTGATATGGTTCTTAAGGAAGCTGCTAAAATGAAAGGTATTATAGCGTTTAATTTTCATCCAGACCATTTCAAGAAAGGAGACAAATACTTTTCAAAGAATAGAGAGAATTTTGAATATCTATTAAAAAAGCTTAGATAATCTGTATTTAATTCCGTCTTTTAGAATAAATAAAAATACTCCAGATACTACATGTGCTCCTCTTGGAAGGCCATGAATTATATGATATTTTACATTTACAGGAACTTGTTCTATTTTTATATTATTTTTAATTGCAGACGCAAGCATCATATTTTCTATTATGTATCCACCACCAACTTCAATTTTATCAATTATGTCTCTAGAAAATGCCACAAGACCACAATTTGTATCTTTTAATTTTGTTCCATAAAGAATATTAAATAATGTTCTCCAGACAAAATTACCAAGAGCGTGTCTGAATGGCACATCTTTCCAATTGCGTTTACCCATTACGAATTTTATTCCATTGAGTGGTTTTAAAACTTTAAGGATTTCACTTGGTGAAAACTGTAGATCGGCATCAATTAGTGCAATAAATTTTATTTTAGTATTATTTTTAATATAAGCAAAAGCTGTTTTAAGTGCTTCACCTTTTCCTTTATTTGTTGAATGCTTTAGGACAATCGCGCCTTCTTTATGAGCTATTTCAGATGTTTTATCTTTAGAAGCATCATCGACAACTATAACAATACTGGCATATTTTTTAAGTGGTTTGATTAATTTTGGTAAATTCTTTTCTTCATTGTAAGCTGGAACTATAACAGCTGTTTTTTTCATAGTATATTTGTTACAAAGTTGACACTTTATATTTTTCATGATTTACACGCCGTATTTACTTCAAATATTTTGACCTGTTCATTATCATATACCAAATTAAAACATTTTAATCCTTGTCCACGCATGAAATACATTTTAGTAAAGACTGCCTCTCTAAGTGTCTGTGGTATTATAATTACATATCCATATTGTTTTTGTATCCAGACTGTTATTGGAACAACATCATCAACTATATTTAGTTTTAAATCAGCCCCGAAAGGTTTAATCATTTCTATTGAATCAGATAAATCAATGGTTTGTATATTTCCTTCGTTATCATAAAATATTACTTCTTTGACAACTGCTGCGCTTTTTCCTTGTGTTATAATAGGAATTGGTATGTTTGTAGGTAAAATTATTATATTTCCAAAGTATACTGCGCTTGCTTGTCCTTGTTCATCGTATTTTATATCAGAGCGCGCGGCTTGATAATACAATGGACAACTTGCATCTGATCTAGCGTCGCATCCTGTTCCAAAGTATTGTAGCCACTGGAATTTTCCTATCAAATCATCTGATGCTATCCAATAGACTTTAGGAGAATCGCCTTGATATTTTTTAATCAATTGCAATGATTCATCTTCATTCGTAGTAGCCATTATTTTACCAAGGTCTACTATACGATCATTAATGTTGTACATACATGGCTCTGGGCAGTGCGCTCCGTCTGCAAAGTTTCTTCGCTCAGCAATACTAGCTATCATATGTCCTGGGTCCCACCATGTTCCAATTATAGATAATTGCGGTGTTTGTGTTTTTATGAAATTCCAAGCACCATCCCAATTTGAATTCATGTCAGGACCTAATTGCGTACCTAGTTGCATTGAAACACCCACTGCTATAAACATTATGCAGATACCAACACCGATTGCAAATACTTTCATGAAATCGTTCTTTTTAGACCAATCTACAAAATAACCATATCCGGCGCCGATAACTATTATGAATAGTGCTGATGAGAATTCTGTAAATCTAATTCCTCTGAAAGTTGTAGCAACTGCGATTAGTGCAAGTGTTAATAGTATAGATATTTTATTAATATCTTTTTTATATCCTGCGTATAATCCGAAAAATATGAATGACACAAATGTTAAGAATACTGCCATGTCAATATAGACCACCCCTGTAACAAATTGACCCATTGCAAGCATCCATCCGTTTAGGTTGAATATATTAAATGCTTGTAATTCGGCAATAGATATGTTTACTATCCATGATTCAGCTTTTCCAGCAAATCCAATTATGGAAATTAGTGATTGAATGAATATGTCTGTTTTCAGAAGATAACCTACGCCTATCAATGAAGCCGCCAATCCAGTCAATATTAAAAATTCTTTTTTGAATCCAATCATAGCATGTTTGAAATTTTCTTTTAAATTCGGTTTTGATTTTATACCTTCTTTAATATCTTCTTTTCTCATTAGAGTTGTTAACACAAGAAGTGTTATAGTATATATTGCAACCATGATAAATGAATAGATAAATAGACCCCATGCAAACATGAATGCAAGAAATCCAGTAAATGCCATTGCATAACTTGTTATTGTTTTTTTTCTAAGAGCATAAATTCCAAGATAAATTGTTAATACGATGAAAAATAATGCCAGTTGATCTGTATCGTAAGAACTTCCAAATGTTCTTATGAGTATCTGTGGAGCGGTTCCAATCAGTCCAGCAGCGAGCAGACCTCCATATTTATTGGATATTTCTCTACCAAGTAGAAAAGCAGGAAAAACTATCATCGCTCCATATATTGCAGATGCATAGGAACAGACTGTAAGAAGACTTATACCAAAGCCTTTTACTAGCCAGTATATTGCTGATGTTATGTAAGCCATAAGAGGCCCCAGTAAAGTACTGTTGATTGGTCTACCGACATAATATGTTAATTCATCCCAATTTGGCAAAACCCCCCAATCTGCAAAATATTTCGTGAATCTAAACTGAAACATTGGATCAAAAGAAAGTATTCTATCTGGTATTATATTTATACTTCTAACATAATATGATATAAAAAATATTGCTGCAAGTGCAAATGCCCACCAATACTTAATAAAAAAATTCTTAATATTCAGACTAACACCTATGAACAATTACAAAAGTAAATATAAAAAGATTTAAAACAAGGGGTTTACCAGTCGTCGTCTTCATCGTCGTCATCGCTACTTTTAACAACGTCATCAATTACTGGCGGTTCACTATTTTCATCTATTGCTGGTTCTTCTTCTTCAAATTTTTTCACAATTTTTCTTTTTTTAGTCATCTTCATCGACCTCTGTCTTATTTTTCTGTTTATCCAGAAAGTATATAAAGCTATCTGAATCTAAAATATAGATATGAAAGACCAAGTAAAGTTGTGGTTTGAGAAACCTCTAAGAGGAATGAAGAACTTCTTTAAGAAATCCGAAGCTATAGAAATACCTTTGAAACAAGAAATAGAAATTGAAATTCAAGATGCTGGCGGGTTTATAACAGCTGTTGTAAGACTTGGTGATTATAGAAAAGATCAGGTTAGAATAAATGCAACTTCTAAAACACTTGAAGTAACTGGTCAGAAAGAGGGTAGAGCAATTCAGGCAAAAGACGGATACTATAAAGAAGAAATGTCTGGTGAAGCTGAAAGAAAAATTGTTTCACTTCCACACGAAATAGATCCAAATTCTGTTAAAGCTAAATTTGAAAATGGCGTTGCTAATATTGTAATGCAAAAGAAAGTAGAAAGAAGGTTTAGTAGATAATTTATTCTTTCCATCTGTTTGTGTCTACTGTTTCTCCGTTTTTAGGAGCTATTGCATTAAATCCACGACTTCTTAATTCCTGCGCAAATCTCTGGCAATTATCGCCGTGCATACAAACTACTTTCTCCGGCTGTATTTTATTGATAAATTTGAATAAATCATTACGATCAGCATGCGCTGAGAAGTCTAATGAGTTCACTTGCATTTTTAATTTTAGGTCTGTTTCCTCGTTTACGAAACGTCCTGTATCTAACAGGTAGCGTCCAGCTGTTTTAGGTATTTGAAAACCGACAAAGGTAAGAGAATTCTTGTTGTTGCTCCAGAGATTTCTAATATATTGTATAGCAGGGCCGCCGTCGCAGTTATGAGTAAGCAATCCGTTTGCAATATAATTAGAATAGCCGGGTATTGTAAAGTCATACACAAATTCAGTATCGCTCTGGAATTCAGTTTTTTCCAATATTTTATTCCAAAAGATATTATTATTCGTAAGGATCTTTAATTTATTGATGAATTTGTCTAACTCCTTATTTTTTCTATCAAAGAATTTAATAAATTTTATCAGTTGAGATTTTGTTATGTATTCATCGCAGCTTTTATGAATATGAAACATTCTGCTTTTTGGAATTTTCTTATAATATTTTTTCAGTTCATTATATAACGCATATTTCTTTACTGGAACTATGTCAAAATGGTTCCAGCCGTCTTTAATGATGTTTGATAATTTCTCAAGTTTATCTTTCTTTTTTCTTGAGCTGAAATTTATGTATTTTTTATATTTTCTTATTGAATCTGGGTTTTGTATTGATAAAATATAACCTTCGAATACCTTGTTCTTAATCCTTTTATGAGTTATATTCACGCTTGATAATATTCCAAATCTTAGGAGAAGCATATGCGTTATATTGATTATGTTCTTGCTATGCGAACTAAGGGCGATCGACCTGTTATTATCAGCGCCAACAGTTCCTTCTGCGTCAAAAAGTCCTCTTAGGAAAGAAGCTAGCTCATTTTCTGGACATTTATGTATGAATTCCGGAATGATTCTGTTTCTGCCTTTGTGTATGTCCATTTTTTCAAGGAATCTATAAAGCATGACGGAATAAAATGTCAGTCTTTTTCTAGAACCGATTTTTATCTTTCCGGCAAGGCCGAAAATGTTCTCTCCCAAATGTTTATAGAATTTTAGCAACTGTATATCTTTATCGGTTAGCCTTATTTTTTTCTTTTGGTGAAGATTTCCGTCTCCTATTAAATATCCTAAAAATTGACAGAAATCAGGCGTTGTTTTATTTGGCAGCCTTATTTTTTTGGCAATTTTAGAATTAATTATTTTATTGTCAAGCGGTTGCGATTTGCCTACAAATTCTATTTTTTTTGCATTTAAAAAATAATCATCTTTCTTAAGATCTGAGCATTTTTTAGAGATGATATTAAGCTGATCATCAAGCGCGAATAATTCGTGATCTCCTGTCATTTTTATATTATTTGTTCTTGTTCTGACGAGATACAACATTTCAGGAGATATTTTTTTCCATTTTTTTGTTGAAATTGCAGATTGCTGAGTGAAATTTTTCATGTCAAGTGATATAAACGATGTATTTGTGTCAATAGCTTTCGTAATTTCCCCGGTCGCTGTCTGAATATACGTGTCTGGATGAACGCAACATCCGCCCGTTGTAATTATTGCGCAAGGTTCTTTCATTACTTCACGTCTTTGTTCATTATTAGTTATCATATCTACTTTATTTAGCGCGCTGTTAAAATCTTTTTTATTTCTTAATAATTCTGGGTATTTCAAATATATTTCAGTTGCCGCTCTTGCCATTCCATCCATATAAATTTTGAATTTTGGTTTAAACGCATTTAATGCCATTAGAACTTCAGCGCTACGACCAACTGCAAAAGCAGGTATTAAAGCGATTCCACCGTTTTCTACTGTTTCAGAAACCATTCGATATAATTCTTTTTCAGTTTGTGCTCTATCCGGATGTTCTTTAGAAGCATAAGTCGATTCAATAATAAGAACATCAATGTTCTTAAAATCTTTTACATTTGCACCTTTTAATAATCTTGAATCTTGTGTATTGAAATCGCTGGTATAAAGAATTCTTTTGCCATCAATGTTAATGATATATATTGCTGAACCTGGAACGTGTCCTGCATTATAAACTTCAATTTTAGCTTTATTTGTTTTTACTTCCTGACCATATGTGATTATTTTTTGCTGTTTTTTCATTTTCAGAATATCGTTTTCACTAAATAGAAGATCTCTACTCTTTAATCTAGCAACCTTTAGTGAATCTTTTAGTAATAAGTCACTTTGGTCAAAGGTGCAAGAAGTTGCGTATATTGGGCAATTAAATTTGTTTAACATTGGCGCGCATCCAACATGATCTAAATGCGTATGAGCAATAAAACAATGATCTACCTTTTTAGGCATAATTGGTGGTTCTGTGTCTTCTACGTTTAATCCAAAGTCTAATAGTATCTTTTCAGTAGAATCTAGTAAAACTGCATTTCTGCCAACCTCTCTGAACCCTCCTAAACAATCTATCTTCATGAGAAACCTTTATGTATTCATCTTAATAAATGTTTAGTTATGGACGTAGATGATAAGATAGCGTTGATAAAACAAAATGTTGTAGAAGTTGTAACAGATGAAGAGTTGGCTAATCTTCTTAAAACTAAAAAGAAGCCAATTGTTTATTGTGGGTATGAACCGAGCGGTCCTATGCATTTAGGGCACTTTGTAACTGTAATTAAGCTTATGGATTTCGCTAAGGCCGGGTTTAAAGTAAAGTTTTTACTTGCAGATATTCATGCATTGCTTAATAGAAAAGGTCAGGAAGATAAAATAGCAAAAGATGTTGATGCGTGGAGAAAAACAGTTAAAGCAATCGGACTTGATGCTGAAATAGTTTTAGGTTCTGATTTTGAATTTACTAAAGAATATGTTTCTGATGTAATGAGCATGGCACAAGAAATTACTATAAATCGTGGATTAAGAAGTATGCAGGAGATAGCAAGAGATATAGAAAATGCAACAGTCTCTCAATTATGGTATCCTTTAATGCAGATAGCTGATATAAAATATCTTAAATGTGATGTTGCTTATGGTGGAATGGAACAGAGAAAAATTCATATGGCAGGTAGAGAACTTAAGGATGTTTTAGGACATAGTTTTATTGCAGTTCATACACCGCTTATTACTTCATTGAAAGGTCCTGGTCAAAAAATGTCTAAATCGATTCCAGGTTCAGGAATATCTGTAGTTGATAGTGACGAGGAGATTACTAAAATAATAAAGAATGCATACTGTCCTGAGAAAATAGTTCAAGATAATCCTATGTTGCAAATTTCAAAATTAATAATTTTTCCACTTAGAAAAAAGATTTCAATTAAGCGTTTAGATAAATTTGGTGGAAATATCGAATTTAAGAATTATGAAGAACTTGAGAAAACTTATTTAGAAGGAAAACTCCATCCTTTAGATCTGAAGAACTGTATTACTGTAGAATTGATTGAAATAATAACTCCAATAAGAAAATTATATAATAAGTGATTAAATGCTTGACATAAAATTTATTAGAGAAAATGTCGATTTAGTAAAAGAAAACATTAAGAAAAAATTCAAGAACGAATTGCTTGAAATGGTAGACGATATTATTGAGAAAGATGAAGAATATCGGATTTTTTTACAGCAGGCTGAAAAATTAAGATATGAACGAAATGAAGTTAGCCAACAAATATCCGAATTAAAAAAGAAAGGAAAAGATGCAACTGAACTTATGATGCAAGCGAAAAATATTCCAGAACAGATATTTCAGATAGAGAAAAAGTCATTGCTGCTTAAAACAGATATTCTTGATATTCAAAAAAGAATTCCAAATATAATTCATTCTTCAGTTCCTATTGGTAAAGATGCATCTGATAACGTAGAAATAAAGAAAATAGGAAAACCAATTGTACCTAAATATGAAATATTTAATCATGCCGAATTGGCCGAACGTTTAGGTGGTGCGGATTTTGAAACAGCACGAGAAACGTCAGGTAAAGGATTTTATTTTCTGAAAGGTGATTTGGCTAGATTAAGTGTAGCAATGAATGCATTTGCTAGAGACTATATGATTAAACAAGGTTTCGAATATATGGAACCACCATTTATGATCAGACGGAAAGTTGTAGAAGGTGTTATGTCTTTTGCTGAAAGAGATGCAATGATGTACAAGATAGAAGGAGAAGATCTATATTTGATTGGAACTTCAGAACATCCTTTAATTGGTTTATTTATGGATAAGACTTTGAATAAAAAAGATTTACCATTTAAGATAACAGGATTTTCAACTTGTTTTAGAAAAGAAGTCGGCGCGCACGGACTTGAAGAAAGAGGATTTTATCGCGTTCATCAATTTAACAAACAGGAAATGATTATAATTTGCGAACCCGAAGATTCTTACAAATGGTATGACAAAATGTTGAAATATACCATAGACGTGTTTAAAGCATTAAATGTTCCGATAAGAATATTCGAATCATGTTCAGGAGATTTGGCTGATCTAAAAGCAAAAGGATGCGACGTCGAGGCGTGGTCTCCAAGACAAAAGAAATATTATGAAGTAGGTTCTCTGACAAATATGGAAGAAGCTCAAGCCAGACGGCTTAATATAAAGATTTCTGGGAAAGATGGAAAATACTATGCGCATACTCTAAATAATACTGTAGTTGCTACACCTCGAGCGCTGATAGCTGTCATGGAAAACAATCAAAATAAAGATGGTTCTATCAATATTCCTAAAGTTTTACAACCATATATGGGCGGATTAAAGAAGATTTCTAAGAAATAAGATTATTTAATCATTAACAACAGATATGCTTATATACCTTATCTGTTAATAATTAACATATGAGCGAGCCAGTGCTTCTAGCAAACTTCAGAGAATATTACCAAACAGGTTTGGATAGCTTTAAAACAAAAAAATATAATTCTGCCGCGAACGAATTTTTCAAAGCATTTATAACATTGTGCGATCTGGCTATCTACAGAAAACTTAAACTCTTGCCAGATAACCACGATGATAGGTTCAAGATATTGAAAATCAATTTTCCAGAGATATTCAAAATAGATGTTTCTTTGTTTGATGTTTATAGAAGAACGTATAAATTGAGACTTTCTAAAGAAGACGCGAAAAGAATACAAGACGGAGCTGCTGAACTTGCAAAAATACTCAATATTAAAGAAAATCTGTAAAGATTTCGCTAAAAAGGATAAAAATGTAATTGATATTATTTTATTTGGTTCGCTCGCGAGGGAAAAAGAAAAACCAGAAGATATTGATATCGCTGTTATACTGCCAGATGACATAGAAGTAGACAGACTGGAAAAGCAAATATTTGCTAAAATGAAATTGCCGGTTCATATAACTGTTTTAAAATTAAAAACATTGTTTAAGGAAACATTATGGAAAACCATTATTCATGAAGGAATAAGTCTGATAAATAATAAGAGCATCTCAGAAAAACTAGGGTTTGAATCTTATGTGTTATTCTGGTACAATCTAGCTAAATTAAAGACAATCGATAAAGTAAGATTCTCGCACGCGCTGTTCGGCAGAAGCGACGGAAACGGATTATTGAAAAAATCAAATGGAAAATCTCTCGGAAAAGGCGTTTTGCTCATACCAGTTGATAAGGAAGATGAGATACGCGATTTGTTCTATGAATGGGAATTGCCATTTGAAAGGAGAAGAATATTGGCCGAAAGATGATTTTAGTTTTTGAGTTTTTATATGAAGAAGATTTCTAAGAAATAGATGTCTGCGAAGCATCAATAACTTTAATTATTGTGGAAGCGATAATATGTGTATGGAATATAATGCTGATAAAAAAGAGATAAGGCTTGACAAAAAATTGAGCAAGCTTGATGAGCTGGTTATGAAGTTTGTAAACATCGTAGAAAAGCACGCTGATTATGTGATAATGTCGGGATATGTTTCGATTTTACTTGGACGATCGAGAGCTACGGAAGATGTGGATTTATTTATACGGAAAATGTCACTTGAAAAATTCTCTGAACTTTATACTGATTTGGAAGAGAATAATTTTTGGTGCCTGAATGCTGAAAAGGCTGAAGAGATTTATTCATTTCTAAAAGACGGTCTTGCTGTTAGATTTTCAATAAAAGACAGGCCGATTCCAAATTTTGAGATGAAATTCCCAAAAAGAACGTTAGATGATGAGACATTTGATGATATGATTACTGTAAAACTTCCTAACAATAAAATAAAAATATCTTCGCTTGAAAGACAGATAGCATTTAAGAGATATTTCCTTAAAGCTGATAAGGATATTGAAGATGCTTTGCATATAGAGGAGCTTTTCAAGGATAAGCTGAATTATGAAAAGATTAATAAACTTAAGGAAGCTATAAAGAATATAAGTGATTGGTATGGAAAGAGAATTTATGAAACCAGGTAAAAATAATAGAGAAGATAGGTTAAATTTTGTCAGATTCTGGGCCAATTATGTCAAAACTCACAGTGATCAAGACTGGAGTGAACAGCAGAATATAGTCATAGATTCTCAGATGGATAATGTTATACTAAAAAGAGGATAGAAAAAACAATAAAAGCTGTTATTTAACAAAAATTATTAACATTTTATTAATAAAAACTGTTATTTGATAGAAAACTTTAAATGGTATTACAATATTTTTAATTATTACCACTATAGTAATAATAATAGATGCCTTTATATATTATTACCGCTATAGTAATATTATGATATATTATGAATTATGGATTATGTTATGGAAATGGAAGAAGGAGTTTTCAGTAAAGGAATTTATATCGACTTTTCAGACGCCAAGTCCAAATAAGATATTGTTTGACATGAATAAGAAGGGATTTATAGAAAAAGCAGAAAGAGGAAACTATAAGGTGATTTCTCCAGAACAGTTGTTTGAAAACAGGATCAATATTTCAAAGGCGTATGACTTGGTTAGGAAAACTGGATTGAAATATAGTTTTACAGGACCTGATGCTGTTTTCTTATGGACAAAAGGAGGATATCAGGTCGGAAGATTCTTCGGGTTTTATCCAATTTATTTGAAAATATTAAGATCTGATTTGAAAAAATGGAAAGGCGCATTAAAATCTGAAAATATGAAATTTTATATCAAGGGCGAATTATTAAAAGAAACATATATCGGAGCTTTTTACATATTGATGCCTGAAGAAGATTTTAAAACTGAAATAATAGATAATTTCTCAGTTGATTCATTAAAAGAAACTATAAAATTCTGCAAAGATAATATATATCAGTATGAACCTGCGTTGGAAATGTTAAATGAGATGTATAGCTTAGACATGGAAGCGAGGTACAGAGAAGCATGAAATTTGTTGAAAGAGAAAATGAGATAATAAAAATAATAAAAAAATTGTCGGAATTTAATATGATTGTAGTCGGCAGATACGCTGTAAGCGCCAGGGCCAAGCATCGTTTCTCGGTAGATTGTGATATTGTTATCCCTAAAGATAATTTAGAAAAGATAATCGAATTATTAGATAAAGAAAGGTTTGAAAAATCAATAATCAAAGATAATCTTGATAATGAATATGGCGGAGAATTTATCAGATATGTTAAAAAGATAGACGGCCTTCCTGTCAGTGTTGATATACTGGCTAATTCGCTGACTTGCAGAACAACAAACGCCTCTTGGAGCTTTGATTATATTCTGAAGAACTCGGATAAAATCATTATTTCTGGAATAGAAAGTTCTGTTGAATGTTTGGTTCCAAGTAAGGAGTTATTATTAGCATTTAAGATTCATTCTGGTCGCAAGACTGATTTAAGAGATATTATCATGCTGAAGGACGCTGATTGGAATGCTGTTAAGAATCACACAAATAGGGGGGATTTGATTATTCTGAAAAAACAGATTGGGGAAATGATTGAAAACCTGGATGACAAAAACCTCATTGACTCATTGAAGGGACTATTTCAGTTGAAAGAAGGCGCGGATAAAATGATTAAGGACACTAAGAAAAAATTAAACAGATTGCTAGATATATTGTGATTAAAATGATATGGAAAAGATGATAAAAAATATGGTAAGAAACTCGCGATTAAGATGAAAAAATCAAAAATGGTTAGATCATATTACAGCAACAATTAGAAAAGATGGAAAGTTAGATATCCCAAAGGAAGATATAAACAGAGCATATAGGGATGCAACTGGCAAAACAATTCATTTTTCTGAATGGGATTAGTCAAAAAACCAAGTGAGTTAAACTTTGATTAACAACAATTTCTATCGGAATTAGAAAAATGAAAAAGAAAATAAACGATTTAAATAAGCTTACTATAAATAATAAGCATGAAAAGGGGCATATTCTTGTTACTAGGATTGATTATCTTTCTTAATTTAACTATAGTTGGATACGCTGATGTATAGTGGACAGGAACACTGAGGTTATTATAAATGCCAAAACAAAAAGAGGATAAATATGAATGAAAAGGAATTGAAATTTATTTTACAGGAAGGAGAAGGTTTGAAAATAGAATTTAAAGAATCTTTTGACAAATTCCTAGCTAAAGAAATGGTAGCTTTTGCTAATTCAGAAGGCGGCAGGATATTTTTAGGCGTTAATGATAATGGAATTGTTAAAGGCATTGCTATCACAAACAGAGTGAAATCGCAAATACAGGATATCGCAAGAAATTGCGACCCGTCAATAAAAATTGATTTAGAAGAATTTAACAAGGTTTTAATAATAAATGTTGAAGAAGAGAAAGATAAACCTTATAAATGTTCTTCTGGATTTTATTTGAGGCAAGGAGCAAATTCTCAAAAATTAAGCAGGAATGAAATAATAGATTTTTCAATTAGTGAGGGAAAAATAAGGTTTGATGAACAAATAAATAATGAATTCGAATTTCCTAATGATTTTGATGGAGAAAAATTAAATAATTATCTGAGTTTGGCAAAAATTTCAAAAATAATCTCAAATGAAAAAATATTTGCGGAATTAAATATTATTAAAAAAGATAAACCCTTAAAGTTCAATAATGCAGGAGTATTATTTTTTGCTAAAGAACCGCAAAGATTTATTTCACATTCTGTTTTTACTTGTGTTTCATTTAAGAATAAAGAAGGCAGCGACATAATTGACAGACAAGAGATTACTGGAAATCTTATTGAAATTATTGAGGAAGTTATGAAATTTGTCGTTAGAAATACAAGGGTGGCTTATAAATTTACAGGGAAACCGCAAAGAGAAAATATATATGAATATCCTTTAGAAGCAATAAGAGAAGCTGTTATTAATTCAGTTACACACAGAGATTATTTTGAAGGCGGACATAATAATCTCCTTAAAATTTTTCCAGATAAAATTAGTATTGTCAATGTATGGATAAAGCCCAAAAGATTTGAAGTTGGCAAAGATGTATTTAGAAGAAACAAAATTATCGCGGATTTACTTTCAAGAACAGGATTAATTGAAAAGGTGGGTTCTGGATTTGCCAGGATGAAAAATTATTGTAAGGAAGTTAATGCACCATTGTTTAAATTAGATATAAATGAAAAATATTTTAGAATTGAATTTTTTAAGAGCAAAGATTATTTAGATATGACCAGCGAAAAGGTGATAAAAACTAGGGTAAAAACTAGGGTAAAAACTAGGGTAAAAATGATAGATATTATAAGGCAAAATCCTTCTATTACAATACCTGAAATCGCAGAGGAAATCAACTTAACTATTAAGGGTGTTGAGTGGAATATTTTAAAATTAAAACAAAAAGGCCTTCTAAAAAGAATAGGTTCTGCAAAAGGAGGCCATTGGAAGATTGTAAAAAATGATAAAAACAGAGGAAAGGGCGCTGAATAATGATAAAAAATGAATAGGCAATTTTATGAAAGGCATAACTAAAAAACTTGGAAGAATACTCTTAATATCTGTAATTATATTTAGTTTTGCTTATCTTTCTATTGGAGTAATGTCTGATGTTTGGTGGACTGGAACTCCTGATTTCGTGATAAATGAAACAGCTGATTTTGATTCACCAGCAATTAAATTAAACATAACTACTATTACAGATAGATATAATCAAAGTGCAAATACAATTGAATTAGATTTTCCTTATGCTAAAAAAGATTCTAATCTTGTAAGTTATTGGCGTTTGGAAAACAATGGAAACGATGAGGTTGGAACAAATACAGCAACAGTTACAGGTGCGACTTTCACATCTTCAGGAAAGTTTGGTGGTGCTTATAGCTTCGATGGAGTAGATGATGATATTAGTGTTGGAATAGGAAGCACTTTAAACACACCTGGAGATATGGCTATTTCAGTTTGGGTCTATCCAACAGTATCTAAATTACAATATATAGCATGTAAACAAACTAGTACGGGGTATAATAGAAATTATTGTCTGTTATTGGGTGCAACAACTAATGGTATTAGTTTTATAAGAGCAGACGGAACAGCAACTCAGGCTGCTTTGGGAGGAAATACCTCAGTAATATTAAATCAATGGAATCATATTGTAGCAACAGATAATTCTAAAAATTCGAGATTATATTTAAACGGAGTTGATATTGGAAACTTGACATATACATTCACAGTTACATCTAATAATAATCCAAATCATCTCGGCTGGGGAAGCGGTGATAGTACGACAGTAAGGCATTTCGCAGGAATAATAGACGAAGTAAGATATTATAATCGTTCTTTAAGTGCGACAGAAGTAGTTGAACTTTACAATAATGGAGCAAAATACATAGACACAAATTGGGGTTCAAGTCAGGCCAATTGGACAAGTGCAACACAAACAATGACAGCAGGAAATAAACTGTTTAATTCAACAATTAATCTTACAACATCTGATTCTAATTATAATATAACAAAAATAGAGTGGCTTAAATCAAGTGATAGTTCTATTTTAGCTTCAAATGAAACAGATATAACAACAACTGGATTAGTAACTTATTCAGATGCAAATGGATTAGATTCTGGGGATTTTGATAATATTGTTGGTGATTTTAAAGTAAAGATATATCTTGATGGAAATGGTACAGATACACCAGTTATAGATGATGTCATTGGTTCTTATGAAGCAAGAACAGCAGGACTTACATTTACATGGCTTGGAACAACTTCTAGTGATTGGTCGACTGTAAGTAATTGGGATCAAAATGCTGTGCCGACATCAATAGATTATGTTGTATTAGATTCAGCGCCAGCAAATCAACCAGTATTAACAGCAAATACAAATGTATTTAATTTAACAATACCTGCAAGTGCGTCGTTAAATACAAGTGGATATAATTTACAATTGCAAAATTATATAGATGTCTTAGGTCTACTTAACGTTTCAGGAGGGAAACTGATTTTTAATGGAACAAACGACGGAGACTGTCAATTAAATGTAAGTTCTGGAGGAACATTACTATTATTAGATTCAGCTAATTTGACAAGTGGAGATACAGATGAAGCTAATTATGGATTATATTTAGCACCAGGTTCAGTATTTAATGCAAATGATTCTTATATTCGAAGAGCTGGGTATGAAGCTGTAAAAGGACATTATGGAATCGATATTTACAATGCCAGTGTCAATATGGATAATGTAACGATAAATGATATGGATTATTATGGATTATATTTATCTGGTGCTGATGTTGGAAATTATAGCAATCTTACCATTGCTGTCACACGTTACGCATTTTTCATGAATTCGTATAATGATTATAATACAATAAGCACCAGCAATATTCTTGCGCAGGGTCCTGATCCAAGACCAATTTTTATGAACAGTTACAATGACTATAATGTTTTTACAAGAAACAATCTAACACTCATCAGCTCAAGCAGTAATAATTATGCATATTGGATGTATTATGACAATGATTATAATAATTTTACATACGGCAACATTACTTCTAATAGGTATGGGATATATTCTCAGTATACTCAAAATGCATACAACAGAATAGAATACAGCAATATCGCATCTACATATGCCGCCCTAACTGCCAGAGCAACATATGAAGTATATGCTAATAATTATTTTAATGTAACCAACGATAAGATTTTATTTCTGACAGGCACTTTCACAAATATCACAGATACGGTGGCAGATTCAAGTTATTACGGAGCAGATGTTACATATGCACAGGACTGCAATATCAGAAATGTAACAATAAACGCGCCAGGAGCAATAGCTTTTGGAATAACTTTTACTGGCACTGCCGCAGGTCACTCGTATAATAACAACATAACAAATGTCACATTAAATTCTGCAAATGGAATATCAGCAAACAATTATACATATAATAATTATATTGTGAATACAACAATCACTGCAACTTACAATGATTTGGTTGGGGTCGGAATCGGTGCTGCCGGCGGCAATCTAACTTTGGAAAATTGCACAATCACTGATCCAGAAGTAAATGGAACAGATTATGTATTTGCTGCATCCAATACAGTAGATTTTTTCATAAAATATAATGAACAGGTTCATGTGCTAAGCGCAGATGATGGCTCAGATATAAACGCAGCGACAGTAACAATAACAGACAATACAGGAGCGTCAGTGTTCAGCGACACGAGTGGAGCAGACGGATTGACAGGCTATCAATTATTATCAGCGTATACAATCAATGCAACAGGAACTTTTGAAAATGGATTACACACGGTTTCGGCAACCGTAGCTGGTTATGCGCCAGGTAATCAGAGATACAACTTAACATCAAATAAAACAGGAACATTAGATTTATATCTTGGAACTACTGGAAATGTTTGGCAGGGTGGAACATCAGATGATTGGTCTGATTTTAATAATTGGGGAAGAAAAACACCACCAAGTTCAATTGATTATGTATTTTTGAATGCAAGTGCAACTTATCAACCAAATTTAACTACAAATTCAAATGTTTATAATATTTCAATTCCCGCAAGTACAATATTAGCAAATGATGGTTATAATTTACAAGTTGAAAATATAATAGATGTTTCTGGTTTGTTAAATGTTTCTGGCGGAAAATTAATTTTCAATGGAACAGATGATGGGGCATGTCAGTTAAATGTTAATTCGGGTGGAACATTGTGGGCAAATGACCAATCTAATTTAACAAATGAAAATACCCCAGCGTCATATTTTCTAGTTAGAATATATGATGGCGGTAATTTTAATGCAAGTGATTCATATTTTTTAGGTACAGTTATGATCATCTATGCTCATAATACAAACCTAACAAATAATACGATTAGTGGAGATTCTAGCGAATACACACTTTATTTTAGCAGTGCTACAAATTCACAAATTGTTAATAATAATATCAATTTATTTGCACCATCGGATTATGCAATTACTTTGACATCTTCACCTTCAAATAATTTCACTGGAAACAACGTTAATGGTAGTGCATTTAGATCAATGCTAATATATTCGTCTTCACCTTCAAATAATTTTACTGGAAATAATTTTACTGGAACAAATTATAATTTTAATAATGCTGGTGCTGACAATTGTATTTATATAGATAATAATATTAGTTCAAATAATGGTTATTCGTATTATGAATCAGGTGCGGATGATAATGTTTATATAAATAATACATTTATATCAACTGGTCCTGGCGCAACATCTGCAGGAGCATATATTTCTGGTACTAGAAACGACTTTCATAATAATACATTCAAACAAACTGGACTTGGTACAGCAGCTGCCGGTGCAATAGTTGTAGGGGCGAATAATAATTTTACTGGTGATTTGTTTGAAACAACTGTAACGGGTAAATATGCGATCTATCTTTCTGGTTCAGGATCACATGATAATAATTTTACTAATGTGAATGCTAGTGGATCAACTACAAATTATGGTGTTGCCATTTACAATGGTGCGTATAATAATTATATAATTAATTCAACAATATCTGGTGGAACAAATGATATTTACGGTGTCGGGGCAAGTGCAGGAAATTTAACTTTAGAAAATTGTAGTTTTGATGATACAGATTATTTATTTGGAACAGGAAATACAGATAAAGTTTATGTAAAATATTATCTTAATACATCTGTTTACAATACAAGTTCTGTTGGTGTACCGTCAGTAACACTTACGATTGATGATGTAGATTCTACAGAAGTTTTTTCTGGAACAGCTAGTATAAACGGTGATACAGGATACCAATTAGTTCAAGCTTATATGAGAAACAAAACAGGAATATTTGAAAACACACCGCACACAATCACATCTGCGTCAGGAACATATGATACAATTGTTTATGATTCAAATTCAACAATTTGGAACATGACTGGAAATGGAACATCAACGGTTTCATTATTAGCACCAACAACAGCATTAGAAAGTTATATAACTTATTCAGCTGAAACATATCAGACAGATAATAATTCGAGATCGCATTTTATTGAAAACGAAATAGTAAGAATATTTGCAAATGTGACATCTGATTATACTGCGAATATTTCAATTGTAGATTCAGGCGGAACACGAGTTGTTGACAGGCAGGAAATGTCAAACTTTACAAATACAACTAATAGACAATGGTGGTATGATTATCAGATAAATGGAACAATTGGTTATTACAATGTTACTGTTGGTAATACAACATTTGAAAATCTTTTCTACCGCGGTGACGCATGGGTGTATACAAACGAGAGCGATATAGCAAACTCGACTTGGAGAAATTCAACTAGTGTTGTTTATCCGTTTAGAGTTGAATTAAATATTTCAGAATTAAATTCAATGCAGAGATATTGGGAAGTTGTCGATACGTGGGTAAATTTTTCAGATTTTGGAGCGCACAATTCATCTGTTAGAGTCGGCGCATACAATGGAACATATGTGTTTGAAATTCCGTCACAGGTTTACAATCAAACAATTACAGACACGACGATGAATTACGCGAATGTTGTATTCCTTATGTCGCTTAATGCATCGCAGAATCGAACGTATTACATTTATTACAGCAGGAATGATGTTGGATTGGCGGATTATGATACAGATTTGACTTACAGCAATTCTACAAATGTTTACAGCATGGAAAATAAAAATTACAAAATAGAAACAGTTGGATCTAGCGGAGGTGTTCTTGACACAATGTATGACAAGGTTGGGTCGAATACAATTTTAGAAGGATTTTCACCGATGCAATATTCTCCAGATGCAAAACCAGCTGCAGGAACATGCGATATTGTTTCAAACACATCACCATATGTAATAGTTGAACAAGGAGATGTTTTCATAAGATATGCTGTAGATGCTCAGTCAACCTCGGCATGTATTTACAAAGTTAACTATGATCTCATTTACACTGTTTATGCAAATACCCCATACTTTTTAGTTGAAACAAATGTAACCTCTCAGTCATCTGGAATTACATGGGATTATATTGATCAGAAAATGTTTTACAATGGTTCAAATCAAATGTTTACAAATTTGACATATCTTACGTCAGCAGGTTCTGTTTTAATCAAACCTGTTACAAATGGAGACGGCGCAAATTTAGCTGATCTTGGCGATATTCAATATATCGGATTTTATAATAATACGACATGTGATGCAACAGCAGATTTATTCATACAGGAAATTCAATCTAATTCGTCAACACCAGATGTTGATTACTTTGATGATGCCAATTATGAATACTATACAAGAACAATAATCGCTTCGCATGTTGCAAGCGCTAATGATTATTTCTATACAAAAGTAGGAAGAATGATTTATCGAGGAATCGAAGAAGCCAAATTAATCAATGAAACATATTATCAACTTGTTACTCCGGTAAATCAATCATTGTCAGCGCACAGAACATATGATACAGAAGCGCCGCAGAATGTTTCAATTAATTATACGCCAGCGTCTCCAACATCATTGCAAGATGTAATCTGTTATTCTAATTGGACAGATAATTTAGATATTGATTATGCAATTATAACTGAAAATTCAACTGGAATAAATGTTGAGCACATAGTTACAATCGACGGAACTCTGACCGGAGAAGCTAACTGGACAATGTATGCAGCCAATTTTAGTTCAATCAACTCAGCACCAGCTTATGTTCTTTGCGACATCGTGGCTTATGACATCGCAGGAAACACAAATACAAGTTATGTTTATATTCCGATTACAGATGCAAGAGCGCCAATGATTAGTAATATTTTATACAATCCAAATTCAACTGACCAAGTTGATCCATATGTATCTTTAAACATAACAGCAAACGTAACCGACTATGCAACAATCGATACCGTTATTTTGCAGTATCGGGCAAACAACACGGGCGCGTGGATTAACCAGACAATGAACCACAGTTCAGAGAGAAACGAAGCAAATGTTACAATGACAAACTTCACAGAATATGCAAACTACACAATACAGATAATCGCTAATGATACATCTGGCAATTCAAATACATCAGACGCAACAAATATCTCAGTTGCATATGATACAACATGGAGTCTTATTCCTACAAGCTGGGGGGAGGTATATTCGACAATTGCGCAGTCGAAAAGCGTTGTAAATCTTACAGTCAATAATACTGGAGATTATGAGTTGTACTTTACAATGGCAACAATAAATTATCCTTCAGCCAAGGTATCATACAATATAACCAACACTGCTAATTTTAACGTATCTAATGGAACATCATTGCCGGTTGAAGTTATTTTCATCGCGCAGATAACACCAACTATAAACCCAGCAAACATATCTGTCACTGCAAATCAATCTACAGATTCTGAACGCACGCAACATTCTGCTGGAACATTTTATTCAATTGCATCTGGACCATATTTGTATCTGACAGTTCCAACGTATAATTCATCTGCTTCGGCAGGCGATACAATATCGTTATCAGGAAAAATGGAAAACGTCGGAGACACAGTTGCGCAGAATCCATGGACGAAATGGACACTGCCGTCAGGATGGACACTAGTATCTGGACCGATTACCGAACTGTGCGCAGTATCTGAAACTACAAATGTGTCATGCACAGATTTGTCACCATATGCAGCTTTAGCTATTTGGAATAATATTACAGTCATCATACCTTCTGATGCAACCGGTGCAAACACATTCACATTTGAAGCAAACTGTACAGAAGGAGCAAACTATACAATGATAGTCACTGTTACTGTTTCAGGAACTGTACCGGAGACATCATGCGGAGACGGGTCTTGCAATGGAGGTGAGACTTATACGACATGCCCGGCAGATTGTGAAGCGCCGAGTACCAGTCCAGGAGGAGGCGGTGGCGGCGCGGTATCTATCGGAGGTTCATCAGACAAATTATTCCAAACGTCTGAAATATTTGAAATGGTTAGAGGAGAGGATTCGTCGTTTCCATTAACGATTGAAAATCCATTTACAAATTCAACAATGGAAAACGTTACAATTAAAGTAACTGGACTGTTATCAAAATATGTTACTGTTTTCCCAGAGAAACTATCAAAACTGTCTCCAAAAAATTCATATAATTTTACAATAAAAATTAATGCG
>JAHIDZ010000004.1 GCA_018901755.1 Nanobdellota archaeon | reverse complement strand
GATGATGTTGCATAACGGCAGACTGCTGCTTCGTTTGTTGTTAATGAGACTGTTGTTGACGCTGTGTATATTGTTCCTGACGGACTGCCTGCTGAACGAACTGGTGGAGTTGTATCGATTGTGAAATTTATTGTTCCTGTACTATAATTTCTTCCATATGTATCATTACATACAAATTGTATATTGTGATTACCACTTGCAATTCCAGAAATATTTTGATATTGATTACCCGTTGCATTTGTCATTGTTTGATTTATAGTTGAATTCATTGACAGACCACACCAGCTTGCTTCTTCGCTTGTTGTTATGTTTGCCCAAAATGGTGAGTTATATGTTGTATTTTGTGGATACTGAATTGTTATTGTCATTGGGGTTTCTTCTTCGAAAACTGCTACCACACCAAATAAACTTAAGTTACCACTATAGGCGTAGTTGTCTACTTGATTAATTTCAGATGAAAGATAAATCCAGTCTGTTGAATATGTTGTATTATATAAATAAATACCAAGATTAGATTCGTTGAATACTTTTGATTCATTATATGTTAGATTCAAATAAATCCATCCCACTGTAAGCCCAGGACCAACCGATTCGTTTAATATGATATAAGAATAATCTAATTTCAGAAGACCGGATGTGTTAGCTGGAACATTTATATCATATACTTCTCCGAGTATAATGTTGTTAAATTTAAAATTTACATCTGTTAAATTAAAACTATGGTTGTATACTGTTGAATATTCTCCAATTAAATCGTTCGTACTGTGGAAACCATCAATTGTTGTATTCCAAACTCGATTACCGATATAATTGCTATAATGTGTCCAATCGTGCCAAAATCCATGAGGACCACCCGATACATTATTATATCTAACTGTTTGATAACCTGGGTCATGCAATCTGATATTATTATATGCATTATTTTCAGCTACATTATAATCAACATATCCATCATAACTAACGTGTATCCAAATTCCAGCAGAAGACCCAGGATTTGTAGTATAACGTATTGTATTGTATGATACATTTATTTTACCCTGTGGTGAAGTTGCTGCACTGTTTTCTACTGCTATTCCATTCAGTGTATTGAAACTTCCAGTATTATTATATATAATGCTGTGATTTGAACTCCCACCTGTATCTGCAATATCAATTCCAATGCCACACCAATCTACGCTATTGAATTGAATTATTGTTGACTGTGAATTATAAATTTGAATTCCTGTACCGGGGATAGAATCTATATCATTATACTGTATCGTATTATTTACCGAGGAATCTTCTACTTGAATAGCATATGTATCTAATGAATCAAAAGTATTATTTGAAATCGTATTAAATGTAGATGATGTAACTATTCGTATTCCAAAATCCAATGATGCGAAAAATTCATTTTCGACTATTGTATTATAATTTGCCCCATCCATTCTTATTCCACTACCCGAATTTGAAATATTATAAAATGTATTATTAGATACAGTATTGTGATCAACACCAAATATTCTAATGCCAATCCCAGAAATCGTATCATCTGTAAACGTATTATTATTAATTATATTCCAATTAGAACCTGTATCCAAATAAACTCCTACACGCGATTCAGTTGTAGGTAACATTGAATTATTTTCTATTAGATTGCTTTCAGCATTTGTATAGATATCATAATATGCATTCGTATAAAATAAATTATTTGTTAATGTATTATTGTTAGAAAGTGCGTGTATACCATCTCGTGTGCTAAAATTAAATGTACAATTATCAATAGTTAAACCGTCTTCATGAATAACTATTCCATAATAACCACTATCGATTGTAGTATTTTTTATAGAATCAAATGCTGAAAAGAATTCTACACCACGCTGATAATCAACGTTTGCCCAGCCAGCATATTGAATATATGAATTATTTATAATAGTTGTGGCAGATGCAATATCTCCTATCCAAAAATCATTACCGCCGCTTGATTTATATGAAAATATTACAGAATTATTTATTGTTAGATTGCCCGTTGAATTTATATAACCACCACCGGCAACTGTTAAATCAAATCCAATAGTAAAGTTTTCAAATGTGAGGTTCCCGTAGTTTATTATTTCGCCGACTCCGTCAAAAAAATCAGTTACATATATTACCGTGTCATTACATCTTAAATTCTCACCAAGATTAATCACTATACCCGAATATAATAATCCTACCTCATCTGTTATATTTACTCCGTTTGCTGTAGCGTTTTGATAATAACATTGATAAAAATCTGCATATCCATTAACAGACAATAACATGATTGCAAATAACATTACAAATAATATTTTCTTCATCTAAACCCCTTACCAATAATTACTTTAATCCATTAATAAACTTTACTTTAACTAAATAAACACTTCTAACAATCCGCCAAATATAACAGCTCCAAACGCAAGAGCTAACATTATCAGTGAATCTTTGAAAACTAATAAAAATTCTCTACTATTTAACTTCTCACGTATAATGCCCACAGATAATATACCACCAGCTATTCCTGCAAAGAAATAAGCAAATATCTCAACTGGCGCGTGTGGCGCAATTCCTACGGATTTAAGGAAAAAGTCATTATATAGTCCTTGGCGAATAAATGAAGCTAGATATATTGCAAGTATTGAAGCATTCCAAGATAGTATAAACAAAGCTCCAGTTCCTATCAAGAAAGATAGTAAAAATGAAAAGAACATAACTTTCATATTATTCCAAACTATTATCTCAAGAATACTTGGTGATATTACAGCTCCTGTAAATGAAGCAGTTGGTGGATTAATTGCATTTATTGCTCCTATTTGTTGTGAGAATGATTGTTCAATAAATACACCTGGCGCGAGTATAGCAACGAAAAATACTGCTAAAAAACTTCCTACGAAAAACATTGTAAATATTATTATAGTTTCATCGTGCCGATCCCAGAAACTTTTATTTATCTTATGTTCGGCTTGTTCTCGTTCTGTTTGTTCTTCTATTCTAAATATTTTAAACATAACTGGTGAAATCGTTACTGTAACTAGTAGTGGCATTATTATGCCTGCATATTCTGGAAAAATCATATATGAAACGTAGATACAAACTAAAGTAACGATCATGCTGAGAAATAACATATCAACCGGTTTACGTTCTAATGTCTTAGCGCTGAATATCGATTCCAATACCATAAATTTAATTGATTTAGACTGAATATAAAGATTTTTATTTGACTGACATACTCCCACTAACGAATTGGTGGGATTCTAAAGTTACTTGTGGATTTGCAAGCATTGCTTCTTTAGGGATATCAGTGTTCCCTTTCAATACATCTCTTTCTGCATTGAATTTAGATATGCCTTGTTGATGTAAATACGCAATATTAAATCCAGCATTTACATCGGCATTCTCAACTGTTCCACAACTCTTGCAATGAAACAGATTTTTATTCCTGTTTGCATTCTCTATATGACCGCATCTGCAACATCTCTGAGATGTGTAGTATGGTTCAACATAGAAAACAAATATTCCAAGCTTTTTGGCTTTATATTCTATCATTTGCCTTAACTGATAGAAACTCCAAGAGTTCAAAGAATATTTTTGCTTTCTTCTTGATTTTGCTGTTTGTCTTATGCCTTTTAAATTTTCCAATACTATTTCTCCTTCTGACTGTTTAGCATAATCAATAAGTTTTCTGCTTATTTGATGATTTATATTTTTAATTATTTTACTTTCTCTATTTTTTATTTGTTTAATTTTCTTAAACTTACCTTGCTTTTGAAGTTTTCTTCTTATTTCCTTATATTTATTATGAATATGACTACAAGACTTTCCAAGCTTTAGGACTTTTCCATTTCAATATCAGAGGCGACCAAAATATGTTTTGTTGTATTTAAATCGACTCCAATAGATGTTTTTGCACTAATTGGTTTTGGCTCTTTGTAACTAACAGAGATATACGCAAATTCTTTTCCTATTTCAACTTGATTTATTTTCTCAAACTTTTTATCAAAATAAATATCCAACCATAGTTTTAAACATGGAATATAAATCTTATCATCTTTAATTTTTATTCCCTGATTTGGAATTGTTAAATTGACAGATGATATTTTTCTTAACTTCTTGTTCCTTGAATATTTTCGAAGAATTTGATTTGATATAATTGATTTCAAACCAATATGCTTTACATCCTTGCTTGAAATATATCTATCAATAAGAGAATATTCAGACTTATTAATGATGGAATATCCAGCCACCTTTTTTGCTAAACACAATTCTCTTTCAAAATCTTGATTATGTTTAATTTTATATGTCAATATCATATCCTATCACATTGTTTTTCAATGTATTTTTTATCCCATATATTTATTATTCTATTTAACGCATTCATTCCATGACTAAAATTCTCGTGCTTTTTGTTATAATATATTTATAAAGTTATTCAGGATGTCTGTCTTTTTAGATGTTAGATTTAAATTGTTCAAAACTATACACTTTATCATGAACTCATCCGTTACCTTTATACATATAAAAACATTTAACCTATTAGGAAACTCTTTGTGGCGAGTTATATGACTGACAGCAAAAACTCTATGAAAAGATTACCGGCAGTCGAGAAACAAATATCTACTATTGATTCTAAGAGCGATGTGCGTGTGAGAATTCTAGGCACAGTCATAGGAAATGATAATAATTCAATAATGATTGATGATGGTTCTGGGAAAGCTGAAGTTTTATTCGAAAGTCCAATTGAATATATCAAAGAAGGACAATTCATAAGAATCATAACACGCATTTTACCAACAATAAGTGGATTTAGGTGTCAAGGAGAATGTATTCAAGTACTCGAAGACTTTGACATAAAGCTATATAAAGATTCAAGAAATATAATAAGCAGGTGATATAATGTTCAATGCAGTTACTTCGGAGCCAAAAATACTAAGAGATAGCATAGATACTATTTCTCAACTAATTGATGAAGGTATTTTTAAATTAAAAAGAGATGGAATTGAATTGATTGCTACAGACCGTGCTATGGTTGCTGTAGTTGAATTCAAATTAGGCGCAGGAGCATTTGATGAATATGCCTGTGATGAAGATAAAGAAATCGGAATTAATCTATTGAACTTTTTAACAATTCTTAAAAGAGCTGGACCAGATGATAAGTTAAAATTACAATTAAAAGAAGATGAAAAACTTGAAGTTACCCTAAAAGGCAAATCAACTAGAAAGTTTGCAATTCCTCTATTAAATATAACTAAAGAAGAAGTTCCGCCAGTAGATCAATTAGACTTCAGCGCGTCAGCTGAAATTAGATCTGGAATTATAGAACAGGGTATTGCTGATGCTGACATAGTTGCAGATTCTGTAATGTTTGAACTAGATGAAGAAAAATTTAAAATGTTTGCAGAAGGCGATTCAAGTAAATCAGAACTTGTTTTAGAAAAAGGAAATGAATTTCTAGTTAGTCTTAATGCAAGACAAAGTATCAAATCAAGATATCCATTAGATTATCTTAAGAAAATAATTAAAGCATCAAAAATATCTGACATAACTAAAATAAATCTTGGAACAGACTATCCAATGCGAATAGAATTCATGGGAGATAATATTTCATTCAGATGTATTCTCGCCCCGCGCGTGTCGGAAGATTAATATGTCGCAAGGCGTTTCTGGCGCTGGTGTTGGAATTATACTAATTAGAGATGATAAAATACTTCTAAGAAAACGTACAGACGATACGTCTAAAGAAACTTCTGAATTAAAGGGTGAAGGAATATGGACTTTACCAGGTGGAAAAATTCATTTTAAAGAATCTTTTAAAGATGCTTTGATAAGAGAAGCAGAAGAAGAAACTGGAATGATTCTTAATTGCTTTGAAATAATAAGCGTTAGCAATGATATTGTTGACGAAAAACATTTTATTACTATCGGTGCGGTATCTGATGAATTCGAAGGCGATGCAAGTGTCACAGAACCTGAAGAAATAACAGAATAGAAATGGTTTTCTCTAGATGATTTACCTAAAAAATTATTCTCTCCTAGTGAAAAAATAATTAAAAATTACATGGAAGGAACATTCTACAGAGATTAAAAATTATTTAAATTTTTCTAACTCTTCTAATGTTATACCATATTTTAAGAAATATGCTTCATCTGTACTATGCTGAACATCTTCAGCGATTTTTTTATTTGGATAAAGACGAACTGCAATTTTTCTAATCAATGCTCCTGTCATACCTTTACTTTTAATTGTTATCTGATGATCACGATCAATACCGAGCTCTTTCCATATAGCAATTGTATTTAGTATAACATCATCATCAATATCTATTTTTCTAACTTCATCAGTATGGAATTCTCCAATTCTTTCTGTGTAACTCAAACTACCAAAATTCAGTCTGTTTCCAACTCTACTGAATTTTCCAATACTATCTGGTTGTCCAGCATATGGACAACGTGCAAATGACTCTAAAATAGTTTGTAATGTTTCTGGACGATATATTCCTTCTCCCATAGGACAAACAATTAAATCAACATTATGTGAATAGCCATCAACTGAATGTGGAATATTTACTTTTTCTTTCTTAACGAAAGCATATTGTGTATTTTCTCTAAGACCATTCATTATATGTGTTAATTTACTTGCTGGTTTTATTTCAGACATAATAATAAGTATACACCGAAAAGGATTTAAAGCCTTTCATACAAAGCAGAAAGAATAAATGGAAGTATAATTGTAGCATCTCCATCTACAGTTGTGTATCGTGCATTCTCTCTTATCTTACCCCAGCTTACTGCTTCTTCTAATCTAGCGCCGGAAAGAGAACCATCATATTGAGTAGCAGTGGTAATAAAAACTGCGTAATCTAGACCTCCTCTAAATTGCGAATGCCATATTGTGTGATGCTTAGATATTCCTCCTCCAATCATCAATGCTCCAAGTTTAATATCGTTTCTAAATACTGAAGCATTAAGTTCTTTCTCATCATCTAATATATTTAATTTAAAATCATGATTCTGTGCAAACCAAACTAAATTAGTTCCGAACGCCCCATCTGTGATTCCTGGCACATAAATTGGAATGTTTCGTTTAGCTGCCTGATGTAAAATAGAACCCTCGTCCTTAACTCGCAAACCAAATTGATGTATCAGTTCACGACCTGACCATTCTTTCTTTTCTTTATAAAGCTCTTCCAGAATTGGATTCATATTTTCTTCAAGCGGTTCACCATAACTCTTGTTTGGAATAAGAATATTTCCTAATCGATTGACGCCTTCCTGATGAAGTTTATTATCATCTAATTCAAATGATCCTTGATAATATTTTCCACCCCATGCACGCGCAAGGTCATGGTCTAAAGTTCCACAAGTAGTAACAATAATATCAACCAATCCTTTTTCAATCATCTGAGCAATTATTCCACGCATACCAGTTGATACTATACATGCTGGGAATGATAGAATCTTAATACATTCGTCTTTGTTCATCGTTTCTAAGATATTTACAGCTATAGATAAATTTTTAGCAGAAAACCCACCACCTTCTCCCATTTTGTCAACTAACTGAGAGAATGTTAATTTACCTAATTTAATATCTTGAACTTCTTTCTCTAACATAAATTGATATAGAAACTTAATGTTTTTAAACCTACTCCCTAGATGGGTAAAGAACGTATATACTATCAATGTTGGCTTTAACATCTTATGTTAAGAAAAATAGTGTTACTTTCAAATTGTATTCTGAACGCAAACACCCAGTCGTCTAAAGAGTTAGTTAAGTTCTTTACAGAATCAGACATTGGTATTGTACAATTACCGTGTCCAAAGTTTAGATTCGAATCAAATATAGATAATAAGAAAAAATGTTCTAAACTATATAGAAACTACTGTAAAGAATTATCTACAAAAATAATGTGTGATGTAGAAAAATATTTTGAAACAGAATACAATGTTCTAGGAATAGTTGGTATAGAGTTTTCAGCAAACTGCGGTGTAAACAAATTTAGCAACGGTAAAAAAGGCTGGGGAAAAGGAGTGTTCTTTGAAGAATTGGAAAAACAAATGGAATTGAAAAAAATGCAAATACCATTTCTTGGAGCAGATATGAATAACGTTTTTAGTACAATGAGAAAGTTTCAAGTATTATTGAATAATTCGTGAGGTGATAAAATGGTAACAAGAGTAGTAAGAGATAGCAACGACTACAGAATCGCTGTTGTCGAATCTGATAACAATAGTGAGTTGCACGATAGAATACACCATGATACAGAACTTGGAAAAATGATGTATGACAATAAAATTGTGGAAATGACCGGAACTCGCGCAGAATTCATGAAAGATGATATGAGAGAATATGAAGCAGCGAGCAAGATTCGTGAAAGCACAAATAACTCAAATACAGATAGGTCTCGTGCTGAAGAGAAATTGGATTCAATTAAAAAAAAATATGGTTTTTAGGTGATGTTATGAAAGTTAATCAGAACTCGAAAGATTACATACGAACAGAATACACGGATAGATTATATGGCAGTGATAATGAAACCGTGCTTGAAAGGAGATTTGAAATACGCGGAAGTGATGAAAAGGTAAACGCGTGTGCTGGTTGGATAAGAGGGCATCTATTACCATAGGTGATATGAATGTCAAAAGCAGAAATCGTAAGCAGAGCAAAACTCAGAGAGTGGAATGGCGGAGCGTCTTCGGAACAAACAATTTACACCGGTGCTTCGAATAAAAAATTAGCAGATTCTGTTTCAGGAAATTTAGTAATGACATCTAACGGAACATCTCAGTTAGCCTATGAGGCGCATAAAAGAAAATAAACAGGAGGGGATTAAAATGCAACATAAATCAATGGTTAATATATTTTCAGGTGGCGCATCTTACAAATCAGGACCAATAAAAGCAGCATTCATCGAAGGTAATGGTTATGCATCGTCTACAGATTTACATAGTTTACAATGCATGTCAGAAGGTCTGACACCAGCAGTTGGCAGAAACAATGACAACGTCTATAAACTGATAGCAGGTGATTAAATGTATACCACATCAGTTCATACGAATATGAATATCGATTCGAATGGAACTAGAATAAAATCAGTCGATATATGCGTAGATGGTTATCGCGACTCTCAGAGATTAAATGAAATGGGTGGAATATATACAAAAAATATTACTCAAGACGAATTTCAGAGAGAATGCAACGATAATGGGTATCTTGAAAGAACGTGGAGAAAACACATGTGGGATATAATGTTCTATCAGATGAGATATCGACTCGGTAGATGGAAAAATAAAAGAATATAACGCTCCTTCGGGAGCATATTCTTATCATAGAAAACAATATATTCAGGTAATCCAATTGTATGTTATGAATAATCCTTGGAAATTCCTTAAAGATGAGATAGCAAGTGAAGTAAAAAAAATCACGAAAGCTGATGTTTTTAGTGATATTGAAGAACCCACTATGCCTGATTATGGTGATTTATCTTTACCATGTTTTAACATGTCTAAAAAATTCCAGGCTTCTCCAACTGAAATATCTGAAGATCTTGCGGGACGCCTTAAAATAAAATATATTACTAAAATAAAAGCAATCGGTCCATATGTTAATTTTTACGTAGATTGGAATGCTTTCGGTAATGACATTCTGAAAGCCATTACCAAAACTTATGGTAAAAATAATATTGGAAAAAATAAAAAAGTCATGGTAGAATTTTCTGCAGTAAATACTAACAAGCCTTTACATATTGGCCATGCTAGAAATTGTGCTATTGGAGATAGTCTAGCTAATATTATGAAAAAGGTTGGTTACAAAGTAACTAAAGCAAACTATCCCGGTGATATTGGCCTTCATATTGCTAAAACAATTTATGCTTACAAATATTGGTTCAATGGTAAAAAACCTACTGGAAAAACAGATCATTTCGTTGGAGAATTATATACACTATTTGAAGAAAAAATGGTAGAAAATCCTGAGCTAGAAGAAAAAGCCAGGGAAATTCTAAGAAAATGGGAAAATGGTGATAAAGAAATAATTAATATATGGAAAAAAATAAATAAGTGGGCAATAGACGGTCAAGAAAAAACATACAAACGTCTTGGAATTAAATTCGATAATGTAATGTATGAAAGCCAATTTACTGAAACTGGAAAAGATTTTATACCAAAATTATTAGCAAAAGGATTTGCATTTAAAGGCGAAACTGGTGAAATAGTAGCAGACACAGAGAAGTTTGGTATACCTAATTTTATTATTCTAAGATCAGACGGAACAAGTCTTTACCAGACTAAAGAACTAGCTGTTATAGAATCTAAATTTAAAAAATACAAACTTGATCAATCTATCAATGTAGTAGGTCGTGAACAAGAATTATATTTCCAACAAGTTTACAAACTTTTAGAATTATTAGGATCTAAAACAGCTGGGAAATCACATCATCTAGCTTATGGATTAGTCATGCTACCAGAAGGAAAAATGTCTGGAAGAAAAGGCAAAGTCGTATTTATTGATGAATTGCTTGATGATGTCAAAGAAAGCATATACAAAGTAATTAAAAATAAATTCCCTAAGAAAAAGGCGGAAGATATTGCTGAAAAAGTTGCAATCGGCGCAATAAAATATGCATTACTGAAACTTTCTCCAGACCGAAATATCATGTTCAATAAAGAAGAGATAATAAGATATGAAGGAGATACCGGACCTTACTTACAATATACTTACGCGAGAGCAAATTCAATATTGAATAAAGAAAAAATAAAAGGAAAAATTGACGCGTCACTTTTAACAGATCCAAGAGAAATAACATTATTAAAAATATTAGCAAAATATCCATTAGTTTTAGAAAAGTCGGCAAGAGATATGAAACCAAATTATCTAGCAAACTATTTGTATATGCTTACTGAGAATTTCAATAACTTTTATCAGAATGTCCCAGTTCTAAAAGCTGAATCAGAACTAGTAAAAGCTAGGTTAAAACTAGTTGAATCAGTAAAAACTGTAATTGAAAGTGGATTAAATCTTCTAGGAATACCAGTCCTTGAGAAGATGTAGTCTATTTCTTTCTTTTTTCCATTGTCTTAAGAAGCTGCATACCGAGCTTCATTTCGTTTTCTACGTTTTCAAAATCTCCTATCATCATAATCACGCATACTTTAACAACGACTGAATTTTTTCCAGTGAATTGTACATATTATTTAAATTAACTCCTATTATTGGAACTTGGAAATTTTTCTTATGCATTAATTCTTCTAATTCTTCCATAAGAATTCCTTTACCAGGTGAGTGTTTTGTTCCGTTTTCTATTTGATGGACACCGCAAGTTGAAGACATTTCAACTCCAATAATTCCAAGAACTTTATAATTTTTTTGTAAATATTTTTCAATTGATTTAAGAATGTCAGAAGAAAGATTAGTGCAGTATTTTCGATATTGTTTGTTGTCATAGGCAGATTTTTGTTTTAGTTTTCTGTCAAGCCCGCCATTCATTTCAATTTGGGGACACGGTAATTGAACAATGCCTACACCAGATTCTGCAAAAATGTCCATAAGCTCTTTAATCATACCAGGATATTTCTCGGTAGAAAAAGCTCTTACATTTTGATTGAGCAGACAATGCGAAACGAATACTATTCTCTTGCTTCTTTCCATAGATAACCACAAACTCGATATATACATATTATACGCGATGATATTTAAACGTCACTTTATAACAGTAGTAAAGGCAGTCCAAAAGACGACGATTAACGTATTGGGGTCGAGAATATAAATTGTTATATTACTCGTTGAATATGATTAAATAGGAAAGGTTTTTAAAGATTAGTTTAGTACTTATTATTAGGTAATAAATAACTTATCGGTGTAAAGTAATGGAATATTTCGATATAAAAAAACTAATCAGTGAAAATGGTTGGGGCGGCGTTAGTGTTATTAGTCAATTACAATATCTGAAAGAACACGAAATTAAATTATACGAATTAACTTCTAGAGACGACATTGTTAAAGCTACGAAAAATTCCGTAAGTTGCGCTAAGGAAGAAGTCATAATACTTGGTGGAGATCGAGACGACGCAAGAGATCCAGAAGTTTCTGAAATATATGCAAGAAAGGTTCCAGAACTTGGAAAAGAAAATATGAAATTTATGATGAATATTGAAGGGTGGAATTTAGAAAATGCTAAAACTATACTTAATAGCGGTGTTTCTGTAAGGCATGTTTCAAGCGATGTTCGAGCTGGTGTTATAGACGATAACATGTTTGCTTTCTATAGAACCTCAATTGATCCAGATTATACTAAATATGTAGGAACAACACAAAGACAAGATGAAAAAATGAAAACAGTTGGATACATAACAGATCATAAACCATTTGTGAAAAAAATGAAAGCATATCTTCAAGAAAAATGGGAAATAGCAACACCTGCCGAAGAAGTTATATCTAAAATAGAAACATTAAGAGAACCTACTCAGGAATCACTTTAATTTCTTCCACCAATTCTCAAAATTATCCTTAAATGATTCTACTAAAACAGGATTTGTAAATATCATTAATTCGTATCTACTCTGCGGTTCAGCACTAGGCACGCCAGTATGTGGAGTATTATAATTTCCTTTAGATGTTGTTTTTACTGCTATAGATGCAATTTTACCATCTATCACATGTCCACGTAACGGACGATCATAGCCTAATTTTATCTTAATTCCAATCTTTCTAGCAGTCTCAATATTTTCAGCCATCTGTTTAGTTCTCGGAGTAAACATAATTGCTCTTATTGAAACTCCTTTTTTCAAAACATTTTTAATTATAACCATATGTTCTGTTAACCATGACATATCTCCTGAGAAAATTAGAATCTCTTTCTTCGCCTCTGACTTCTGTTCTTCCAGTACTTTAGTTACATTTCTTCTTTTGTCGGTTGACCATATCTCGTGTTTCTCTTCCCTTACTTTAACTTTTTCTACTCCTGATAAAATTTTAACAGAACTTTTTACACGATCTCTCATTTCAGTTAAACTACTGTCAAATTCTTTCTTTGTAGCATCTATGAAATTATTTAATGCCTTATCAATCTCAACTGCTTTAAATTTTTTAGGTCTTGATTTTGTAACTAGAACAAATCCTTTCTTCTGCAATTCGGTTATTGTATCATAAACTCTTGGTAATGGTATAGAACCTGCTTCTGAGACATCTTCTGCTGTGCAAACGTCTAATCTTAACAGTGTTAAGTAGGCTCGTGCTTCATATTCTGTCATACCAAATGATTTCAATGTCGCTATGAATTCTTCCATATTCGTTCACCTTTTTAACTGTAAAATAGTTAAATCCAAAACTATTTAAATGGTATCTATACTGGGTACATAGGATTTAATAGTCTGCGATATAATTCTAATTATGAAATTCAAATTCATTGAACATACGGCCGATGTAGGTGTAGAAGCTTACGGGAAAAATATTGAAGAAACATTTGCCAATGTAGCATTAGGATTATTTGAAATAATGTCAAATACCAAAAAAATTAAAGACACGAAAATGTATAAAATAAAAATAAAAAGCGAAAATATTGAAAGTTTACTTTATGATTTTCTTGAAAAATTCCTAATAATACATGATATTGAAAATGCGGTATTTACGAGAGTAGATGTGAAAAAAATAACTGAAAAAGACGGATTTGTTTTAGAAGCCATTGCGTTTGGAGAAGAATTCAATCCGAAGAAACACGAAAGCAGATCTGGTGTTAAGGCAGTTACGTATATGAACATGTCAATAAAAAAAGAAAATAATAAATATCGCATAAATGTTATTTTAGACATATAGAATTTATCAATGTTTTGGGTATCATATTATTTTAAATTTGCTTTATTTTCTGGTTATAAATTTGTTATTTTTTTCTCTTTAAACTTTTTCTTTTTCTTAGGTTTTGTAACTTCTGGTTCTCTCAGCTTCTCATATTCCTTTTTTATCTGCTTTTTCTTGTTGTATTTGTAATACCAGTATCCGCCTCCGACCAGCAATGCGACCAGCATCCATATTACTGATATTTCTGGCAGTTGTATTGGTATGCTTCTTAATGCGAGCTGAGACAGTTCATATGCTTTATCATAACCGCAGTTGAAGTATGCTTCTCTGGCTCGGTCTAATAATAATTGAGCTTCCTCTGTGAATGATTTTGATAATCTTGATTCGGCCAAGATTATTGAATTTAATGCTGTTTCCTGAGTTGGCGATGATTTGAAACCGGCTACCATGTATGGTGTACTTGTAATGCGTCCACAGATTTGATTTCCGATTTGTGTTACATTTGTTAACTGATTCCATTCGCCGTCAAATGAATAAATAGAAATTGCTCTAGTATCAACAGTAGTTGTATCGAAACATAGGTAAGCGTTGTCTGCTGTCACGTTTATTTCAAACGCCTCAAGATATGTTTGATTACATAATAATACTTTGAATTGATTTGGATCTATTGCCGTGACGTTATATACAATTACACTGTCTCCGAAAACAGAAATGCACAATCCTTCTGTTACTTTCATACACAATCCACCAGATGGAATTTGATAAGGTCTATTCAATGGAATGTCTGCTATAGATGTTTCTGTTCCTGTATCTGATGGATCAGTTGTATCTCCTGAATCGGTGTCATCATCTCCTGTTCCTATTGATCCAGTATCTCCAGTAGTTGTTACAGTTTTAGTGAAACTGGTTGTATAATCATCTGTATTGTAATTTCCAAACGTATCGTTACATCTTACGTAATATGTGTATGTTCCTGGCACGATTGTTTCAACTGGCCACGAGTGGCTCGTACTTGATGATGTTGGTAATAACATTGATGAATATGGTATTCCTGATGATGTTGCATAACGACAGACTGCTGCTTCGTTTGTTGTTAATGAAACTGTTGCTGAGGTTGAATATATTGATCCTGACGGACTGCCTGCTGAACGAATTGGCGCTGCTGTGTCTATTGTGAAATTTACATCTGTATAATTCATATTTCCAGCTGTGTCGTTGCAAAAAAATGTTATGTTATGATTTCCATCTGATATGTTTGTAATGTTTAGATTCCAATTACCCGTTGAATTTGTTAAGGTTACATTTGTCGTATTCGAATCAATGTCGGCTCCGCACCAATCTACAGTTTCATCTACTGTTACATTTGCCCAGAACCAGTTTGTTGCATAAGTCGTGTTAGTTGGAAACTGGATTGTTATCTGTGGATATCCTACATCTTCAAACACTGCGAAGATTGAAAATGAAGTTATGTTTCCATAAACATAATTGTTTGTTGTATCTACTGTTGATGATATATTTGACCAAGAGGTTTCATCATGTTCCCATAATCTGATTTTATCTTCGTCTGTTGATTTTGATTCATCATATGTAAGATTTAAGTATATCCACGAATCTGTTGATGTGTTTGTAATATTTAGATATGAATCAAGCGAAATTAATCCAGTTGTATTAGCAGGTGGGTTTGGTTCATCCTTTATTGTAAAGTCTACTCCATTAAATGATGCAGTTGTATTGTTTATACCAATATTTGTAAAAATTGCTCCTGCTGAATTAATATTATAAACATCATATGTTGTTGATCCTGTTATACTATTATTATTGAAGTACATAGGAGTACTGATATCATTGGTGTATATTGCATAACTGGAATCTTCTATAACATTATTATCCAAATACATATTTGAAACACCATCTGAAATTTCGGAATAATATATTCCATAGGTGTTCGCAGATATATTATTATAACTATTGTTAATGTTATACATAGACGATATATCTCTACCAAGTATACCATATTCGTTTGTTGTTATACTATTATTCATGATAAAAACCGAAGACCACGTGATATTTACGCCAGCGCCTGTATTTTGTGTTATATTATTATAACTAATATTGATATAATAATTATTCGGACAGTTTTTTGACCCATCTGCAATGATTCCTATACCATTATTATTATAATAAATTGTATTGTTTTCAATAATATAACGATCATTTCTACAATAAACTTGTATTCCATATTCCGTGGAATTAAATATATTATTACCCATCACTCTAGTATCCTGTGTATAGTCGTCTAAAAATATTCCATTCTTGTTAAACGATATATTATTATCTTGTACTGTGGTATTTTGGTTTGCATTGTTGATATGTATTGCGTCGTTCTCTACAGTTCCGTCAAATGTTATGGTATTTCTCTCGATTGTTGTATTTGTATTTTGATTATATACATATATTCCATAATTGTCCTCATTCACTATTGAATTATTAACGATATCAACAAAATCGCTATCTGTGACAACAATAGAATAACTATTGTTAAAGAATGTATTGTTTTCTATTAGTGAATTGTTTGAAGTAACCAACCACAGTGCATAATTAGTATTATTGTAAATAGTATTGTTTACTATTATCGAATCGTTTGTGTATAGAAGCAAGCCTTTGTTTATAGTATCAGAATACCCACAACCACTCAGATATGAATTTTTCATGCTGAATTGATCTGCTTCAACTTTGAACGTATAACCAAGAGTTATATCATCTGATGTTATATTTGTCTGATTATCTATTATAAAGTTTGAGCCTGCATTTGCTGTTATGTTTCGTGCTCCATTTGCTTGTTTTGACATTGCAAATATAATACTAAAATTGTTTAATGTCAAATTACCACTAATTAATATATCTGCTGACACCAATGCCGTAGTATCATTGCAAACAATATCATTGTTTGAATCAATAACTGGCGAAGACGATATGTTATACCCAAAATTGTCTTGGTCATAACACTCATTAAAATCCGCAAATCCATTTATAGATAGCAATACAAAAATAAATAATACTAAAAACATTATTTTCTTCATCTAAACCCCTTACCAATAATTACTTTGATTCGTTAATAAACTTTACTTTATATTATAGTTATATAAAAACTTCCAAAAACGCCCCAAATACAACAGCTCCTACGCTCATTAAAAGCATTATGGCTGCTAAAAATCAATATATTTTTCATATAAATTTATAAAGGAGGCAACATAATGATAAATATGATACAACTAAAGAAAATAGACGATGTGCATTGGCAGATACCAATCGGCAGCATACCTAACATGCATGTACCTGGAATAGTGATTGCTTCAGACAAACTGATAGAAAAAATGAAAAATGATAGATCATTAGAACAGATTGCCGGAGTCGCAACATTGCCAGGAATATACAAACATGCAATAATCCTACCGGATGGCCATGAAGGATATTTGGTTAATTAATTTTAACTGAACCTTAAACGGCTTTCCGATTGGCGGCGTTGCTGCTTTAGACTTTTACAAAGGTGGAATAAGTCCGGGTGGAATTGGTTATGATATTAACTGCGGCGTGAGACTGCTTAGAACTAATCTGATGTTCGACGATGTAAAGAATATAATTCCAAAACTAGTAAATGAAATGTTCGTAAACGTGCCGTCTGGTTTGGGTTCTAAAGGTTTGGTAAGAGTTAAGACACAGGACGAGTTTGATAATCTTTTAAAGCTCGGCGCTAAATGGGCTGTTGATAATGAATATGGTTGGAAAAAAGATTTAGAACATCTTGAATCTAACGGACAAATGTTAGAAGCTGATCCAAGATTTGTCTCAGACGATGCTAAGAAACGCGGCATGCCGCAGTCCGGCTCGCTGGGCGCAGGCAATCACTTCCTTGAGATTCAGAAAGTTGATAAAATTTATGATATTGAAACAGCTAAAGCATTTGGCATTGAACGCGAAGGGCAGATTACTGTAATGATTCACACTGGTTCTCGTGGGCTAGGTCATCAGGTCTGTTCAGATTATCTTAGAAAAATGGAACGAGCCTTCCCTGAAATCATAAGTAAATTGCCTGATCGAGAATTAATTTACGCGCCAGCTCAATCGCAACTCGCAGACGAATATTTCAAAGCAATGTCTTGCGCAGCAAATTTTGCTTGGTGCAACAGACAGATGATAGTTCATTGGGTTAGAAAGGCTTTCCAGAAAGTTTTAAACCAGTCACCCGAGTCTCTCGGTATGGATATAGTTTATGATGTTGCTCACAATATTGCCAAAATAGAAGAACATGATATTGACGGGCACAAAACTAAAGTCTATGTTCATAGAAAAGGAGCAACTCGAGCATTTCCTAAAGGTCATCCTGAAATACCAATGGCTTACCGAAGCGTAGGACAACCAGTTATTCTTCCAGGATCATTTGGAACCGCGTCTTATATTTTAGTCGGAACGGAAAGGGGTATGAAAGAAACCTTTGGGTCAACTGCCCATGGAGCCGGTAGGGTTATGAGCAGACACGCGGCGCTGAAACAATTCAGTGGCGATAAAATAATATCTAATCTTTCAAAAAGAGGTATTTTTATTAAAACTGCCAGCAAAGACGGCGCTGCAGAAGAGGCCGATGCTTGCTACAAAGACATCGACGAAATTGCTAGAGTCAGTCACGAGGCCGGAATAGGAAACCTTGTCTGCAGATTAGTCCCGCTCGGATGCTGCAAAGGTTAATTCTAATAGGTTTAAATTGTTTTCTGTTCTAAATAATATTATGAAAGGAATTAATGTGCACATGCTTAAAAATGTTGTTTCTGAATTGGAAAAAAATGATTATGCAAAACTTATCAATTTCGAAATAAATGGACGCATGGCTAAAATAGAAACTGAATTTATTCCAAAAAAAGTAGCAGGTACAATTGATTCTTATCATAAAATTGGTTCTGAGATTACTCTATCATATTATGGAAAATTATCAACAAGTGGAACCAGTCGTCATATAACACCAAACGTAATGCATCATACATCTAAATTAGCCGAAAACCATAATGTACCTATAGAACACATATTTCTCTGTAATGAAACTAAAGATTTGTACATATCTGGGCAACCAAGTGGAATATATATTACAGGTACAGAAAATGACTTGAAAATAAAGGGAGAGACTCTAAAAAAAACCGTAGCTCCGTTTATTCCGAAAAATAAAAATAATAAATTTAACTGTAGTAATGATAATTTAACTATTTTTACAAAAGAAAAGAATACTCAATTTAATGGATATAACATTGCAATGGGAATAGCAAATGGATTAGTTGATAATAATGATTTCAATATAACAAGTTTAGATAATAATTATACTAAAAAAATAAAATATACTGGAGAAAATAGTATCACTAAAATTTTACATTCGCCTCTTAAAAATCTATTAGAAGTTCATATTGATGATATTCTTTTAGATCGTAAAATAAAAATTGAAAGTTCTGCTAGTATAAATTTTAGAAAAAAAACAGTGAGTATAAAATCACCACTAGGTTATTTACCAGAGGCAATTTCTAAAATTTCTAAAATATATCATGCGCAAGAATAGATAGTTTGACTGTCGTAAATCAGTCGTTCAGCTGTTCTATCATCTTAGATATTTCTATAATAACTTCTTTTTCAACATTAAGTAATGTTTGTTTATCCTTCTTTATAGAAGCTGGTAATAAATTGCCACCAAACAGCCTTACTGCGTCCCAACCGCGCTGTCTATAATAATTAGCTATATCGTGGGCCATATAATATGATCCTCTATTTCCGATAAGATTATCTACAATTGCGCAATATTCTGCAACTGGAAATCCATCTATTTCCGTATATATCAAATTACCAAGTGCTGAATTATTGGCAGGTTCTTTGTACCAAGTGTCTAAAATATTAAATGGTGCTACTGTTCTAATTATTCTTTTATTAGACATAGGACCATGTGTAACAATAATTTCTTCCTTTTCAAACATTATTTCTTCTGATGTTGTAAGCTGTTTTTCAAAATCAGGACCTGACATCTTTCGATATATGTCTATAGCTTCAGATCGCCCCAAATCACTATAAGTCTGTTTTGTTGGAATTGCAATTACACAGCCAGAGCAGCCACTTGGAGTTTTTGCTATCTTAGTCATCATAAATCACCTTATCATTTTTTTCTTTGTTAACTTTTCTTTGTTAAAATACTCTGACAAAAAATCTATAACATCTTGGTTAAGTGGCTCGTCGGCATTTAAACAACCTTTTCTACTTCTATTATGATATTCTCCTTCTTCTTGAAATCTACTGGGTTCAAAACCTCCTTTACTTGCAGATTTAATACTATCTACATTAAGTCCTATACTTTCAAAAACCTCTTTTAGGCTATAATTCTTTTTGAAAATGTCAATTGTTTCTTCCAAATTAGGCGATGCTACCAAATATGTAGCAACAACTGTTCTGTCTCCATAACCTTTCTTTGCATTATCATACCCAGAAACTGCTAGTGCTTTTACTTTTTTAGTTCTTAAAGGATCTACTTTTATAGGTAATTCTACTGTACCAAAAACATCACCAAGACTGAGATAATATACATCAAAACTATTATCATTTTTATCGTATTTAAAATCTTTCAATTCTGGAAAAACATTAGTTGCTAACTTATAACCTAACTGTTGTCTAGCATCATCCCCCCAGCCCAGTAGTCCACCTCCTCTTTTTTTCTGTAAATATGCGTTCCATGGCGGAACAAATATATTGGTATTTTCTTTCAAATATTTTCTGATATCATTTTCACGATCTCCGATATCATGAGGATCAAATGCAACATTCTGGTCTGGATATATAATTATTGATCGAGAAATAGAGGTACCTAAATAACCAGAGCCATTATCTATCCAAACCTGTGTTTTTGGCACTATTCTTTTTTTAAATAAATTCATCATAAATCATCTATTATTTGATCAGTTCTTTTTTTTCTAGAATCATAGTATCAAGAACTAAACATCTGCCAAGTAAACAATAATCTGGTTTTTCAAATGAATTTTCTTTAACAATAGGTTCTAACGCATCACATGGCAATTCGTTTGTTTGTTCACCTGGTCGATAAAGACTGAATGTTGCATTAATCAGCATATCTATTCTATCCGGAGCATTAGAATCATATAGTCGACCAACCACCCAACTGTGCGCATATCTAAATCTCTGACATTTTTCACATAATATGTTTATTTTTTCTACTGTCATCATAAATCACCTAATCTACTATGACCCACATCATGCAAATCTTCTTTCCTTGATTCTAAATGTTCTAGATATTTCCTATTATCTTCAAGAATTTTACATGCTCCATCTTCACAATATGATAATTTTTCAATCGAAATACTATCTTTGAAAGTTTGTGCACCTATTTTTTTACCAATAGCTTTCTCAAATGTTCTAATTAAACTGTCGCATGGTTGTAATTTTTTATCAGGAGAATTTTTATTTAGAAGATAATCTCTAAATGCTAGATTAATGTTAGCTTCTGTAGTCCCACAACCATATGATCTTGCAAAATCTAAATAAGTAGCACGCATTTTTGGACACTGTGCACATATATCTTCTGTTAGTTTTGTCATTATTAATCACCTAATATATATTTACTATAAAGTAGTATATAAATACATCATATTTATTATAACTGTGACATTAGTCGAAAAACTATATAAACATTGAATACCTATCAAATAGAGAGGTAATAATATGCCAATATCACAAGCTCCTTATACAAGAAAATATGCACACACAGCGTCTAGAGGACATGAAAGCTTAGTAACATGCGGTTACTGTGGACGTCAAGTCCCGAGATACAAAACCTTCATAAAATTCAGAGGATTTAGAATTACTGATCCTACAATTCTTCAACAAGTTGATAGAAATGATATACATATGGGTAGACAGAAAATGTACGTGTGTCCTTCCTGCGCACGTTTCCATAAGATTGTACAACGTGGAAAAACTGTTCAGAAAAAACATCAAGCAAGAAGGTAGATTTAAAAACTTTAAAGAACAACTATTTTTAAGGTGTCTATAATGAAAATAATAAATACAAAACCAGTTTCAATGTCAGAAGCTAAAGAATTGATGATAAAGAAAGAGAAAGCCGGCGAGCTAAATTATGAGCAAAAATTAGCTTTCGAACATTTGAAAAACTTTACAAAAATAAGCTATAAAGATGCTGAAAAACTTACATCAGAGATAGATAGTATACTAAAGATGTCTCCTGAAACTCTAGTTCAAATATTGAACATAATGCCTAAGAATCCAGACGAATTGAGAATGATATTTGCTAGAGAAAAATTCAGTTTAAAGGAAGAAGAAATAACTAAAATATTGGAAATGATTGGAAAATACATCTAGGTGAGATTATGTTTCTAAAAGATGAAAACGTCATAGTGTTAGATTTTCTATCTACCGGCCATGCTGCTGGAAGAAAAGAAGCTATTGCACAGGTTATCGGTGAGAAATATTTCTCTTTATTAGAAATTGTAATAAAGCCTGGAGTCAGTGTAAAGAATGGAGATAAATTATATATTGGTGAAGGTAAGCGTGAAATAGTAGATCATATTAAAAGAAGAATTAATTCTAACGAACTAACCTCATTTGCTAAATCAGAAGTACCTTTCCTAGTTGAACGCATAGTAAATGAAAATGAAGCTAAATTTGTAGAAATTTTCAATACAGCACATCCTGTATCTACAAGAATGCATCAATTAGAATTGCTTCCAGGAATAGGTAAAAAACATATGTGGTCTATAATTGAAGAGAGGAAGAAAGGTAAATTCAAAAATTTTGAAGATATTAAGACAAGAATAAATCTAATACCAGACCCAAAAGGATCTATTGTGAAAAGAATTATTCAAGAAATTGAAAACGAAGATGAAAGATACAGACTATTTGTTGCTGGTAAGCCTAGAGAATACTAGCTGATTTCTTAACTATATAGTAGTTAATTAGCGATAGCTTTATATACTGGTTTAACCATATAGTTATTACTATAAAGAGGTTAATAACTATGACAAACTATGTTGAAAGTGAAATTATAATTGGAATAGGAAATGGTCCACACATGCAGAATTCACAATCTTTAAATGAAAATCTATATACAGAAGCTGAAAAAGAAACTGAAGCAATGTTATTTTTAAATAATTTTAAATTGGATATAACACTTAATCGTGGTGTATCTGATGTTACCTATATTGATTCTAGAAATGCGTCAAAAAAATTAACAAATGAAATAGATTATTTATGTAAACAAATGGAGGCGAAATAGATGATAAAATCAAATGTTCCTGAATCATTTATACTAAACGATATGCGTAAAAAAGAAGATATAAAAACATATAATGCCCAAGTATCCGCATTAGCGAACGAACCTAAGTCGGTAATTGAAGATATTTATGATTGTATAGAACACGAAACAGAACTGAAAGGATTTAATGCTGAACAAAATTATTTGGACAAAAATCGTAATTATATTGAAGTTGCTACTACAGTAATGGATCAATATGATTCAGCAGTTAATGAATTCGTACTAAAAGATTTTTCTAACATAATAAATAACTTAGAAAGATTGCGTTCTAGTAGACTACGCCTATTAAATATCCGAGAACTTGAAAACAAACTTGAACTTCTTAGCTATCTTAAGAAAATTCAGCCAAGACCAATATCTGGTTTTCATTGGAATTATTCTGAAGCTGATAATAAAATATATATGATTATAGAAAATGGTAAACAGCTACCTGGACCAAGTAAAGCTGGTATGGAGAGTGAATAAAAATGATATTTAGAACTTTAAAACCACAAAGACCAACTGTTGTTAGAAAAGGCAATGTTGTTCATTTGTGTCATTATTACAATGGAACTAAACAATGTTTAGGACCTAGATGTTTATGGATACAAGTCGGCACATGCAGATTCCATACTAAAGCTAAAGCAAAGAGTAACTTTACAGCTCAATGAGGTGAAATGAAAAATGATAAAGAAACAAAAACCATTTGTGCTTATTGACGGAAAAACTGGAAAACAAATAGCATTTGGAAGCAGAACAGATATAGAAAAACAAACAAAAAAAATTTATCAATTTTAGATCATAGTTCATTACAGCAAGAAAATTTAATAATCGCAAAGGTAAATTTTTAGGGTGAAATATATGGTAGATAAAATTGGATTAATAAAAACAATTCGTGAAGAAACTAGTAATAGTGATACTAGTCAAAAAGTTGAAATATACAAAACACTTCGTGAAGAAGTTGACAGTAGTAATGATACTAGTGAAATAGTTAATTTTGTGCAAACAATTCGCTATGCAAAACAATCAGAATTAGACGAAGCTGAAAAAATAGCTGATAATGTTCTAGATTCAGTAAAAAAATATTATCAAGGAAAATAGGATGACAAAATGAAAAAATATGAAATCAGCGAAAATGTAAAAATATATGGATTTAAAACGCTTGGTTATGCTTCTACCATTTTTAGCACAGTATTTGGAATTTCTGCAATTAATGATGTTATAAACGGAGACATGTATAGTGCTTATACAAAAGCTGTTTTAGTAGGAACAGGTCTTTGTATTGGAAACGAATTATTGGAAAAATCACGTTCTGCATCTAAAAAAAATAAAATGAAAAGTGTAAAAGAAAAAATGATTGAAAAATTTAAAATGAGCAATGAATTTAAACTAGATTAAATTAATATTTTTAATAATTCTTTCAAAGTTGCATTTGTTCTAAGACCAGTATCACAGAATACAGTTCGTGAAGCTTTGAAACCATTCTTGTTAAGTCGTTCAATCAAATCTTCAAATTTAGGAACAGTAAACTTGTATATTTTTGCCAAACGGTGAGTATTGTAATAAAACAAATAATCTGACTCCTGTCTTAACGTATCTAATAATTTTAATTCTTCTTTTCTTAATCTGAAATCTCTTTTCCTCATATCTTTCAACGTCGCCTCAACAAAAGTAGAATCGTTTATTTTACCAAGATAAATTGGCCCGCATGTTTTCATTTGGTGACCATCATGAATTATTTCTGGTTGACCAAAAGAACGTTCACTACATTTTTCACAGTAGTTAACAAATCCAAATTGATCTAAAAGATTAGCAACAGAACCTTCATGCTCCACTTTTCCAAAAATTCTATAATAATGTTTATACGGAAAAGCTAAAACAGGAATAAACGCTTTCTCATGTCTAGCAAATGCAAGCATTATAGAAGTTATAAGAATCCTTAAACCAAGTTCGTTGTAAAATTCTGTTCTAATTGATTTTATTCCATACTTTCTTAAACCAGCCATAGGTGACGAACCACATAATGCAGCCGTATCTGTTGCTGTTATTCCTATAAATCCTTTATGAAAAGCTGCTTTCGCAGTTGAATCTAAAAATTTAACAGGAGGACCGAAAGGATCTAAATCAATCATACCATAAATATTTCCACTCAGTAAAAGAGATGCATCCGACTTAATAGCTGTACATTTTTTTTGCAATTTATTCAAAAATATATTTTTCTTTATTAATTTAACAGCTGAAGGAGAACTATCATTTAAGAAAACTTTACCGACTCCTTTAACCTCAGCAGCGTAACGTAGCCCTCGTGCTCCACTCGCTGAGAGAGCATCACAAACATTAATTTTTTTATCAGAATTGTCTATGAAAACTTGCAAAGCTGAAATAGAAATATCTCTAGTCAATTCCGCTTCATCATTAAAGAAAACTGGCAAATCATACTTGCGTCCAACTGGAACAAAAAATTTCACTTTCCCTTCTTTAATCTGTTTGAATTTCATAGTAATTATATTGAATCCTAGATAAATAAACTTTATAAAGTTAGAAACTGAATAAGATTTAGTTAAAATTATACGTAATTAATTGAGGTGGTTATTATACAAGGCGGAATTCCAGAAATGGGTTATGATAGAGCAATAGTAACGTTTTCTCCTGACGGTAGATTGTATCAGGTTGAATATGCAAGAGAAGCTGTAAAAAGAGGAACAACTTTAGTTGGATTATTATTCACAGATGGAGTTGTTGTAGCTACAATACGACCTTCTGAAGAATTAGCTGTTCCTAGCACAGGAAGTGATAAAGTTCATGAAGTTGACAGCCATATAGCAGCGGGAATGGCTGGATTTTTAGCAGACGGAAGAGTACTAATCGATTTCGTCAGAATACGCGCACAGATTCACAAACTAACCTACGATGAACCATTAAGCATATACGGTGGCGTTAAAGAAATTGCAGACAGAATGCAATTATATACACAATATGGTGGTGTACGTCCGTATGGTGTTGGATTTTTACTTGGTGGAATAGATGAGAAAGGCCCACAATTATTTGAAATAGATCCTTCTTCAGCTTTTTCTTCATGGAACGCTCAGTCAATCGGTAGAGGCGCGCCAGAAGCAGTGAAAGTTTTAAGAAAAGAATGGGAAGAAAAAATGACTAAAGACACTGCAATAGAACTTGCATTAAAGGCGCTTAAAGCAGGTGAAAAAGGAGTTAAAATAAACGAAGTAGAATTATGTGTGATTGATAAAAGCGGTTTCGAAGAGTACCGAGGAGAAAATATAAAACTAATCAAAAAATACTGGTAAGATATTATGGGAATTTCTGCAGATAAAGCAGTAATAGCTAAAATTACAAAAGGTGGAGAAAAATTCGAAATATTAGTTGATCCAGTCAAAGCGTTGGAAGTAAAAGCTGGAAAAGATGTCAACATAGACGAACTAATAGTTTCGAGAGAAATATATGAAGATTCTCATAAAGGTCTTAGAGCTCCAACTGATAAAGTAAATAAAGCTTTCGGCACTAATGATATAAAGGAAATTGTTTACAAAATAATAAAACAAGGAGAAGTACAGTTAACAACAGACCAACGAAGAGAAATGATCGAGACGACCACGAAGGCCGTTGCGTCTATTATTTCAAAACAAGGTGTTAACCCACAGACAGGCCTACCACATCCAGCAGACAGAATACTGAGAGCGATGGAACAGGCTAAAGTTAAACTAACAATTGAAAAGAAACCAGAAGAACAAATTGAATCTGTTTTAGAAGCAATACAAAGTGTAATACCTATAAAATTTGAAAAAATAAAACTAGCGGTAAGAATACCACCACAGTTTGCAAGCAAAGGATCTAGTATAGTTAGAAACTTTGGAAAAATGATTAAAGAAGAATGGAAAAACGATGGAAGTTACGCTTGTATGATTGAAATCCCTGCAGGAATGCAGCAGGATATTTACGACCGATTAAATACATTAACACACGGTCAAGTTGAAGTTAAAAAATGTTAAAGGAGGTTAAATTATGGAAGAATCGAAAATAATCGTTAATGAAAGAAAACTGGTAATACCGGGAGATGTATTAGCAACAGGTTTGGATTTTTTACCAAGCTCAGGATGCTATAGGGAAAATAATACAATAAAAGCAAAAGTTTTAGGTCTAGCTAAAATTAAAGATAGATTTGTAGGAATAGTACCACTGTCTGGAGTATTTGTTCCAAGACCAGGCGATGGAATAATTGGCTTTATACAAGACTTATTATCTACATCATGGATAGTAGACATAAACAGTCCATATGATGCAATAATGCCATTGGGTGAAGCTGTGGGAGAATTTGTAGATATAACTAAAAGAGATATTTCAACTTATTTTGACATAGGTGACATAATCTACGCAAAGATATTGAATGTTACAAAATCGAAACATGTTCAAATAACCATGAATGATTATAGAGCAAAAAAACTTTCAGATGGACGTCTGTTAATAATAACTCCTTCAAAAGTTCCAAGACTAATAGGAAAACAAGGTTCTATGATTGAATTAATAAAAAAGGAAACAAAATGTCAGATAATTGTCGGTCAAAATGGTGTTGTTTGGATAAAAGGTGAACGTGAAGGCCTTGCATCTAAAGCAATCAAAATGATTGAACAAGAATCGCATATATCAGGATTAACTGAAAAAATAACAGAACTATTGGGTAAGGGTGAATAAAATGAAACCAAATCAACCAGAAAAATTAATCGTTAAAGGAAAAAGATTAGACGGAAGAGCTTTTGATGAAATGCGACCAACCACAAGCGAAGTCGGTGTAATCAAAAGAGCTCTTGGATCAGCAGTTTTCAAATTTGAAAATACATACGCTATAGCAGGTGTATATGGCCCAAAACCATTCCATCCTAAATTTATGCAAGACCCTCAGAAATTAATATTAAGATGTAAGTATACCATGGTTCCTTTCTCTACTACAGAAAGAATAAGACCTGGACATAGTAGAAGAAGCACGGAAATATCTAAAGTTGTTACAGAAGCTTTAGCTAATGTAGTCTTTGTAGAAGACTATCCTAGAACAGGAGTTGACGTATTTATAGAAATACTTCAAGCTGATGCATCAACCAGATGTGCTGGACTTAATGCAGCTTCTATGGCACTAGCCGACGCTGGTGTACCAATGAGAGATTTGGTTAGTTCTTGTTCAGTAGGAAGAGCTGATGGGCAAATACTTCTGGATCTTTTTGGTTTAGAAGATAATTACGGTGATGTAGATTTAGCTGTTGCAACTGTAGGTGGGCAAGATAAAATAGTTCTACTACAAATGGATGGTATCATCACTAAAGATGAATTCATGACTATGCTTGAACTTGCTAAGAAAGGTTGTGCAGAAATTAATGAAAAACAGAAAGAAGCACTGAGAATAAAATATGAAACAGGTGAATTAAATGATAATGAATAGTGAAAATTACATAAAAAAATTAATTGAAGAAGATCTCAGAATAGATAAAAGAGCTTTTGATGAATTCAGAAAAATCGATATTAAAGTTAATGAAATAACATCTGCAGAAGGTTCAGCAAGAGTACGTATAGGAAATACACATATTTTAGCTGGTATAAAAATGGCTGTTGGAACACCATTCCCAGATACACCTGCAGAAGGAATTTTAATAGTAAATGCAGAATTCGCACCAATAGCTTCGCCAACATTTGAACCTGGACCACCTAGTGAAAGTTCAATAGAAATGGCAAGAGTAATTGATCGTGGTATAAGAGAAAGCCATTGTATTGATTTAGATAAATTGTGTATTATAGAAAAAGAAAAGGTCTGGATAATAAATGTTGATATACATGTTTTAGACCATGATGGTAATCTAATAGATGCTGGTGGTTTGGCAGCAATAATTGCTTTGCTAAATACTCAAATACCAAAATATGAAAATGAAAAAATTGATTATAAACAACATTCTGGAAAACTTCCAGTTGTAGACATACCAGTACCAATAACTATCTATAAAATAGCTAATAAATTATTAGTTGATACAAATGTTGAAGAAGAAAACGCACTTGACGCACGAATAACAATCTGCACAAATAAAGCTGGAAACATATGTGCAATGCAAAAAGGAGGAGTGGGTCATTTGACAACAGAAGAACTAGAAAAAGCAGTTGATCTATCGATTAAAAAAGGTAATGAAATTCGTTCACTAATAAAGTAAGCTATATAAACATTGGTTTTATAATATGAGTTGATAAATATGGCAAAGAAAATTGGTTCAGCTGGCCGATATGGGGCAAGATATGGAACAAGAACAAAAAAGATAGTAACAGAAATGGAAAGGAAAACCAAACAAAAGCAAATTTGTCCATACTGTGAAAGACCAGCCCTGATAAGAATGTCAGCAGGAATATGGACTTGCAAAAAATGTAAAGTAAAATTTGCAGGTGGTGCATATTATCCTAAATTTGTAAAAGGTGGAAATTAATGTATAAATGTTTAAATTGTGGTAAAGAAGTTAGTTTAGAACAAGCTAATGAAAAAATAAGATGCCCTTTTTGTGGTTATAGAATAATTATGAAAACAAGACCGAAAAAAGTAGTAAGAGTCTTGGCAAGATAGATATGAAAGCTGAAATAGAAATACCTTGTAAAGAACCAGACAAAATAATAGAGTCTTTGAAACCAGACATGGATCAAACTGAAAAGTTTGATGTTAATATCACAAAAAACAAAGATGGAATTAAAATTGAAGTTGAGTCCAATGAAATAAGTGGACTATTGGCTGCAATAAACTCATATTTGAAAATGATTAAAACATTAAAAGATTTGGAGGAGATTAAATGAATGAAGTAATGAAGCTATCACCGGAAGCACAGCAAGCATTAATGCAGATGCAGGGTATGCAACAGCAAATGCAAACTATAAATTTTCAAAGAGAAAATCTAAATTTTCAAAAAGTAGAAGCCGATAGAGCTTTAATCGAATTAAAGAAGTTAGAAAAAAATGAAGAAATATTCAAAGCGGTTGGTCCTATTTTAATCAAAACAAATAAAAATGATATTGAAACTGAACTTTCTGAAAAACTTGAAACAATAGAAGTAAGATTAAAAACTTTAGAAAAACAGGAAAGTACAATAAGAGAAAAAGCTGAAGAGATTCAGAAGAAATTAGAAGAACTTCTAAAGCCTGCAGAAAAAGCTGAAGCTAGCTAATAAAAAATAAGAAATAAAAATTTATTTTTTAAATGCATCCATATTGAACAAATATGGTTTAGCTGGCATATCTGCTGCTGGTGCAATCAAAGGTTCTACATTTAATATTTGTATCTTAGTATATTCTGGATGTTTAACGGGACATCTAGTACCATCGCAATAAATTTCTCCATCTTCATTACATTTTACACCACATGGTAAAACAACTACATTTTTTCTACCATATAATATCATCTTTTTTGGCTTCTCTGTACAAAGCGGTGCGTCTGGCGCGCCACCAATGTCTTCATGTTCTTCATTATTATTATTCATTTTATTTTCACCTCAAAATTGAATACCATATGTAGATTTTAAACCTATTTAAATCTATCTTTCTTCACTCTTTTACAGGAGTTAATAAAAATAAGAGACGCAAAAACATTTAAATTGACGTAGTACAATATCTAACAAGTGAAAACATGAGGTACTTATTATGTTCGAAGATATCATTGAGCTTATTAAGCAGGTTTCAGAAGATAGAAGCGTTCCTAGGAATATCAGGGAAAAATGTACAGATTGTATAAAAACATTAGATGGAGGCAAAGACCCAGTTGATATCAGAATAAATACAGTAATTAGTACCTTAGATGAAGTGTCTAATGATCCAAACATACCAATGTATACAAGAACACAAATATGGAACATTGTATCATTGTTGGAAAGCAGACGAAAATAAGTATATAAGTATGAAAAAATAATAAATAAATAGAAAAGTAATAATTTTAGAGGAGGTATTGAAAATGTTAGAAAAACTATTCGGAAAGAAAATAAGTGATGGAGAATTCATAGAATTAGATACAGCAAGTGTTGAAGCGCCTTCTGGAAAGATTCCAATTAAAATAGAAAAATTGGCAGATTTCATAGATACAGATAAAATACAGAAGTCGGCAAGAAACGGAGCAATTGTTTTAGTTAGAATAAAAGAACTTAAAGAAAAAGACTTATCAGAACTAAAAAGAGCAATTGATAAATTGAGAAAAACTGCAGTAGCAATGAATGGAGATATCGTTGGTATCGACGAAAACTACATCTTGATAACGCCGAACTTTGCTCATGTTGTAAGACCTTAAAGTTTCCATTTCTTCTTAGGAAACTTTAGACCCATTCTTCACTGGTTTATCTACTGTTAGGAGAACCGGTCCATTATCATTAGCAGCTAAAAGCATACCGTTGCTATCTACACCTTTTAATTTTGTAGGTTGGAGATTATTGACAACTACTATTTGTTTTCCAACAAGATCCTCTGGTGAATAGATTGTTCTTATTCCAGCTACTATCTGTTTCTTTTCTCCAACATCTATCTGCAGTTTAACTAGTTTATCACTTCCTTCTATTGCTTCTGCTTCAAGTATTGTTGCTATTTTCAATTCTACTTTTCCGAAATCTTCTATAGTTATCATTTTATCACCTCCCTGTTTATTTTCTACTTTTGGTTGAACCAACTTAATGTCAGTTTCTATTTTTTTGAATAATATTTCTCCTTTCGTTACCTTTGTTCTTTTTTCAATCTTATCCTTCAGTTCATCGACGTTTATCTTACTTAAAATATTCTTAGGTTTTTTACATATGAAACCCTGAGTTTTAAGCGCATCCTTCCATTTCATATTTTTAATACCAAATAAATTCCAAACCTTTTCAGATACACTCGGAATAAAAGGATAAGATAATATTGATATTGCTTTTACTAAATTGGAACAAACATAAAGCGTTTCTTTTCGTTTATTTTCCTGTTTCCATGGTTCTCTTTTTTGCAAGTAAATGTTTCCTATTTTAGCCAAAGCCATAATTTCTTTAAGCGCACCGCTCAAAAATCCTTTTTCTATTGTTTCAGATATCTTTTTCTCTGCGTTTTTTATGCCATTTAACACTTCGTTATCTTCTTTGTCTAATTTTAAATTTAAATTATCAATTTTCCCATCAAAATATTTATCAGCGAGGGTTGTCACTCTGTTTACAAAATTAACATAATCGCCTATTAAAACTTTATTTACAGCTTTATCAAATTCTATCCAAGAAAATTCAATGTCTTTGCCTTCTGGTCTGTTATATAGTAGATAGAATCTCCAATAAGTCGCTGGAAGCAACTCAAGAGCATCGTCCATAAAAATACCTACTTTTCTTGTTTTAGAGAATTTCTGTCCGCCTTCCCAATTAAGATATTCAGTGGCGGCAATTTGATCTGGAAGATGATAATCCTGTTCAGAAGCAAGAAGTTGCGCGGGAAAAAGAAGGGTATGAAATGGAATATTGTCTTTAGCGAGCGTATATATTTGTTTTACGTCTTCTCCAAACCAAAAATCTTTCCAGTTTTTGTTGATTTCTTTTGTGGCACTTATATAACCTAAAGCGGCTTCTGCCCAAACGTAAATTTTTTTACCGCTTGCTCCCTTAAACGGCGCATCAATCCCCCACACAATATCCCTTGTCACTGCACGCGGTTTTAATCCTTCTTTTAACCAATTGACAGTAAAGTGTTTTACATTCGTAGACCATTCTGGATGAGATTTAACATATTTTGCAATTTCTGATTGGAGTTTTTTTAAGTCAATATACCAGTGTTTTGTTTTCTTAAAGATTATTTTAGATTTTTCACATATCTTACAAATTGGTTCTATCAGTTCTTCAGCTTCTAAAAACGCTCCGCATTTTTCGCACTGATTTCCCTTCGCATAACCATAATCACATTTTGGACATTTGCCAACAATGAAAGCGTCTGCAAGGAATTTCTGGCAATTTTTGCAAAAAGCTCTTTTCTCAGTTTTAGTTGTTATAAATCCGTTCTTCTCCATTTGAAGATAGATTTCTTTGACAAACTCTTTGTGATTTTCAGTTTCAGTTGTAGTGTAATTATCAAACTTTATTTCAAATTCTTCAATTAATTTTTTTATTATTTTGTGGTTTTTTTCAGCAAGCTCTTTTGGAGAAATTCCTTGTTTAATAGCTTCTACCTCGATACTTGTTCCGTGCATATCAGTTCCTGAAACATAAAGAGTATCAAATCCGCGAATGCGATAATATCTAGCAAAAACGTCTCCAGATAACAGGCAACCTATCAAATTCCCAAGATGGGGGATATTGTGCGCGTATGGCCATGCGCTGCATACTAATATTTTCTTTATTTTAACCACCTAATTTATTTAATTTGTATTCTACGCATAACACATCATTTACTCTTTTCGAATACTTTAAATACGGCTTAACTTCTTTAATAAGTTTTTGTAATGATGCCATTTTATTAACACGCACAGCCCACAAATCATGCTTTGTTATCACAGTAATGTAAAATTTGATTTGAACCACCTACTAATAATAGAAATCAGAAATATATAAGTTATTTATCACATGCTACTTCGTCAAGATATTTATCAATGTCAAAAGGAGACCAATCTTTGCATAAAACACCCTTATGATTACACACCTTTTTCTTAATGCAATTATCACACGTCTTTTTCATAATCTCTGTTATTGTCCCACATTTATAAATTTGATGAACATAAGAACTATCATGCAAAAATATACTCATCTGATATTCGCATTGCTTGTCTTCTTACTTCTAAACTATATCCTGCACTTCCCTTTGTATCTGGCTCTATTTGCTTTCGTAGGAGCGATGTTTCCTGACTTAGATCTTAAATTTGGCAAGTTGCACCGGAAATTACTGCATAATGTTTGGGTTTTATTGATTATTCTGTTCGTATTGTTTAGAACAGGTTTGATAGATAATATATTCGCTATAGTATTTTCCATAGGTTTTGTCAGCCATCTTGTTTTGGACGGGCTTACGGTCTCAGGAATTTATCCATTTTGGCCTATTGAAAAATTTAGAATCAGGGGTTCCGCAAAAACAGGAAAAGCATCCGAGTATTTAATATTTGTAATTATTCTGTTCATGGTATTGCTCATATCTGGAATATTGAAAGTGTATTTATTTTAACTATCAAGATATCACCGAAACCTCATTTCAGGCCAGCTTTTTATAAATGCGCTCCTAAGATTGCAGAGAGAATACGACAAAATGTAATATAAGTGCTCATTCGACGATTTTTTTATAAAATAACTTTGGATCTCTCTCGAAAAATATTCTGCTCTTGAAATGTTTTTTCAGAACATTTGCCAAGAAGTTTTCAACATTGCTGTTTGTCTTTATCATCATCGGATATCCAAAATGAACATCTGTTCCTAAAGCGGCAAAAAAGAAACCTATTGCAACGCATTTTTCAGACAGTGGCGCCGGCGCAGATATAATAAACGGAAGATCCGTGATCTCTTTCTTTTCTTTATCAGCGATTCTTTTGAATATTTCTGCAATTCTTGCGTTATTTATACAGCTTCCAACATGAAAAACTCTTCTGCCATCTAGCATTCCGGCTTTTCCCAATTCAAACGCCATACACCCTGTTGTAAGTATCGCATAATCTTTGCTTAATTTTCTATAAACACTAATCCAATCTTCAGTAACTCTGGGATTTCTGCACCCTATCACAGCGATTATTCCTTTGATTTTCTTTTCTTTTAATTGTTTATGCAGAGAATCAGCAATTCTTTCATCAAAACCTACAATAACTTTCTCTTTTTTTGCGCTAAACGAAGTTCTCTTTCTCTTCTTTCTGTTTTCAATCGCCAATTTTATTATTTTTTTAGCAACAATATTTGCGCTCTCTCTATCAGTTACTGGCATATGAGTTGCTCCAGAAATCTTTGCAATGGAATTCGTTGTAATTAAACGAGTATGATAACATTCACATATATCTACAAGCGATGGCATAACACATTGCGCGTCAACTGCCATGATCTCTACCATACCAGTTGCAATGACATTTTCCTGCAAAATTACATTAGCAGCCAGGGGGACACCATGCTTTGCAAGCAGACTCGCGCCTGTGCAACAAACACCAACCACGTTGATGTTTTTATGTTTCTTAGCTTCTTTTACAATTTCTTCAGCGAACATCGGTTCATGACCATGAACAGCGATATTTATTTTATCATCTCTTATTACGCCGAGATCTAATACACCTTCTCTCACTTTTGGTTTTCCATAAAGTTTATCTTCTAATTCCGTTGCCAAATATAATCCAAGGTAACCATCAATTATGCCAAGTTTAACTGCGGTTTTAAGTAGATCCTGATAATCTGCATTGACACCAAATGAAGTTGCATGAAAAGCTTCAGATATTTCTTTAAAGTGTTCATGTTTTACAGAAGGCAATATACCAAGCTGTTTCCATAATTTCAGAAGATATTTTGGAGCTTTTTTATCAATATATTTTTCAGGAAATTTCTTTTTTGTAAACTGTAAAATATGCTCTGCGTGTCCTGTGTGATTTGACGCGCCAGCTGCAGTAAATCTGACTATATTTCTCGCAGAAACAACGTCTGCATTTGCGCCGCATGCGCCTACATCATCTTTATTTATCAATATGCACGGACCCATCAGGCAGTTTTTGCAGCATCTGCTCTCAAGCCCAATCTGACATGGTCTTTTTTCAAGTCTTTCATTCAATCTTTTCATAAATATTGTTTATTTTCATCGAATATTAAGATATGCTTGATACCAAGTCATATAAATCTCGCAAATAACTGCCGCTTTTAATTTATATTAAGCAACCGAGTCGCACTTCTAATCAGTGTGAGTAAGCGCTAACCGACAGTGAGAACAATGATAAATCCAGATTCATTCATACATGATACAGTAGAATTTGTAAGCAAGCTTATTCATGAGAATATTCATTACCGAAATAGGTAAGAAAGTTATATAAACTAATAAGATACATGAGACAATATACCAATTGTAATAAATGAAATCAAAAAATGGAATGAAGTTGTTGAGTAAATGATTTGATATGAAATTTGAAAAAGCTGACGATATAAGTGATAGGATATCAGATATAGTTGAAAAACTTAATTTTAATTATATCGATGCGCGTCGAATAAAATGTATCAGATCATTTAAAACTTCAAACAACGCCGTCGCTAGAATATGGTCTCTTCCAAATGTCTGGCAGAAAGTTCTGAACGTAGAAGCACACTATATAGTTGAAGTTATTTCAGAACGTTTTGACAAATTAAGCAAAGAAGATCAGATTAAAACACTGATACACGAATTGATGCATGTGCCGAAATCGTTTTCCGGCGCACTGGTTTCACATAATACTAAACAGTTTGATGGTAAAGGTGGGCATGTTTCTAAGAAAATAACACCTAAAACAGTAGATAAACTTTACAAAGAATATCAACGATTTTAGATAAATATTTCTAAATAACTTGTATGAAAAAGTGAACAAGCACGGAAAATTATGTGTTTATATATCTAATTAAATAAATTTATTTATGGCCGGATATACAGAAAGAAAGAAAAAAGAACTAAGAGATTCAAAAGAACAAACCGGAGAAGAAGAAATTCTTAAAATGAAAGATATTGGTTATACTGATAAGCACGGAAAATATAGCCACGATATAAGGGTTCCTGTGAAAGGAAGCTATACAGATAAATCTAATATCAGTAATGTTAGATATAAAGCATCTGTAAAAACATCACATCCAAAACATACTGAAAGTGATATTCATAAATTCTTTGATAGCCTTATTTCAGAAATTAGAGCAGATTATAGAGAAACATTCGGTAAAGAATATACTGGACCAGGCGAACCATCTAAACACACAAAAGAAAAATTACAGCCTACTGGCGGACATCAAATATTACGACCTGGACAAAATGTTAAATATGAAGGATCTATCATGCAACCACATGGTCATGGCCAAGAACATGCAAAACTTATAGAAGACTGGGTAGAAGCAGCAAGAGCAGTAAAATCTGGAAAGCATAAGAAAGATAATCTAAAGCGGGAGACATATTCAGTAATCTTGCTTTTGATAGGAACATATTTGATGTCTACATATATTCCTAAAGATGGAATAACTGGAAACTATATATTGAATAGTGGAACATCACTATTCACTTTACTATTCATGATTGTAGTTTTGATAGTAGCATTGATATTAATTAAAAATACTTTCTTCAAAAAAGAAGTTGTTAAACCAATTAGAAAAAAATCTAGAACTAAACGAAAAGCTAAATCTAAACGAAGAAAGTAAATTAAACGATTCTAAAATAGCCAACCAAAGTAATAAAGAATAACCAGTGCAATTGCTACCAAAATAGCAACACTTATGACTTTCTTAACAATCTTCAAACCAAGGAAAATTAAAACTATTATAATAATTACGCTTAAAATCTGCTTCAACATTGGTGATAAAGTTTCAAATAATGCCATAATTACCTATTGATTTAGAGAAATAAAAAGCTTTTTAAGTTTCCAATTACATAGAGAGAATATGAAAATTAAAGATTTAGTAACAAATACAAATGTTAATCTGACTGCAAAAGTCAAAGAAATAGAAGACGTGAAACAAATAACAACAAAGTTCGGCACACAAACATCATTAACAGTAGCTGTTCTAGAAGATGACACAGGAACTGTAAAATTAAACCTATGGGGTGCTCAATCAGAAGGAATAGAAGATGATCAGACATTAGAAATAACAAACGGCTTTGTTAAAGAATTCAGAGGAGAAAAACAGATTAGCATAGGTAAAACTGGTTCTATTAAAAAAGTTTAAAACTGGTTAAAATCTATTGGGTCTAACTTTTAATAGACTTTAATTTACCAATATATGTTCCATCTAAAAGAAAGATCTTCGCATTTTTCATATCAGCATTATCTAAAATTGCTCCATATGAAATTCTATCTGAGTTTAAAGCTAATCCGCCAATTAATGGATTAAATGAAGGCATTATAATTATTTCTTTGATATTACATTTTTTCTTAAATTTCTTCTCTATAGATTTTTTACCCAATTTACATCTAACCCAGCATGGCTGTTTTGTTCGATGCGCAAACTCAATTGCTGGATGTATATGACCCATGATAAGATATTCACAATCTAATAATTTTGCAAAAAACCACGCATGGCCGTGTACAAATCCATTTTTACCAACTTGAATACCTTTAGAAGACATGATATCAGTATTTGTTATTTTTTCGAGGTCAGCATCGTGGTTTCCTTTAACTATTGTTACTTTTACTTTTTTAGATAATCTTTCTAAAAACAGTGGTATTTCTTGAATTTCTTGAAAAAATGTTCCTGGAACTTGATGTTTTAAATCGCCTAAAATAATTAGTTCCTTTACTTTTGTGCGTTTAATTAATTTATTGATGCTTTCTTCAATTTTGTATATTTGTGATGGTATAGATATACCCGAATGATAAAGCTCTGATTCAAATCCAATGTGCAAATCTGCTATTATAAGCATTTTGTCTATTAGTAAAGCTCTTTCAGTTAGAATCTTTATTGCCATATTTCTTAATTGTTTGAAATCTATTAAAACGCGCACTAAACACGGATGTATCTATTCACCATATAGTAGTAACTAATAGATATCTTTATATACTATGATGTATATACTACTATTAAGTGATATATATGTACGATAATGAAAATTTGGGAGTTTTAATTAATGGCCAAGGAGAAATGGCTGGTGGTATTACTAAATATAATTTTAATAGTGTCCAAAATCTGCCTGAAAATATTATAACAGACAGTAATATTGATCAGATGCTAACTCGTGAAATTAGAGATGCCGGAATAATGCTTGATGCATACAAAATTATAAATCAAACAATTAAAAAATGTGAAAAAGATTCGATGAGTGAACGTCTACTATTACAAGAATTAAGAGAAAATGGTAATGAAATAATAGATTATGATGAACTTAGAAAAGAAGATATGCAGGATATTTATTTCGCTCTGATGGAATTAGAAAATATAGCTAGATGTGATGAGGTGCTTAAATGAAAAGATTACTGCCGCCAACTGAATTACCACAACCAGCTAAATGCAAACCATGGAATCTAGTCGATTTTGGAAAACCTATACAGATGGTAGGAAATGAAAATTATGTAGGCGGAAAATCAGAAACGCCAAAACCTTATTATATATATCGTGTAGGAAAAAAAGGAGGCACACTCAACTTTCCTGTTTTACAATGGGGAACAACTGAAGAAACATATAGAAAAACAATGAGGGGTAATGTGCCATATTTAATAAAAAATAAGGGGGGTGAATAAAAATGATCAATGGAATAAATAATGAAATAAGATGTGAAAAATCTTTTTACGGTAAAATACACGATCAAGTATATGAAATTACTAAAAAACCTAGCGATTTCAGAGATTACTCTAACGAAGAAGAACTTGTAATTTTCAATGCTATTACAGGTCCAGTATCTAAGATTGGTTTACGTGGAAAATGTAGAGCACAAAATATTGCAGATGCTGTAGTTGGTGAAACTATGATAGAATCATATAATCATAGAAAGGCTTAGATTTTTATCTTCTTATTTCACTATATAGTAGTAACTAATAGATAGTTTTATATACTATCAAATACAACTACTATATAGTGATACTATGTCTAACTATATTGTAAACGAATTGCAAATAAAACCTGATTTTTCTAGTGTTAAACCTGAAAGTGGTCTAAATGTTCCACAAATAAACCCACCTCAAATGGGCCAATCCAATGAACAATTTCTTAGCACTGCTCCAGAAAAACTTTATGATACAAATTATTTTGTTGATAAAACACCTACTGGTGATGAAAGAAAAAATTCTCTAAGAAGGGGAAAAGATCCAGTATATTGGGTAACACCAAGTGTAAATGCAGAAATAATGAAATATAGAAAAAGAATTGATCCTTTTTACAGCACGCGTATTCGTGTTTGTAATCTAAATAAAGAGACAGAAACAGCAATTAGTTCTTTAAGAGAAATAGTAACAGGTCTTTCAGAAACAATAGATGTACGTTCTCTTAAAGATAATTATTTAGACCTAGCAGATAAAGATAATTTGGCATATGCTGCATATTTTAGAAGTTTGGGAATAGAAACAGAAATTGTAAGTAATGATGATCTACTTAATGATACAAATGTTTTAATGGAATTAAACCATGAAGCAATTGCAGAAGATGTTAAATCTAATCTTGGTGCAATTCTAGAAATTACTAATTATTTAAAAAAAGAACCGATTATTGCATAAACCCAAATATACGTCAATAAACGACATCTTTAAATACCCCCACAACATATTATTAACTCCCATAAACGGGTGAAGTGATAAAAATGACAATGACAATAAATGAAATAAAAAATGAAGTTGAATACGTTAGCGATATTGATACAATCCATATGAAAAATGGAATGCCAGCATATCGTGGTGTATATATTTAGGTGATAAAATATGACAGAAATAAGATATGCATCTTTTGCAAGAAAAGTGTTAGATAATAGTGGTCTAAACCCAAATGCAATAGATAATGCATGCAGAAAAATTGAAAACCCAATAGAATATTAATTAGAAATCTTGGTTATTTTAGTATATCCATCTTTCTTCTTTTCTCTATCTAATTTGTATAGATATCCAGATACAGCTGTCTCTAGCGACGGATCGTGTGTAATCAAGAATATCTGTTCTACGATATTAGTTAGTTTATCTCTAAGTACGTTACTTAACTCTTCGACTGCTCGTGCATCAAGATTATGAGTAGGTTCATCTAAAACCATCCATCTTAGCTGTGGTGCTAGAATTAGTGAAAATGCTATCCTTAATACCAAACAAGCTATGGACCGTTCTCCACCAGATGCTATTCCATCAACAGGCACCCAACCAGTTGAATCTTGCAGTTGTAATACATAATCGCCGTTCTCTATACCTAATCTAACTCCTGAAAAATCATTATATGGATAGATATCTGCCCATATTGTTTGCATTGCAATATTTGCAGAAGAAATAAAGTTCTTTCTAAGATCTTCCTGTGTAAGAATAAGTGCGCTTTCAAATAATTTTAACTGACCTCTAATGTCTTCTATTTTACCCATCTCTGATTTCAATGAGTTTAACATATTATTCTTAACTTCAAGTTCTACTATCATTTTTTCCTTCTCATTTGTAATATATCCTGCTCCAGCGATTTTTGTTTCAAATTCCTTTTCTAGTGTAATCAGTGTCCTATACTCGCTTTCGGCTCTATCTAGAAGTGATGGTGAAAAACTCATTGTTGATAGTTTTTCTTCATTAAGTCTCATCAGTGTATCTTTTAGCAATTTTAATTTGTCAATTTTAATTTCAACTTCATTACGTTTAAAAATAAGTTGTTTTATTCTATCTTGCTCTACTCTACTTTTAGTAACTGCCTTATCGAGTATCTCAACAGCCTTTTCTTGCATTTTCTTTTGTTTCAGATAGTTTTTAGAGGAAATCTCAAGCTTTTCTAACTCATCTGTAGCTTTAGCCAGATCTACATCAGAATTTTCAATAAATCTCATCCTTTGTCTAAAGTTATTAAGATCTTTTATAGAATCTTCAAGTTTATCTACTACTGTTTCGCTTTTCCTTATATCAATCTTTAAACTTTTGATATTGCCTTTTGTCTTATCAAGTTGTTTTTTCTTACTATTTTTTAGAGATGTTTTCTTACTAGGTGTCAATGTTGATTCGCATATTGGACAATGGCTTGTAACTTTATCTAAATCTTCAAGACTTTCTTCAAGTTCTTGTATTTTAGCCATATTTTGCTGTAAATTTGCTTTCTGTTCTTCTAAAGACTCCTTATTCTTTTTTAAACTCGCTTCAATATCATTAAATTCATATGATTTTATTTTCTTTAATACGTCTTTCTTCTCTTCAGCCAATTTGGCAAATATTGGAACCTTTTCTCTCTGAAGTAAATTTATCTTAACTTCACTTTGTGCATTATTTTGCATCAATATCGAAAGGTTCTCTCGCTCCTTTCCTAGAGAATAATCCATTTCAGCTGTTTTTGTTATTATTGTATCTAGCTCTCCTTTCAATTGTTCAGTTGTATCTTCTGCATGTTCCATTAACTCTTCTTTTAATTTTTCAATATCATTATCTGTGAGTTCAACTAAAGCTAAATTTGTTTTTATTTTTTCTTGAATTGTATTAACTCTAATCTGCTGTTCTTTCAAAGTTATTATCTGTCTTTCAGAATCTTGTTTGCGTATTTTTGTTCGATCAAGTTGCTTTTTCATGTTTTCTGTTTCTTCTACGAATCGTCTCATTTCAACTTTCAAATGATCTAATCTTTTTAGAGAATCATCAAATTCTAGATTGCGCACAATTTGCTCTTTTTCAGAAGAAACGCTTGTACACTTATTCATCAATATCTTTGTTGTTGCTCTTGCTTGTTCAAATTTATCAATTGACAGGAGCTCATCGATTTTTTTCATTCTCTGTCCTTTTGGTATAGTTAAAAACATATCAAGTTGATTTTGCTCCGAATAGATAGCACGAGTAAATAAATCATAATTAATTTTTAGAACACGTTCGATTTCAGCTGTTACCTTTGATGGTTGTGGTGATTCGATTAATGTACCGTTCTTAAACAATTCAGCGGTTGTTCTTCCTTTTTCTACTGTTCTCTTAACAGTCCATTTATCATCATTGATATTGAAATCAAGTTCTACATACGCCATTTCTTTCTTAACTGGTTTCTTCATTATGGTATCTTCTAACTTAATCTTTTTGCTTTGTAAATCTGGGAATGTTCCAAATAGTGCGAAACATATACCCGACATTATTGAAGATTTTCCAGTTCCCATATTTCCTATGAAACAATTTGTACCGTCTGTAAAATCTACTTCTGTATTTAGATGCGAACGCCAGTTTTGTATAGCTAATCTTGTTATCATATCATCGCCAGTGTCTTTTGTTTTCCTGTTAACAAATTAAATATCATATCGCTATTTCCTTCAACCAACAAATCAAATATTTCATTTGGATTGATTATGCAATTCATCTGACCCAACTTAGATTCAAGTATTCTTATTCCCTGTTCTTCTGGTGACATTCTATTATCATTAAGCGTTTTAATCAAATCTAATTTATCTTCAAAATCTTGTGATTCAACATTTTTATTTATGTATAGAATAAACTTGTCTTTGTACCGTTCTTCTAGGTCTCTAAAGTTTGGTTGGGGAACATCTTTAGGCAAAGTTCCTTTTATTTTAATCATAACTATTTGTTTTGGATTTTCTACTGATAATGTATTTAGAAAATTAGCTATTCTATCTTTCACCCCTGCACCAACTTCAAATTCTTCTATCATTATTTTTCGCTGATTTTCTAATTTTACTTTTTCAATCTCTTTACCATCGTATTTAAAAATATACTTAGCTTGCTCAACTTCGTTCTTATGAATAGATGTAGGCGTTGTACTTCCTGTTAACAAGAATTTACCACTATGAAGATTCTGTATATCGCTCCAATGAATATGACCTAAGATGTAAAGATCAAATCCTTTAGGCAAATCACTTAATTTAATTGTTGGTGGATCCAGTGGAGAATAAATATATGGTTCAACTGACTGATGAAACATAAAAATATTTATTGCACCTACGACTGGCTGAGGATTCCATTTATCTAAAACTTCTTTCGCATATTTCTCAGATACGCCAGACATTCCATGTATAGCAACTTTCTCTCCATTTACATCGAATACTACACTTGATGAATCTAGATGAATTATCAAACCGGATTTTTCTAAACTTTGCAAAGGGTTTATCATTTCCCCAGAACGTCTTTCATGTGTACCATGTATAGTTACTACTGGTATACCACGCAAAGCTAACGGTGATACTTCTTTAGTCGATTCAATTAATTTAGCATTTGAAGAAACACTGTGCGCTCTACTTAAGATTTTAGCTGTTCTTGAATAAACTTCTGGTTTAGGAACTTTACCATCAAACATGTCTCCTGCGTGTAAAATAATATCACAATCTAAAGACTTATCCATTGCTTCATTCATAGCGATAAAAGAATCTTCTCCCCTCTCTTCACCATATTTGAAACCGCAATGAGTATCAGAAAAAATAGCTATTTTCATAGTACAATATTCAATGCGAACATTAATAAGTTTTGGTATTAGGTATTCTAACGTATTAACTGAACTCGCAAACAGGTGATTAGATTGCTAATACAATAATCCTGTATATGATTCGCGGTCACGACAATTGGAACATGTCTTTAATTCTTCCAATCTAACAAGGTCTGGGTCATATTCGTCCACTTCGCCACAATTTGAACAAGTATATTTTGTATTGCTGTTGTTTAAAATTAAAGCGTCGGTGCTTGAACCGTCTTCTTCAATTACGGGTATATTCTTTTCAAACCATTCAATATAAGTTTCCATACTTGGCATGAATAAACTATATACCAAAAAGAATAAATAGCTTATATTTTTAATAACTTCTTTAATCAGATCGGCTCTTAGACAACAAATTTAAGTAATAGTAAATTAAGCAAGCCTTAATCCATTTCTAACTTTTCTTTCCGGCTGAACCAAGATAACTTCATCATTTTCTGAGACAAACCCGGTTATTAATATTTCTGAAACAAAGTTCGCTATTTGTTTTGGTTTAAAGTTTATTACACAAATGACTTGTTTTCCGACCAATTCTTTCTGACTGTACAGTTTTGTAATCTGTGCACTTGATTTTTTAACACCGAGCTCTCCAAAATCAACCCAAACTTTGTAGGCAGGTGTTCTTGCTTCTAGAAAAGGTTCTACTTTGATTATCGTTCCAACTCTGATCTCTATATTTTGAAAATCATCCCAGCTTATCTGCATTATGTATGTTATTTGTTAAGAATTAATAAATATGGTAGGTTATGTAAACCTAACCGCCACATTTAAATAGTATCTTACACTATCTATTAGTAGTGAGTGTGATGACCTACCAACCAATTTTGGTGAAAATTTAAGAACTGTTTTACTTAGATCTATTAATAAAAATCAAATTTTAATTCTAAATGAAATAAACAAACAAGACGTAACAATAAGCAAATTAGTTAACATTCTGTATAAAAAAGAAAAAATCTCTGTGTCTACATTAAAATTAAATGCACAAATTTTGAGAAAATTAAATCTAATAACATTCGGCAATGGTTCTTCTGTTAAATTAACTGAATTCGGAAATTTCGTTTTAAAAATAATGTGCGGGGGTGAAAACGATGGAAATTGAAGAGTGGTGGGATGATGTGGGAAGATATCATTCCCTTAGATCGAATATAGAATACAAAAATTTGTCAGAAAACGACAAAATGCTTGCTGAAAAAGGATATATGTTATCCATGGGATGCGGTGGTTGTTAAAATTGGGTTTGTAGTCTAGCTTGGCAAGATTTCCGCCTTGGGAGCGGACGGCGGGCGTTCGAATCGCCCCAAACCCACCATTTAATAAATGCAGAAATGCAAATTTGTAAAGAGGATTATTAATATGTCAAAAGAGTTAGGTATGACAATTAAGAAGGCTGAAAACTTCTCAGAGTGGTATCTAGAACTAGTTAAAAAAACCGATTTGGCTGATTATGCCTGCATAGATGGCTTCATAGTTTTCAAGCCATACGCGTATGCTATCTGGGAAAACATACAAAAAATTGTAGATTCTAGATTTAAAGAAATGGGAATAGAAAACGCATATTTTCCTCTTCTAATTCCAGAACATCTGCTTGAAAAAGAAGCTTCACATTTTGAAGGTTTCACGCCAGAAGTAGCATGGGTTACACAAGTGGGACAGAGTAAACTTGGAGAACGTTTAGCTATACGTCCAACAAGCGAAACTATCATATATGATTCATATTCTAAATGGATAAGAAGTTGGAGAGATCTGCCACTTAGATTAAATCTATGGAATAGTGTTTTAAGGTGGGAATTTAAACACGCTAAACCTTTCCTTAGAACAAGAGAATTTCTATGGAATGAGGGGCATACGGTTTTTGCTACACAAAAAGAAGCTGAAAAAGAATGCGCAGAGATACTAGAAATGTATGATTCATTTTGTAAAGAATATCTTGCATTACCAGGAATTAAAGGAAGAAAAACAGATAAGGAAAAATTTGCAGGCGCAATATACACAGAGGCGATAGAATTTATCATGCCAGACGGAAAGGTTATACAAGGACCAGACGTACATTTTGACGGACAAAACTTTGCAAAAGCATTCGATATTAAATTTAAAGATAAAAATGAAAAAGAACAGTTTGTATACCAAAACACTTGGGCACTAACAACGAGAATGATTGGCATTATGATTGCAAACCATTCTGATAATAAAGGATTGATTTTACCACCTAACATAGCGCCAACACAAATAGTTATAATTCCTATAATAATGGCAGAAAACAAAAAAACTGTTTTAAATGAAGCTAAAAAGGTGAAAAATAAACTCAAAAAATTTAGAGTAAAATTAGATGATCGCGAACAATACAGCCCAGGATTTAAATTTAACGAATGGGAACTAAAGGGAATACCAATAAGACTAGAAATTGGCCCAAGAGATATAGAAAACAAACAAATTACAGTTGTAAGAAGGGATACGTCTGAAAAAATCAATGTTAAAATTACAGATCTTAATAAAGAAATTTCTAAATTGATAAAAGATATACATAAAAATCTTTATGAAAGAGCAGAAAAATTTTCTAATGAACATACAAAAACTGTAAAAACATATGATGAATTAAAAAAATATGTTATCGGTAATCGGATAAAAGCATGTTGGTGCGGATCCAGAGAATGCGAAAATAAGGTCAAAGAAGAAACAACGGCTAAAATATCATGTATTCCTTTAGTACAAGATAAAATATTCTCAAAGTGTGTAAAATGCGAAAAAGAAGCTAAACATGTTGTAATATTCGCAAAAAGTTATTGAGTTTAAATCCTTTTCTATTCTATTAGTTTTTATGAGAATCCGTAGAGGAGATATTCTGAGTCTTAATGGCGGAATCTATGTAGTTGTAAGCCCAGTATACAATAGAGATAAAAATTGCTCATTTACTACAGTTAGAGAAAATGGAGATTTCGACCCAATCTACTACGGCATGGGCAAACCATATATAGGAAAAATTAAAGTTATTGGAAATATGTCCGATAAACTTCCAGATAAGTTTAAATCAAATAAACTTGATCTTAAGAAAGTTTTAAACGACGCTACAGAAAAACTATCAAATTTAGTATAAAAATTATACCCTCACCATAACCTTTAAATATACTCGTAACATACTATTCTTAGAATTCGTTCTGGTGAATTAATGACTGAAATTAAAGAACTTAAAACAGGAACAACAACTGTAGGTATTGTTTGTAAGGACGCAGCTATAATAGGAACTGATAAAAAAGCGACAATGGGCTACATGGTTGAATCTAAAGAAGCACAGAAGATACATCAATTAGACAAACATATAGGAATTACAATAGCTGGAAGTGTAGCAGATGCACAAGCTGTGGTAAGAATTCTAAAAGCACAATTCAAACTATACGCTTTAGAAAGAGGCGCAATTACACTAAAGGGTGCAGCAAACTTATTATCAAATATTTTACACGGTAACAAATATTATCCATTCATGAACCAGTTCATTTTAGCTGGTTTCGATACAATACCTCATGTTTATTCATTTGATCCAGTTGGAGCATTTGACGAAAAAGACAAATTTTATTCAACAGGCTCTGGATCACCATTTGCATATGGAGTTTTAGAATCACAATATAAGGAAGGATTAAGTAAAGAAGAAGGAATTGCTCTTGTTGTAGTAGCAATAAAAGCAGCAATTCAAAGAGACATAGCATCTGGTGGTAACGGATTATTGATTTCAATTATTGATAAAGATGGATACAGAGCACTTAGTGATGCTGAAATAAAAAAATACATGTAAGAAAATAATATTTCTAGAATTAAATTACAGAAATGATTTTTATGGTAGAAGAAAAAACAATAGATTTATTTGCAAGAGTAAAGGAAGCTTTACCTAGCAATGCAAAGATTTCTGACATTAGATATGAAGGATGTGAAATAGTTCTTTACACAAAATCTAAAGACTTTTTCATGGAAAATTCTAGTGTACTGAAAGATATGGTTGGGTTATTGAAGAAAAGAATTATTCTAAGACCGGATCCATCAATTTGTCTAGATATGGAAAAGACAAGCATTCTGATTAAAAAAATTGTACCTGAAGAAGCAGGACTAAAAGATATTAGTTATGAACCAGCATTTGGTAGAGTTATAATAGAAGCAGACAAACCTGGTTTAGTAATTGGTAAAGGTGGTGAAACTTTACGTGAAATTAAAAAACAAACTTCATGGTATCCAATGATAAAAAGAGCACCAGCTATTCCTTCTGATGTTGTAAAAGTTTTACGTCAGATACTATATCAAGAATCTGATTTTAGAAAAGAATTTTTAGATAAAGTTGGAAAAAATATTCATAGCGGATGGAAAGAAACGAAATGGATAAGAATGAGTACACTTGGCGCATCTAGAGAAGTTGGCCGTTCTTGTATTCTAATCCAAACACCAGAATCTAAAGTTCTTTTAGACTGCGGAATAAAACCTGGCACAAATGAATTCCCTTATCTAGATGCTCCTGAATTTAATTTGCAGGCGCTAAATGCAGTTGTATTATCGCATAGTCATATGGATCATTGTGGCGCAATTCCTTTATTGTATAAAATGGGTTATGAAGGACCTCTATATTGTACAACTCCAACTCGTGATTTAATGGTATTACTATGTATGGATTATATTGAAATTATGCAAAGAGAAGGTGGAAATGTGGCTTACTCAACGAAAGACATTAAGGAAGCAGTGAAACATACAATCTGTTTAGATTATGATCAAGTATCTGATATAACTCCTGACATACGTTTAACTTTACTTAATTCAGGACACATACAAGGTGGATCACTTTGTCATTTGCATGTTGGAAACGGCCTTCACAATATACTTTACACTGGCGATTTGAAGTTTGATAAGACAGCTTTATTTGAACCAGCTTCATTAGATTTCCAACGTGCAGAGACGATTATAATCGAATCTACTTACGGTTCTTCTGAAGATGTACAACCTAGAAGAGCTGAAACAGAAGCAGCAATGATGGAAATTACAAATAAAACAATGGAACGTGGTGGAAAATTATTAATACCGTCTTTCGCAGTAGAACGTTCTCAAGATCTTATGGTCATTCTAACTAATAATAAATTTAATCATACAGTTTATCTTGACGGTATGGTATGGGATGCAACGGCGATTCATACAACATATCCAGAATACTTTAATCGCGATCTTCAGAAGCAAATTCTTCAAGATGGAGAAAACCCATTTACAAATAAAATATTCAAACGAATTGGATCTGCCGATGAAAGAAAAAAGATTTTAGCAAGCGATGAACCTTGTGTAATAATTGCAACATCGGGTATGCTAGTAGCTGGTCCGTCTGTATGGTGGTTAAAACACCTAGCTGAAGATAAAAATAATTCATTATTATTCGTAGGTTACCAGGGTGAAGGAACAATGGGTCGTAGAATACAGAAAGGTTGGAATGAAATACCTATGGAAGAGAATGGGAAGACTAGAGCTGTTCCTATCAACTGTGAAATAAAAACTATAACCGGTTTATCAGGTCACTCTGATATAAAACAATTAGTAAACTATCTCAGCAGATTAAAACAAAGACCAGAACGTATTATAGTTGGTCACGGTGAATCTTCTAAATGTATTGAATTCGCAAGAATTGCCCATAGAACAGTTGGATGCGAAACACTTGCTCCTAAGAATTTAGAAACAATTAGATTAAAATAGTTTCTCTGCTATTAGTTAAACATGAATTATGCATTTTCTGAAATGAATAAGAAAGTTCTAATCACACTTGCAGCGATTATAATAATTGTAATTTCAGCAATGTTTATTTCTTCTAGCCCGACAGGAAACTTTATCAGAGAGACGAATGTTCAGAGCGAAGTTGCAGATAACATTGAAACTGCTCCGACTGAAATAGAATCTATATGCACATTTACTGAAGAAGAATATACTGAAATGGAACCTTACATAGAAGAACAATGTATCTCTGTTCCTAAAACTGAAACAAACTGTGCAACGACTCAGTTAAAATATTCTTTAGACAGATCGTGTTACTGGTCTAATAATCTTACAACGTTAAATTCAGTGTGCACTATAAAAAATCTAGATAGTGAAACTGGAATGTTTACTGTAAATGTCGGTGTGGTAACGTCTTCTGGAAATGTTGGAGAAAATAAGAACATAGAACTAAACCCATTATCATCTGGAGAAGTAATATATACTTACAATACTGATATTGGAAACTGTTTCTGTACTGAAGTAACGATACCTACGAAAGAAACATGTTATGATAAGATTGTTAATGAGCAACAATGCTTTGATGTAACTAAATACAGACCAAGAATTCAAACTAGAGAAATTAAAAATTGTGATTAAAGATAAGGAATATCTACATCGTCTGTTCTCCAGAATCTGTTTATCTTTGTATCTTCAAATTTAACGCCAGCTTTATGCATCATTAAACCAGCTACTGCAATCTGACAACCATTATCTCCTGAAAATTCTCTAGGCACTGCAAACAATTTAGCTCCGCGTTCTTTGCACATTATATCTAGCATTTCTTTTAATCGCGAGTTAGCGGCCACTCCACCTGTCAATAGAACTTCAGTTTTATCTGTATGTGCTAAAGCTCTTTCCACCGTCTCAGTGAGCATTGCAAAACAAGTTTCTTGTAACGAATAGCACAAATCTTCAAGTTTTTCTGTTTTTAATTTTTTAATTGCATTTGTCATTATTCCTGAAAATGATACGTCCATCCCCTTAACTACGTAAGGCATTTCAATCCATTTACCAGTTTTAGCAAGCGCTTCTATCTTAGGTCCACCTGGGTGTTGAAGCCCTGCTTCTCTAGCAAAATGATCAAATATATTTCCAACTCCCTGATCCTGCGTTTCACCAAACACGCGATAACGACCTTCTGTAAATGCAATTGTTTGTGTGTTACCACCTGAAACATAAAGTGTAACTGGATCTTTAGCACCTGTCATAAGTTTACCAATTTCTATATGGCCGATGCAATGCGATGTAGGTATTATTGGCACATTCAGTTTCAGAGCCAAATATCTAGCTATCGCAGCTCCAACTTTCAAAGCAGGAGGCATACCTGGTCCAGCTGAAAAAGCTATAACTTCTATATCAGAAAGTTTAATGTTTGCTTCTTTTAGTGCCTTCTCTAGGATTTCTTTAGCTTTGTCACAATGATGTCCCACCAGTTCTCTTGGTATTATACCACCTTTTAGTGGAACATAAACAGCTTTGACATTACTTAAAATCTTGCTATCATCTATTATTCCAACACCGAACGTATTTCTGCTGTTTAATGTGCAGTACTTTCGATGCCCAAACATATCATTTTTTTATCACCATCTTTTGTTTTATTCTCCTAATTGCATTTGGTCTTACTCTTATATTTTCATTTATTATTAAATGTTTAATTAGATTTATTTCCTCTTATTCTACCTTTAATAATTGGCTTAATGAGTCTTTTAATTTCATCTACAGAGATTTTAACCAGTGAAAATTCAGAACCACCACCCGTATAGATATACTTATTCTCTAAAATCTTAGGATCCATAATTACAATAGCGTCATATCCAAAGCATGGCATACCGCCAATAGGATATCCTGTTCTCTCATAAGATTCTTCTACTGAACAGAAACTCACCTCAACACCAAGAACTTTAGATAGACCTGACTGGCTAACACGAAATTCGGCAGGAGCCATTCCTACGATAGTTCTGTCTGTTTTATCTTTGAATATCATACTCTTTGTAATAAGTTCTATGGGAAACCCAGTTACATTTAGTGTATCTTGAACTGTATGAAGAGTTTTATTAAAGTGTAAATGCTCTGCTTTTATATCATGTTCTTTGATATAATTTTTTAATTTTTCTTCTTCGTTTATCATGTTAATATTTATAATTCAAGCTTTATAATTATAATGACTACTTAGAAAGGTATTTCTTTATATACTTCTCTATAATTATACATTTACCGCAACATTTATTAGCTTAGATAACAAAATATAAAAATGTATAAAATAACAATTAACGCGTTCCCAAAAACAAAAATTTACGTATCCCTAAAGGAAGAATTTAAAAAACATCTAATAGATTTTTCTATTAGAAAATTGAAATTAAAAAATTATTATGAACTTGCTCTCTGGATAAATAAGAAATCCGAGAAATACAACATCAACTCCAAATTCAATGGAGGCGATGTCAAATATTGGTTAAAAGGAAAGAAACGAGATATGAGAACAAATATCATGCATCCAAAATTTATGCCTCTATGGGTCATTTGCGAGCTTAAAAAATTAAACAGAATAAGTATAAAACAGACTCATAAAAATATAATAAGTTATAGATCTGGTGGTAAAGGGAAAATTGTAAGTACACCCAAGTTGCCTGTGGAAATAACGCCGGAGTTGGAAAGTATTATAATCCATTTATTTGCAGATGGCAGTGCGGGAGACTTTACTCCATCATACGATCAAAAGGATAATAAATGTGCGAATTATTTTATTAGCAGATTAAAAAATTGTTTCGGAAATTTTGAAGTTAAGATATATAAAAGTAAAAATAAGTCATCAGCTCAATATAGATTTCCAAAAGCTATAACCGATATAATCTCCGAATATTATAATATCGCTTCATATCATTCTAAAAAAGCCATTATTCCTGAAAAAATACTAAGAGGGAAAAGTAAGATGAATAAATTAGCTTGTGTCGTAGCATTCATATCGGATGAGGGGAACATACGTGATGTTATAACACTAAACAGTTCAAATAAAATAATGTTATCTCAAATAAAGAAACTGGCAGAAAATTGTCTTTATATTTGTAATCCTATAAGATTAAATAAAAGTTGCAAATGCTATTATTTTACCATATCTAATAAATCAATAAATAAATTTTATAAAGACATCAAAAAATTATATAAATTATTTCCTAATTGTACTCTTGGCACTCAATATAAAAAATTAGAAAAACTTATGAAAAGCAGAACTTCTATAAAAATCAGAAAAACAGATGTGATATATAATAACATTTTGGGTATAATAGAAAGAAACCCTTCAAACGCTATCCAAATTGCCAACAGGCTTGATTATTCTTATTCTTCAATAAGACAACATCTTAAAGCGATGCAGAAAAAGAATTTAGTTAAAAGAAAATATATCAATGTAAATTACATTTGGACCAAGAGTTAATCTTTTTTTACAGCTCGTTCGGCGTAGCCACATTTGCCACAAGCAACTCTATCTTTGTGTGCTGCTAGTAAAGTTCCAGGACCGCATCTAGGACACATTCTACTTTCTGTTTTACCATCTTTGTATTTTGTCCATCTTTTAACAGACTGGTGTTTCTTACCGGATAGATCAATATATTCTGCCATTTTATGCACCCTCTGGTTTTGATTCTTCCTTTGGAACTTCTTTCTTAGATTCTTCGACTGGAACTTCGGTTGATACTTCTTCTTTCTTTGCGCCGTAAATAGGTATTTCTTTTGCTTCCCATACTTTAACAAATATGGTTCCCTTATCAATACCTACTTCAGAAATTATTTTACTTATTTCAACATGATTTGGCTCTGCACCGAACTCTTTAGCTAAAGTCTGTTGTAGTACTGCTTTACTTAGCGTAGCTCCATCATAATTTATTTTAATAATTATATCTTTTCTTTTCAATAATTGGTTATGTTTTTCTGAAACTTTTTGAAAATCCATTTTATTTCACCGTAATTGCATATCTGCCAGGAGCTGTTATTCCTGCCTTCTTTGCTATCTCAGATTCTGCATCTAAAACTACTAATACTCCTTTCCAATTCTTGCTTAACTCGGTTGTTTTGCAGGCTGGACATATATTTCCTTTCACTATTCTACGACATAATCTACAAGCTTTATCTGCCATTTACTTCTTCCCCTTCTTCTCTACTTTTTTCTCTTCTTTCTTTTCTACCTTTTCAGCTTCAGCTGCTTCCTTAGCATCTGCTGTTGCCCACTTAATAGCTCCAAGCAAATGCTGTCTCATAGTTAAACCAATTTTATTTGTTTCCTTAAAGCTAATAGAAATTATTCTTGCTCTAACTTTGTCTCCTTCTTTCAGCATTCTTTTTGATTGCTTTCCAACAAGCTGACCATTCTTTTCATCATAACTTACAAAATCATCCATTACCTGAGAAATGTGAACTAATCCGTCAAAACCACCTACTCTTACGAATGCTCCAAACTCAGCGATATCAACTATTTCACCTTCTACTACTTCTTGATTTTTAGGCATCCAGCATAATAGTTTAAAATCAACTGGATAATGAACAGATGGATTTCCTGGAAGTATTCTTCCTTCTCCAATATTTTCAACATCCATTACAGCTAATATAACTCCTAATTCATTATCTATCTTACCTTCCATTTTTTCTCCGATAGATTCCATTACTGATGTAGTCAAGTCTTTATCGAATTTTACTGGCGGTACTGATACTTCGTCTTTAACTGTTATAATTTGGTACATTTACTCATTCTCCTTTTTATATCTTTTTATTGCATGTTCTACTATTTTCTTTGCATAATCACAATCTAAAACCTTTAGTGTTTTAAGGTTTTTAAAGCTTTCAAGATACTTGGTTATCTCGTTAATTTTCTTCATTGGAAGCTCTGATATGTCTTTAATATTTCCCACTGAAGCTATTAAAATGTCATCTGTTATCTGTCCTTTAAGTCTTATTACACCGATAGGTCTTGCTTTAACTAATGATCCTGGCGATAATGGTTCTTCAGATATAACAATAGCATCTAATGGTGCTGCATCATCGTGATGTGTTTTTGGTAAAAATCCATAATTTCCAGGAAAAGGTGCATTTACTGTTTGAGACATTACTAAGTTTCCATCTTCATGTATATAGAAACTTTTTGATCCCATGGATATTTGAATAAACACAAATACCTCATCTACTTTTTGAGTTACATCTAAATTCATAATATCACATATTTTTTCTGCCTTATATATATACTTTTTCCACCCAAAGATTTAATCTTATTCTGTAGAACTTTATCTTGTGTAGCTATAATGTAGCCTTTATTTGAATAATCGATAAGTGACAGGTCTGCTACATCCTTTGATTCTAATATTTTTAAACCTTTTGATTTGATAATATCTAACGCTATTTTAGCGGCTGTTCCGTCTTTAGATTTTTCCTTAGATAGTCCCTTTAGTTCGTTAATAACTGATTCTATTGTGTATAGACTATTTCCAGCTAATTGTTCAAATATATCTATCTTAAATTGAACGATAGCCATCAAAAAGTTGGTATCTAAGATTATCTTCATAATTAATAATGATTTTGGTTATTATTAATAACGGTTCTATAACAGATATTTTTTAAATACTTTGAAATGTGTTTTTTAATTTGTTCTTCGAATCTGATATAGTTTCTTTATTCTTGATGATTATTTTTTCTAACTCACATGCTTCTTTCTCCATGCTTGGTATTTTGCTGACGTAAGATATTTCTTTTTCAAGTTCATCAATTCTGCTCAGGACAGAAAAATTTCTTTTTTGTTCGTTCATAAGTTTAAATATCTCTCTATATCTTGATATATTCTTGGTTAGTGCATCTGTCTCAACAATAATTTTTATATTTTTTACGCGCTTTTCTTTCTCATCTATTGGTGTCTCATCTTTACTTATGAATTCTATCAAATCAAAAAATAGTTTTTTTAATTCTTCATATTTTTCTGTAGTAATCAGAGGATCTTCAATAAATGAATTTATTAGATCTAATCTCTTTTTAACAGCAATCGTTCTTCCAAACTTCTTAAGAGGCTTACACAAAGGCGACAAATAATTTAACATTATTGTTTTTATTTTTTCAAGCTCTCTCTCATATTCCTTCGCTTTTCTAATACTATTTAAATATTCGATATATTCTTTGCTCGACTTTAATTTTTCAATATCTCTCTTCGCTTTTTCTGACCTGTCTTCGATAACTGTTATGTTATTCTTAATATCCTTTATCTGATTCTCTATTCCGATGTTCTTGCTCTCAAACTCTTGGATAACTTTTGCATGCTGTTCTATTAAATGAACTTTTCTAAAGATATCAGACTCTGTCAGAATTTTTATTGCCTTCGCATTGCTCTCAAACGATATCAATATTCGCTTTATTTCCTTCATTTTTTCAGGAAAAGCTATTGAAACATAATAAAGATTTTTTCTATTTATGGCAACAGCGCTAAATAATTCGGCTAGGCTATTATTCATGTCTCTTATTGAAGAAAGAGTCGCCTCTTTTGGTATCAATATGGTTTCTACTGGCATCACAGATATAAATTTGTGCCTGGATGCCTCTATTACTTTTTTTATACTGCCTTCTGTGCTATTTATCTCAGAAGATTTTATTTCATTAATAATATCTATCAAGGATTTTCTTTCTTTCGCTATATTCTCTATGATAACTGAAGATTTGGCTGATATTTTGGCCGTCTCATTTTTCTTTATTTCTTGCACATTTGTTAATATTTCATCGATTGTCTTTTCTTTATGGGGTTTCTCTTGCTGCGCTTCTTTCTTTTTTAATATTTTGTTAAACGGCCACATTAATATAATTAGTGATGCTAAGTTAAATGCCTTTCTCTAAATTATTTTTTAAATGTCATGCGTAAAAATAAAATATTATCCATTTTCATAATATTTATTAACTAACCGTCCTTTAAATCTTATATGATTAAATACAGGAAAGGTGTAGGATCGCTTATATTTAGACGCACGCCAGACGGATTAAAGTTTCTAATATTTCATAGAATAAGAAATTGGAAAGGATGGGAATTGTTAAAAGGTGGGTTACTTGATGGAGAATCTTTTTCTAAAGGATTAAGACGAGAAATGAAAGAAGAAACCGGTTTTAAAAAATATAAAATACACCCAAAATGCTATACAATAAAATTTAAATGGTCGCGAAATTATGTGAAAGATCATCATAAATTCCATGGCGCCCAACATCGATTTGTTTTGATTGAAACAACTATCGAAAAGATTAAATTAGATAGATATGAGCACGATAAATATCGCTGGGTAACGAGAGGAGAAGCTTTAAAACTATTGACTCACGATAATCATAAGAGTATTTTAAGAAAATTAACAAGAGGATTAAAATGAAAAGTAAACGAAGATTATGGGGAGTTCAAAAGAACAGAAAGAAATTTAGTAGGCAGATTAAAAAATGATTGATGTCCATTGCCACCTAGAACAAAAAGATTATGACAAAGACAGAGATGAAATAATTCTAAAATGCAAAAAAGAATTAAAAGCAATAATAACTTCTTGTGCACATCCTAAAGATTTTGAAAAAACTTTAGAAATCGTAAATAAGTATAAAGATTACGTTTTTGCTACCGCCGGAATTCATCCAACATATATCAAAGAATTAACAGAAAAAGAAATAGATGATTTCATAGAAATACTAAGAAAAAATAAGAATGTCTTGGTTGGAATAGGCGAGATAGGACTTGATATTTGGCACATAAAAGAACCTTATTGGAGAGAAAAACAAGTAGCTCTCTTTATTAAAATGATAAAACTTGCTAAAGAATTAGACAAACCAATTGTCATACATGCTAGAGACGCTTTAGAAGAAACTCTAAAAATACTAGAAACTGAAAACGCCAAAAAAGTTCTATTACATATGTGGGGCGGGCATGCTCTAATGGATAAAGTAAATAAACTTGGTTATTATGTTTCGATGAATTCGATAATAATGAGTAGCAAATCTTACAGAAAGGTTATTAAGAAAATTCCCCTGGATCATCTAATGTTAGAAACAGATGCTCCATGGCTAGCAATTAAAAAAACTAAAAAAGGATACTCATTAGACACTGACGCGCGTAATGATTCGCTAACAATAAAATTAATAGCTGAGAAAATAGCTGAAGAAAGAGATATAGATTTTAACACTATATGGAAAACATGCGGTTTGAACGCAAATAAGTTTTTTGATTTACATTTAAATATCTAAGTCTATTATAGTATAGGAATATGTAGGTGGTTTTTTGCTAGGAAACATGAAAAAAAGTTTTTCGTTAATGAGACAGAAGCTGATAAATAAACCAAATATAGCCTTTTTCGTCGACGGACCAAATTTGATAAGAAAAGAGTTTAATCTAAATCTTAGAGATTTAAAACATAGAGTTGAAAAACACGGCCGTATAGTAATAGCAAAAGTTTTTTTAAATCAATTTGCTCCAGAGAAACTTATAGAAGCTGTAGCAAATGAAGGTTTTGAAACTATAATTGCTTTAGGAGACCCAGAACAAAAAACTGATGTGGATGTACCTATAGCTGTTCATGCAATGGAAGCATTGAATAATCCAGAAGTAGATGCTATTGCTCTCGCGACAAGAGATGCAGATTTTCTTGCTTTATTCCAAAAGATTAAAGAAAAAGGTAAAGTAACTATTTTGGTAAGTGTTTCACCAGGTTTAGCTACTTCTTTGAAACATGCAGCAGACATTGTTGAACTTCTTTAATTTTTTTATTTTTATAATTTATATCTTAATATCGCACCGATTCCACCAAGTTGATATAACTGTTCACCTTCACGAGTAGAACGCGATATAATCTCTACTTCTGTTCCGTACTTTTTAGTTAAATCATCAAATGCTTCTATCATATCTCGTACGCCCATAGGATTTATTTTCTGCCCACATTTTTTACAAACCGCTTTGCTAATTTCATCATTTCTGACAAACATAACACCTGATTCGCCACAAGAACATTGGTATTCTATCTCCGAATATTCTAGATCCTCTGTAATAATTATCATTTTAACTGCGCCTGCTTCTAATGCATGTAAAACTGATTTTATTCCATAGGCTACCATGCCTGAATCTTTTTGCAATTCAGCGACAAATTTTTGAACCAATTCTCTTTCTTTAGAAACAGCTGATTCTGCAAGTATGTCTCCAGACTTTTCTACCAATTCATTTAAACCTGGTTCATCTGTATATCCAATATCTTTTATTCCAATTACTTTCTTTTTCATGTCAAATTCAAGATATCCGCCGTCATAGAAATTATATTTAGACGGTCCTGGTCCACCAATAATTAAACCTTTGATTTCTATAGAAAAAAAGCTCTTTACATTTTCAGCTATCTTTTTATAAAAATCATTTATTAATCCTTCACGAACTCTTTCGAAACGTTGTTGCGAATTGTGGACAAAAACGCAGTTTGCTATGAAGTTTTGATGCTTAACTGCGATATCTGCCATTTTCTGAGGTTTCCTTTGTATACTTATCTCTTTTATTACTACAGGAAGTATCGGAACATCTAAAACAGCTTTAAATTCAGATAATAGCTTTTCATCATTTATCTGACTTAATATTCTTTTCTCAAATACGTTCTTACTCATACATCTTTTTCCGTTTAAAAACATGTTGGCAGTTACAAAATTCTTTAACTCTAATTTATTATTAATTATAATGTCTTTGACTCGCTTGCCATCTACTAAAACCTGTCGTTCTAAACTTCTATCAGATGTCTGTTCTATCATCTTATCTACTTTTATTGTATTCCTTTCCGATGAAAAATTAATAAACTTTTTGAATAACTGCGCTGATTTCTTCTCAGTAATTTCAACAGTAAATCTATGATTTTTTGAATATGGATTTTGTCTATTGTTATATTCCTTAAAAGAAGATAATATTCCGAAGCGCAAAAGAGACAACTGCACCTGCTGTATTAATCTTTTATTATTCAGGCTTAATGCGATTCTGTCAGATGAAACATATCCATCTGCATCAAAAAGCCCTCTAAAAAATGAAGCAATCATTTCATTATTTGATTTTAGTATAATGGACGGTATCGTGCAACTAAGTGATTTTTTATCCTTTATGAAATTTTCTTTAAACAAAGATACAATGTCTTTTCCATAACATTTTATCTCATAATAGTTCTTTTGTTTTCTGTATCTGAAACCACAATAATTATTGAATTTATCTTCCATCATTTCTTTGTAGTACAACGCCAACGTCTTATTAGACTCTGAAAATACGAGTCTATTTTTATCATAGTTTCCATCACCAATGAAGTATCCTAATATTTGTGCGATTTCTTTATCAACGTGTTCAGAATTTTCTGAAGAAACATTTATTTTTTCTGGCATCAGTAATATATCGCCAACTTTTAGTTCTTCGGCCGGCTTTTCAATTATTTCACCATCTTTAAGAACAAAGAAAAAATGATCCTTTGATGATTCTATTTCTAATCTAGGATATTTTGTAATAATCTTATAACATAATGATTTTCTAGTTCTATACAAATCAAGCACAGGTGAATCTGTTATGAACATGCTATCAAAATCAGCTGACTTAACAATAGAGTTTGCATCCAAATTTCCTATTTGCTGAATGTCTCCATTAAACATCATAACGTTTGTGTTAAGTGGGTGGCATTGGCCTCCTTTACCGACCTTACCAGGTACGATAGAATCTAATCGTCTCAAAACCTTAATACTTTTACCTTGCAAGAATCCGAAGGTTGCTTCTTTTGTATCCATAATCAAAAGTCCGTAAACTTCTTTTTCTTTAACCATGTCTCTAAGATGAGCTAATTCAAAAGTTTGATCACACCAATACAATTTTATGTTTATTGCTTGCGGTGGCTCAACTACCCATATCTTTACATCTGTTTTACCTTCCTGTTCTGATACGTTTCCGCAAAATATTGCTAAACCATTTGGTGGTGTTTTCTTGTAAAGTTTTAACTGTTGACTTATTTTGTTTAAAGCATCAGTAACATTATTTCTAACTTGTTTTGATTTAACATTTTCAGTTAAAGATATTTCACTTGATAAAAGATTATTTATTTCATTCAATGAATAGTCTTTAGGAATGTAAAGACTAATCAATTCTGTATGTCGACCGCGTCTTCCTTCGAGGTCTTTAATCAATTTTTTAAGCTTATAGCTATCATCCATGGTGCTCACGCTAGAAAAAGGTCAATTTAAAACCGAAGTATTGGTTTGTCTTACCATAAGTAGAAATTAGTTTTTAGAATATTTAAATCAATTATTTCAAATTGTGCATTCTTGTTAAATCGTCTTTGATTCATTTCACAATGTCTAATTTTATATGATGTTCTGGTATTATGATATCTTCAGCTTTTCCTATTTCTATTTCTTTAATCTTCATCGTTCCTTTGATATCATTTATTACATCGTCAAAATTATATTCACTATCAATTGTTACAGATGCCAATTCGGTGTTTAATGCAAGTTTGTTTACATTCTTCCATTGTCTAATTGCGACAATTATTGCTTTTGCTTTTTCTCCAATCTCTTTAGACCCGTCATCTATCTCATAAATAGTCGGCCAGTTTGATACGTGAATGGATATTATTTTCTCATACTTCTTGAAAAATGATTGATACAGCTCTTCTGTAATGTACGGCATGATCGGAGCAAATAATTTTAATATCGCTAGCAATGATTCGTATAAAGTATACTTAGCGGAGTCTGTTGTTTCGTCTGGATTGTACAATCTGTGCTTTATAATCTCAAGATAATTGTCGCAGAAATCTTTCCAGAAGAACTGATCGATTGATGCCTTTGCTGAAAAGTAATCATAATTATCTAAAGCATCTGTGCATGTGTTTATTGCATCAGACAGTTTTGCCAATAGCCACTGATCGATTACTTCAAGTTTCTTCGGTTTCTTATTAGAATAATTATCTAGATTCTGCATAATTAATTTTGATGCATTCCATAATTTTGTGATTGTTTTCTGAGCAGTTACCAGTTCTTTTTCTTGGAAAGAAACGTCTTCGCCGAGTTTAGCTGATGCTGCCCAAAATCTCAATGCGTCTGCACAATATTTTTTTACAATTTCCTGTGGCTCTATCGTATTGCCTTTGGATTTTGACATTTTTTCCCCCTTTGGGTCAAGCACCCATCCCGAAATCATTACATCTTTCCAGGGATTCTTCTTATAGTGCAATTGCGATTTCACTACGGTATTAAACAACCAAAACGTTATAATGTCATGAGCCTGCGGTCTTAATGACATAGGAAATAATTTTTCAAACGGTTTGTTCGGCAATAAATCAATTGCCAATTTCGGCGTCAATGATGATGTCGCCCATGTATCAAGAACATCTTTTTCTGGAATAAATTCAACCGAATCGCATTTTGGGCACTTATCTATGTTCGGTTTATCTTCGATGGGATCAACTGGAAGCTGACTTTCATCAGCAAGTATCACTTCATCACATTTTTTACAGTACCATACCGGAATTGGAACCCCAAAAAATCTTTGTCGTGATATGCACCAATCCCACTGCAGTCCTCTAATCCAATTTTCATATCTGTTAATCATATGTTCAGGATGCCAATTTAATTGCATCCCCGACTCTGATAATCTACTTTTTAAATCCATATATTTTATAAACCATTGTTTTGTTTTAAGTATTTCAATTTCTGTGCCGCATCTCTCATGCACATTTAATACATGGGTTATTTTTTCCTGTTTGACAAGAAGACCTTCCTTTCTCAAATCTTCTATAATTCTTTTCCGTGCTTCCTTTATTCTTAATCCTGCATATTTTTTCGCAATCTCTGTCATTTTTCCATCTTTTGTTATTGCCATTTTCAATGGAAGTTTATACGCCTTATACCATTCCGCGTCAGTCTGATCTCCAAATGTGCAACACATTACAATTCCCGTTCCCTTTTCAAGATCAACCTTTTCATCAGTAAGAATAGGAACTTCAAAATTGAATAAGGGAACCTCTATTTTTTTGCCCACAATGTCTTTGTATCTTTTATCATTTGGGTGCACAAAAATAGCAACGCATGCCGGAAGAAGTTCCGGTCTTGTTGTAGCGATTGCAAAATCTTTCCCATTTATTTTAAAAATTATATCATTGAAATATGATTCCGTCTCAGTATCTTTCAACTCGGCTTGTGCGATAGCGGTTTGACATTCAGGACACCATATAACCGGCGATTCCATCCTGTATTCTCTTCCTAATTTATAGAGATCTATAAATGATTTCTGGGATATTTTTCTGCAATGCTCATCTATAGTCGTATAAGAAATCTTCCAGTCGCAACTTAATCCTATCGACTTAAAATCCTTTATATATTCTTTTCTCAATTCAACCAATGTATTTAAACATAATTTGATAAAATCCTTTCTTGACATTTCTGTGGATTTGATTCCATTTATTTTTTCTATCAGCCTCTCAGTCGCTAAACCATTGTCATCAGTTCCAAACGGATAGAATAAATTATAACCTTGCATTCTTTTATATCTCGCAATAAAATCTGTCTGTGAGTATGAAAATGAATGGCCGATATGCATTTTTCCTGAAATTGTAGGAGGGGGCGTATCGATAGAAAATATTGGTTTCTTTGAATTAACATCAAATCCAAAAATATCATTCCCCACCCAAAATTCCTGTATTCTCTGTTCAGTTTCTTTGGAGTTATATGTTTTTTCAAATTGCATTTTAATCATTCCAATAATTCATATTTGAATTTTTAAGTCTATTCTCACCAAAATTGGTTATTTGTAAAATCTTCGGTTTTTTACCAAAGCATTTGATATCTTCGCTTTTTATTAGCCTATTCTTATAAGTTAATAAGCTATTGCCTTTTCTATTGGCATTCTTTAGAATTTGATTCCATGTCGCTTCTCCGCCAAGTTCTTTCAGACTTTTCAGGTAAAAAAGTTCCGCCATGTGTTTAGGCGTTTGCTCACTATTATACATCAGAAGCTCTTCTAATTGATTATTCTTTTTATCAATTATAAAATTGAAATTATTTTCTAATCTCTTGAAATTGTATAAACCGCATATGCGTAATGCATATCCATTTACAGTTGAATTTATATTAAACCTTAATAAAATTCCTTGCAAATCTTTCAAATATCCTTTGCTTATAGATGTAACGGAAACGAATTTGGAATTAACTGATATTGTAGACTCGCATGCAAATACAATATTAATAACCGTTCTCAAAATATCTGTTGTCGAATTTTTAATTATTTCCGGAATTCGTATTATACTGCTTTTTTTACCAAGCGGAATTTCAAATATATTATTTAATATCCAAACGGCGGTTTTGTTACAAACCACCAAAACAACAGAAGGCGAAACATTTTTATATCTTTTATCTGAATAGTCGCTAACTGCCTCGATTTTTCCATATTTCGGAATCAGTACATTAATATTGATTTTATTAGTTTTTGTTAGGATTTGATAATTTAGATTTTTTTCATATTTGAATTTATCTGTAAATATAATTTCCTTTTTAATTCCCTTTCTTAGATTTAAAACTCTCATATGAAAATTTCTCATTTCTCCTTTTGAATTAAAAACCTTAATATCATTCTTCTCTAAATCATTCGGAACTTGAACTTTGACGCTTATATGTTCCTTTATATTTTCATTCCCTACTCCAATTTGATATAAGTTATTTCTGAATTCGGATATTATTTCAGTGCTTGTATTTTCTAATGTCATTCTCTTTCCATCAAGCGCGCCTTCACATCTTATACATTCAGAAATAAATGCCCAGTGCGTATTTAATTTTAATGGAAATTTTTTTATTTCTATAGGAATTCGACAACCTGCGAATTTTATAGATAAAATGTTTTTATATATTTCTTTTTTGTCTTTTTTTGCTATTTCGCATAGAGCAAGCAAATAGTCCAGCGGAATTGATCTCATTCCATTTATCCATCTTCTTGTAAATGTTTCTGCCAGATTTCTTGCATTATATCTCTTTAAATTATATTTTTTAATTATATATTTTGATAATTCGTGTTTATTTTTAAACACTTTTTTAGACTCATTAAAAACACTGCCGAGAAATGTGCGATTTACATAAACGGTAAATTTATCATATGATATATTAAAATTTGAGTCAATTTCTTTAGTATCGTATTTGTTTTCCATAACAATCCTTTAGATATATGATTATTAAAGTTTGTCGGTGTCTATGATAGTTATCTTACCATTATTGCATAGACAAACATTATACACTGGTATGTTGCCTACTACAGCAAAATCTCTTCCATAATGGGCATGACCGTGTATAGCCAATGTTACTTTCGTGTCTTTCATAACTTTCTCTAATCGTTTAGTTCCTAAACCAGAATATATGAACATTGGTTCGCCTGTTAATGTCCTATAGGTTGGCGCATAGTGAGTAACCAAAATCTTTATGTCTGTTTTTAATTCTGTTAATAGTCTAGTTATCGTCTCCAGCTCTTCTTGATAAAATTCTTCTATTCCATTAATGTTCATTTTTTGCCAAAAGCTTGGTGAATCTAGAACTCCACGACTTCCTACAATTCCAACAGTCTTTCCTTTTATCTTTAACGTTATTGATTCGTCTTTTAGAAACTTTATTTTTTTAGCCGACTTCATTATTTCTTTCTCGTCTTCTGGAAATTCTCTATTTCCAAAAACAGCTACTACCGGGCATTTCCACTTTATTGCTTTTTGTATTTTCTTGTATTGTTTTGGATTTGCCCACTCGTACATGTCTCCTGCAAATATCAATAAATCTGGTTCTTTCATTTTTTTCAGAAGTTTAAAAAATTCGCTTATATCATTTCCTAAAACGTCTAAATCTGATATAGCTGCTATTATCATTGTTACACCGTATAGAAATTAGTGAAATGAGGTTTTTAAATTATTGGTATTTCAATCAATGTATCAAATTTTCCTTTAGATTTAATGTATAATTGATATGGTTTAACCGTTTGGATATCTATGGCTTTTCCATCTCTTAACCAAATTGCTCGAAATTTGAAATTAACAAACAATGAATGTATAGCTAAACTTACTGGCTTATTGAATCTAAACACTAGTGGTGTTTTAAACTTTTTAGAACGAAACATCAAACCTCGCATCTGTGAAAAAAGCGAATCGCAGAAAAAATAATTATCTATAATAATTTTCTTTCCTTTATAACTAACTATAAACTTTTTCATATAGAATCTATTGCCCTACTTCTATTTCAGCTTTGTAGCCTTTTTTCTTTAATCCAGATTTAATCTCATTTATCATTCCAAATACCATTCCACATCCTGCACATCCTATATCTGGCATTACTAACGTTAGAGTTACTTTCTTTCCAACTACTTTAATGTTTTTAACCATTTTAGCAGATACAATATCTTTACCAATATGTGGATCTTTTATTTTCTTTAGAACATCGGTGATTGCTTTAGATACTGACATAAGACTTAAATAACTCGCTAGATTATAAATACTTATCGGATCCGTAGCGCAGACTGGTTAGCGCGCACGACTGATAATCGTGAGGCCCGGAGTTCAAATCTCCGCGGGTCCACCATCATTTTTATGAATATTATCAAACGAGGAGCAGAAGGAATACTTTACAAAGAAGGCGACGTTCTAGTAAAAGAACGTATCAAAAAAGGCTATCGGATAAAAGAAATAGATGAACGATTAAGAAAAGAAAGAACAAAAAAAGAATCAAAATTATTATCAGAAGCAAGACGATCCAATGTTCCAACCCCTAATGTATTCGAAGTAAGCGAATTTAAAATAAAAATGGAATTTATCGACGGTGTGCGGATAAAAGAATTAATCTATAATGAAACTTCAGACAAGAAAAGAATAGCTGAAGAAATTGGTCAATCTGTTGGACGTCTGCATTCAAACAACATAATTCACGGTGATCTTACAACATCAAACATGATAATGAAAGATAGTAAAATATTCTTCATAGACTTTGGATTAGGTTACACATCTACGAGAAATGAAGATTTTGGAATAGATTTATCTGTTCTAAAAGAAGCTTTCAAATCAACACACGTTAAGTATATTGATATTCTTTGGCAAAGTTTTATAAAAGGTTATAAACAAACAAATACTAACTCTAAACAAGTGCTTAAGACATTAGAAGAAATAGAGCGCCGTGGACGTTATATAAAGAGGGAAAGTTAATGAAATTAATTAAAGGAACAAACAAAAAAGAAAAGCTTGAAGATGCTAGCTATAAGTCTATCATACTATCAGCGATAATGATATTCGTAGGTTTACTATTAGGGAGTTTCATAAAATATACAGTTATCATAGCGAGCATAGGTACTTTTATACTTTTGCTTGGTATTATTCTATATATAATTTCGCAATTGGTGAAGTAAATGGCAAGAATGTATGCAAGAAAACGAGGAAAATCAGGAAGTAAGAAACCTGTAGTTCCAGCACAATGGGTAGAACACAGTAAAGAAGAAGTTGAACGTTTAGTTGTTAAACTTGCTAAAGATGGATTAACTACAGCTCAAACAGGTGCTTTATTGAGAGACCAATATGGAGTACCTTCTGTAAAAACTATAACTGGTAAAACAATCTTAAGAGTTTTAAAAGATAATGATGCTTGCCCAGAAATGCCTGAAGATTTATTAAATATGTTAAAAAAAGCAGTACGATTACACGAACACATGAAAACATTCAAAAAAGATAATACTTCTAAACACGGATTAGAACTTCTAGAAAGTAAAATAAGAAGATTGGCAAAATATTACGTAAAAACCGAAAACCTTCCAGCAGATTGGAGATACAATGCTGAACAAGCTAAACTGATTATTCAGACAGTAAAGTAATTAAAGCTTAGAACACATTACTTTATCATGAATTTTCTCGAATTATCTGAAAAGGCGATTGGAAAAATAAAATCAACGCAAAGCACGATACAGGTTGTTGTGCATAACGACGCAGACGGATTAAGTTCGGCGGCTATTCTAATATATGCCCTGGCTTATCTGAACAAACGTTTCCAAGTCACGATAACTAAAAAAATTAATTCTAATACGACCGATGCGCTGCTTAGCAGAAATCCTGAATTAATAATATTTACTGACATCGGTTCTAGTTATCCTGAAGAAATCAGAAAATTAAAATCTGATATAATAATTCTTGACCATCATGACGTTAAAGAAGAGCTGCCAGAGAACGTGATTCATTTAAATCCTGAGTTATTCGGCCTAACAGGATTATCCGGATCTGGCACAGTCTATATGTTTACAAGAGATATAATCAAAGATAACCGACTTGCACCACTAGCGTTAGTGGGCACGATTGGCGATTCGGCTGATTCTATGTTTAGCATATTCGATGATATATCTTCAATTGGACGAAAAACTGGACTTAAATTATACGGACGGTTTACACGACCATTGCATAAAGCTTTAGAATATTCTTCAGAAATTCCAAATATATCTGACGAATCAAAAGCTATACAGTTTTTAGCAGAAAATGGAATACGAGTTAAAGAAGGAGATGAGTGGCGTACACTAGGTGATCTTAATGAACAAGAATATCAAAAACTTTGCGATTCATTAATTCGTGAACAATTAGAACACGGGCATGATATTTCTAAATTATTTGGAGATGTATGGACTTTAAAAAACTTCCCACAAGAAATACAAGATGTTAAAGAATTTGCTACTCTGTTAAACGCATGCGTTACGGGAGACACGATGATATACGTAAATGGTATACCAATAGCAATTAAAAACATCTCTAATAAAAATATCTTTTCAATTAATGAAAATTTAAAGTTAGAAAAAGACTATATTTTCAGAACTCATAAAATTAAACTCCACAATGCGATAAAATTATTAAGATTAAAAACAAACAGCGGTAAGAGCATAGATTTAACAGAAAATCATAAGTTGTTGACAATAAAAGATGGCGAAGTTTGTTGGGCTGATGTGAAAAATTTAAGAAAAGGCGACATAGTTGCATGCCCTAAAAGCATTGACATAACTGGCGCAAATATTAAATTTGACGACTTTTCCGACAAACTAAAAAATAATTATTTTAAAGCCAGTAAACTATCAGAACCGATAAAAATACCTTCTAACATAGACCGTGACATTTGTTCATTAATAGGATATGTGATTGGAGATGGTCATCTTGACAATTATCGCGTTACAATATGTTTCAATAAAACAAAGGAAGAGACAGAAAATTATAAAATAATATCTAATATAATCAACAAACATTTTGGAATAAAGAATCACTATATAGAAAACAGGGCTCATTCTTTTGTCGCTACATGGAATAGAAAAAGTTTAGCCGATTTATTAGAAATGGTGGGCATACAAAAAGGCGATAAAGCCTGCACTGTAAATATGCACCCAAAACTATTAGAAATAAATGAAAGAAACATGTGTGGTTTATTGAGTGGTTTATTTTCCAGCGACGGCTCTTATTATAAAGATCATCTTGAATTTAGCTCACATTCTGTTAGCTTAGCAAAACAGGTACAATATTTGCTACTGCGAGTTGGAATAAACAGCAGTTTATCTGAACCTATTTGTAAAGACTGCGGAAGAAAAAAATATAGAGTGTTAATATACGACACAGAAAATTTTAAAATATTTTTGGATAAGATTGGATTTATGAGTTCTGAAAAAAATAAGAAAATAAAAATTAATAATCGAGTAGATAAAAAAACGAGCAATACGTTGCCTGTTAATAAATTAATTCTAAAGCTGTCAGAAATAATAAATGTTCCGCCAAATAAAAGTTCTCATTTTACATACTATAAAAAAGGTAAAATGCCTACAGTCAGAAATTTAAAAATCTATCTGACTTATTTTAAAGAGAAGATAGAAACAGCTAAGCCTATTCTAATTTCCAGAGATATTGAAAATTTTATGAAAGAAATGAAAATCAGCAAAAGAAGTTTTTCAGAAGAAATAGGATTATCGCGAGAATGGTTAACAAAAATTTTAAATGGAAAAAAGCCAGGTAAAAATGCAAATGAAAAGATTAAATACGGAATAGAAAAATATGAAAAAAAGATAAAGGAAGCTGAATTAATAATAAAACAATTAGAGATTTTATGCGAAAGCAATATTAATTGGGAAAAAATTAAAGAAATTAATGATATAAAAAATCGTCCTAAATATGTATATGATATTACAAGCACTAGAAATGCAAATTACGTGGCAAATGGTCTTATTGTTCATAATTGCGGACGCATGGGCGAAGGTGGAATAGGAATTGGCATTTGTTTAGGAAGTAAAAGAGCATTAGAAAAATCAAAATCTGTTATCAAAGAATATAGAGGTCTGATAAATAAATCATTAAGATGGGTTGAAAATCACCCAGAAAGTGTCAAAAATACTAATTATGCTACCTATATTATAGCACAGTCGGCCATTAATGAGAACCTAATCGGTGTTATTGTATCAATGTGCTTTAACAATGATAACGGCAAACCTATTTTTGGGCTAGCTGACGCGGACGGCGAAACGAAGATATCTGCACGAGCTGAAGGAATAGACATAAACGATGTAATAAGCAAAGCTGCCAAACATGTTGGCGGTAATTCTGGCGGACATTTACAGGCAGCGGGCGCTACAATACCTACAGGTACTGAAGATTTGTTTATCCAGAAATGTGATGAACTGATAAAAAATGCTGTACTTCTTAACTGAAATCCCTTTCAAATTTAAAATAATCATTTTGATAATCTAAATACTATACCTTTTTTTAACAATCTATTTATCATCGGAACAAACAGATTCGAAATATTAGAAGTGTCGTGCAACATGATTATATCATTAGATTTAGAATAATTAAGACCGCGTCTTCCTTCTGGAACATTTTCATCCATCCTATTTAAAATATCTTTAAGATTCTTAATACCGTGTATATAACTCTTATCTGCAACTGTCCAGTCATGAGTATCATATGTGGGATAGACGTCTACATCTTTATGATAACTCTCTATTTTATACCACTTGTAATTTATGTTATTGAAACTGGGTTGTCTGTAACCTAATTTTCTTAAAAATGCCTGTATTGATTTTTTTCTAACTATACCAACAGGAATACCAAACCTTGATAAAATATTCCAATGGAAACTGCATCCTTTATCCAGATTCGGAAATCTGAAAACTTTCATTGGTCTTTTAACATTAGCCTGTTCATATAACATATCTATTATTTTATCTGTTTTTTCAATTTCCTCGTAACATTTCTTTAAAGAAAGGTAAGAGAAATGTATATGATTATAAGAATGATTTCCAATTATAAAACCTTTATGAATAGCATTAATCACTTCACTAGGTCTTTTCTCCATATTTTTTCCAGTACAGAAGAAAATAGCCGGAATCTGTTTAGAACTGAGGAAATCTATCTTTCTTTTGAAATCATCTGAAGGCGCATCATCAATTGTAAGATAAGCTATCTTTTTAGTCATAAGAGAAATTATAGTTATTTGTTTAAATAAGTCAAGAAAATTGAAGAACTAGAAACCTTTATAAATTTACATTTGGTAATAAAGAGTGACGCTTATGGTAAAACAAGAACTATTACAGTGGTATGAAATTGTTACTCCAGACGTATTTGGAGGCAGAGTAATTGGTCAAACCACTGCTAACGATCCAGCGAAATTGATAGGCAGGGTAATAGAAATAAGCCTTATGGAACTATCTGGTGAAGCTACAAGATATTACATAAAATTATTCTTTAAAACAAAGAGTCTTATTGGTTCTAAGTTGACTACTACTTTTTTTGGTCATGACTGCACTAAAGATTTTATAGCAAGAGTCGTTCAACTGAGAACCGCAAGAATAGACACAAACACCATTGTAAATATGAAAGATGCAAAAATAAGAATAAAAGCAATTGCTATAACAAATAGATGTGTAAAAAAAGGAACTGAAAGAGATTTAAGAAAAACAATAATAGAAACGATTAAAAGAGAAATGGAAAAAATAACTTTAGAAGAATTCTCAAAAAGCCTAATTACAGGAATATTACAGAAGAAAATAAGAAAAGAGGTAAATGTAATATATCCATTAAGACAGTTTGAATTCAGAAAATCAGAAATTCTTTAAGTTACCAATTAATATTCCAACTTGTATCATTATCAACTTTTATCCAATATGCTTTATTAGGATTCATTAATTCTGTTGGTGCCATTACTCTAATGTCTGTGCCCCCATCACTTGTTTCAACACGTATCCAATCGATTCCTTGCAATGCTTCTTCTACACTTCTTGTTGTAAATGATGGATAACCTACCATGTTATATCCTGTTTTTAATTGTATTTGGGTGGTTGCTGGATTTATGCCGCTAACTGTGTATAATACTGGAACAGGTTCTATAATGTTTATCCAGAAACCCATTTTATTATCTAATTCAAACAAATCATTAGTTGTTGTGCCAGGACGATATGTTTTCCACGGACCCATATAATCAGTTGTATTGTAATATTTTACTACACCATATTTTCCATCTATTGATTCTAAAACTTTTGATATGCTGGTATTATACTGATTGTAAGCGACTGATATAAAATTCCATCCTGGCTGCAAGTAAAATGAATATTGTTTTGTTACGTACCAATGTACTGATGCTGTGCCTGTATTGTTGTAAGCATCTGTGCAATTAACATAATATGTATTTAATCCGTATGATAGATTTGTCAAAAATTCAGAGTAGCTTGTTCCTGGCGAACCCATTGTACTTACTTGATATGGTAACTGATAATAAAAACATGATGAAACTTCATTTGTAGTTACGTTCAACCAAACGTTCTTACCAGTGTATGAATCATTTATTGGATTTGTTATTGTTACGATTGGCGGTATAAGATCTTTAACTTCAAGTGTTTTTTGCATGTAACCTGCAGTATAGTTTTCTCCACCCAATGTGGCATAATTGTAAACATATAAACCAAGATCAAAGGTGTTCACATCAGGACTTGAAATGCTTGCACCGTCTCTTGACAAATCATATATTAAATCAGAGTCACCTTCATTTGTTTCAATGGCTGTTACTGTTGTTTCAGTTGGATAATTAACTATCCATGATGGAGTTGCTGTAAGATTTAATAACGGTGTTTGCTTGCTTACCGTATAACTGTTATTTGTTATTGATTTTTCGGTATAGTTTTCTGTTTGTGGCACTGAGCATGTATAATTGTAAACTCCGGCTGGTAAAACTAATGGTACATTATTTTCATCTGAAGTAACATTTATATCATCTCTATATAATGTAACAGTTTGTTCGGTGTTATTGAAAATAATGCATGATGCAATAGTTGGCGTACCGTATGTTATTGGTGAAATTGGTAAAAGACCAAACGCCATATCTGGGGTTCCTCTTTCTACTGTTAAATTATTTGAAATCGATACCGCAGTATAATTTTCATTTCCTTCATAGTACGCTGTATAATTGTAAGTGCTAACAGGCAATCTTATTAGTTCATTTAACAGATTTGTACCGGAAGCAACTATTGTTCCGTTTCTCTCCAAAAAGAAAATATCATTAATATTTAATGTAGCAGTAGCATTTGCAAGATTTGGATAAATCACAATTGATCCAGAACCACCCTGTGGCTGTTCTTCTGAACCTATACTTACAAACTGTTCAGTTTGGCTCAAATATGTTGCTTTTATCCAATATGTAGAACGACTTATTGCAGATAATCTTATTTCATCAATAGTTCCGTCAAAATAAGTCATCGTTGGTGGTGCTACACCTACTCCGCCTATCCACATATTTTGTCCTACAAACGGTACCAAACTATTCCAACCATAACTGGTAGTTGCATTTAATACTCCATATTGATAAAGAGCTTCTTGCGAACCATTTGTAGTTACGGCATAATATATAGGAACATTAAGAGAAGATCCTTGTGTTGCTGTCACAATATGTCCCTGACCATCATTATTATTCATTAATCGTATTATTCCGCCATAAAATGCCAGATACCAACCTGGTCCACCACCATTATTATATTTACCCATTACTGTTTGATATTCGGTACTAGATGTTTTTGTAGCCCACGCCTCAACAGTGCGTATGTTTCTTACATCTGCCCCGTCCCCGATATTTATATAACTTGCATTTGCTATCGCAAATTTTGATGCATTTCCGATTACTCCACTCATTACATGAACACTTGCGCTATCTATGCCTGAAGAACCTGCTGATATATTTGAATTGGCATAGTTGTTTCCTGCCCTGTTTGCCAAATGATAAACTGTTGTATAATTATTAGACCATACATCATTAATGTTTTGTCCATTCGTTGCACTTGGATTTCCATAATATATATAAATATAACTTGTATTATTTTTAGCTGTGATAAATGGTATCTTCACCCAAACAAAACCATCAGTAGAATTCCACTGTTCTATTTCATAGGAAAGTTCGTTCATATCAGTACTATCAAAAAATCTTATATCGCTTCCATCAGACTTGAACTTAGATATGGTTGTTGAATTTACATGAACCAAGACTGGAAAATTGACTAGATTTTCCGATGAGACTAAATTATTAAAAGTTAATTTTTTTCTATATTTCCACGGATCATGATTCCAAGAAGCTGTGCCATTAGTTAAAACCAAATTTATAATAGGTGTTGCTTTGTTAACAGTCAAGAAATATGTTCTTGATTTCCCAGTCATTTCGCATGTTGCAGTATAATTATAAGTTCCAGTGGCTAGAACCATAATTTCTGGGTTAACAACTGATGTTGCATTTCTCTTTAAAATAACTAATCCTATATCACAAGCCGCAAATGTAGTTGACGTTGTTCCATATGTAATTGTTAAATTATTTGATATCCCGTTCAGTGTCAATTGCGGTGCAGGATCTTTTATTACATATTGTCGAGGTCCTGTCACATTCCAATTCATATCAGCGTCTCTGGCACTCCAATTATATTCATGAGTATCTATGCTCAAACCTGTAAGAATTTTATAATAAGTACTTCCTGTTTTAGATATGTTGCCGCTAGAATAATCATACCAAATGCCATTGAATTCTAAATAAACATTATCAATTCCAACATCATCTATCCAGTCAATGCTGAACTGATAACTTTTCCCGTCTTCATAATACGTCGGTGAAGAAGGAATAGCTATTTCATTTGACCATTGTGGAACTACGCTAGCAAGTATTATTGGTTTTATTGGCACTTTCTTTAATTCTTTATCAGTTACATTAATCTTTCTAATATCAATATTTTGTACTGGTTTTGGTTCTATTGGTAATGTTTTCTTCTCCTGAATAGAAACTGGTACTGGTTCAATTGGCACAACTATAGCATTATCAGAAACTATGATTTCATTATTCGCGGTTTCTACTACAATATCTTCAATCACTTCTTCAATTGTATCATTAATAATCGGATTTGTAGAAATAACATTTTTAGCAGCAAAAGCTATAGAAGTGCTCAGCAAAACTATTAAGAAAATAACCATTATAGGTTTAACATTTAGCATACACAATACATAGAAAGTAAAGCTTAAATACCTAATATTCTTCTACATGCACTACAGCTGTAGTTATCCAGTAAATATCAATCAAAATTTCATGAACGTTACTGATTTATCAGGTATCAATATTCTAGTCTTTTTAATTTCAATGTTCCATCCATTAAGAAATGCTTCGAATTTGTCCGAAAACCCGACCGGTACAAGCACAACAGAATTTGTAAATTTTATTCCGTTCATTTCTTTGAGCATACCTTTTTTATCTCGTCTTCCTTCAAGCGCGTAATAAAATCTCATTCGCTGAGAATAATTAAATCCTTTTAGAGAATATTTGAAAAGCATAAATGATTTGTATCCGAAAGCCTCTGAAATCCTTTTATTGGAAATTAAACTAAATCCGTCTGACAGTATGTCTTCTCTCGGTAAAAATCCCGAAGAGAAAACATCCTTATATTTCTTGATTGTTATTTCTGCTGATATTCCTAATTCTTGAAGATCTTTTCTTAAACCATAACTTAAATCGTTGTTCTCCTTTTCATTAAAAATTAATAAAATGTCTATATCCTTTGGAGCAGTTTTTCCTCTAGAAACAGAACCAAATAAAATTATATCGACCATATCTTCCCTATTCTTCTTGTAAAACTCTTTTATTTTATTTTTAAATTTTATATTCTTTAATAAGTCTGTTAACATAAGCTCTAGCCTCATCGCAATTTTTCTTACTAATAGAAGTTGAATAACTATTCTTGTATATTGGATATATTTTATCTAAAACACCGTACATCGCTGGAAACGATTTTTCCAGAATCCTGAATCTCTGTGTATGATCCTTAGGAAGTTCTTTGCCAGAAATCAAAATTATATAATCCAAAACTATAAACAACGCTTTAAAATAAAGAATGCATGCTGACGTGTAATCTTCTGAACTGTAAACCATTTCAGCTGATTTGTGTATGCGCTTCACATTATTCAGCAATTCTGTTTTTATGTCCATGTTTATAGTATTAACCAAGGAGGTATATAAAGCTTTCTCTGTTAATAGTATTAACCAGTGTTAAATTAACTGTTTAAAGACACAAACGCATTTTTAATATTCTTCTACATGCACTACAGCTGTAGTTATCCAGAACATTCCGCCTATCAGTATCAAAACAAATGAAACAATGTAAGACAGCACTGTAGTTTCAGTTGTCGCACCTAACACACTAGGATCGATATTTCCGCCGATTAAAATCCCGAAAAATAAGCATATTGTACCTATGAACCAAAATGCTAATGCTCTTGTATTTGTCATAATAATAAATCTCCTAATAGGTATATAAAAGTTATCTCTTTCTAGACAACCCTTTCTTTTTTGATAAGAAATAGTAGACTATACCAGCGATTATTATAAACAATACTGCGCCATATATCATTGGACTTACTGCTACAGACTCTTCTTCATATGTTGGTTCTAAATCTTCTGGAACAGTTTCTTCAAATGTTTCTGTGTATTCTGCACCAGCTGCCAATCCTGTAACTGCAAAGTATGAAAGTCCTGAACTTTCTGAAACAAATGTTGTTTGTTTATCATCTGAACTTAATATTGTTGTAGGTAGTATTTTCCATGAACCTGTATATCTTTGCATCTTTATTGTAGATTCATCTACCTTGTTTTCAATCATCCATGATTTATTGACTGTATATTTGAATTTAATCTTATAGATGTCAGCTTCTGTCACATTTACCATTTCTATATTATAATATCTCTCTACTATTCCCTCTGGCACTGAAATATTTAGTGCATCAAGCTTTGTTATGTATAATTTTGCATATGATTTATCATTAAATGCTTTATTAACAGTTATGTTAAATTGTTTCAATCCCATAGCATCTAAATTCAAATATGATTCTTTATCTGCCTTCAGTGTCCATATTGAAACTGTTACTTTCTCCTTTGATGATTCATATAAATATGACATTCCGCTTGCTCCGCCACCACCGCCACCACCGCCTCCGCCACCTGGCGCGGTTGCAAGCGGGGTTATTGTAATTGTAGGAGCAATATATCTTGCTCCTCCGTATACAGAGAACATAGATGTTGTTACTGGCATTTTCCATACTGTCATATTTGTTGTAGTATTGTAATAATGATCAATTGTTTCATTTGTCTTATTTACACAAGTAGATAAATCATCTGAACAGTGCCATAACTCGCTTTGATTTCCTTGCAATGAAAGATTCAAAAACTTTGGCGACATTGCCTTCATTACCTGCCATTTAGACGCGCTCAAACCCATATATGTCTGATTACCGCCACTAGCTATTTCACTATTATTGTGAATCATATCAGAACTTCCATCTAATGCTGTAATTGTGCTTAATTTTGACAATGCGCCTGTCATATCAGCGTTAATAAATTCAATACTCCAATTTTCTGCTGAACTAGGATTAGTAAATTTAATTGATACGTTTTTTACATCTGTATAATTCATATACATTGCAGTAGCTGTTCCTGATGTTTCATTGTCATAAACGCCGTCATTGTCCATATCAAATTTCACACTTAAATTGCCAAGAAAATCTGTTTGCTGCAAACCTGTTGGCGGCGTATAAGCAAACTTCATTGTAAAGTTGCACATTGGGCAATTTGCTTTTGACATTGTTTTTGGTGTAGTGAAATTCAAACAAGAACTTACTGCGCAGTTTCCAGACGGGTCGCATGTTTTTAATTTATAATAATATGTTGTTCCATTTGTTAATAAATGATTTATTTTTTGTGGGTTATATTGGAAATTATCTAATGGTCCATCATGCCAATTTTTATATTGCTGTGTATTATTATCTATTATGCCAATATCATGAATTGTATTATTCAAATAACTACATGTTGAACTGACATTATAAAATAATAATGTGCCATTTGCTGGTTCATTTGTATCATATATTATAAATGCTGAATCTGGGAATGTTTGCGCTTTTAACCATACAATACTTGGCGCTGTTTTATCATTTAATGACGCTATAAATGTTGCGTTAAAACTTCCGCCGCATATATAAGCGTCATATTTACAATCTGAATCAGCGCAATTTGTTAATCCATCATTATCATCATCCTGCGGACTGAAACAATCTTCAAATGGAACATATCCAAACTTCTTGAACATTTTACAATCTGGATCCTGATCTGAAGTATATCCATCACCATCCATATCTTGTCCAGGACAGTCACAACATTCAAATTTAAAATCAATTGAACCAGGAGTGTAATAATAAGGTCCCGCATCATCTACAGTTACATTCCAATTACCTGTTGCATTTGCAGTTGAAACAAATATTCTCATATTTGAAGTAGGATTGCCGATATCTTTCTTCTGTACCATCAACATATTTGTGCCTACAAATGTCTGTCCGCCAAACAATGGATCATTTGGAGGAGGACTCATTGAACAACCTTCTTTCATATATGTCAAAGTTGCTGAATGTGTTTGCCAATTACTATTCAAACATCTATATGCGCTTGTATTAACTTGATAACCTACAGATGTTGAATTTGCAACCAAATCTAATCTATAATCAAAACCACCTATAGCAGTTCCATTAGCATAATAAGCATTACAACCAGTTGTCGCGTTATTATCAACATCTATATATCTATAATATTTACCTGTTTCATTTGTTGTATCAGCGCTCCATATCTTGTTACAAGCTGAAAAGTTTGTCATATTTTTTATTGGAATACCAATTGATATCATCTGTGGATCGTTCATTATACCAACTGCCACAATATCCAACCATTCCTGTGGAGTTTCATTATAATTAGTATCATCTTTGCTATCTATTCCTAATGGCATTGGCGGAGGCCCCATCATATTCATTCCACCTTTCATTTGCTGATCCATAACTGGATCACACCAATTTCCACCATCAGGTGAAGGATGATAATAACATAATTGTGTATTGTTCATCATTTCAGGAATTATTGTAGTATTAACAGCCCTGTGCGTATGATTATAACTAGCGTTAATATAATTATTTTCTACCCACCATGGATCGACATTCAAAGTTCCATTAGTCATATTAGCATTAATTATAATTGCTTCACAATAAGATATGTTTGTATTATCAGCTACAAAACATACACCTTCAGCAACACCAGGCGGTAACATCATTCCCATTCCTCCTCCTGGTCCCATTCCAAATCCGCACATTGGACTCATTGAACAATCTGAATCTTGACAATCCGCAAGCTCGTCTCCATCTTCATCTCCTGGTATCATACAAAATTCATATGCTAAATAACCTGCATGATCATCATTTACATTTGTTCCATTTTGACAAATATTATATGTTGAATTATAAAAACAATAACTATTATTTGCTGTACTTGCATTACAATTGGTTTCTCCCATACATGCTGTGCAATGCAAACTACAATTGCTAAATTGCGCCATTGCCGCTGGATCACACCAACCGCCTATGCCCATTGGATCTGTTGTCCATACACAACTAGCTGCGCTTGCTTCACACATTAATTTGCCGCCGCCACAATTAAAACAATTATCATTGCAGTCTCCAAATCCGCCGCTTCCTCCACCTGTTCCAACAGATGGGAAATCACACCAGCCCATTCCATTCATTGCATAAGTATTAGAATTCCATTGACAACCGCCTGGAACTGCATTTGATGCTTCACATTTAGTTTTTGCTACTGCCACACTTGCCCACGCTGAACCTCCTGGCTGATATTCACATGCCCAACAAGAACCATCACAATTTTCAAAAGAAGAACCGAAATTCATTTCACACCATGAATTTGATTTTATTGTGCCATCCCATGGATCTGTATAAATTTCACTTTTCCAAGTTCCGCCTGCCATAGCGCAATCACTAGATGACATTATACCTCCAATATCACCGCCTGAAGTAGATCCTTTGAAAAAATTATCTGCTGAAAATACACATTTGTTATTTTCCCATTTACATGGCATCATATATACAGAATTTAAATTGCCACAAGTTGTTTGATTAACTGGAAGATTTGTTATAGGATTAATAGCATCGCAAAATGGAACAGGCGGAGCACCGAGATTACAAGAAGTACTGAAACCTTGAATACAATGAGTTGAATTCCAATCGCAATTTGGCAAAGGGCCGCATTCACAAACTGTTTTTATTCCAATATCATCACATGCAAGTGAATCTGTTTCAAATATTCCACCAGCATTATTTGGCTCGTGACCTTGACACCAGCCAGCTGAAGCACCATAACAAAGACTAGTTATATTTGCTATATCTGTTTCATTGTCATTTCCTACATTAGTACAATAACCACATCCTATAGTATTTGTGCATACTTCTGGATTATTATCAGCAAACCAACAGTGCGCATCACCCATAAACATTGGCATAGAACAACTGCTTCCATCCCATGTACCGCCAGAAGCTAAACAAGAATCCTGATCAATAAACATGTTCATTCCAAGATTAACACATGCATTAGCATCTGTCCAATTGCAAGGCATTCCCATTGCAGTTAAATTTGTGCAGTTTGCTTGAGACTGAGCTAAAGTTTCTTCGCAAAAAGGAGCAAAACAACAACCTACATCATTTGGACAATATGAATCACTTGCTTTTGGAATCCACTGACAAACTCCGCCAAAATTAATTGTATCAGTGCATCCTGCTGCATTGCCATCATACATCCAGCATCCTTTAGAATCACAACAACCTACTGAATTATCACACCATGAATTTGAACTTGATGGAAACCATTGACAATTAGAATCTGCATCGCAAGAAGCTTGATTACCATCATTATCCCAGCATATTGCATAAACTGAACTAGATACGAATATCAAAGAAAATATAATTCCTAACAACAAGATATATTTTTTATTCAATTAATGACCCCCTACGATTAAATTATGCAACAATTCTATTTATTTATTTAACTATTTATTTATTTAAATTACTCACATATAAAGTTTTTTATTTATGTTTATATCCAGGATATTTGCCTGTTTTATAAAAATTGAAATAATAGTATACGCCGCCGACTGCCGCCAGCGCTGCAATAAGCATACCAACTATCAGCCACCAGTTTGTTCCTTTGCTAGTTGTTCCTTCAGATGTTTCATTTGTTTCTGTATCTGTATCATCTGTCACTGTAGTTACTTTTTCTCCTTTAATCACAAAATATGAAAATCCTGGTGTTTCTGCTTCATAAATATAATTAGTTGAATCTTCAGCTACCCGAGTTGTTGGCAGTTCATTCCATTTAGAATTGGCCCATCTGTTCAGTGAAACCTTATCTTCATCAATATTGTTATTTGAAATCCAACTCTTTGTTACCTTGAATCTTATAACAGCTTTCTCTAAATCGCTTTCAGATATTCTTGTTGGCGTGAATTGTAAATATTTGTAAACCTCTGTTGATGCTGTTACTGTTGATGGTAAGCTTGTTAAAGTATTAATTTTCAGAGCAATGTTTGTTAAGCTGTTTTTAGCAGTTATATCTATTGAACTAACAGCTAATTCGGAAGTTGTGAATGTCATAGTCTTTGTTTCTCCTGAAGGAATTGCCACAATTGCCACGCTCTGTTCATATACTGTTGTTGTTAATCCTCCTGTTAAGCTGCTTGAGGTTGTGGTTGTTGTGGCTGCTGTTGTAGTTCCTAATGCTGGTACAGAATAACGTATTGAAACACTTGAAACACCATTTTGTTGTGAATTTAATATTATTGAACCTGTTGTCCAATTATAATAAGTTTGTCCATTGACATAAACAGTAATATTATTACAATCAGATGGTCCTTGATTTATTCTG
>JAHIDZ010000020.1 GCA_018901755.1 Nanobdellota archaeon | reverse complement strand
TATGGGACCCGAATAAAATATTTAAACGATTCAAAACACGATTAAAGAAATATACTGATAGTAGATTGTATGTTAAAAATATTTTATGGGCAGGAGTGAAGAAATTTACAAAAGGCACCGAAGTATCTATAACATTAAAAAGAGGGGGGTATATTTGGATAAATAGTATGATTAATAGTAAATTAAATGATTATTTAGATTGTCTTTATACGACAAATGGTCGTTTTTTTCATGCTGGAGAACCAAAATGGGCATCTAAACAGATTTCAGTCTTCAAATACAAACCAAAAAACTGTGTTAAAAGATTAGAACAGATTTCTTTGTTAGGAAATAACCCTAAAGATTTGAAAAAGAAGTTAAATATATTCAAATCTTTGGTAAAAGATACGAAAGTGTAGTAACTTAAAATTTCTATTAGTTTCTAAAAGTCATACAGAAACATCTTAATTTAATCAGTCCGTCCAAAATCTCTTGTTCTGAATAATAAACTCGGCATAGTGAGAGACAACATGAATTGAATATATTGAAAAATTTCAGACAATTTGGAGATTACTCCCTGTGTGGGTAAAGAAACTTTATACTGCGTTAACACGTTTTCTATAATAAAGATATAAATATAGTTCATATATAATGAACGAAAGGTTTATATATCATGAACAATAGTTCATATATTATGAACATACAAAATCTATTTTCAAGCAAAGAGAGAATAAAGATGATAAATTACATCATGAATGCAAATCAAATAAGAGTCAGCCAGACAGCTAAAGAGTTAACCTTAAGCAAAGGATTAGTTTCCGGATATTTTTCCTTGTTAACAAAGGAAGGAATCATGAAAAAAACAGAAAATGGTTTTGAAATCGCGTATTCTCCAATGACTAAAGCAATAAAGATACTATTAAACATAAACAGCATAGATATAACATCCATGTCTAATCTTAAACCAGAAGCAATAGGATTATACGGATCGTATGCAAACGGAACGAACAATAAAGATAGTGATATTGACATATGGATAAAAACAAACAAACCAGTTCCTCAGGAAAAGATAGCTTCTGTAGAAAGAATGATAAGCGAAAAATTAAATCGTGAAACCAAGATTCTTGTTCTAGATTCAGAGCGTCTTGAGAAGATAAAACATGACAAAGAATTCTATCACTCATTGGTTTTCGGTTCAATAATTTTATTCGGTGAAAATCTTGAAGCTTGATTATAATGAGTGTATAGAGAAAGGGCTTCTAAGAAGAACAATCGCATCAGAAGAAAAGGCAAAAAGAAGTATATTAAAATCTGAAAAACTTTTATCTGACGCTAAGAAAAATAAAGACATGAATGTTTTAGATGGAACAGTTATTCTTGCGTATATGTCAATGTTTCACGCGGTGAGATCAGTTTTAATCAGAGATGGTTTCAGAGAAAAATCGCACGTCTGTTTGGTCAGATATATTGAAGAATTTTATGCAAAGGAAAATAAATTAGATATGCGAGTAATTAATCTTCTGGATAGATTCAGAAACATAAGGCATGATGATCAATATGATATAGATTTTACGCCGACTGAAAAAGACGCAGATGAAATGTTAGCATTCGCAGAAGAATGTATAAATATTTTCAAGAAACTGATAAAAAATTAATTTTTAATAGTTAGTCTGTCCAGAAACGCTTGTTAGCCACGTAGTCTCGTTCCGCTTTTAAAATATTTTTCAACAATTCATCTTCAGTAAGATTAGCTTTAGCAAGTATTCTAAACGCAGTCTGCGGTCCGACGCCACGACCAGCTAGAACAAACGCAGCCTGTGTGCCATAACTAATAGCAAGCTCAGCTGATTTCTTAACGTATTCAAGTTTCTTTTCCTCTTCCGGCGTCATATCAGAAGTAGCAAGCCATTTCTTAATTATAGCCTGAGATTCTTTATCATAATCTCTAAGCATAGCAATTAACCGTGATTCACATTTAGGGCAAATCAAATTTTTAATATCTTTAACCTGATAGGATATAGAATATTCACCACAGTTTATACAAACGAGACGCATTTTCGTATTCAAGAGTCGTCCTTTGAATAAATTGAATATCTCTTTCTCTGGTGTGTTAGGTTTAACGATATCGCTTAGTTCAAACTTAAATCCAGTCTCACCTAACGGACTCAACCCTTGCGTTTCAAGAATTCCAATTTCTTTATTTTTAATTCGAGTCATTACTTCGTTTGCTTTAACTATGTCAAGTTTTTCAGTTAATACTTCTTTCATTGCTTCTTCAAATAACGGCGAACCGTAGTAGACGTCAATTAATCTTTCTAAGTTTATCTTATCAAATTCAGCTCCTCGGTCAATAATACCCATACGTTTCGCTACTCGTATGAATCTAAATTTAAACAAAGAAGATCGTGGTAAAGCTTTCTCTACAATAAGTTCAGCATCACCTGACTGATATCCGAGTAGAACTCTTTTAATGTCATCTAATCTACAACCACGAATTATAATTCTATAGGGATCACATTTACTAAAGATAGCTTCACCGTAATCAGCAGACAGAATAGCTGAAATATATCGTGATATCGTTTCATTTACTAACGTACCAAACATAGCATGGATTACAACGTACTCCTTGTAACTCTCTAGAAGAATCTCATTGTTCGTAGGAAGTTCAAATTCTTTAATGTGTTTTTTAATTACATTTATCATCTTCTCTGCAGCCTGATTGGATACAGGATATTTTTCTTTTATCTTAGCGACGATATCTTTTTTGTCAAGTTCTTTGTCTAACAGTTTTCTAATCATATCTCTAAGCGAGCCAACCTCCTCGGCGATACTATACGGGACGGGGATAAGTTCTCCTTCCCAAGCAGGAATAGCTGATTCAATGTTTTGAACAGGTTCGACAAGTATCTTACCGTTTTCAATAGAAAGTATTTTCCAAGAACTTCCTTTCATAATAAACGTAGAACCAGTTTGATTATGATTAGCAACAAATTCCTCATCAAGACTTCCTATGAATGAATTCGTATTCAAATCTATTATCTTATACGATCGGCTATCTGGAATAACTGAAAGGTTTTGAAAGTAATATTCGAAAACTCTTCTCTTACGTTTAATTAGATTTTTATCTCGATAGATTAATCTTATGTCTTCTAAAAGTTTTAACACTCGTTCAAAGTCTTCTTTTTTTAATGTCGCGTAGGGATATGCGCGTTTAATTATATTGTAAGCTTTCTTAACATCGATTTCATAATCAAGCATAAGCATTCCTATTATCTGATGAGCTAAAACATCATAACAGTTTGTAAATGTTTTAACTTTCTCAAGTTCACTGTTTAGAACTTTTCTAGCAATTACAGACGCTTCAAACACATCGTCTCCTTCAGCAGTTATAATATATCCGATTGATTTACGTCCTAAACCATGACCTGATCTTCCAACTCGCTGTATGAGCTTTGTAACTTGACGAGGTGACATATACTGTATCACGACATCGATAGAACCGATATCGATTCCTAACTCTAACGACGAAGTGCAATTATGTAAAATAAATCCATTTGATATAAAATTATTATATTCATTATCTACTATATCATAAACTTCTTCACTTCCCTTTGATTTTATTGAGTGAATCCTATCCCAGAAAATATCAGAATTGTGCAGTTTTGTGATTTCGACGCCGATATCTGTATATTTTGAGTATATATTTAAAAGTTTTGCCAGATTTTTTCTGGATATTGATCTTTCTCTGTATTCATATCTAATAGGATTTATTCCGTGTAATTTTTGCATTTTATAGGTGCTGATTCCACTCTTTAATCTTAAATGTTTAAGATAATTTCCCAAGTTGTATATTGTATCAATGTTTGAATAACCACCTTTTGTTATGAAGTCTTTATAATTGATTTTAAGGAATTTGCAGTTTTTAATAAATTTTTTAAGATGCAATCCTCCTATAATTGCAACATGATATCCTTTATCCTTTTCACTGTTGTCTCTTAATGATGATATTATACCAAGCCCTAAAAGCATTAATTGAATGTCCTCTGCCGCCCTTTTACTATATGTATTGAATATTATAGAAACTAGTCTATTTTCTTTGCTTTCATGATTTCCGTCTCCGTCGAAATATCCCGCAAGAAAATTATATCTATGTTTTATTGGAAGTTCAAATATAACTGTTGGAATTTTTAATATTCTGGCCTTTCTTCCTCTAATAATTCCTATCTCAGCTAAGGTATCGCCTAACCATACTGCTTCCGCTTCTAAAGTTGTAACGCCATCTTCAGATAATTTATATTGCGAATGTATGCCGAATTTATTGAATAAATATATTTTGAATTCTTTCAACAACTTTACATTTTTGTTAAAAAATCTTATTCTGCCCTTTCCCGTTATTGTGCCATCTGATAATAGGAATCCTAACAATCTTGAAAATGTAGGGTCTATATATTTTGGTATTTTGAATTCATGATAATTACGAACACCCACATATTTTATATCTTCATAGCGAAGTTTAATTTCTAAAAACTTGAAAACATCTTTTACGATGGACAATTTTGAGTATTTCTTTTCTCCAAGAAAACTTTTTATCAAACTTTTTTTATATGAAATGCGTGAACCAAGTTGTTCATATGTAATGTTTTTTGATTTTAGAATATCTTTTATTGCAGTGATTTTATTTTCCTTTATTTTTACATATGTTTTATCCGGAAGGATGTCTAGAAATTCCTTTTGTTTACCTTTGATAGGATTTCTGAAAATAGCTACAGGATCCCCAACTTTTAGTTTTTTCAGTTCTTTCCATTCTATCTTTGAATATTCGTTTATCGTTAAGAATTTGTGGTTATTTGTAGTTTTTATTTTATATCCTAGGTTCGATTTTAATTCAAATATATTTCTATTGCCATTATTAGTTATCAATCTTGAGATACTTTCTTTTCCTTTTAAATCTGTTTCATCTATAGATACTATATTTTCGTTTATATCGAGATTTTTTATCTCCTTCCATGAACCACATTTAGTCAAAGTTCTAGAATCACCACTTACGCAAATCATTGATTTGAGACTTTCGCTTTTGAAATCTTTCTCAGCTTTAATTCTGACGTCCTTCGACAGCGACGAGTGATGAACTTCATGAGCTAAATCTTTATCAAATATTCTAAGACGAGATGATAGAATTTCTGCAGCTTCTCTAGTATTTGTAAATGTTAAAGATGATTGATGTTGTTTTATTATACCATGGATTGTTCTAAGACGAGCTGCAACATTCTCACCGATGAACGCGGTTTCTGCTATTTTCTTATCTTCTTCGCAAGCTACTGGACACTTTACTTCAAGAGATAAATCTTTAATTGTTGGTATCTGTATAATCTCATAGTCGTTTTTATTGAAAATAAATTTAGCAACTAATTCAGGAGAACCAACTGTAGCGCTTAATGCAATAACTTGAGGTTCACCGCAAAGTTCTTTTAGACGTTCTAACGCGACTGTTAGTTGCACGCCTCGTTTGCTTTGTACGATTTCATGAATTTCATCAATAACAATATATTTTATGTTTCTAAGATGTTCTCGAAATCTGCTACCGATTAACATTGCTTGAATCTGTTCTGGAGTAGTAACCATAATTTGTGGCGGATGTTCTAATTGTATTTTACGTTCATACTGAGTTGTATCTCCGTGACGAATAGAAATATCTAATTCAAGTTTATTACACCACCATATCATTCTATTTTGTAAATCTCTATTCAAACTTTTCATAGGGGTAATGTATAGACAGGCAATTGGTAGATGTTCTTTCTCTTTCATTTTGCTAAATATTGGAAGCATTGCACTCTCGGTTTTGCCTAATCCAGTTCCGGCGATAGCTAATATGTTTTTACCTTTCAGAATACGCGGAATCACTTTTTCTTGAACAGGTGTTGATTCTTTAAATCGAGATACTGCTAGCTGATGGACTGGAGTATATAACGTATTAAATACGTTTGCAAGTGCTGTCATTGTAATCCGCTAACTGTACCGTAACTATAGGTTTAGTTATTTTGTAAACTTTATAAGCTTTTTATTTGTTTGAGAACAATATTCATTATGAGATATGTTGCGCTATACATATTGGTTGCATGTGTAATTGCTTTCATTTTACAAAGTATTTTTCCAATAACAGATTCATTAGTTTTAGTTTCGTCTGAAGTTTTAATTCATCCGTGGACTTTGATAACTCATATGTTTTTACACGGAAGTTTTGAACATTTATTTTATAATATGTTTGCACTAGGTCTGTTTGGTTTGATACTTGAGAAAGTAATTGGAAGTAAAAAGTTTATTATTCTTTATTTTGTTTCAGGATTAATAGCTGCGTTGGGAAGTATAATGTTTTATTCAGCATCGCTCGGTGCGTCAGGTGCAATATTTGGAATACTTGGTTGCTTAACAGTATTAAGACCGAGGATGACAGTGTATGTTAGCTATATTCCATTACCTATGATAATCGCAGCTGCTGTTTGGATAGGTGGAGATTTGATTGGAATGGTTGCACCAGATCGGGTAGCACATGCAGCTCATTTGTTTGGTATGTTCTTTGGAATAGCTGTCGGTTTATACTATAGAAAACAACTTGGAGAAAACCTTTTCAGAAAGCATTTCAACTTATGGGAAAATAGATAATTTATTTCAACTTTATTCTGTTTGTTTTTTTATACGGAATCTTAACTATCGTTCTTTTTATTTCCAGGTTTCTTATGATTTTAGAAGTCTTAGTTTTAGACCAGTTAAGCTGTCTTTTGATGTCATCTTGCGTTGTTTCTACACCTTTCTTTATCAGAGAAACAATTTTCTTTTCATCATCTGAGAGTATTGTTTTAATGAATTTTTCTTTTTTAAATTTTTTGAAGCCATATCCGCCAATAAATGCAACAATTATAGCAATAATACAAAATATCATGTAGTAATTTATTACATTTTTCTTTGCACTATATTGCGCAAATGCAGTAAAGTCTTGATTCTTCTTAAGCACACCAGACCATTCTAAGTAAATTCTTGTTCCATCTGTTGATAACTTTACAGGTCTTGATAGTACTAATGATTCTTCTTGTTTGCTTATTATAGATTCTTCTGGTAATATTATTTTTATTCTAAAATCATCAAAATCATATTCGGAATTATACGAGAATGTAAATAAATATTCTTCACCGATTTTATTGATATAGTTAGTTACACTGAATTCTTTCACATTATAGTTTGAATCGGTTATAACATTTTCTGATGAAAGATCCATTATAATATATAGAAAGTTTTCTTGTGCATACGATACGGATGATATGACGATTAAAAATATCAAAGCTGATAGTAATAACATTTTCATAAATATAACCTATTTTTGAATAATAAAAAGATGGAGGATAACGCCTCCAACTTAAAATATATGATTTTAGATTTACTTATTTGCTTGATTTTGATTTTGTCCCTGGTTTTGTGTATCATTTCCTTCATTCTGTTCTGTGTGCATTTCTTGTTCGCCAGTTCCATCATCAACTTGGTTTTGTGTTTGAGTCTGACTCTGATTTGCAATTGCGACTCTTTCTTCTATATGTTCCATAATTCTTTCTGTTGATTGTTTTGCATTCTGAATTGCGTTTGAAAGACCAGCTTTTGCTGCTTCAGGTGCATTGTCATAAACTCTTTGCAATACAGCCATGTGGCTTTCTCTTTTCTGAGTCATTCTTGCAACAACATCAGTTACGTTTTTTCCGTTTGCAATAGCATTTTCTATTTCTTGGTTTGCTCTTTCCATATTTGTATTATATTCTTGCATCATCTCTTGAGCTTTTTCTTGATTTCCTTTTCCAACCATTGCATTTGCTTCAGACATTCTTTTTTCAGCAAGTCTTACTTGAAATTCTGCTCGTGCTGCTTCACTGAATTTGAATATACCTTCGAAATTTTCAAAACCTCTTTTCAGTCCATATAATGAGCTGTCAGGTAATATTCCTGGGTCAGGTATTGAATTTTCGATTTCGACTGCGGCCATTACTGGTGCAGCGAATACAAGCAAACTAATCAATACTGCTAGTATTTTTTTCATTTAATCACCTAAGATATACTAGTCTAAGAAGTGGTATAAAGGAGCTTAAGAAACCGTTCCGCAACCGTTACCTGAATCTTTTCTTTAATTTGTCTTTACATTTTTTACAAAGTTTCTGAGAAATACCTTTATATTTTATGTTACTTAATCTGCCTACATCTTTTACTTTTTTCTTACAGGAATCACATTGGGTTTGAATTTTGACCACCATTTTTATTCTGTTCAACAAAAACTCTGAAGGGTCTTCTTTCGTTTCTTAACCATTTTGAAAGCGTTCCTTCAGGGATATTTGTTAATTTATGAATATCATTATAAGTTTTTCCTTCGGTTCTCAGTTTAATAACTTTGTTAAGGTCTTCTCCTCCATGCCAGTAACAATTGTTAATTGATTTGTATCTTATTAAACCTTGCGTAGATTTAACAATATCTAAAAATTCTTCTTTTTCAACAAAGTTCTCAAGTTTTTCTTGTTTTCTTTGGATTGAGAATCCAATCATTTTATAATATTTCATAACGTCTGTTTTTCTTAAAATTTTCAAACACCAATATTTGCCAATCGGATTGAAACTCGAACCTGTTATTGCATACTCTTTATAGCTAATTTCAATTGATACTAAGATATCTTTTACTAGACGTATGATTTTCTTATTTTTGTTTGTGAATCCGATCACTACAGAATTAATTGTGCCCTTGTTTTTTGTTATATGCCCTTCTGCATCATAAAGTCCTCTTAAGAATGCACATTTGATTTTATCATTTAAATTTTTAATATTTTCCAATTCAAAGTTTTCTATAAACTTGTATAAGCTTCTTGAAGATATTGATGCTTGATAGATATTTCTTTTATTTTTACATACTGTGCAATGACCGCCAATCTTTTCTATACTGCGAACAAAATTATCCCTAAAATCTTTATCCTTAACATAAAGAATTACGCAAAAATGTTCTGTTCCAAATTTATCTTTATAATATGTTATAGAACCATCTCCAGCAACAACTCCAATTATGTATGCTAAGTTTTCATTAAGTTCTAAATTTATTTCTTTAAGAGGCGTTAAATCTGATTTTAAGTCTAATCTAAAAGCTTTGGTTTCAATAGATTCTTTGCTTCTGTTTATTAACTTAGATAATTCAGTAACCTTCTTTTTTCCATAATATTTTTTGATTGTATCTATTTCTTTTTCATTCCATCTTAATTTTCTTTGCATATTTTATCCTCTAAGCATTTTTTTGGCTTTTCTACTATAATCATTTCGTTGCTCTCTGTTTATTGCTTTTGTTTTGAACACAGCTCTTTCTAAATTATCAAGTGCCTGGTTTGTAGCCATTCTCAAATCCCAAGCGAAGGCGTTGCTGCTAAACATATCTTTTGTTGTTCTCATTTTAATTCGTACAGAATATTTTACTCTACTTTTAATTCCAGTATCATGTTTTTTAACATGGAAAAATAGGAATGTTATTTTATTTCCAGTAGATATTTTAACTATTGTATCTTTAATCATTCTATCTACTGTGTCTAACACAAATTCATCTTCATCATCTATTCCAATAATCTGATAGTATACTCCTTCTTTTTTCAATCCACTAACATAGAATCCAAGAAGATCTTTAAGTACAATTACACCTTTAGGAATTTTTCCTTCTGTTATTATTACTCCAGATGTTTGGTATTTTTCCATAAGATTTGCAATGTCAGTTAGCGTTGCTGTTGGGTCAGATGTTATAGGTTTTGTATTCATTATAGTTGTTATAGGGAATTGCATCATTTTGTCCATTTCCCCGACCATTGAATATTGATTTATTTTATATTTTGTTTTTATTGATTTAAGCATGTCAAATACAGATAGGTCACCGATTAGTTTACCACCACTGTCTGTTATCGGAATTCTTGAAATATTATGTTCTCTCATGACAACTCGTGCTTTACCCAAATCGTCTTGATCAGTTAATGTTATTGATTTAGACATTACGACAGGAACTTTAGTTTGTCTGAATGCCTTCGATTTAGAAAATTCATTTACAATATCATGAAGAGATAATACACCAATTACTTTATTTTTATCTACTACTGGCAGAGCACGCAATCCAGTTTTAAGAATATATGCAGCTGCTTCATCTATTTCTTGAGTTGGATCTAATTTTGGCGAATGGGAACCAACAAGTGATTTTAATTTTGTTTTTGATGGATCAGCTATAGAACTCTGCGTTAATATTTTTGCGCTAATTACACCAGTTAATTTACCGTTATCTATAATGAAAACTTCGTGTATATGATTTTTTTCAACTAGAGAGATTAAATCCTGAACAGTATTGTTTGAAGACAAAGAAATGACATTTTTTGACATTATGTCGTTTACGTTCATACAATCACTAGATAACTAATTGGTTGTGGTAATATTTAAATAATAATTTATCAGACATGGAAGTATATATTTGATGTTTTCTGCTCTTGGTCTTTCTGTGAACCTGGTTTATTGGCTCTAGGTCTTGCATTTTCAGGGTCTTTTCTAAACGTTATATCTACCTTTTTCAAAAATTCATTAAATGCTTCTTTTAGTTCTTTCTGTGTAGCATAGCCGCTTATTCCAGTTTCTCCAAGATATAGCAATGCTCTATCTGATAGGTAACTTAAGAACAATAAATCGTGATCTATTACCATTGCAGCACATTCGCGTCTTTCACAGAATTTTCTAAGCATTTTACCTATTTCTAATCTTTGCTCTGAATCTAAGAACGCTGACGGCTCGTCAAGTAGATAGATATCAGCTTTTTTAGATAGACATAAAGCAATAGCAATTCGTTGCAATTCTCCGCCTGAAAGTGTTTTTACATCATTTTCCATAAGTCTTTCCAGAGAAAGTGGCTTGATTATATCATATTTGTATTCTTCTGAATAAACATCAGCTGTCGTGCTTAGTAAGTCTGAGACAGTTCCTTTGAAATCAGATGATATATATTGTGGTTTGTAAGATATTTTAGCTTGTTTAGTCATTTCACCAGTATCTGGTTTTATTTCACCCGCTAGTATTTTTGCAAAGGTAGTTTTACCAAGAGCATTAGCACCGAAGATACCAAGTATTTCAGATTTATGAACACATCCAGCGTCTACAGTTAATGAGAAAGAACCTAATTTCTTTTTAATGTCAGACCATTCTAAATATATTTCTTTATCATGGTCTGCTGCACTTTTAGCAACAGAAAAGTCAATTGCCTCTTCTCTGATTCGCACATTGTCTTCTCTAATATAACCATCTAAGAATGCATTGATTCCGTTTTTAGTTGAATATGGTTTTGAAACTATACCATATACACCCGGAGTACCATAAAATACATGAATTCTATCTGCAATGAAATCTAATGTAGCAAGATCATGTTCTACAACTAATACAGCTGAATCTTTTGCAAGTTCTCTTATTAATTTAGCTACTTCCAGTCTTTGAAAGACATCCAGAAAAGAACTTGGTTCGTCAATATAATAAATATCAGCTTTTTGTTCAGCAGCAACAGCAATGGCAACTCGTTGTAGCTCACCACCGGAAAGCTGGGAAAGTTTTCTATCTAGGCAAGCATTAAGTGTAAGTTTTTTTACAAGTTCATCTTTATTTCCTCGTTCATTATATTTGTTAAGCAATTCATTAGCAGTAAGATCAATTTTAGACATTACGTCTATTTGTTGTGGTTTTATTATGGATTTGATTTCTCCTTTCATTAACATTTCTAAATGTTTTTGTAATTCTGTGCCTCGGAATAATTTTAAAACTTCTTTAAGATTACCTTCATCTTTTCCAAGGTTAGGTTTTAAATTACCAGATAAAATATTTAGAGCAGTTGTTTTACCAACACCGTTTGGTCCAAGTAAACCGATAACTTCTCCTTTAACTGGAAAAGGTAATCTAAATAATACAAAGTCATTTTTACCGAATCTGTGCATTGGAATTTCTTTTAGTTGTTCTGGGGTGTTTACAATTTGAATAGATTTATATGGACATTTCTTCTGGCATATCCCACATCCAATACATAATTCTTCATCTATCTTAGCAAATTTATCATCGCCAAGAAGCACACATTTTTTACCTGTTCTATTTATTGGGCATACATTAATACACTCAAGAGTACATTTATTTGATTTGCAAGTTTTTTTATTAACGCCTGCGATTCGCATAAGTTAGAATTGGATTCAAGCAATAAAAAGCTAATTATTAGAATTGGTTTTCAAATATGATTTCTATCTTTTTATCGAATACAGAAGACCCTATCTTCATGATATCTTCTTTTTCTATTGTCATGTTTTTCTTATGTTCTGATGATATTCTTAGTTTGTATATTTCTCCATCTGGAGTATAGATAATATTTACACCAGTTATCATTGCTGGTGAGATAAGGCTTTGCATGAAATCTCTCATAACTTCGGTTTTTTCAATTATTTTTATAGGTTTTCCGAATTTTTTAGCCAGCGCTTTAACTATTGTTCCACCTTTTCCTACCATTTTTCCAGCATCTCCTTTAGCAGTTACTATAACTATTGTGCCAGATTCAATTGCTTTTTCTATTTTTACATTTTCTAAACTTCTTACTTTTCGACTTAATTCATTAATGAATCTAGAAATATTTATTTCAATTTGATTTGTTTCTCCTCTTTCAAGTTTACTTTTACATATGCTGCATAGTGCGTCAGAATTCAAACACATTTCACAGATTGAAGATTGCATAAGATATATTAGGAGCAAACGAATATAAAGTTTAGGTGAAAGTCGTGATAATAGGTATAATAGGAGTATTATTGATATTAGTTGCCTGGGCCGTTGAAGCTGAAGAATCTGTAAGAAAACATAAGTCTTTAATTGATCTTAAATTTGCTATAATTTATTTAGTTGCAACTTCTTGTTTAGCAATATATTCATATCAGATAAACGATGCTATTTTTTTCTGGTTCCAAATTGGTTTATTGGCTATAGTGTTATTTGAAATATTCTATACCATAGTTGTTAAAAAAGTTCATAGAAGATAATTATTCTGTTACTATTATTGCTCCTTTTTCAAAGTGTATTGCACAATAGTAATTTAATTTTCCAAGTGTGTCAAACGTATAATTCCACGATTCACCAGGTTGTAGTATTCCTGAAGTTCTTTTCAAATTTGCAGAACTTACTGTATGGAATGTGGTATCTACATTTGTCCATATAACAGTTGTTCCGACCTTAACCGTTAATTCGGTTGGTATGTAATTATAATCAGATAATTCAACATTTGCTATAAGTTCTTCAGGTTCTTCAACAATAGGTTCTGTTGTAGTATTATCAGTTATCTGCGTAGAATTTGTGTTTATGTTTGTTTCTACATTTGTATTAAATGTTGTTTGTATACATCCACTAACTAATACAATTAACAACAGTGCAATTATAGCATATTTCATAACTAATTAGTGTGTCAATTGGCTTTTAAATTTAACTTCCCACTTATGAATGCTATGAGATAGGAATTCTATATCATGTCTTAGTGCAAGTATAGGATAGAATATTGCAGTTTTAATGAATACATTTCTGAATTTTAGATGCTTTCCTTTTCCAATAGAATGCACTCTGTTTATCATGGCTAATGCTACAACCATTCTAAGCGCAAAAGCAATTAAGAATAATGTTTGCAATGCTGATAGAGTAAGGAATGGGGTTGTTACTAATATTGTTGCTAGAATACCACCTACTATCGGTCCTATACAAGAACCAATGCCTGCAAAGAATCTATAATTTGCTATGAATGTAGGACTATCTTCTTCAGGCGATACATTAAGAAGATAATTAAATGAGGCAATACTGAAACCTGCAAACACAAATGCACTAAATATTCTTTCAACCATAAGTATTGGTATGTTGTTTACGAAAAGCATTGCTAGTGCTCCAAATGGTATTAATACTGCGCAGACAAACATTATTTTTCTATCACCAAAACGATCTGTCATGCGTCCCCAGTATCTTTGAGATAGTGTATCTGCTAAAACATAAACAGCTAGAGATATAGCATACCATTCATATCCGATGTTCATATCTTTTAGAACATAAACTATCCAGAACGGCGATGAGATTTGTATAGCAAATGCCATTAGAGTTTTGAATAATACAAAATTCGAATAGTTGCTATGGTGATTTATACCATGGATAAAATGATTGAAACTAAAAGATATTTTTGGGTGAGTTTTTATTGGCGTATCTATCATTTTACTAAGATAGTAATTTGATAGAAATCCAAATATCATTGATACCCCAAATATTAATGCAAATCCATAAAAACTATTCATTATTCCAAGCATCCAACCAGCCCATAGAGATGCAAGAAATGCTGCCAAGTTTGATAACATATTTCTTTTTCCAAAATATCTTCCACGTATGTTCTTTGGGACAATATCAGCTATCCAAGAAAACCAAGCTGTTGCAGATATTTGTGTGAATATGCCTTGTATGCATAAGAAAAGTAAAAACCACCAAATCCCGTTTTCAAATAAAAACGGTATGAGTATCATTGGAATCCAAAACAATCTGCTTATGAATATATTATAATTACAGGCTTTTTTCTTGCTTCCAAATTTTTGAATTATTTGTTTACTGAAAGCTTGAAATATAATTCCAAATAAATCAGGTAAAGCACTGAGAAGACCAATCATTTGATTGCTCGCACCCATTGCCAATGCGAACGGTATTTTATAATTATCAGTTATACCATTTTTAGCAGAATCAGTCACGCCATCCATTATAGAATTTTTTAAAGATTTTTCAATTTCTTTTTTAGTTGGCTTCTTCATATAATTATTTGTCTGTTAGTTTGTTAATAAGCTTTACTCTGATTCAACCCAGATTAAAATTATACCTAAACCTACCAGAGTTATTGGTAAAATTCCTTTTAATATGAACCAAAGCTCTTTCCAAAGTCCAGGACAATATATGTTTCCACATACGCTTGTTGGTACTAACATCCAAACTCCAGCCAATACTACTATTATTCCCAGAAATACTTTTCCGATGTTAACCATATTAATTTATAAAGGTTCTTTGTATATAAATTAACAACTTGAAGCCATGAGGCGATGTGAGAATGGGATACTACAAATACATGAAAAATGTTTATGATACAGAAGAGTATACAGCTTTAATGAAAGAAAGAGTTATTTCTTGGGCTAAAGAGCCTGTGTTTGTTAAAATTGATCGTCCTACTAAATTAGATAGAGCGCATACTCTTGGTTACAAAGCAAAACAAGGCTTTGTTATGGTAAGAGTTAGAATTGGAAAAGGTGGAAGTAAAAGAGAAAAACCAGCAGGTGGACGAAAACCTCTGAAAGCTGGTATGAGAAAATATACACCTGAAATGAATAAGCAACATATTGCCGAAGGAAGAGTTGCAAAAAAATTCATTAATTTAGAAGTTCTTAATAGTTATTATATTGCAGAAACTGGTAAATTTTTCTGGTTTGAAGTTATTTTAGTAGATCCACAGCATCCTTGCATTGTTAAAGATAAACAAATTAAATGGATACGTGATCAGCGCGGACGTGTATTTAGAGGTTTAACTTCTTCGGGTAAAAGTTCTCGTGGTCTTGGAAGAGGGCGTGGATTTGGGTAGAATTAGTTTTTTAGTACTCTAGTACCATATCAGAAATTTCTTGCAAAAGTTTAAGTTTTCTTACTCCATAATTTGTTATATCAAGTTCTTTTTTGTCATCGAGAGCAAGAATTGTTCTTGCCATCCGATTGTGATAATTTTCGCTGTTTTCTCCTTCTATTTTTGGTATCATTTTATATTTATCCGGAAAATCCTCTAACGATTTGCCATCCCCAGATACATACCAACGATGAAATCCATATTCAACTGCTTCCACAATGTTATCTTTAGGTTTACTATCGAACATTTTATAGAATGGTATCTTCACAACAATCTTATTTTTTGAATAGATTTCTGAAAGATTCTTTTTTAATTTGTCAAATCGGGTAGATCCGTTATCATTAAGATATGTTAAAACATCAATATTCGTCGGATTTGGTGTTTCGGTTAGTATGTCTTTTGTTTTTGTCCACGAGCTTAAATCCCCCCAGTGTATGACCTTTTCAAGAACTTTTCTGCCCTTATCTGTGACTTCGTATCCTTTCCAAGATTTCTTCAAAACCCCAAGAGTTTTCAGTTCAGAAGTATAATTCTTTCCGCCATTCGGTAAAAGAAGATTATTTGGTTCATATGTTGCACTAAATACAGTCACAAAAGCTGATGCAAATTCTCTTGTTTCACCGAAGTGTCTATTGTTGTATGCAGTTTGTGCAAATACTGGATACGCTAAATGTTTTTCAATCGGTATTGTAAGTTTACTCATAATATATTATTACTACTAATAAGTATTTAAGTATTATACTACCAACACACTGGTGTAAGTATATAGGCTATTTTTTGTATCGTTTAACGAGAGTTTCAACATCTTTGCTTTCAATCCACAGTCTCTCAAATAGTTCTGTGAAAATCTTTGCTAGAGAAACACTTTCAATCCAGATAGAAGTATACACGCCGTATTCTGGGCGTGATATTCTAAAAATGACAAATCTATTGTCTATGATTGCAAATCTAGGAAATTCATGTTTTAAATGTTTAGCTTGGAAACCCATCTTAATATATCCACGTACATTATTTACAGTGTTTTTTTCAACAGTTCCTATTACTCTGCAGTCTATCCCTCTTTTGATAGCTTTTTTAAATCCAGCTTCCAAGTCTGGATTCGTCGTAAAGTGCATTGTACAAAGAATAAAACTTTTTTTAGCCTTTTCTAGCAATTCTAATCCTTTTATTGGGAATGCCTCTTTTCCATATACTGTCCATATTTCGCCTTCTTTCATAGTTGGTTTTTGAACTGATGTGCTTATTTTTGAAAGAGAATCTTTAACATCTTTTTTTAGTTCATTTATTTTCTTTTCTTTTGCAAGAATAAGTTTTTCTGCAGCATTCATAGGAGAAATAGCTCGATACTCTTTTGGGAACCCCGGAGAAGTTTCAATCAGTTCCTTCATAGACAAAAGTTCTAATACAGAATATATTTTGCTCTGTGGTATTTTTGCTACCTTGCCGATCTCAGATGCTTTCAATCTGCCTTCTGTAACTAGAGCTACATATGCCCTTGTTTCATAAGGACTCATACCGAGTTGCATAAATGTTCTTTCTAGCATCTGATTTTGCATAATCTAAATGATGTTTGAAAATATTTAAAGGTTACACCTACACCGGTGTTATAGGTAGTTGTTTAACGTTTATTGTCGGTTGGGTGCCAAGGTTTAAATACCTTTTTCTATAGTAACTTACTATACGTTGTATCATGTTTGCATTAATAAAAAACATTAATAAAAAATAGAGGTGATTTATGATGGTTGATATTAAGGAAGTTCTTAAAGAAAAGGGTCCTGAAATAGATAGAATAATTGAAAAATATATACCAAAAAAATATGATTTGGAAAGTTTATTATTCACATGCGGGAACGCTAGGTATGAACATGATATTAATGCAATTAACAAAGGTGTTGCAGATCCAATATGGGATTTATTAAATCGCGGAGGAAAGAGATGGAGACCAGTATTGTTTTTACTTATTGCAGAAGCTTTAGGAAAGAATCCAGAAGATGTAAAAGAATTTGTTGTAATACCAGAAGTTGTTCATAACGGAACACTTATGGTAGATGATGTTGAGGATTCCAGTGATCTAAGAAGAGGAAAGCCGTGCACACATAAGATGTTTGGCGTTGATATTGCTATAAATGCTGGGAATACAATGTATTTTTTGCCGCTTTTATCATTGATTAAAAACAAAGACAAATTCAAGCCCGAATTACTTTTGAATGTTTATGAGATATACGCTCAAGAAATGATTAATTTATCATTTGGACAAGCATATGATATAACCTGGCACAAAGGATTAGCAAATGCAGACAATTTGAGTGAGAAGCAGTATCTTCAGATGTGCGCATATAAAACCGGTACATTGGCTAGAATGTCTGCTAAAATAGCAGCAGCTTTGTCAGGAGCAACAACTGAACAGGTAGAGGCAATTGGTAAACTGTCTGAAACAATAGGAGTAGCCTTCCAGATTAAAGATGATATATTGAATTTAACTGCTACAAGTGATTCTGCGCAATTTGTAAAAGAGTATATTGGAAGTGATATAACAGAAGGAAAAAGAACACTGATGATTATTCATACATTTCAGAATGCTTCTGTAGAAGATAAAAAAAGATTAATAGAAATTTTGAACATGCATCCAACGGATTTCAATTTAAAGCAAGAAGCAATTGATATTATTAAAAAATATGATTCTGTCAACTACGCAAAAAATTATGCAAAGAACATGATTATGAGTGCTTGGAAAGACGTAGATAAATTGTTTCCAGCGTCAGAAGCAAAAGAAAAGATAAAGGCATTTGCAGATTATCTCGTTGAAAGAGAAAATTAAATGATGATTGTTGATGTGTAGAGTTACCTTTGAATTTAAAGGGGATAGAGATTTCTCAAAGAAGCATAGCATCGTTTCAAAAACTCCTATTTGGGCTTGCATAGAATTTACAAAAAGGTGTAATTTCAATTGCATTTATTGTTTCGCTGGCGAAAAAACTGAAGGAAAAAATGAGTTGACAATAGAAGAATATAAGACATATTTTAATAAATTAAAACAGTTGGGGTTTAAACAAATTTCATTATTGGGTGGCGAACCATTGCTCCGAGAAGATTTTTTTGAAATAGCGAGATATGCTGCCGAGATTGGATTTGTTGTTCATATTTGCAGTAATGGATCACTTATCACAAAAGATAATGCTAGAAAAATAAAAGAAGCAGGAATTACTCAAGTACAAATGAATTTAGATCACATTTTACCATCTGAACACGATAGAATTCGCGGTTTCAACGGGTCATACGCATTATTACTCAAAGCAATTGAAAATTTAAAAGAGGTTGGCGTTCCTATAATAATAGCTACGATCGCAATGAAATGTAATAGAACAGTGATACCAGAGATATTTGAGTTTGCAAGAAAAAATGCTGATTCTTATAGAATATGGGATATGTTGCCCGCTGGTACGGCAATCAATAATCAGAACGAGATTCTTTCATTCAATGAATATAAGAATTTAAATGAAGAATTAATTAAACTTTCCAAAGATGACAACATAATGATAAGGACAGCTGATCCTCTAATTAGTCTTTTGGATTCTAGCATAAAACATGGTGCATGCCCAGCTGGAGAGAAGATGATGTATACCAGTGCACTGGGTGATATACATTATTGCTCGATGGATTCAAAGATTTTTGGTAATATGCGAAAACAACCAATCGAGAACATATTAAATTCAGAAGAATTTACATCGAATATTTTATTAAAAACTTGTAAGAAGCCAGACTGTAAATTAATTACGCAGTGTCGTGGTGGTTGTTATTTAAGACAGAGAGACGGTGTAGATCAAAAATGTTGGATTGGAAAAAGTGGGTAATGATATGCTTAGATTAAAATTAAAATTTAATGAGAGTCATGTTGATGAAACTGCAAAAAATAAAGATGTGGCGCTTAAGGGTTGTATATTTTGGAATATAACAAACAAATGTAATAACAGATGTTTTTACTGTTTTTCATCAAGTGGAAATATGAAAAATAAAGAACTTAGTACAAAGGAAGCATTAAATTTCATAAAAGAAGCAGCAGACTATGGTGTGCCAAGATTTGTTATATCTGGCGGAGAACCATTCATAAGGAAAGATATTTGGACACTACTGAAGGAAATGAGAAACTATAATTTGCAAATTAAGATAGCGTCGAACTGTACCCTTTTGAATAAGGAAAAAATAAATAAACTTGATAAAATGGGTGTAATGTCTATACAAACACCTTTAGATACGCTTGATAGAAATCTTTATGCTAAAATAAAAAATACAAATCCTAAACAATTTGACAAAGTTATTAAAAATATTAATCTTATTAATCAAACGAATATCCATAATATTGTAAGTTGTGTATTGACTAAAGTTAATGCCGATGGGCCGTCTCAATTAATGAAATTTTGTCATGATAAAAATATTGATACATTAAGTATATTTCAACCTATACCAACTGGTTGTTGCAGTTTAGAAAAATTATTTTCAATCCCAGAATATTTAGTTAAAATGAAAGAAATTATTGATGAGTTTATTTCTTATGATAAAAAATGGTTAATAGATATTGAGGGTCCTACATTTGAATCATACGATTGGTTAAAGAGATATTCGAAATATATTAGAGTTAATTTTGCAGGGTGTAAAGCCGGAAGAAGGATATGTGCAATAAGTGCAGATGGAAATTTAATACCATGTCCTTGTATGGATTTACCTGTTTTTTATGAAGGAAACATACGAGAAAGAAGTTTGAAAGATATTTGGGAAAACGGTTTCAAACTATTTAGAGAACCACCTCGTGGATGTGAACAGTGTAAAAAATATAATTCGTGCATGGGTGGATGCAGAATACTTGCTTATGGATATACACATAAGACCAACGGTATGGATCCAACGTGTTTTAAACTAAATCAGGATACAAGTAAAAAATTAGAAAAAATAAATGTATAGATGATTATTATGAAGTCACTTATAATAATAAAATTAGGCGGGAGTATTATAACTGATAAGAAAAGTGAAATACCTAAAGTTGATTATGCGAATCTTGAGAAATTTTCTGCAGAAATAGCAAAAGGATATAATCCTAAAGAAATGCGTTTGATTCTCGTTCATGGCGCAGGTTCTTATGGTCATTCGATTGCAAAGAGAACAGGATTACATCTTGGAATTGTTAAAGATGAACAGCTTGTTGATTTTGCAGAAGTACAACGTTTACAGAACGAATTAAATTGTATTGCTACACAGCATCTAATCAAACATGGTTTACCAGCTATTCCATGCCAGGCATCTTCTTTCATTATATTGAATGCGGGCAGAATAGTGAAAGGAGATATAACGGCAATAGAAAATTTAGTAAACATAGGAATGATACCCGTCTTATACGGTGTTCCGGCTTATGATGAAAAACAGAAATGTGCTGTTTTGTCAGGTGATCAAATAGCTCCATATCTTGCAAAAAAATTAAACGCTGAAAAGATAATTCATATTACAAATGTAAATGGAATATATGATAAAGATCCAAATAAATTTAATGATGCTAAACATATTACAGAAATAAACTCACAAAACTTTGAAGAGGTTAAAAAAGCGCTGACAGGATCTTTAGACACAGATGTATCTGGTGGCATGTTGACAAAAGTTTCAGAATTGATGAATATTGGAGTAAAATCACAAATTATTAGCGGTCTGATATCTGAAAATATTGTTAATGCGATGAAAGGAAATAATGTTGGTACAATAATTACGGGGTGATTTTATGACTAATATTCAAAAAAGAAAAGCAGAACATATAAAAGTTTGTTTGGAAAAAGATGTCGAAACAGCAAATCCGCTTTTCAAAGACGTTACTCTGATTCATCAAACTCTTTCCGAATTGTGTATAAATGATGTTGATACAACTATTACATTCTTTGGTAAAAAATTATCTATTCCGCTTATGATAACTGCAATGACTGGTGGCGCTGAAAAATCTCGAGAGATATTGAATGGATATAATTCGTTTGATAAAAATGAGATAGATGAAATATATCAAGCAATATATGATCACAGCGGTCCTGTTGATTGGAAAAGTAAAGTAAGCGAAGGTTTATTTCTTTCGGATAAAATTTTTGAACATATGGGAGCATATGTAGCTTTTAGAGCTCCGTTATGGATATGCGAAACTGGAGACCGATATCCTGGTTTAACTAGAATTGAAAGATTCTTATCATACTACGAAAGGGCCAAATCAAAAAAACTTTTAGAAAACTATTACCCAGAGTATACACAGAAATTGGTCGATTATCAACTTAAATGGAATAATGATTTTGTTTCATCTTTAACAAAAAGAGAAGAATGGTCAGATGATATCATAAAGAACATGTTTGATGTTATTAAGAATGGAGATAATCCTGAGAGAGCTATTCGTTCTTTTAAACCTAAAAATAATATGCAAGAGTTATGGTTAAAAGAGACGCTTGATTATATCGATGGAAAAAAATATGAAGAATTTGAGAAGATGATTCCATGAACGACTGTGTACATATCACAACAGCAATAATTTTAAAGGGAGATAAATTCTTAGTTGAGAAACGAAGATCAGATGATGAGGTTGGCCCAGGAATTGTGTGTTTCCCAGGAGGGCATCTTGATTCTAATGAGACACTTGAAGAATGTATAATAAGAGAAATGAGAGAAGAACTAGGAATAATTATAAAGAATCCTAAATTCATCCATTCTGATATTTGGACTACAAGTAATGGGGAGAAAGCAAAATTACATTATTTTATTGTTAACAAATTTGAAGGAAAAATCAAATCAACAGAAGCATCTGAGGTATACTGGGAATCTGATATCAATAAACTTAGTACTGAGATTGATAAGGAAGCCCCGAGAAAACTTAAACTTTAAAACCTTTGAAATCAAATTCTATTTATGAGATTTTATGACCTGGAGATACATAGTAATCTTTCAGATGGAGAGAATACTATAGCAGAAATAGCTAAGTTCGCAGAACACTTGGGTTATTCTGGAATAGCTATATGTGATAAATTTGAGTCATTAGAGAAGCTACGGCACTTAAAGGAGCAGATATCTAAGATAGAAACAGCTGTAGAGATATATACGGGCGTAAAAATCTATGTAGAAGATCCAGCCGAGTTAAGGAAAATAATTGATAAGATAAGAGAGGAAGTTGAGATAATCATAGTTGCTGGTGGAAAATACGCCATAAATAGGGCTGCTTGTGAAAATCCAAAGGTAGATATCCTTGCTCATCCTGAAGCAGACAGATTTGATAATGGTTTAGATGAAGTATGCCTTAACGAAGCAAGGAAAAACAATGTTGCAATACAGATTAATTTTTCTGAAATTTTATACAAATATAGAAGATCAAGATCAGTTACAATTGGAAATATGATTAAGAATGCAAGAATATGTAAGGAGCTTAAAGTTCCTATAATAGTTTGTTCTGGAGCAAGAAGCATATGGGATATGAGAGATCCACGTAAACTTGTGGCAACAGCAAATGTTATTGGATTAGAGTTAGAAAATTCTTTTACATGTGTATCATTAGTCCCACAACAGTTAATTGAAAATAATAAAAAAAAGTTAACAGGAACAAAAATAACAGAGGGTGTTGAAATTGGATGATCGACCAAGACCACTATCACCAACATTGAGAAGTAGAAAACGTTACATAGCATTTCAGGTAGTTTCAGAAAAGAAAATATTTGCTATAGATGTATTCAACAGTATATGGCATTCTCTATTAAACTTCTTAGGCGAGCTGGGTGTAGCTGAAGCAAGTGTTTGGTTGGGTAAAAAAAATTATGATGACGAAAAACAAATAGGAATAATTAAATGTTCTCACACGTCTGTTGAGCAGATAAGAATGTCTTTAGCTTTAGTTCAAAGAATTGGAGACAGTAGAGCAATGATAACAGTTCTTGGCGTATCTGGAACAATAAAAGCAGCTAAGCAAAAGTTCTTTGGCGAAGTAGATTTAACTAATTTTGTTTAGAATGCATTTAGAAAGATTTTCTTGGTAATTTATTTAAAATTACTGAATATGGAAATGGTAGGTTATCAATTAATTTTATTACTAAAGACGAACAAAAAAATATTTGTTTCTATAAATATGGGAATAGCATCTCCTGGGGTAATATATCATTTTACAGCATTTCCAGAAGATTATGCTGGTAGAGAAATAAATGAATTAGTAAGAAATATAATCAATGCTTCTTTCCAGAAAATGAGTCGTAAAAGCTAAGTTCTTCGGTGAAGTAGATTTGCAGAGCCTTTGTTAATTATTAAAAATAGTCATTTTAAGGAGAATAATCTGATATATATTTAAGGTTCTATTGCCCATTAATAATTATGATTGAAAGTTCTGTTTCGTCTGAAGCACATTCTATAGATACATATGGAAATGGAAATGGAAATGGAATTGGTTATGGAAAAACAATTTTATTCGGCGAACACTTTGTTGTTTATGGTTTGCCAGCAATAGCAGCAGCGCTCACAGATTATACAAAAGCAACTGTTGAGATAGGAACAGAAGGATTGACATTTATTGATAATAGACCCGAAACTCCGGGTTATAAAGAGACAAAGAGAGATGAAATACAAAGACAACTTAATGCATTGTTAAAACATTTCAAAATAGATACTAAAATAAATCCGATAAAGATTACACTTTCTGGAAATCTCGTTTGTGCATCTGGTATTGGGGCGAGTGCTGCACTTGCTGCAAGTATTTCCAGAGCTTTGAATCAACTACTTGATTTGAATATGACCGATGAACAAATAAATGGAGCAGCTTATATTGCCGAAGAAGCAGGCTCGGGTACACCATCTGGAATAGATAATACCTGTGCCGTATTTGGTGGTCTTATAACTTTTGAAAAAAATTTACATGGTGGATTAAATAAAATAGAGCGTATGAAAATAAAACAATCAGTTGAAATTGTTTTAGCAAATTCTGGAATAACGCAAGAAACAAAGATAGTTGTTAAGGATGTAAAGATATTGAAGGATAAGAATCCAGAAATGGTTGAAAAAGTATTTGAAAATTATAAAAATGTTTTTCATTCGGCGCTTCCTGCTTTAGAAAATGGAAACTGGAAAATCTTAGGAGAACTGATGAATAAAAATCATGAATTATTACAAGAAATAACCGTTTCCTGTAAAGAACTTGATAAAATGCAAAAGATAGCATTAGAAGCAAATGCATTCGGTGCTAAATTAACAGGGACTGGTAGAGGGGGACTAATGCTAATACTTACACCGGGAGAAGAGCTACAACAGAATGTTGCAAATTCACTTGAAAATGTCGGTTTCAATTGCAAGAAAACAAAAATTGGAGGCGATTAAATGAAAGGAATTGCAACCTGTGAGGCAACAGCAAATATTGCTGTGATAAAATATTGGGGAAAAAGAGATGATGAATTGATACTTCCAAAGAACAGCAGTTTGAGTTTCACAATGGACGAACAACTGAAAACAAGAACAACAGTAATGTTTCTTCAGGATTTAAAGGAAGATGAATTTTGGCTTAATGGGAAAAAAATGGATCTAAAAGAAAAAGAAATTGCTGAAAGAATGAAACAATTGGATATTATAAGAAAAAGGGCAGAAATAAATGAAAAAGCTCTTATCGTTTCAATTAATTGTTTTCCAACTGCAGCTGGTTTTGCAAGTAGTGCTGCTGGTTTAGCGGCATTGGCTATTGCTACGCTAAAGGCAGCTGATTTGAATCTTTCAGGAAGCGAGACATCTATTTTTGCAAGAATTGGTTCAGGTAGTGCATCAAGAAGTGTTTTGGGTGGTTTTGTAGAATGGAGAAAAGGTGAGAAAGATGATGGTTCAGATTCAATCGCAGTTCAAATTGCGCCTGCTTCGCACTGGCCAGAATTAAGGAATGTGATAGGAATTGTCGATGCTGGAAAAAAGAAAATAAGCAGTAGAGCAGGCATGAAACAGACAATTGCAACAAGTTTTTTATATCCAGCAAGAATGCAATATATTGAAAAAGTAATTGAAGAAATGAAGAAAGCTGTTATTGCGAAAGATTTTCAAAAATTCGGCGAGATAACAATGAGAGAAAGTAGTGATATGCATGCAGTAATGCTTGATACATGGCCACCGATAATGTATCTAAATAATATTTCTAGAGAAATAATTTATGCAGTGCATGAATTGAATAGTATAGAGGGAAAGATAATCGCAGCATATACCTTTGATGCTGGACCGAATGTACATATCTATACTACAGCAGAAAATGTTGCAAGAGTACAGAAAATGTTGCAAGAGTACAGAAAATGTTGCAAGGTATTGAAGGTGTTCAAAAGATAATGATTTGTAGGGTAGGAGATGGACCAAAAATTTTAACAGATGAAAAAGAAGCATTGATTGATTACAGAACAGGCAAACCAAGAAAAGCTATTTTTGATGAGAAAACCGAAAAAATAAAAGTTGAGGATATGTGATAATTTGTTGAAAATTTCTGCGCCTGGGAAATTAATGTTGTCTGGAGAATGGAGTGTTTTGGAAGTAGGGTGTCCATGCATAGTAATGGCTGTTGATAGATATTGTTCTGCAAGTATTGAAGAAAATCAAAAAATAATACTCAATGCACCAGATATTGGATTGATTAATATCGAAGCAGAGTTTGACGGAACAAAATTAAATTGGAAGAAAACATTAAATCAAGAAGAGAAAACTAAAATCTGCGTAAGCGAAAAGGCAATAGAAATAACGCTTCAATATCTTATTCAAAAAGGCAAGAAAATAAGAAATTTTATTATAGAAACTGATTCTTCTCAAGCAATAGCTAAAACTGGTAAGGGAGAAAAAATTGGTTTCGGTAGTAGCGCTGCAGTGAGTTCGGCAATAGTTGCCGCACTTCTTAAATTTCATGGAATAGGCATTGAAGAAAAAAAACAAAAAGAACTGATTTATAAAATTGCTTCAACTGCACATTATCTCGCTCAGGGAAAAATTGGAAGCGCCTTTGATATAGCATCTGCAACATTCGGAGGTGTAATTGTTTATAAAAGATTTGATCCGAATTGGTTAATATCAGAAATAAATTCTGGAAAAAAATTATCAGAAATAATGGATTGTGAATGGCCAGCCTTTTCTGTAGAAGAATTGGTTTTACCTAATAATTTTAATTTAAGTGTTTGTTATACCGGATATAGCGCATCAACGAAGGAATTGGTTTTAAAACTGAATTCTTTCAAAGAAACTCAAATGGAAAAATATTGGAAAATAATTAATGATATAAAAGAAATAACACAGCAACTGATTGGAGCAATGGAGGCAAATGAAACAGAAAAAATAGTTGCACTATTAAATGCAAATAGAAAAGCTTTACAACAATTGAGTTTGGAATCTCGAAATAATTTTGAAACAAAGGAACTTGCGTTAATATCAGATATTGCTCAAATATTTGGAGCTGCTGGAAAATTTTCAGGCGCAGGAGGAGGAGATTGCGCAATCGCAGTAAGTTTTGATCAGAATACAAACAAAAAAATAGAACAGGAATGGAAAAAACATGGTTTAGAAATAGTGGAAATAAAAATCTCAAAGGCCGGAGTACACTCAGTAGAGCTTGAATAATAGTTAAAAATTTATAGAAATTTCATATGTAAATTATTAAATACTTCTATTACTAATTGATTGGTATGATAAGACAGCCGGTAGTATGCGTGCTCGGTCATGTTGACCATGGAAAGACGACTTTGCTAGACAAGATTAGAGAGACGTTAGTCGTAGATAAAGAGGCAGGCGGAATAACTCAAGCTATCGGCGCGACGCAGATTCCGATAGAAACTGTTAAAAAAGTCGTTGGAAATTTGTTAGAGAAGTTGCATATTGAAATTACAATACCCGGTCTGTTGATTATTGATACGCCGGGACACGCGGCTTTTACATCGTTGCGTAAACGTGGCGGAAGCTGCGCAGATATAGCAATTCTTATTGTTGATATTAATGAAGGATTCAAACCTCAAACAGACGAATCATTGGAATTTTTGAAACAATTTAAAACACCTTTTCTTGTAGCTGAAACTAAATTAGATAGAATTGAAGGTTGGACAAAACATGAGGATGATACATTTGTTGAATCGTATAATAAACAACCAGAATGGGTAAGACAGCGTTTCGATGAATTGCATTATAAATTAGTCGGGCAATTATCAGAGCGTGGTTTTGAAGCAGAACGCTATGACAAGGTTGAAGATTTTAAAAAGACTGTGGCTATGATTCCAGTTTCTGGGATAACTGGTGAGGGTGTGCCTGAATTACTTATGATTCTTACGGGTTTATCACAGCAGTTTTTGAAAAAAGAATTAGAGATAACCGAAGGAACCGGACGAGGATCTATACTAGAAGTTAAAGAAGTTAAAGGATTAGGAATGACAATTGATGTTATTCTTTTTGATGGTGAAATAAACAAAGGCGACTGGTTAATTATTGGTGGTAAGGAACCGATAGTTACAAAGATTAAAGCATTGTTAAAACCACCAGCTCTAAGAGAAATGCGCGTTGAAAGGCAATTTGAACCGATAGATCATGTTTCTGCCGCAGCTGGAATAAAAATAAGTGCACCTGGTTTAGAAAAAGCAGTAGCAGGTAGTCCTATAGCAGCTGTTTCTGATGAGAAAGATATAGAATTTGTGAAGAAAGATTTAATGGAATCTGTTGAACATATTGAATTTGAATCAGACGGAGATGGTGTTATAATTAAAGCAGATAATCTTGGTAGTCTTGAAGCATTAATTCATATTTTAAAACAAAAAAATATTCCAATCAAGAGAGCTGAAGTAGGTAACATATTGAGAAGAGATATTCTTGAAGTGGAATCAGTTAAAGATCCTTTAAGAAAAGTAATTATTGCATTTAATGTTTCTTTAGATTCAGATATAGATAAGGAATCAAAAGATAGAAACGTTAAAATAATAAAAAGTGACATTATTTACAAACTGTTTGATGATTATGATGTATTTTTGAAGAAAGAATATGAAAAAATAAAAGAAGAAAAATTATCTCAAATAACAATGCCTGCTAAAATTAAATTGTTAAGAGGTATGGTATTCCATGCAACCGACCCTGTAGTAGTAGGAGTTGAAATTATTGATGGACTACTAAGATCTGGTGCGAAATTACAGAAAAACGGTAAAGAAATAGGATTTGTCAAAGCATTACAGTCTGAGAATGTTTCTGTAACAGAAGCTAAACGTGGTGAACGAGTAGCTGTATCTATTGATGGTCCTACAATGGGGCGACAAATAAAAGAAAATGATGAACTATCAACGGTAGTAACAAAGGATAATATTAAAATTCTTGAAGAACTTGGTATGTATGCAGAAGCGGAATTAGCTAAATCGTTACAAGAAACCAAGAAGAAATAAAATTAAGATTAGTAGTGGTTGATGCATTAGATAAATTAATAATGAATTCTTTCCTAGAAAACTGACGAATTTAATATTTAGGTAATTTGATAGATCTGATATTTTGAAAGTTCTTTTATTATTTTTGTATAAAAGTTTTCCAAAATATATTCCAATTAAAATGATACCAAACCAAGGCAGTAGAGGGAAGTAATCGAATGTAACCATATTTGTTGGATAGAATCCTAACCACAATAGCCATGGAAAATCAAATGTGAAGTTCTGGAGAATTAAACCGATTGTAAATATAACACTTCCAAGTATTAAATTTAATTTTTTGAATTTCATAAATGGAAGAGCGAGAATTATTGATAGCCCGATAAGATGTAATATACCAAATATTATGAATTCGTTTGGAAACAGCAACCATGTGACAAATGTTACTAGTAATCCAAGACCAAATATTTTCAATCCGCGTTTAATGTTTTTTTGATTGAAAAGTTTAATATTTCCAATATGGTTGTAGCTTAGAACAAGTGATATTCCAGCTATGAAAATAAACAAACCTGCAATGAATCTCGGAAATAGAAACCAAAATATCCATCCTGCCTGCGGAATAAATATATTAAAATATTTGAGTGTGTAGGACCAATTGAAAATAACCATTAAGATTATCGCTATTCCACGCATAAAGTCAATTTCCCAGAATCTCATAGAATAGAATTGGTTTGATTAACCTTTAAATACTTTATATTTTAATTATAATAAACTCGGAAATGTGGTTGCCTAGCAACAAAAAACTGAGGTGTAGAACATGACTAAAATAGTAATAAGCGAACCGAAAACTAAAAAATCATATCAGATAGAGAAAGATATACCTTCTTTAGTTGGAATGAAAATAGGAGATAAATTTGATGGTTCTACGGTTGGATTAAATGGATTTTCTTTAGAAGTAACTGGTGGATCAGATAAAGAAGGATTTCCAATGAGAAAAGATTTAGATGGTTCTGCTAGAATAAAAGCTCTTTTAACCAAAGGCGTTGGCTTTAGAGGAGGAAAAATGAAGAAAGTTAAAGGGAAGATGAAATTCTTTAAAGTTAGTGGAATGAGAAAAAGAAAATATATACGAGGAAATACTGTTTCTGAAGATATAATGCAAGTCAACTGCAAAATTGTAGAAGGAGAAGGCGATGTTGCAATGATATTAGGAATACCGCCAAAGGAAAAGCCTGCAGAGACTAAAGAGTAATTCTATTGTATCGTGTATGAATGAATCTGGATTTATCATTGTTCTCACTTGAACGTTTTTCAGTGTTTACTCACACTGATTAGAAGTGCGACTCGGTTGCTTAATATAAATTTAAAGTGGCAGTTATTTGCAAGCTTTATAATGTAGAAAAATATAATTATTATCAGTGTTCAGGAGGATAATCCAGATGTCGGGATGTAGATCTTCGGATCGAAATTCAGCTTTGCTTCGGCAAGGTGATGTTTGGGCCTTAAACTGAACACCATGTTTAAGAGATATGTTATCATGATAAACAAACTTTCAAAAAGACAATTCTGGTTTTTGCACTTTTTAGTGCTTTTATCATTGCTTGCATTATGGGGCTATATTGAAACCAATAATAAGTATTTAATTTTATTATCAGTATTATCTTTTTACGGTGCTTTATGCGAGGCTTTTAAGGCACTGTTAAGAAAATAAAAATTTAGAGCGAGAGTTATTTTAGTTAGTTTTTGGCCTAACATAATAACAAGTTATATAAACATAGAAATAACAATTAAATTATGAAAGCGATGAATTTAATAATCTGCTTTATTGTGGCAACAATATTGATTTCATTTGGTTCAACAGTTGCCTTTGCACAAGAAACAGAAGGACAAGCTGTACAAATCAGCCCAGGACGTTCTTATGGATATACAACCTTTTCACAATTAGAAACAAGTCCATCTGAATGGGATGGAAAATATATTACTCTTAATGGTTATTATGATAAAGAAACCAATTTGTTTAAAGAATCTGAAACATCTGAATTTGGATTAAAAATTATAATCGGATCACAATGCGATATGCCTGGTGTAGGTAGTTGTGTTATGAATTCTGGTTGGATGAACATTAATGGTTTATTTACTTACAACATTGGTTATAATTTAGAAGCGGAGCATATTATTCTTGGTAAATATGTTGGTAGCAAATGTGCAGAAGATACTGAATGCCAATCTAAAATTTGTTTATTGTGTCCTGATAAGAAAATGTTATTAGCCGGTTTCATAAGCTATACAGACTTGCCAAGCAATGCTAATAAAATTGATTTTGTTGTTCCTGAATTTGGAGAAGATCATCGGGGTTCTGTTATTGTAATAAATCCAGCACCATCTTACGGTTATTGTGCTGGTGCAGTTCTTCCAACATCAGGACCAAATACAGAAGAATACATTAACAAAGTTAATCAAGCATATCTTGATAATAATATCCTTGAAGAAGACGAACCATTTATTTGGGGTCCTGGAACTTGGGATGCAGAGGGTGGCGGTGGATATTGTATAGGAACCTGGAATAATAACAAATACAAGTGGGTTTTGGCAAAGCCGGGAGATGAGCAATATATTGATTTATCTAAGGATGCTTTCTTAGCATATGTTTCAGAAACTTACTTTAATAATCATATGAAATTGATCTCTGTAAACAGACCAAAAATGGAGAGTATCAATTATGGTGGCGGAGAAGAAGTTTATATTGATTTTTCTTATAGTGTGGGCAAATATGATTTTCCATTGAGAACTTGGATAGATGTAGATAACCCAGAAATTCAGGTTCAGCAATTAAAAGAAATTGAAACTCTTTTGCCAGAAGACCAGGCTTTTAATAAACTCAAAACAGAATGTCTGCCTAATTTAGAGGAAACTAGAATTATATTGAGCACAAATAATATGTATGGTCTTGGAACTATTTTAATGCAGGGTCAGGAAACAATTTCTCTTGAAGAAAATAAATGTAAGTTTGGCTCACTTGATATGGAAACTGGAGAAATACTTGAATGTAGGGAAGCTGCCTGTTATGTAACAGCTGCTGGAGAACTTACATATAAACCATCTACTGGCGTTTCAAATACTTGGATATATGCTTCAGCTGGTATCATTATTTTAATTATAATTTCAGTAATATTATTTAAGAGGCGAAAAAAGTGAAAAAAATATATCTAATAGGTATAGCTTTAATGATCTTATTGCTATTTGCATGGTCGCCTTGGATAACAAAATCTTATGCTGAAACAAAGGTAGAAAATGTATTTACTTCAGAATGGGAAGGCGTTATGGATGGATGCGGATTTAATTGCAATGGTTGTGGTATAACAGAATCAAGTAGAACATTGTTCGGTTACTCTGTTGAAATCGAATATGCTTGTGGAATGTTGCCGGCAGATACACCAGAATATCACAGGCAAGATAGTATATTTGTATCGTGTTTAGGAACAATACATGGCATAAATCACAATTGAGATTAGCTTAATCATTTCTCCAAAATTTTTCATATCCTCTCCGCAATCTCAGGAGCATACTTGTAGAAAGCTGGTCTGAAATGTGGTCTTGGAGCCATTTTGATTGTTCCGAACTCTAAAAATATTCCGTAGTTGTCGGAATCAACGATAGTTATCTAGAAACTATTTAAAGAGTTAATAACTATTAATTAACATGTTAGATAAAAAGGAAATTGATAGTAGGCTGATACCAGAGGTCAACATAGGAACGCTCGGTCACGTCGATTGTTTATAAGAAATATTTTATAGACCGGCTACATGGCAAGAGCACGCTTGTTGAATCTATTTCAGGCAAATGGCCAGCTTTACATTCTGAAGAATTAAAGAGAGGAATTACAATTAAATTAGGTTATGCAGACGCAACATTATATCAATGTAAAAAATGTGGTGTGTTCTCATCTTCTGATAAATGTGGTAAATGTTTTGAAGTATGTGATGTTGTGCGAACGGTATCGTTTGTAGATGCACCTGGTCATGAAACACTTATGGCTACCGTTTTAGCTGGTGCTAGTCTTATGGATGGTGTAATATTTACTATCGCCGCAAACGAACGTTGTCCACAACCACAGACTCAAGAGCATCTAATGGTTTTAGGTATTGTAGGAATAAAAAATATTATAATTGTACAAACTAAAATAGATTTAGTAACTAAGGAAGAAGCTTTAGAAAATTATAAACAAATTAAAGAATTTGTTAAAGGAACAGTTGCAGAAAATGCACCAGTTATCCCGGTTTCTTCAAAACAGAAAATAAATCTTGATGTTCTTCTTAATGCAATACAAGAGTTTATACCAACACCTGAACGAGATTTAACTAAACCAGTAAAAATGTATGTTGTTAGATCATTTGATATAAACAAACCAGGTACAGAGCCAGCTAAATTAAAAGGTGGTATACTTGGTGGTGGAATAGTACAGGGTAAATTGGATGTTGGGGATGAAATTGAAATAAAGCCAGGTATTAAAATAAAAGATAAATGGCAACCAATTAAAACAAAAGTAACTGGTCTTCAGAAAGCTGGTAAAGATTTGAAAACAGCTGGCGCTGGTGGATTACTCGGTGTGTTAACTGAATTGGACCCATATCTGACAAAAGCCGATTCGCTTAATGGGTCTGTGGCAGGCATACAATTACCAAATACATTAAGCACATTTACAATGGAATATAATCTTTTTGATAAAAAGAAAATAATAGCAGGTGAAATATTATTATTAAATGTTGGAACAGGTAGAACAATAGGAACTGCAAAAATGAGTAAAGGAAACAAATGTGAAGTTGTTCTAAAAACACCAATATGCACTGATAAAAGTGATAGAGTTGTTATTTCTAGAAAAATAGAAGATCGTTGGAGACTTAGTGGTTGGGCAAAAATCATATAGTCAATTGACGAATGGGTTTAATGATATAAGCATATATTTACAATTATTATTATGCATTATGACTTAGCTCGTGCACGGGTAAAAAGAGATAATGCGCCAAAAAAATCTAATGGAGAGACTGGAGAAAATCTTCATTATATGCATATTTTGGCAAAAAAACTAGACGATATGAGACCGAAATTAAGTTCCAGTGGTCATGATGTTTCTTGGATTGAAAATCTTTGTGAAAAGTACAATATTGCTTTAACCTAAAACTATATAAGCAAGGGACGACTAATCTTTTTTATGAAAAAAATAATGTTGTCTAGTTTATTTGTATTTCTAATATTAGCACAATGTGTATTTGCAGCCAGCTTTACAGCTGATGTTAAATCAGATACAACTTACATGGCTGGTAGAGAAGGATCAATGACACTTACTTTAACAAACAGTGGTCCAACAGACTGGTTTAGTGTTTCTATCATTGGATTACCTTCATCTTGGTTAAATTTAGATACTAGTTCTGGATTATTTAGAGTAGAATCAGGAAAATCAACTACAGTAAATATAGCAGTGAATCCTGGAAAAGATGCTATTCCTTTAACTTATGAATATTTCATAACAATGAAAAGTACAACAACAAACGAACTTGTTGAAAAAAGAGTTTTAGTTACTGTTAGACAAGTTACAGATGTTATAATAAGTGATTTTAAATTAAGTTGTGAAAAATGTGCCAGCGAAGTAATAGTTTCAGGTTCTATTTACAATATTGGAACTAGAGATGTGCCAGTTACACTAACACTTACTTTTGAAAATGATGTTAGAACAATGGATATATCTGAATTAAAAATTTTAACTGAAGAAACATTTTCAGAAACATTTGAACTTGGTGATTTCAATCCTTCTATGTATAATGTTGAAGGAAAATTAACTAGTGAAAATAAAGTTCTATATGAAGATACAAAAGAGTTTGAGATAGCTAAAGTTGATAGTATATCTATGGAAGAAAAATCATTTGTTACACCATTTGGAAGATTTGTAAGTATAGTTGGAATTAATGATGGTAATTATCAACGTGATATTGAATATAAATCTAAAGTTGCAGAAGCATGGTACATTGTTTATACCGGGCCAGAACCAATGAAAGGCGAACAGTATATATGGACGGTAAATCTTTCTCCCGGCGAACAACATGAGTTAGGTTATTCTGAAATTTATTGGCCAACATACATAATAATTTTAATCATAATTATACTTGGAATAATGATATATAGAAGTTATACAGCACTTGTAATAACTAAAGAAGTGGTTGGAAAGAATTTAGTTAAATATGGGCATGAAATGACTGTATCCATACAAGTTTTGAATAAAATAAGAAATATGACAAATTTGGTTGTTAAAGATGTAATTCCGAATGGATTTACATTAGTTACTAAATTTGAAACAATGAAACCAACATTAAGAAAAGTAGACGGTGGTACCGAGATTGTGTGGAAAATAGGCGATCTAAAATCACATGAGCAGAGAGTATTACATTATAAAATGAAATCAATAAAACCATTTAGAGGAAGAAAACATTTACAGAAAGCAAGTTTAGCTGCAAAGTTTGGAGATAAAACATTAGTAAGACATTCAAATCTTGTGAGCATATATTCTGAAGGACATGAACCGTCTAGTTTAGCTGTAGAAATTGATAAATAATTATTATTTATATACTTTCTACATTAACTTCTATAATATCCCTGCCTAGCTCAGCCTGGTAGAGCGCTCGACTGTAGAATACTGGCTAACAGTGTTTGTTTAGTTCGCGTTCAGATATCGAGAGGTTGTGAGTTCAAATCTCACGGCGGGGACCATCATTATTATAAATCACCTTTTGTAATTCTATACAGTGGTCAATATGAAAAAAGGAAAATTTATGAAAATGTCTGGGATAAGTTTGGCCCTAGATGATTATAATGATCTTTTTTCTGACTTTGATCCAAGAGAATATAAAGAAAGAGCACTATCCCATGATTTATTAACAGAAGTAAGAAGAGCTACGGTGGATAGAGCTTCTGGTGGTCTTGAATTAGTACTTATGGTTCCAAAATCGAAAAGAAATAAAAAAGACGAAATTATGATTAAAAGAAGACTTTTAGATCATTTCAGAAGACATCATGTTATAATGCATAAAGAAAAAAATAAAGTTATTAAAACGGGCATTGGTTTTACAATATTCGGCGTTATTGTAATGTTTCTCGCGGCATATTTTTTCTTTGAAAAAGCTGACCATAATCTTGCTGATAGGTTTCTTTTAACATTATTTGAACCAGCTGGATGGTTTTTGTTCTGGGAAGGTTTGGGTCAGATAGTTTTTGAATCTAAAAAGAAAAATTCAGATTTAATATTTTATGAAAAAATGACCAAATGCGAAATAAAGTTTATTAGCTATTAGGCAACCTTTAAGGAGTTTCATACGGTCTGAGAATGTTATTTTTTAGATGCTTGTTTAACTAACAGGCAATTAGTATATGACGACCATAGTTAATAAACTTATCGTTGATAGAGGATACAAATCATACTTCTGCATATGCTTTACAAAATCACAATTCAATGATACAAATCTGTTTACAGTAACTGTTGATTTTAATTAAAGTTAACCAAATAATTATTTTTTTAAATTATTATGAAATAACCGTGAAAATAGTAATCGAGAGAATAATAAGATTATTGTTAACTTAACCAAGAATAAATCTTTATATATAAAAAATAGTAAACTATTTATATGGCGAATCAGAAGCTTGTTGATTACATAAAAACAAACCTAAATGAAGGAGTTCCATTAGATCGAATTAAAAACGATCTCCTGCGAGCAAACTGGTCTGAAAGAGACATAATCGAAGCTATAAATGTTGCTATATCAGAAAAACCTATTCCAGTTGTAAAATACACTGAAAACCAAGCAAGTTATGGTACTTGCAAGTTATGGTACTTGCTCCCCATATTCTTTACGTTCATGGGAGGAATAGTGGCATATCTTCTTTTACAAGAGAAGGACAAAGCTTTTGCAAAAAAACTTCTCATCACAGGAGTTATAATAGCAATAGTTTATGTCATTGTTGGTTTTGTTATGGTCGCTATTTTCGCATCTGGTGCATCATTGCCGACAGCTGGGGCAAACTCCGTGTCAACCATTGCTATGTTTGCTATGACTAAGGTGACTTGCCCTAATGGAGAAATCAATATCATTGTAAAAAGCTTTGGAACTGGTTCTATCAATATTTCTGATTTGAAGTTTTATGTTGATGGAAACGAGGTTTCTCCTATTGGTTGTGCTGGAATCATTACAGCAGATTCGTCTGTCACATGCAAGATAGGCAGTGGACTAATCGGTAGTCACAACTTGAGAATCGTCGGGCCATCCAACACAGTAGATGGCATCGCAGTTTGCGGGTAAATATAAAAATTTAAATGATGCAGAAAAAGAAAAAATTATATTTGAAATAAACAGTAAAAAATATGTTTTGAGTTTGAACTGAAATATTAATTCATGATTTCATTTCTCTAATCCTTTTCTCAATTTTAGAACTGCGCTACCTTTATATAACATCTAAGCATTATACTGAGAAAAAAACTAAGTGATTTATTGGACACAGTATGATAGGGATATGGACAAAGAGATTAATAATTAGTAATTGTTATTTTCTTGTTAATGCAAAGAAATATGCGCCCCACTGCGAATCCTTTTCATATTCAGGTCCATCTGAAATTCTCCAACCCGTTTCCTTTGAAATCTGTTTAAGTAATGCTGGTTCTGTTTGCACCCATGTGCACCATTCTCCAGCCTTTTCGCCGCTAATACTTCTCCATTTACGATATCCGACATATCTATTTTTCTTTAGATTTGCTTCTTGATAGTCTAAATCAATTTTATTTGTCATGTGATTCGGATCATTGCTTTCAGCGATAATAATCGCATTTGAATTAGATATTTTATGCAATCTATGAAGAAGACTTTTTATATTGCTGATAGAACCTGGCATGCCGAAACCATTGCCATACAATATGAACGAATCAAATTTGTCTTGAGGAAGATTCTTGTTAATATCCATTTCATACACATCCAAACCGCGTTTTTGCGCTACATATGCCATATGTTCTGAACAATCTATACCAGTAACATCAAATCCTCTATCTTTCAATATTAATCCAATTCTTCCAGGTCCGCAACCAACATCTAATATTCTTCCCCTTGTTTTATTAAGAAATTTATTCTCAAGCGGACGCAGTTCCTTTGTATCAACATAGAATTTTACAGGAAAATCATTCATTATTATTCCATTATCAAGTTCCAATTTTAATTCTGCCGATATGCCCGTATCAAAGTATTCTCTACATAAAACACCAAATAAATCATTTACATATTTCATAATAAATAATTAGAAGAGCAATCTTTATATACAACATAAGCAGATCCTTCCGCCATGAAACATATAGCGACCACTCACCGGTCAATCACTCAAGTACCTAAAAAAATTAACAGAACCACACCGCAACCTTTAAATACTTTCATACATTAACAATAATTGTTGCCGGTCAAAGAGGAGTGGCAAGACCCGATCCCATTTCGAACTCGGTAGTGAATCGCTCCATCGATTTCAATTGTACTGTCGAAAAGACGGGAACCTGAAGACGCTGGCGACCCATTTCTAAATCTATTTAAATATTGACAGCGATAAAATAAGGATATGAACCAAGAAAAATTAGCATATTTTTTAGGAGTGTTGCAAACAGATGGAAAACTTACAACGTATAATACAATTAAAAGAAATAAAGTTTATAGAAGAACAGACATTGGTCTTAAAGTAGGTAAGAAATCTTTTCAAATGTTAAAACAGTTTCAAAGAAGTTTAAAAGAACTTTATGGAAGAGATATTAATATTCATGAATCAAAAGATGGATTTTTCGATATTCATACATCAGTAAATAAATTATTAGAAACATTTAAAGAACAGGGAATTGGAAAGATAGGAATCCCAGATTGGATAAAACAATCCGAATCTAATTTCGGTGCCCATTTAGCCGGTGTTATAGATGGTGATGGAAATGTTCGTGTTAAAAGGCCAAAATACCCGCAACATATGATACGAATAAGCGATGGCAAATTTAATGAAGATTTGTTAAAACTAATAAATGAATTTATGAAGTGCAAAGTAACCACATCTAAAAATTGTAGATTTTCTGTTTTTAGAGATGGCCGAACAACATATGGAAGATGGTACGATTATGATATATGTATTTCTAGAAAAAATGCGATATTTATTAATAAGCATGTTTTACCATTTATGACAATAAACTATAAAAAGGAATTAATTAATAAAGGTGTACAACAGAAACTAAATTAGGTCCCGGTAGTATAGTCTGGTCAGTATAATGGCCTGTCGAGTATTTTTAATGCATATAATAAGATTGCATTAAAACGCACTGAAAGTCATTGACCGGGGTTCAAATCCCCGCCGGGGCGCCAACAAGGGTTCGTAACTCAGTCTGGCAGAGTATCAGCCTTTTAAGTTTTTGCTTAAAAGGATAGAGCAAATGCGATGATAGCTGAGAGTCGCGGGTTCAAATCCCGTCGAGCCCACCATGATTTTTACAAAGTGTCTACAATCTTTAAATAAAAGAAACTATCGTAATAACGAACATGATTTATATAAAGAAAATTAATGTGAATGCTATAACTAAGATCGAGTTAGATTGGTTGATAGGTTTGTTTTATGCCGATGGTTCTAAATATATTGACAAAAGAACATACAGAACTGTATTTTATTTGAATCCTAAGAAAGATATGGAAGTAATTGACAAAGTTAAGAATATTCTCACAAAAATGAATGTTAGGTTTCATACTCGAATTAGTAAAGGAGCGATGGAAATAAAAGCAACCTGTAAAAATTTCTTTCTTCTAATGCCAATGAAACAGATAAAATATTTTCCTAGCAATGCTGATGCGTTTATTGCTGGGTTTTTAGATGGAGATGGTTATGTCAGTGGAAATACGATAGGATTCTCACAAACAATAGTTAAATGGATAGGGCCGTATATTTTTAAATATCTAAAACAAAAAGGTATTAAACCATGGCGTAATGCTATTTATAGAAATTGTTATTACTATCGCACGTCATTTAAAAAGGTCAAAGAGAAAACTAATATAGTGAAATCAATGTCGGTGACTACGACGTCAACTAATCACGCCTGTGGTTAGTCGTTAAGGTGTGGTTCAGCCTGGTAGAACGCAAGACTCATAACTTCTGTTATGAGTATCGACCATAGGGATGAGAGAAATCTTGAGGCCGTGAGTTCAAATCTCACCACCGACACCAAGTATTTATATATCGAATAGGCTGTGTATAACTATGAATAGTGGAATAGATTGGAATAATTTTTGGTTTGTAAATTCTTCACTAAAAATGTTTGTGTGGAAATTTTATGAAAGATATAGATCTAAAGCCTATATCAAATTATTGAAAAATATAAATTTAGATAATAAAACAATGGTAGAGCTTGGTGGTGGATCAGGCTATCTTCTCGGTTTAATTTCATTGCAGAAGAATACTAAGGCGTTCGTTGTTGATAATAGTGAAGAAGCATATCAAACATATAAAAAAAGTGGTATAAAATTCGGTGTTAAATATGTTAAAGAGGATTTATTCAATTACAAGAAAAAATATGATATTGTAATGAGCGATGGCGTTATAGAACATTTTCAAAAAATAAAAAGACAAAAAGCTATTTCTGTGCATAAGAAACTTATGAAAGATAATGGGTTGTGTGTGATTTTTGTACCTAAAGATAGTTGGTTTGTAAAAACATTTCTTTCAATGAAAGGAGGATATGAGAAGAAATTTACCTCAGATGAACTAAAAAAAGAAGTAGAAAAATCTGGATTGAGGACTATAGGAACAATATCTGATATACATATGACAGGAATTCTGTGTGAAAGTAAATAATATTGTAAAAATTATTTTGTTTCTAACAATAGTTTATTTTAAATATCAATTGCTACAATTATTAATTGTAAATAATTCATCATAAAAAATAAATTAATGATACTAATGTTAAATAAAAACGTTTCACAAAAAAATGAAAACCATACGAATGGAAATGGTTCTCAGAAAGTTCAGAAAATAGAAATTGATAGAAATGTTAAAAAATTCTTATTTGTTTCTTGGGAAAGTCTTAGCGGAGATGTTGCTTGGCATTTAACAAAAGAAGGTCATGAAGTAAAAGTTTTTATAGAAAGAAAAGAAGATGCAGATGTTTATGATGGTATACTTGAAAAAATTGATAAATGGGAAAATTTTATCGATTGGGCAGATGTTATAGTATTTGATGATACTGGATTTGGAGAAAAAGCAGATGAGTTAAGAGCGAAAGGAAAATTAGTTGTTGGTGGAAGTAAATATACTGATAAATTAGAAGATGATAGAGAATATGGACAAAATGAAATGAATAGGGTTGGAATGAGTGTTCTACCACATTGGGATTTTAATAGTTTTGATATGGCATTAGAATTTATTAAAACAAATCCTGGAAGATATGTTTTCAAACCATCTGGAACTATTGCTTCAGAACAAAAAGGAATATTGTTTTTAGGACAAGATGAAGATGGTAAAGATCTGATACAGATACTTGAACAGAATAAAGAAATTTGGGCAAAGAAAATAAAAAGATTTCAATTGCAAAAAATGGCTGTGGGTGTTGAAGTTGCAGTTGGGGCATTTTTCAATGGAAAAGATTTTATTTTACCGATAAATATTAATTTTGAACATAAAAAATTATTTCCAGGAGATTTAGGACCATATACAGGAGAGATGGGAACTCTAATATTCTGGTCAAAACCAAATACATTATTCAATAATACCTTATTAAAAATGAAGGAAGATTTGGTAAAAAGTGGTTATGTGGGTTATGTTGATATTAATTGTATAGCAAATGCAAAAGGAATATTTCCATTAGAATTTACCTGTAGATTCGGTTATCCAATCATAAGTATACAAATGGAAGGAATATTGAGTAATCTGGGAGAAACATTATATAAAATGGCTAAAGGAGAAGATTTTGAAATTAAAACAAAAAAAGGATTTCAGTTAGGAGTAGTAGTTGCTGTTCCACCGTTTCCATTCGATGATCCGAAAGAAGCATTTATTTATAGAGATTTATCAATTTTATTTAAGAAACCAAATTATGAAGGAGTGCATCTTGGAGATATAAAATTCTTGAATGACATATGGACAATAGCTGGCGATTCTGGTTATGTTTTAGTAGTTACTGGTTCAGGAAATACTGTTGAAGAGGCGAGAAGACAAACTTATGCAAGAGTAAGAAATATCATGATACAGAATATGTTTTATAGAACTGATATTGGTTTAAAATGGAACAGTGATTCTGATAAACTTCATACTGAAGGTTATTTATACGGCGGCTAAATGCTGGTGCATATCAAATGAATAATAAAAAAGTAATAAGCCGAATAAAGGAGATTTTCTGTAGATTGAAACCTTCGAAAATACATGGAATAGGACTTTTTGCAATAAGAAATATTCCTAAAGGAGAAAATCCATTTAAATCTGAACCAAAACAGAAATGGATTAAGGTTAATAAAAATGTGTTTAAATGTTCTGATCCAGAGATATTTAAGATAATAGATGATTTTTACTGGTTTGATAAGAAAGGAAATGGTTGGATTCCGGAAAGAGGATTTTATGCCATGGGACTTTCATTTTATTTGAATCATTCTAAAAAACCAAATTTGAAACGTAATGATGAGAATGGAAATTTCATTGCATTAAGAGATATAAAGAAGAATGAAGAACTAACTGTTGATTATGTTACTTACGGATAAAAAATGATTTTATGATATCACATAAAACTATTTCTAAAGTGAATAAATATGTTTATCTTAAGAAATCAAAAATTCACAGTAAAGGATTATTTGCTCTAAAAAAAATACCTGTTGGAACTAGAATAATAGAATATACTGGGGAAATAATAACTAAAAGAGAAGGAACGCGAAGGGCAGATACAACTGTTAAATTATCAAAAAGAAACCCATCTAAAGGCGCAACATACATTTTTGAAATCGATAAAAAACATGATTTGGATGGTGGAAGTATTAGAAATAATCCTGCGAAATATATTAACCATTCTTGTAATCCAAATTGTAAATATAAAATAATAAAAAAACAAATATGGATATATTCTGTAAGAGATATTGCTCGGGGCGAGGAAATCACTTATAATTATGGATTTGGATGGGATTCAAGAAATTATTCAAAGTATGCGTGTAAGTGCGGCTCGGCAAATTGTGTTGGCTATATTCTTGAGAAAAAATCTTGGGTAAAATTGGAAAAAAGATTAGCAAGATATATTAAAGAAGCGAGTAGAAAATGAATTTTATTATATCATCAGTAACCATTATAAGTAAAATGTGACTAATTGTTTTTATGAAGATAGCTTTCTTTACAGAGACATATCACCCGCAAGTAAATGGTGTGGTTACTGTAATAGATGCATATAAGAAAGAGCTTGAAGCTCGTGGGCATAAAGTCTATATTTTTGCTCCAAAACCTGGAAAAAAAGAAAAAGATGTTTTTAGATTTAAATCTACTAAATTTAAACCATATCCCGAATATATGATATCTTTACCAGGAAGAGGAATAGTAAAAAGAATGAGAGAAATAAGACCTGATGTAATACATTTACACGGCCCATTTACATCTGCTATGATCGGTTTAACAGTTGGTAAGATATTCAATATACCTACTGTAATCACTTATCATACGCACATAACCGAATACACTCAATATTTGTCTAAATATGGTAAGAATATAACAAAGAAAATTGCTGCAAAATATGTCAAATGGTTTCATAATAGAGCAGATATTGTTATATCACCGTCTAAATCTATTGAAAAAGAACTTAGAATATATGGTGTAAAGAAGCCTATTCGTGTCATATCCACTGGAGTTGATTTTAAAATTAAGAATAGAAAGCAAAATATTAATAAAATACCTATTATTCTTCATGTTGGACGATTATGTAAGGAAAAAGAAGTCGATGTGATAATAAAAGTTTTGAAGAAAATAGAGAAAGGTAATCTAATAATAACTTCTAAAGGACCAGATGAAGAACGTTTGAAATCCATTGTTAAAAAATTAGAATTGACTAAAAGAGTTAAGTTTACTGGCTATATTTCTGACAAACATCGAGATATTTTGTATAAGAAAGCAGATATGTTTATTTCGGCATCGTCGTCTGAAACGCAAGGTTTAGTTGTCTTGGAAGCAATGTCCTATGGATGTCCTGTTATTGTTAGAAATGCTAGAGGATTTAACGATATTGTGAAAAATAATGTAAATGGTATTTTGTTTAATAAAGATGCAGAAATACCATCAAAAATAGATATGGTTTTGAATAGTAAATTTAGAAAAAAGATTATAAAGAATGGCTACGAGACTGTTAAAGAATATTCGATGGAAAATACTATAGATAAGATAGAAAATTTATATAAAAAACTTATAGAGAATAATTAATGTTGGTAAAAATGCTTAAAATATACTCTATACAATTATTTTAAATATCTAAATAATAGATTAGAATATAGTAAATTCATGCCGCGATGGCTCAGGTCGGTAGAGCGGCTGCCTTGTATAAGGTGTATGCCTTACAGAAAGCAGCAAGTCGGGGGTTCAAATCCCTCTCGCGGCTCTTTTTCATGTTAATGTAGTCCCTACTTTTTGTGACACTAAAAACAGGTGTCAAATATTGGATATACCCCTTCTTAAGATGAGCAATAGAATTAAATTATAAATTAATCATGTTCTTTCATGAAAAAGATAAATTCCGATTGGATAGAGGAGTGGGATAAGATAATCGGGGAAGTTCAGGAAGAACTAAGAAAATCTCAAAAGTAATCCGTTTTTTAAATTTTTATATTTTTTACCTGTGTTTCCTGTGGAATTATATTTATTATTATAATCGTCATTTACAACTGCTACACTTTTATTTTGCCACACTTGCTATATTCAGTAGTAACTTCTTCTTCGTTACTATCTTTAGAAGAGCTAGATAAGGTTGTATTGACTCAATTTGAGTCAATAGAATGATTTTTTCATTTAAACTTTTCATCATCACAGTCAAGATAATACGAATCTTTAGTTTTAGGAATAAAATTAAGTTATTATGCAAAGTCATTGGCGTCATTAACTTTATATATATATAAATATAGATATCTATATAAAAATATAGATGATTTAATGATACCAAAAAATCAGTTAAAGGCACTGAACATATTTTTCAAAAGCCCTGAGAAGGAGTTTACCTCAACTGAGATATCAAAATCAGGCGAATTGCCGTATATTTCCGCATTCAAAGTCCTTGAAAAACTGACTGAAGAAAAAATATTAGGCAAGAAAATAAGAGGAAAGACTGGGTTATACCATCTAAATTATGCTAGTTCATCTGTTGAAAAATTCGGGGAGCTGATTGAAAATCAAAAAAAAGAGCAACTATTGAAAAATAATCAGGTCTTAAAAATCATTGCAGAAGATATTTTAAATGAATTTTCAGGCATGCTTAACGATGTTATGATTTCAATAACAATATTTGGTTCATTTGTCAAAGGAAACCAAACAGAAAAAAGCGATATTGATACTCTGTTTATCATTAGATCCGGAACAAAAGCCGAATATGAAAAATGGGATTACACTATAAGAAGCGTCTGCAGAGGAATAAGCGAAACACACAGCAAGAAAATATCTCCTTTTATTTTAACAATAACTGACTTTAAAGAAGGTTTAAGCAAAAAGCAAACATTAATCTATGAGATATACAATAATCATATTATTCTATTTGGAACAGAGTTCTATATCAGAGAGGTGTTGAAATGGTTAGAGAAGAAACAATAAAGCAATGTCTGGAAAGAGGCAGGGATGGCAGAGGAATAATCATAATCAATCAGAATGCAAAACTTAGCGAGATGCATTACAAAAAAGCATTAAGAAATATAGAAGTTATGAATTATCTGAAAAAAGGAAATTATGAAGAATGGACTGTGATAACAGCTTATTATTCAATGTATCAGGCTTGTTTGTCTATCTTAACTAGAATCGGTTTGCAGAGCAAAGATCACACATGCACAGTCGCTATAATTGAAAAGTATTTTGTCAGGACAGGAAAACTTGATAAGAAATCAATGGATCATTATAAAAATTTGTCAGATGTTCTTGAAAAAATAGAAAAAGTCAAGATAGAGCAGAAATTATTGGATGCGTTGAAAGATATCAGAGATAGGAGAGAAAATATCCAATATGATGTTGAAACAAGAGTGTCTGTTAATGTCGAGAATGTGATAAAAAACAGCATCGAATTTGTTGAAAATGCAAAAATACTTGTCGATAATCTTGACACCAAGTTCATTGAAGCTGTTAGAAAGGATTTGGAAAGACTGGCATAAAGACAATACAAATTTTACATATTATAGAATAATGGAATTTACGCACCTTTTTCCAAAAGATCATACGTATCTAAAATCAGCTTCTTGAAATCTTTGTCTTTAATCCATCTTTTCTTTAGGGTTTGACATATTTTATCATATTGTGGGTAGACATTCCTATTGAATCCTGTTATTGGGATTTCGGAGAAAACGACCTTCAGAATAATTTCAGCCATAGGGCCTGAGATTTTCAAATAGTTCTTATCTAATTTAATATTTGTACATGAGATAACGCCTTGAGTGTGGGCGTGGAAAAGTTCATGAGCTATAACATAAATAGGATCTACATGCTTAGTGTAAGGACAGACCATTATAGTATTGTGCGGTTTCAGGTGTTTTTCATCAACTGTATAATTCCCACCAATAAAGAAAGTTGAAGATAAATAACATTCATATGTCTTAAATTTCCATTTATAACATGTAATCTTTTCAACCTCTGAAAAATATCTTTTCTCTATTTTTCTCCAGTTTTTAATAATTCTCTTAGAATTAGAGTCTCTCATGCCAATGAAATGCTGCTTATTTTCTGCTATAAATTCAATAAGATTTTTATTATCCGGATTCTTAAAATACATATTTGCCATTTTCTTGAAATTTGGCATGTTCTTTTGGATTCGTGTCAATGATTTTTGCAGTACCTTTATATCATCTTTAAAATTCATGTTATGAAATCTTACCTTTGGCATATAACTAATTATTATAGCAGATTTATAAGAATTGACACCAAATGATTGTTAGGTAGATTGAATGAATGTTAAGAATGCGATCAAAGAGAGAAAATCAATCCGAAAATTCAAAGAAAAATCTATCTCAAACAGTTTAATAAAAGAAGTCATTGATGCGGCGAGGAAAGCACCGTCCAGCCACAATCTTCAGCCATGGAACTTTGTGGTTGTTAAAGATAAGAAGAAAATATTAGAATTCGAAGAAAATGATATTTTTATCCAGAAGGAGATGTATAAGACACCTGTTATTATCGTATGCTGTGTTGATGATAATCCCTACTCAAAACACTCAAATAGAAAGCTTGAAATCGCTATGAATTTTATTAATTTGTCTCTGGCAAGTGCGTTTCTTGTTCTAAGAGCAACAGAACTTGGGTTAGGAACCTGTTATGTTGCGTGGTGCAATAAAGAGAAGATAAAGAAACTGCTCAATATCCCTAAAGAAGTCATTGTTCCGTATGTTATTGTCATGGGTTATCCTGCTGAAAATCCAAGTCCAACGAACAGAAAAAAATTAAGTGAAATAATGCATTTTGAAAAGTGGTAAAAATGAAACTATTTACAGAGAAGCGGCAAGAAAGACTGTTTAAACTAGTTAAGGATTATTATAAGAAAAATAAATTCGACCCCATACATCAAATCGATCATATAGAAAGAGTTCTATTTTGGACGATTATTATATCTAAAGAAGAGAAAGCCAATCTTTCTATAATGATACCAGCTGCAATTGTTCATGATATAGCATTGGCGAAGTGTGGAGATGAACTTCATGCAAGAAAAGGCGAGATTTTTTGCAAATCATTTTTAAGAAGGACTGATTATAATCCAGGAGAAATAGAGAAGGTGGGTAAGATAGTAAGATTACATAGTACAGACGATATAAACAGAGAAAGGACGCTTGAAGGTAATGTTTTATTTGATGCAGATAAGATGGATGCAATTGGTTCAGTTGGCGTGTTTAGACACGCACTTGATAGAATAAACAAAGGGATACGGTTCACAGAAATAGGAAATGTTACACTCAAATGGTTTAAGAAGAATGAAAAAGACAACTCAATCTTTTTTACTAGAAGTGGCAAGAAACTTGGCAAGGAAAGAACTGCATATATCAAAAAAACCTTTGTTAAATTAAATAAAGAATTAAATAAATATACAATAAGGTTTTAAAACGGATAAGGTGAAATAAATGACACATATAATAAGAAGAGTAAAAGATGCAGATCCAAAAGAGATAACATGCGGAACCATGAGAAACTTAACAACTGAAAAAGATTCAAAAGATTTTGATTTTATACATGTTACAATTACAGGCCCTACTAAAAAACATTATCATAAGAAACTTACAGAAGTTTATTTTGTTCTGAAAGGAACAATAATAGTAGAACTTGATGATGAAATTAAACATTTAGAAGTGGGAGATATGATAATGATATTTCCAAATACAAATCATAAAGCATGGAAAACAAGTAAAGAAAACGCAGAAATATTAGTTGTTTGCTGTCCTCCGTGGACAGAAGAAGATGAAATATTGGTGGAATGAATGAAACACGAAGATGCTAAACAGATATATAAAATGACGAAGGAACTTTATGATAAATATTGGGACATGGATACAATATTATATAAAAAAGCAACAAATAATACAACACTGTGTATAGCTATATTGGGGTTTATAGGCGTCTTCTTTACAATTTGTTCAAATTTAGGCTATTTAAGTATTTCTGTAATTCTTTCCACCAAAGTTTTTACATTATGTAAATATGTTTTTGACTTTTCAGATTTTCTATTTTTAGGAACTATTTTTATCATAATTTCAATAATACTATCTTTAGATTTATACAAAATTGGTATAGATTTACCTTACATAGATAAAGATAAAATAAGAAATGTCAAAAGTTCAAAAAATGAATTAATTACTATTTCTGAAGTTTACGCAAAAGGTATAAAGATGTTAGATAGATTGACAAAAATGAGACATAAATTTTTAACCATATCCTGTAGATGCCTACTTATTGGAATAACCTTTTTGTTATTACCATTTATCTTATTATTTCTAAACAGTATGGGATTATCAAATATCATCTATCTGTTTATATTCACAGTATTCCTATTATTAATTAATATTATAGACATATTGTATAGGAAGGAGATATTTATATGACTGATGAACAAAAAAGAAAAGAGAAACCAATCCAAAGTGTAATGGTTAGTGAAAACATAGTTTGTAAGAGTGTTGGTGTTTCTGGGGGCCAACCGGTTTTTTCAGCAGAAGATGAATCGTTCAGAAAAAACAAGAAGACAGAATATAAGTGATTTGGCATATATTCATATATTTATTTTATATTATTTTCAAGAATCAATAGAATATCTTTAAAATACATATCAATAAATATCAGTGATGATAATTAGTAGTAACTAGTAAAAAAAGTAGTAATAACTAGTGATAGTAAAATTTGGCAAAACTACGGAACCAGTACTTGAGTTGCGGGAGACTCTCGCGGCTCCATTAAAGATTTTTATGAAGATATTATATAATAAAACAACATTCACACGAAATATAGCCTTCTATTTAATTGGTGTTATATTTTATTTTTTAATATATAGAAACTTCTCATTTTTCAATTTTTTCATTGGAATGTTTGGGTTTGTATTGGCTTATAATTCAATATATTTTTTTAACGATTTGATAGATTATAATAAAGATAAAGCTGATAAATTTAGAAGAAAGATAAAACCATTAATTACAGGAAAATTTTCATTTGAGACAGCTGTAATGAATTTAGTATTGTGTCTTATAATTGGTATTTCATTATCATTTTATATCAGTTTTTCATATGGTATACTAGTAATGTTTCTGATATTGCTCTGTTATTTACATACTACATTTTTCAAGAAAATAGGTACTCTTTTTTCCTATGGAAATATGGTATTTATTCAAATTATTAAATTTTCAACCGGGTGGTTTGCATTTACTACTACTATGATAAATTATCCATTTTTTATTATACTTGCAATATCTTTCGGTTATACGTTCTCTTACCATTTTTGGAAAAATCAAGATCAGTTTTTAAATATTTCTAAGAAGACAAATATCGTTAAATTGAAAGAATCTCTTTCTAAGAAAATAAATATACTTTTTTTAACAGCTATATTTGGTTCATTTTTAGCTTCTTTCTTATTGTATAAATTTACACTTCCAATTATCGTATTTTTAGCAATAAGTCTATGCGCTCTAGGGGCGTTTGAATTTGTAAAGAAACGATATGCCAAGCAAGATGCAAAAACAGCAAAAATAGGAAATATTATCGGATTTTTTGCTATAGTGTCTTTAATGCTTATGTTAGTTTTAATGTTAAATCCAGCAACTCAGGAAATAAATGATATGGTATGTAAACCATTTGAACAACTTAGGGAAAATATAACGAGTTGTATGCCACAACCAATGATAAAAGCTTTTGATAATCTAAATGATTATAAGATTAAAGACATCACTGAAGTTACAGAACCATCGGCTATTCAAGACTTGAAGAATCTTTCTATGGAAGATTTCAAATGAACATGAATTGGGCTATATTTACAATTTGTTCCAGAAATTTTTATTTTATTTAAATTGAATTTGGTAGAATATATATAATTAATAGATTTTCCTATTTCATTTTTGAAATGTGCATCAGATCCGCATAGACCAACTAATTTATTTTTTGCTGCAAACATTTTAGCTTTTTCATTGAATTTGTTCACGTAACATCTGGAATTGAATATTTCTACTGCGTTAATATATTTTTTTATTGTTTTTAAATTTTTATCTAGAGAGTGTCTAGTTATATCGAAAGGGTGTGGTGTATAGATAAAATGATTTAATTGCTTAGCTCGTTCGCATATCTCTATTAAATCTCGTGAATATTTGCCATCAGAATTAAATATTATTAAATCACCGCAATTTGTTTTAATTTCTTCGCCCGGTATTACAGTTAATTTTCTACCAGCAATTTTTTTTACAAGTAACCCACCTTTTATGTTACCGTGATCAACTACACCAATGACATCTAAACCTTTAATTTTAGCTTGTGAAATTATGTCCTTTGGTTTAAGATTAGAACATCGTGAATATTCGGTATGTATATGAAAGTCTGCTTTTAACATGTATAATAGTTATTAGGCAAATATTTAAACTATTCATTAGATAAATAGATTAGAGAGTTGGGGTCATTAGGGTGGCTGCACTGGGGATTTAACGACCAGAATTGTGGTCCAACCTGGCTAAGATAACGGTCTCCAAATTTGTTTGGAGAAATGAGTTTTTCGATGACTGAGAAAACCGTCGATGGGGGTTCAAAGAAATTTTCCCAAAGTTTAGGGATTGTTTCGAACACATCCCTCCAACCCCACCATAATGATGATATTATGACAGATTGTATATTTTGTAAGATTGCGAAAGGAGAAGTGCCTTGTCATAAAATATATGAAGATAATGAAGTAATTGTTATATTGGATAGATCACAATTAACACTAGGACATTCAATGGTAATACCAAAAAATCATAAGCGATGGCTTTGGCATCATGAAGATGAGGAATATACTAAAATAATGCACACTGCTAAGAAAATTGCAAATGCAATGAGAGATTCTCTTAAAATAGATTGGGTTGAAATGGTTGTAGCTGGCATGGGAGTACAACATACGCATGTCCATATTCTTCCTAGATATGATGATGATGGACACGGAGAAATACCGATACCTAATACAAAAACAAAAGAATTTAAAGAAGAAGATATGAAGAAAGTAGTAGAAGAAATAAAGAAAAGTTTGTAAGCACTCGTAATCTAGTGGTTAGAAATGATAGAAAATTATTTGGTTCAATTAAAAGAATCTAATTCAGAAATATATATTCATGGCATTGGGCATATTATTAATGAGATACTTCTAAGGATAAAACCAAGAATTAGTTTTAGTAAATTGGCTGAAAAATTAAACGTTCATAAATCATTAATATACAAATGGAAAAAAGATACTCCAATTTCTATAAAAAATCTATATCGTCTTTGTGACCAAATTAGAGACTTTTCTTATTTTGATAAGATATATGGCAATAATAATGGCTTTTCTTCAAGAAACAGTAAACCAATCAATTTGCCAATAAAATTAACAGTACCCTTAAGTTATTTGGTGGGGCTAATTTTAGGTGATGGATGCATAACTTTCAAGAAAGGCACTTTACTTATATCTTCATCTCATTTAGAAGTAAAACGAGCTAAAAAGATATTAATGGATATTTTTAATATCAATTGTAAATTCAAATCGATTGATAATTATTATTTGCTTGAAATTACTTCTGTTCCATTAAAAGAATTTCTTAATAGAGTTTTTGATATTCCCTTAGGAAAAAAGAAAGATAGAATAAGAGTGCCAAAATTAATATTTAAATCCAACAACGAAAATAAAATTGCATTTATATATGGATTTTTTAACAGCGATGGTTCTTTAAGTGTAAGAAAAGATGGAAGAATGACATTTGCGATTAAACAAAGTACAAGAGCAATTTTAGAAGATATTTCAATAATGTTAGATTCTTTAAATATCAAAGCCAAAATTTACCAAGACAGAACGATGAATTCGTGGAGTATAAATATATTCAAAAGAGAACAAATAAACAAAATAATAGAACTATTCGATGGATGTGCCGTTAGTTTAATGGTTAGTAATATTTAAAAGGTTAGAAGATAAATAAGAAATCAGAATACATGCATCTGTAGTCTAGTGGTTAGGATCGCAAGCGACTGTTTTAATAATTAAAATAGTTGTCGATAGGCCTTCCAAGACTTCGAAGATAGCTGTTGACGGGGGTTCAAATCCCCCCAGATGCACCAATGATTCTTTTATGTTTTGAATAGAGTTATATTTTCTTAATTTTGATGTTATAGAAATTGTTTCTTCGGCCAAATAGAAACACCTTTTTATAGATATTCAGTTATATATTATTTATGGGAAAATATTTAGATAAAGTAAAGAGAAAAATCAGTAATATTAAAACTACTAGTACTGCAAAAAGCTATGAAAATTTTCCAGCGTTTCGTACTGAAGCAGAAGCAATATATAGAGATACTGATAACAAACGTGGTTTGAAAAGGGTTGCAACTGGATATTTAGATTCTGGAGACATAAATCGTGCTACATCAATTTTTAAAGAAATTGGTGATACTAAGGGGATATTATCAGTTGCTGAAAAAGTTGAGCAAGAAAATAATGGTACGCATAGAAACTTTGAAGCTGCTGCAGCACTATATCACATGGGCGGAAAAGATCAAGATGCTATTAGATTAGCGAGGGTATTAGAAAATGATAAAAGTTATTATTCTGCAGCACGTGTGTATGAAGCACTTGGTGATCAGGAAAAAGCAAACACACTGTGGGAAAAAGGTGGGCGCTCTGATATGAAGAAAAATAAAAAAACTATTATAACGGCGATATCTATACTAGCTCTGTTTGGAATGTATCTACTTAGTTTACAAGGAAGTGTGACAGCTGGCTATGCAACATGTGTTTCTGATGGAAATGTTTTGATTGGCGGAATTGCACTAATTGTTATAATTCTTTTATTTGTTTTGGTTAGAACTCATGGAATGGGAAAAGAAGTTATTAGATATGTTCCTATGAAAACGACTAAGAGAAAAGTTAGTTCTAAATGAAGAAAATAAATTAATGTATTATTTTTACTAAACGTAAGAGAACCACTCATGCTCCCCGAGTGTACCATTTTTAAACTATATATAGACTAATTCTTAATATGAACTATAATGATAAGCGCAAAGAAAATCAAGGAATAGCTAGAGAACGTATACAGATATTGCGAGAGATGAAAAAGAAGTTTCCAGACTTTGCAACCAGATATGATAATTTAATAAACAAATTATCTAAGAAATATAAAGTACCAAAAGACTTTTAAACCTTGATAACAGATATAAAAGAAGTGATTTAAATGAAAACACCAGCACAAACAATAAGTGGAATTAAAGAAACACTTAAGAAAAACAGTAAAATAAAGCCTCCAGAATGGGCAGCTTACATAAAGACTGGAGTATGTGCATACAGACCACCACAGCAAGAAGATTGGTGGTACATAAGAGCAGCAGCAGTTTTAAGACAAGTTTATTTACATGGACCGGTAGGTGTATCACGATTAAGAACAGTATATGGCGCAAGAAAACGTAGAGGACACAAACCACCACATGCAATGAAAGCTGGCGGTAAAATTATAAGATTAATGCTTCAACAACTTGAACAATCTGATTTAATAAAACAAGTTGATAAACCTAAGAAAGGAAGAATTGTAACAAGTAAAGGACAGTCTTTGGTAGATAGGCATGTTAGATAAAGAAAGCATGCAAAGAATGGAAGAAGTTAAAAGTGAGATTTTAAAGAAAATGATGACTCGTGAAGCATTTGAGCGTTTATCTCGAGTCAGACTTGGGAATCAGACAGTTGCTTCACAACTAGAAGCGTATTTACTTCAAGTCTATCAAACAGGACAGTTAAACGAGAAAATTGATGATAATAAATTAAAGCAAATATTGGAAGTATTAATAGGAGAAAAGAAGAAAACCAAAATAAAGAAAAAGAGGAAATAAGAATGGGAGCAATACAAAATTTGGGAAGAAAATTAAGATTAATAGCAGCAAGAAAAAGAGGAGCTGCGCCTAGATGGTGCGATCTTAAGAAATATGGAAAACGTGCTAGAACAAGAAAAATACGTGTGCATAAACACAAACACTGGAGAAGAAGTAGATTAAAGATATGATTTTTATGGCAGAAGAAAAGATTTTCACAATACCTTTAAGGAAAGCATATAGAACGGTAGCAAGAAATGCTCGAGCTAGAAAAGCAATAGATATAATTAGAGCTTACTTACAGAGACATATGAAATGTGAAAATGTTAAAATAGGATTTTCAATAAATAATTCTGTTTGGGCACGAGGAATACAAAAACCACCGAGAAAAATAAGAATTCATGCCAAATTAGATAGTAATGCTGTTTTAGCAGAATTAGTTGGTGTAGATATAAAAACACTTACTGCTGAAGAGGCTAAAGAAAAAGCAAAAAAGAAGGAAGGTAAGAAAGAAAAAATAAAAGAAGAGAGAAAAGAAAGAAAGAAACAGACAATACAGGAAGAAATAAAAGAAGAATCTGGAAAACCTGAAGCACCGACTAAACCAGAAATTTCTGAACCTCTAAAAGAATAATTGACATTTTTTTCTAATTTACGGTTAAATGTATCATTAGCGAAAGCTTAAATATTTCTATCTCGTAAATCACTTCATGCAATTCCTTAAGACTAGTTTTAATGGTGATCGGAATATAGGCCTATATGGCTTTGCCACTGAATCTTATTGTTTGCTTGGATTTGAGCCAAATTCAGTAAAAAAGATAAGTGATGTGCTCGGTGTTAAGGTTGTACCGGTTTCTATATCTGAAACAGTATTTGCTGGCATATTTGCAGCTGGTAATAGTAATGGTATTATTGTTCCTAAGACTACGGAAGGTTATGAAATTAAGCGATTGAAAGAACTACTCGGTGTAAATGTTCAAGTAATTGAAACAGATCATACAGCATTGGGCAATCTTGTATTATGTAATGATAATGGTTGTATTATATCAAATTTGCTTCGAAAATATAAGAAAGAAATTTCTGATTGTTTGGGTGTAGATGTTCAAGTTGGACATTTAGCAAAAGAAACCATAGTTGGCTCAGCCGGGCGCGCTACAAATAATGGTTGTTTATGCCATAGAGATAGTAAAGAGATCGAAATTAAAGAAATAGAAAATATATTAAAAGTTAAAGCTGATGTTGGAACTATTAATTTCGGTACACCATTTATAAAAGCTGGAATCATAGTAAATAGTAAAGGCATGGTTGTATCTGAAAAATCAACTGGTCCTGAATTAGATAGAGCGATGGAAGTCTTTATATAATTGTATAGTACTAAAATATCTTATATGAATAAAAATTCTATTAAAGATAGTGGAGTTGTTTATCTTTGGAATTTGCCATCAGATAAGGTATATGTTGAACTCAGAAAAGATTTCCATAAGAAAATTTCTAGTATGATAAAAAATAAAGCTGAGTTTTGCAGAGTTTCTAATTTATCTTATTCCATAGTTAAAAAATTTATTTACGGAATTCGAGCTATATCACTAAGAGATCTCAGAAAAATTATTTTAACTTTAGATAAAAATTTATTAAAAGAAACCGAACAAAATATATTTAAAATTGGTGTAAAGAGCGGTGGTAAAGGTCTGGTGAACCCCAAGTTACCATTTAATCTTAATTCTGTTGATGGCGCTATAATTATTAGTTCCATATTACATGATGGCGGCATAGCCACTACGCTAAATCCATACTATTTTAATTCAGATAAAAAGATTAGAAGAAAAGTTTATAATGCTATGTCTAATGTTTTTGGAGATATATATTCAGCCGCTAATCCAAAAAAGGAGAGACTGCTTTTTCCAAAAATAATCGGTATAGTTTTGGTTAATTGCATCGGATTAAAATCGGGAAATAAAGTAGTTACTAATCTTGAAATACCACATTTTATCATGGATGCCGATGAAATTATAAGAGGTGCATTTTTAAAGCAGGCATTTGACGACGAGGGTTGTATATCGCGAAATGAAATATATTTGAGTTTATCTGCGAATGTAACTTGCATATCAAAAATGTTTAGGAAAAAAATACTTAAGAACAAATTATTAAAGTATTCATCAGAAATATTTAAGGGCGATAAAAAATTATTAGAAAGTTTTGGCATCTCCATTAATAATATAGTAGTAGACCAGACAAGTTTTATTAAAGATAATAAATTACATTTAAGACATCGATGGAAACTGTGCATAACCACTAAGAAAAATCTAGAAATATTTTTTAGCAAGATAAATTTCGACATAGATTATAAGAAAATAAGACTTAGAAAACTGATTGAAAAATATACAAGATACGAAAAAACTAAATTTTTACCAACAGAAGCTCTAATAAAAACTTTAAAAATATTTTGTGAAATAGAAGAAAAATATGGTTATTTGTCTTCACCAATTATTAAGGAGAATTTCAATCGTTCAGATGCCACAATATGTTTAAGATTAAATCAATTTAAGGACATGGGCATGTTAAAAATAGTAAATCAAAATAGTTTAAATACTAAAGCTTATATTTATAAGACTACAACTAATGCTAGAAAAATTATAATAGATGCGTCAAAAAAAAAAATAGTAGAAAATTATATTGAGGTGTTTGAATGACAGATGAAAAACAAGAAAAAATGATGCAGTTTCAAGTATTACAGAATAATTTTAAAATGCTTGATGATAGACTTAAACTAATAAATAGTTCAATGGAAGAGTTTGAAAGAACAAAGCTTGCATTGGAAGAAATCGGTAATAATAAGGGCGAAGCTTACATACCATTAGGATCATCATATTTTGTTCTTGGAAAAGTGGAAAATAATGAGGAAATATTAGTTTCAATTGGTGCAGGAATGGCTGTAAAAAAGAAAAGAAATGAAGCTATTAAGATGGTTTTAGAAAAAATGACCGAATTTGAAAAAGCATCTAAAAAAGTAATGTCTGAAATGAATAAAATCGAAACACAGTTGCTAAAAATTCAAAATGAGTTAGAATAAATATGTTCGGTTTTTTAAAGAAAAAGCTGAAAGAAAGCGTTGATAAAATTTCTAATATTGTTAAGACTAAAGAGGATGAACCTCAAATAGAAGATATTTCTGAAAAAATTGATGACGTTATTAAGGATGATATTAAAGAAGAAAGAGAAAAGAAATTAGCAGAATTGGATGCAGAAATTGCAGAACTACAGAAGAAATTAGAAGAACCGATTGTAGAAAAAGTTGAAATAGAAGAAGTTGAAGAAACTCCAATAATAACAGTAAGTAAACAAGTTGAAGAATTTGTTGATGAAGATATCAAAGTTGAAGAACAAATTACTCTAGAACCTGAAATGAAACAAGAAAGTAAATCTGTGAAAATGGAACCATCAATTGAGAAGAAACAAGAAGAAATAAAAAAGATTCAAACGAAAAAGAAAGAAGGATTTTTAATAAAGATAAAGAAAGCAATTACTGAAAAAGAATTGAAAGAAGAAGATATTAGAGATATTTTGTGGGACTTACAAATATCATTAGTTCAATCTGACGTAGCGGTTGAAGTTGCTGAAAAAATAATTAATGATTTGCGAAGTAGTTTGATTGGTCAATCTATCGATAGGAAGAAAATTGATGATATTGTTAAAGAAAGTTTGAAAAAATCTGTAAAAGATATACTTAATGTTGAAAACATTGATTTGATGGAAATTGTAAAGAAAAAGAAACCATATGTGATTATATTTTTAGGATTTAATGGTTCTGGTAAAACAACTACAATAGCTCGAGTTGGGCATTTGTTTAAAGAAAAAGGATTTAGTGTTGTAATGGCTGCAGCTGATACATGGCGTGCGGCGTCTATAGAACAGTTAGAAGAACATGGAAAGAAGCTTGGAATAAATGTAATAAAACAAAAATATGGTTCTGACCCAGCAGCTGTAATATTTGATGCAGTTAAACACGCTAAGGCAAATGATATTGATGTTGTTCTAGCAGACACCGCCGGAAGGAGTCATGCTAATTTGAATTTAATTGAAGAACTTAAGAAAATATGTAGAGTAAATATGCCAGATATGAAAATACTTGTTATTGATGCATTGACTGGAAATGATGTTGTAGAACAAACATCTACTTTTAATGATACTGTTGGGGTTGACGCTTTGATACTGACTAAGACAGATGTTTATGAAAAAGGCGGAGCTATTCTTTCTTCTGTTCACAACATAAAGAAATCTATTCTATATTTAGGAGTTGGGCAGGACTATAAGGATCTTAAGAAATTTGATCCTGAAGAAATTATTAAAAATCTAATAGAATAAGATTTAAATAGTTTAATTTACTATTATTAGTCAGTGATAAATATGAGTTTTGGAAAATTTTATAGAATAAATGGAAAGAGAATTACTTTAGATTGGATACAGACACCTAGAGATGATTATGTTTCAAAATATGAAGAATCTGAATTTTTAAATCAAAAAATAGAAATTGATGTTGAAAAGACACTTACCACCATTGAAACTACTGTTAAGAGACAGGTTTATAGAAATGTCGCTCCAAAAATTGCAAATGATATAACAGATGCAGTACAAGATTTTGCTTGGAGGAGAGAATAGTGGTGCCTAAAATAGCAAAAGATCCAATAATCAGAGAAATATTAAAAAATCCCAATATAATGTGTGAAAATCTTGGTCAGAAAAAAGGACACGGCATCGAGTATGAATTATCACCGATATACACTGCAGAAGAACTAAAAAACGAGCTTCATAGCATGAATTGTGAAGCACCAAATGTTTTCGTTTTCTATAAAGATAATAAAATAACGGTGGAATTTGAACATCATGCTATACAGGTTTCTTTTGATCCTAAATATTGTCAAGATTGTGATATTGGGACAAAATGTCCAAGATATGCATGGCACACAATAGCTAAAAGATAAAACATTTAAAGACTCAAACTAAAAGTTAGTTATGCTTGAGAAACTAAGTTCTGGGCTTAAAGACGCATTAAGAAAGATAGCTAAGGCTGGCTACATTGATAATAATACTGTTAATGAATTAGTAAGAGATATACAACGAACACTTCTAGCTACAGATGTTGATGTTAAATTAGTATTCAAATTAACTGAATCTATTAAGAAAAGAGCTTTAGATGAAAAGCCAAGTAGCGGAATGACTGCTAGAGAACATATAGTAAATATTGTTTACGAAGAACTTGTTAAATTTGTAGGTAAGAAACCTGAAATTATGCTTAAGCCAGGTAGAATATTATTTGTAGGATTATTTGGTTCTGGTAAAACAACATCTATTGGTAAGTTAGCTAAATTCTATCAGAAGAAAGGTTTGAAACCAGCTTTAATTGGATGTGATGTTCACAGACCAGCTGCTATGGATCAGTTAAAACAAATAGCAGAACAGCTTAATGTTCCATATTATATCGATAAAGAAATTAAAGATGCAGTTAAGATAGCAGAGGTCGGATTAAAGGAATTGAAAAATAATGATGTATTAATATTTGATTCTTCTGGTAGAGACGCTCTTGACGAAGAACTTGCTAGAGAATTAAGGAAGCTTGGCGAAGTGATTAAACCAGATGAAGTGATACTTGCTATACCAGCTGATTTGGGTCAAGCTACTGGAGAACAGGCAACTGAATTTAATAAGTTGGTTGGAATCACTGGAATATTTTTAACTAAAATGGATGGAACTGCGCGAGGTGGTGGAGCAATAACCGCATGTGCAGTAACTGATGCTCCTATAAAATTTATTGGGGTTGGAGAAAAAATGGAAGCATTAGAAGTTTTTGATCCTGAAAGATTCGTATCAAGATTAATCGGATTTGGAGATTTACAGTCATTAATAGAGAAAGCTCAAGAAGCCATAGAACCAGGTAAAGCTCAAGAAATGGCTGAAAAGTTTACATCTGGTAAATTCTCAATGGATGATTTTTATGAACAATTAAAGAGTATGGGTAAAATGGGTTCATTAAAATCAGTTATGGACATGATTCCTGGTATGGGTGGTATGAAATTACCTAAAAATCTTGATCTTGGAAAACAAGAAGACAAGATGAAAAAATGGAAATATATAATTGAATCAATGACTAAGAAAGAGAGAGCAGATCCTGATATTATAGATTCTTCAAGAATAACTAGAATAGCTAAAGGTTCTGGAACACAAGAGTCTGATGTCCGAGAGCTTCTAAAGAATTATAGTCAATCTAAGAAAATGATGAAAATGTTTTCTGGTGGGAGCATGAAACGAGGAATGATGTCTCGTTTTGCTAGAAAGTTTAAAGGTATGTAGAACGTTTTTTGTCGAATGCCACATCACTTTTATATAGTACCTTATACAATTCTTTTGTTATGCCAAATGGGGGTCAATTGGAATGAGTTTTGAGAGAAAACGAGAAGATGTAGACAATCTTTTAAAAGAATTGTTAGAAGCAACATGGTTTGAAAAACCAGAACCAAGAAAAACAAGGTTAGATATTTCTTTTAAATGTGATCAAAAAAATTGTGGAACTGATAATTGTAAAGCAGATAAAATCATTAAAGAAAATTCATATTGTTTTGGTAATCTTAAAGATGAGAGAACGATATCAGATGTAAGAGTATGTATTACAGAGAAGGGTAAAGAAGGTAATGAGAGAATTAGACGAATAGTGTCTGATGTTCACACATATGCATTTAATACAAGTTTAATACCGTCTGAAGGCTGGGAATATCAAGATACTAGAACCCTTCATATAGAAGAGGGAGAAACGAGAATATCGACATATAGAGACGGTGATATGTGTCGTGTTATGGTATATACACAAGCTGTTCCTGGAAATGGAGGACTTCAATGTATGAATCTAAGATCTTTGGAAAAAATGAAATATACATAATTTTAAATGCTTTAATGCTCATTTTAATTTTATGATAAGACCTAATTGGGATGAATATTTTATTAAGATAGCTTTTTTGGTAGCTGAAAGATCGACTTGCAAAAGACATCATGTTAGTTCTATAATTGTAAAAGATAAAAGAATCTTATCTACTGGATATAATGGAGCAGCTTCTGGAATAAAAGACTGTTTAGAATTAGGATGTTTGAGAGATCAAAATAATATTAAATCTGGAGAGAAACACGAAATATGTAGAGCAATACATGCAGAACAAAATACAATAATACAGGCCGGTTTACACGGAGTCAATATAAGCGGTGGTACATTGTTCTGTACACATGATACATGTATTTTATGTGCTAAGATGATTGTTAATGCTAAAATAAAAAGAGTTGTTTGTTCAGGAAATTATCCTTCTAAAGATTCTCAAGAATTATTCAAAGAGGCAGGAGTTGTTTTTGAAAAGATATCAGAACCAAATCTAAATATATTTAAACTTGATTAATTATTTTATCTAATTTTTTATATAATTCTTCTTTACTTCCAGTGTTTTCTATAGTTATATTACAGGTTTTTATAACTTTTCCAAGACCTTTCTTTTCTATATCTCTTTTATCTCGTTCTAAAAACTCTTCAAATTTAATTGTTGGATCTTCTAATTTCCTTCGTTCGAATCTTATTTTTTCAGGCGTATCTACAAAAATTAATTTAAAATTTGAAAAATTGTTTCTAAACGTTTCAGCTTCTTCTAGCGCTCTAAACCCATCAACAATAACTTTATCTAAATTTCTTTTTTTAATTTCACCAACAAGCATTATTGCCAACACTTCCATCTTACCAGTTTCTTTTCTAAGTTCATCGCCTAGTTTAGAAAGTATGTTTTTCTGTTCTTCGTAGTTTCCAGTTAAAATTCCGCGTTTTTGTGCTTCTATTTTAAGTATGTCTGAGAAAACGAATTTTTCAAATCCTTTGGATTTAAGATAGTTAGAAGCCTCACCTTTACCAGAACTCGCAAGACCGGTCAGCCCAAAAATTAGCATAATTTTATAAGTACTTATACATTTATAAACATTCAAATATAATTTGATTTGATTAATATGACACATGGAAAGTCGCATGGTAAACATCGAAGCACAAGAAAAAAGTTGAGAAAATCAACAAGAGTTACTGTTAATCAATATTTTAAAAACTTCGAAACAGGCCAACGTGTTGCTATAGTTATAGAATCAGCTTCAGCTGAGTCAATGCCATGTAGAAGATTCAAGGGTTTAACAGGTGAAATTACTGGCAAAAGAGGAAGAGCATATATAATAAAATTAAGAGACGGTAATAAATTTAAAACAGTGATAACACCTTCAGAACATCTTAAGGCGGTACAATGATATTCCATCCAGGAAAAGTTATTGAAGTGTTTTCATCGGGAGATAAATCTATTAAATCTGTTAATACATCTATACAAATTACATTGGAGATGTGGGACGAAAATATTCTTACATTTGATATTTCTTCAAAGCTTGGAAAGACCGTTAAGAACAATGATATAGCTATAGTAGATTATTCTCCGAAATCTGACAAATTATCACTTCCAAAACATGAAATAGTTAAAATTCTAAAAGGAAATAAAGGAAAAGAAATGTGGAAGAAATATAAAGAATATCTTAAAAAAATGAAACCAGACAAGACGTCAAATCCATCACCTGTTCAGGTACAGAGACCGAATGCATATATTGGTTAAAGTTTCTTAGAAACATAAGGTCCGTCTAATTTGTATCCTAATTTATAGAAATATTCTCTAACTCCAACTCCGCTTATAACAATCATTTTGTTGCAACCGAATTCCTCTCTGGAGATTCGTTCGGCTTCTTTAATTAACATCTTTCCGAATCCTCGGTGTTGCAATTGGTTTTTATCAGGTAAATTGTTTATCGGAGTCAGCCGGCCGTAAGTATGGACTTCTCTTATTATAGTAGTTTTATTTGTAATTTCTTTTCTGAAAGATTCGTGCAGAATTCTCAATCTCAATAAACTAACAATCGTATCATTCTTAACATCTTCATAGCTCAGAAATATCTCTTTGCCACCAGATGCGTCATAATTTATTCGATTTAATTTAATATTATTTATGTCAACTTCTCCGCCTTTGTTAAGGAAATATCCAATTTCCCTGCAACGAATGCATCTGCATTTGACATTTATTTCCTTTAATTTTGCTTGAATTTCATCTCTTAGGTGAGAATAAACGCATTCGGACGCAATATACTCAGCTGGGATGTCCCTCATAATTCTCATTATCCTGATATGCTTTGGAATTGTCTTTTTAATCTCGACAATAATATCTACAATCTGTTCAGCTGAATATGGTTTGTAATTGCCTTTTCTATACATCTCTTCTAGCTTTGTTCCTTTGATAACAAAAGTGGGATAAATCTTTATGCCATCAGGTTGGAATCGTTCATCACTAAATAATGTTTTAAACATTTCTATATCTTTTTCAGGAGTCGACCCAGGAAGACCGATCATCATATGAAAATATACTTTAAATCCAGCATCTTTTAGTAACTGTGTCGCGTGTATCGCATCTTCTATAGTATGTCCACGGTTAATTATTTTATGAATATCATCATCTAGTGTCTGTACACCGATTTCAACTCGTGTGCATCCGTATTCAAGCATTTGATTTATTGTATCTTTGTTTATGAAATCTGGTCTTGTCTCTAAGCACAGTGCAACGATTCTATTTTTAGCAGTTTCATTGGTTCTCTGTGCTTCTTCTAGGTCTTTAGAAACAATTCCGTTTGCTCCGTCAAAACATTTTTTAATGAATTCTTTTTGATAATCTAGAGGATAGTTAGAAAAAGTTCCACCCATTATAATAAGTTCAATTTTATCTGTAGGATGCCCCATGAGTCCGAATATCTTTAATCTTGCTTTCACCTGTCGTTCAGGGTCGTAGTCACAAGCTACTGCTCGTAAAACGACGGGCGATGTTTTAGTATAGCTCTCTGGAACATTTTCTTGAGCTGGGCAGTATATGCATTTGCCATGTTTGCACGGATATGGTTTGAGCATCACGGACAATGGAACTATCCCTGATAATGAACGTACAACCTTCTTCATGATTCTTTATGTTTCAGCAAAATATATAAACCAAGACTGATATGATTGTTTATGGTTGATCCATCGGGAATTATTGCAAGCATAAATCAGTTTTTATCTATGATATTTTTAGGTTATGAAAGTCAACTAATAACACTTTTAGCATATTCAATTGGTATGGTTCTTTATGCAATAGTAATATGGCACTTTTATCGGAATTTGGCTAAGAAAGAAATATTCGAAAAGAAGGGAATTGGTGGATATGTTATAAAATATCTGATATTGTTCCCGCTGGTATCATTTTTATGGTTTTTATTACTTTCAGTTTTTTTGTTTCTTTTAGCAAAAAATATGTCTATTGAGAATGTGTTGTTAGCGTCTATAACTATTGTATCAGCTGTAAGAATGGCCGCATATTATAATGAAGATCTTTCTAAGGATCTGGCAAAACTAATACCATTTGTACTTTTGGGTATATTCATAGTTGATCCTACCTATTTTTCGATGGAGCTCGTAATAGAAAGAATCTCTACTTTTCCGCTTCTATTTCCTCTTGTTTTGAGATATTTATTATTTGTATATGTATTAGAGATTTTGTTAAGATTATTTAATGGAATCATATATCGTAATTCTGAAGAACCGAAACGCAGTTCTAAAGAACAGAAATAATAATTATGCAATTACATGAAGTTTATGATGAGATATCTGAAGATTGGTCTAATAAACATCAGAGACCACATCCAATAGAGATAATGAAAGTTAGTAATTGGGAAGGAAAAATACTTGATCTTGGCTGCGGTAATTGTGTTAATTTAACGATATTCAAGAATTCTGAATTATATGGTATAGATTTCTCAGAGAAAATGATAGATGAAGCTAGAATGTTTTGCACGAAGAATCGAATGATTGTTAATTTGCAAGTTGCGGATGCACGAAAAATACCATTTTCAGATCGTTTTTTCTCCTATATTATATACTCGAAGGCCCTTCAGCACATACATCCAAAGGAACATCTGGCTTCACTGAAAGAAGTTAGACGTGTTCTAAATGGGAAATGTTTTTTAGCGGTTTGGAATAAAAATACTAAAGAAAACTTAGCTAAAGGAAAAGAGATAATGGAACCATGGACATACAAAGGAACAACTTATGCAAGATATTATTATCTTTTTGATGAAGAAGAACTTCTAAAACTTGTAAAGAAAGCTGGTTTTAAAGTAGAACAAAAATTGACTGAAAATGATAGTCAGAACATATGTTTGGTCATATCGTAAGCTTTTAAAATTCAAAGAACAATTAATTCTTAGTTATGGCCGCGATCGTCCAGTGGTTAGGATGAAAGCCTGTGGAGCTTTTGACACGAGTTCGAATCTCGTTCGCGGCCCCATTATTGTGATCATCATATGTCAAAAGAATATGATATTGAAATGTGGAAAGATGTGTTGAATACTTTACCGGATTCTTATATAAAATGGTTTAAAGAAGAAGGAGAATATTTGCGTTCAAATATAACAAAAGATGCAACTGTTTTAGAAATTGGGTGTGGTGATGGGAGAAGTTTAAAGGATATACTTTCTGTAACGAAAAATCTTACTGGTATAGAACATGATAAAGAATCTATTGAAATAGTTAACAAAGAATTTTCAAAATATTCACAAGTTAAGATAATATTCGCTGAAGCTAAAGGTCTTCCTTTTGAAGATAAATCATTTGATTATGTAATATGTATGACTACGTTCGCTAACTTTGGAGATGATAAATTTAAGATTCTTGATGAAATGAAAAGAGTTATGAAAGATAATGGAACTATAATAATAAGTGTTTTCTCTGAGAATGCATTTGAGGAAAGAATGAAACTCTATAAAAAAGTTAATTTCCCAATAAAGAAAATAGAAGGAACCACAGTGCATTATGAGAGTAAGTATGATGTTGGTATTTCTGAGCAATTTACTGAAAAACAATTAAGAGAGATATTCAATAAAGCAAAGCTGAATATAATAGAGTTAAAGAAATTAGACATTTCATATATAGTTAAATTGAATAAATAATTTATTTCGCCAGAGATCGTATGATATCGGCTCTTGCTATAATACCGACAACTTTTCCATTATCTACAACAATTAATCTATTGATATCAATTCTATTCATAAGCTGAGCCGCTTTTGTAATATCTTCATTAGGAGCAATGGTTACAACATCTTTGTTCATAAATTCTTTTACTTTAATTTTTTTACAATGTTTTCCTTGTTTTAATAGTTCGATATTTGGCTTTTTTACAAATTCAAGGATTAAAGAAAATGATGATTGGTTATCAAATCTAATTTTAGGTAGACATATATCTATTGTTTTAAGCACATCTGATTCTGTTACAGTTCCTTTCAATTTACCATTTGCGTCTACAACAGGAACTCCTGTTATGTTATTTTTTGAGAATTTTTTAAGAACATCTTCTAGGCTATCCATTTCTTTAACAGATATAACTTTTTTAGTCATTATGTTCTTTACTAGCATAAACTAATTATTTCTTCGCTGTTATATAAATGTATTTTACAAATCTTCCTTTTCTTTCAACGATAATATCTCTGAAGCCTGCTTCCTTGAAAACAGTTTTTATTTCATTATCATGTTTTAAGAATGGATGTGTTGTTATTGTCGGAGCAATAATTGTGAGAAAGCTTGCTATTCCACCTGGGTTTAAACAGATATAGAGCTTTCTTAATTCTTTTCTCGGATTTATGAAATAGCTTAATGCTATTATAGAAATAATTTTATCGAACATATTTCTTTTGAAAGGTGCCGCCCGAGAAGTTTTAATGTATGTAATATTTGGTGTATTATATTTTAATTTTTTAATTGCTCTTTTCAATTGACCTTGAGATATATCAGCAGCAATTACATGCTTGGCTATACTAGATAATTTTTTTGTTAGTGCACCGCTTGCGCAACCATAATCTAATACAATATCATTAAAATCTATATTTGCATGTTCTATTGCTTCGTTTCTATGTTTCGATCGTATTAGTAATTTTAATACATAAAAATTATATATTGGTCCTATTCTATCGAAGAATTTTTCTATAAATTTACGATCTGTTTGCAACTTAATTATAATGTATGCAGGTATACCCAATAATATTAAACCTATGGCAAATAGGAATATATCAATTATATTTGATTCCTGCAACCATAGAATTGATAAATATATGAAAAATACAATTAGAGATGCTGGTCCTATTATTCCAAATGGTGCTCTGAAATATCTTTTTAATTTAGGTTTTGTTATTCTTAATTTGATAACTGATGCAAGAACTACTGAATACATTATTAGAACGAGTGGGAGTAATAATGACAGTAGGTAAGTATAATTCCCAAATGCAACTAGTGTTAGTAATATTGTCATTATTGTTTGAAGTAGTATTGCAATATGTGGTGTTCCATATTTAGGATGTATTTTTTTCACATCAGATATAAAGACATTATCTCTTGCCATTGCAAACAAAAGTCTAGGTGAAGATACTATCCATCCGGCAGCTGTTCCGATGATTGGAATAAATATAATAACAGATAGAATTTTTGCAATATCATTTCCAAATATAACGGCAGCCAAAGAGACAAGTGGTGCTTTTTCTAAACTAAATGTGCTCCAATTTATAACACCAAGTGAAACAACTGTTAATAAGATTGCTAATATTGATATGATTACTGTTGCTACAATAAGTGTTTTTGGAAGTATTCTTTTAGCATCCTTTACTTCTTCGGCTAGGAAAGTTGTAGTTTCCCATCCAAAATATGTTTCAGCTATAAAAAATATAGTAAGAAATATTGTAGATGCTGGAAATACAAAAAATGGAGTATAGTTGGAAGTTTTAATAAAAAATAAACCAGATATTGATAACAACAAAACTACGGATATGGTAGATATACCAAATAACATTACCATTTTTGAACTTTGTTTTATTCCACGGTAATTTATAAAATTGAAAAGCAATATGAAGAAAACTGATACTAATAAACTAACTAGGAATGATGCGCCAGGTAAAAGATAATAAACAGCACCCACGATTAACATTGCGGTAGTTATATTAGCAATAACCCATGAAATCCAACCAATTAGAAAAGAAGGCACTTCACCGAATGATTGTTTTACAAACTCATATGTTCCACCAGCTTTAGGGAACATACTTACAAGTTCTGCAAAATAAAATGAAATAAAGATTGCAACAATTGACATTATTATCCAAGACAATATTGAGGCCGGTCCTGAATGTAATGCACCAAGCGCGGGGAGAAAGAATATGCCTGTTCCGAGTATTGCATTTATTGTAAGAAGTAATAATGTTTTAAATCCAATATCTTTCTTCAATTGCGCCATAATAATTATTCAGAAATCCATTATATAAAGAATAATTGATAGTTAATTAGTCCAATTAAAAATAGAATGAAAATTGAAATAAGTATAATTCCATCGATTCTTCTACATTTTATTTTTGCTGTTAAAAATAGGAGAGCCATACCGGAAAACAGTAAGAATGCTATTAAAAAGTTAGCTACTGGGCCCATTAGTACCGTTCCAAATAATGAGGTAATGCCCATAACAAGTGTCATGTCTATAGCTGTTGCTCCCATGACATCTCCAATTGCCATTGAATAATTCTTTTTTCGGATGGCAACAATTGCTATTGATAGTTCTGGTACCGATGTTCCAATCGCGATAATACTTGCTCCTATCAATGCTTCAGGCACGTTAAGAATTTGAGAAATTGCTACAGCAGAATCTGTTAAGAACTTTGCACTAATAACAACAATCATTATAGAAAAGAAAGCAAAGAAAAGTGTTTTAACTGTTTCAACGGTTTTTAATCCAGTATATCTTTTAGTTTTAGTTTTAAGATGATAGTTACTTTTGTATACACTGTGGAAAAAGAGTACGAATACTATTATGCAAACTAAACCAAATATAATGTCTAATTCTCCTAGAAATAATAAAAACAGAACAATGATAGATACAACTGAAATAGATCTAACTATTTCTTTATAATCTTCTTTTCGTATCGATATGTTCGCTAGTAATAATATAACACCGAATACTAGAGATATATTCACTATACCAGAACCAAGAAGATTTCCAACACTAAGTAGTCCATTTCCACTAGCACTAGCCATAATACCAATGGTTATTTCTGGTAGTGTTGTAACCAATGATATGAATAGAAACCCTATAGCTAGTCTGCTTATTCCTAGTAGATGAGAAAGTTTTATGGAATATTTTATAGTCAAATTGCTTGATTTTACTAAAAACAATAATGAAATTAGTAAAGTTGTTATCTGAAATATCATATAAATACCTTAACTAATAATAAGAGTTTTTCAATATAAAGATTTGTAATACAGATACATCTTATTTATATTATAAATAACGATATAGAATTATGGACATTCAGTTAGCATTGGGCGCTCTTGCACTTTTTGGAGCTACAATATTTTTAGGATATATAGGAAATATAATTTTTGATAAAACTAAAATACCTGATATTGTTTGGTTATTAATATTTGGTTTGTTAGTTGGTCCAGTTTTTGGTCTTTTAGATAGAGCATTGTTTATAGCGGTATCACCACTACTGTCGGCTATTGCTATTCTATTCATATTATTTGACGCGGGACTTAATATGAATATATTTACTATCATACGTGGTGTGCCAAGAGCAACATTATTATCAGTAATGGGACTATTTTTATCTATTACTATTATTGGCGGAATAGCCATGCTTCTATTCAAATTTGATTTATTAACCGGATTTCTTTTAGGTGCAATATTAGGAGGAACATCTTCAGCTGGTGTCATATCACTTGTAGCTAGTTTAAAAATTAAGGAAGAAGTAAAAACATTATTAGAATTAGAATCAATTATTTCAGACCCTCTCTGTATAGTAATATCGATGGCATTAATTCAGACAATTACATCAACTGTAACAAATGATATATTGCATACAATAACTGCATCATTTTCAATAGGTTTAGTAGCTGGCGCTGTTGCTGGTTTGATATGGTTATTTGTGTTAGATTTTCTTAAAGGTAAACCATTTGATTATATGTTAACACTTGCTACACTATTTTTACTTTATTCGTTTGTTGAAACAATATCTGGTTCAGGTGCTATTGCAATGTTATTCTTTGGTATAATGTTAGGAAATGGAACAATAATAACAAAAGGATTAAAACTAAAAAAAGAAATTAGCATCGGGCCAATTATAAAAACATTTAATAACGAAATAACATTTTTTGTAAGATCATTCTTCTTTGTTTATCTTGGTTTGATAAGTAGTTTTAATCCGATATATGCAATATATGGAATTGCTATTTCAGTTGTTGCAATACTTATAAGAATTTTAGCTGTAAAAATTAGTATGTTTGGAACGAAGATAAGTGAAATGGAAATGAATATTGTAAAGATAATGACACCAAAAGGTTTGGCTGCAGCAGTTTTAGCACAATTGCCAATTCAATATGGAATGGAACAAGGATATTTAATTTCAGATATAGTTTTCATAGTGATATTATCTACAGTTATTTATTCTGCAATTGCAATTAAAGTTTTTTATAAGCCCGAAATAAAAGAAGAAGAAAAAAATTTGAAAACTGAAAAAGTTGAGAAAAAGCGTAAGCTTTAAAAAGGTTAATAACTTCTATATATTTACGCTGTGGCGGCGTTTAAGTTAGATTCGGCACCGAGTGCTAGGTATGAAAAACTTATTTCTGCTTACAGTTATAAAGTGACGTCAATAGTTAACATTTTTGGCTGATGTAGTAAGGATGTGCAAAGAACTTCTGTGTTAAAAATGACATAATAATAAAGTGCAATCCCGCACAATTTAATTCCGGTTGATCCTGCCGGAGATCACTGTTATCAGGGTTCGATTAAGCCATGCGAGGCGAGAGGTGAAAGACCTCGCCGAACTGCTCAGTAACACGTAGCTAACCTAATCTTAGATGGAGGATAATCTTGCGAAAGTGAGGCTAATACTCCATAGTTGTCGAATACTGGAATGTATCAACAATAAAAGCTTCGGCGTCTAAGAATGGGGCTGCGGCGTATCAAGCTGTTGTGAGTTTAAACTACTCACAAACTTATAACGCGTAGGGGCCATGAAAGTGGGAGCCTCGAGATGCCTTCTGAGACATGAAGGCAGGTCCTACGGGACGCAGCAGGCGCGAAAACTTTCCAATTCATTAGCGTGTGAGAAGGGAACCCTGAGTGATTATGCACAGCATAATCTTTTCTTTAGTCCAAAAAGCTAGAGGAATAAGTGGTGGGCAAGACAGGTGCCAGCCGCCGCGGTAATACCTGCGCCACAAATGGTGATCACGATTATTGGGTCTAAAGCGTCCGTAGCTGGTTTATCAAGTTCCTGGTGAAATCTGGCAGCAAACTGTCAGGCATGCTGGGAAAACTGCTAAACTTGAGATCGGGAGGGGGTGGGGGTATTCTGTGAGTAGGGGTTAAATCCTTTAATCCACGGAGGACCACCGGTGGCGAAGGCGCCCACCTGGAACGAGTCTGACAGTGAGGGACGAAAGCGTGGGGAGCAAAACGGATTAGATACCCGTGTAGTCCACGCTGTAAACGTTGTCCGCTTGTCGTCACGAACTCTACGTGAGTTTGTGGTGACGGAGCGTAGGTGTTAAGCGGACCACCTGGGGAGTACGGCCGCAAGGTTGAAATAGTAGAAGTTCCATTAATCATTTATATGAAAATAAAACCTGATTTGGCATATCTTGTTGGTGCTTTGAGAGATGGCAGCGTCTTCTATGAAAAATCAAGCCGCAATTATATCGCAGTTTGGTATGAGGAAGATAAACGATGGTTGAAAGAATCCATTTCTAAACGTTTAAATAAATTGTTTGGAAAACCTGGATGGTTGTTAAAATATAAACAAAAACATCATCGTATTAGATTTTCATCAAAGCTGGTGCATAATATGTTAATTAATGAGTTTGATTTTATATCACCGCAAAAATATTGGTCTACACCAAAAATAATCAAGCATGCAAATAAAGATATCATAAAAAATTATATTGCTGGATTTTTTGATGCTGAGGGTGATATAAGTATAAAAGACAAATCTCTTGGATTTAGTCAAAAGAATAAAGAATCCTTGAAATTTATTCGTAATTGGCTAATAAATAACAAAATAGAATGTAGCAAAATTTTTATTGCCGATAAAAAATCAGAAACAAACAGGTTTTATATTTCTAAAATAAATAATCTTTTAATATTTAGGAGGCTCATACCATTTGAGCATCCAGATAAATTACATTTATTGGAGCTTCTATTACAACGAACTTAAGGGAATTGGCGGGGGAACACACAAGAGGTGGAGACTGCGGTTTAATCGGATTCGACGCCGAAAATCTTACCAAGGTTGACAGCAGAATGAAGGTCAGGCTAAAGGTCTTACCAGACACGCTGAGAGGTGTTGCATGGCCATCGTCAGCTCGTACCTTGAGGCGTGCCGTTAAGTCGGTTAACGAGCGAGACCCACGCCATCATTTGCTACCACATTTTATCTTTGGAGTAATCCGAAATCAAAAATGTGAGCACTATGTTGGGACCGCTGCTGATAAAGCAGAGGAAGGAGTGGGCAACGATAGGTCCGTATGGCCCGGATACCTTGGGCTACACGCGGTCTACAATGACTAGGACAATGCGATGCAACTCCGAAAGGAGAAGCTAATCGCCTAAACCTAGCCTCAGTTCAGATTGAGGGCTGTAACTCGCCCTCATGAAGCCGAAATCTCTAGTAAGCGAGCGTCATAAAGACAGAAAGTTCATTAAATCTATAAATAGTAGTTACCGATATATTTATTATATCGGTGATTATTATTGAATACAAAGAGATTGAAAAGTTATGCACTGAAACTCTGAAATATATAAATAATAAAAAATATGAAGAAATATTATCAGAAGATCCACAGAAACTGCTTGTTTTTCGTTTGATGTTAAACATTAACCAACGAAAGCTTGCTAATTTACTTAATGTGAGTCAGGGTACAATATATGCAATTGAAAACGGAAAAAGAAAAAAACTAAACATAAAACTTATAGAACGAATAGTAGAAATGATAAATAAGTTAGAAATTATTGCAGATACCGACACATTAACTAAAAGATATTCTGATATTGCAAATAAAGGAAAATTTCAAGGCGAATACGCAAAAAGAATGAGTTTTAGAGCATCAAAAGAAAGATCAATTAGAGGAGCAGTAAATAAAAAACCAACAAATCAAGAAAAGAAATTTATTATTGAACTTGATAAAATTGGGGTACAGTATACTTTTAATGGTGTTGTAACTATAGAAAACTCTAGAAAATTTGTAGTAGATTTTATATTTCCGTCTCAAAATAACCCAAAGGTTATAATTGAGATGAAAGAACTTAAATCAAAATATAGAAAGAGACTGCAAGCAACCGAACTTGCTTACAAGGCAATTAAAATGCGACAACATCATACAAATATTAAAATGATAGTTGTTCTCGATGGTATTATAGAAAATGAAGTAAAAAAACATACTTGAAACAGAATATGACAAAATATTTATAAATAAACCAATTGAAGATGTAATATCTTCAATAAAATTATATTTATGAATTTTCTGTTGTGATATCGTTCGCTGAATACGTCCCTGTTCTTTGCACACACTGCCTGTCAAACCATGCGAGTAGATTTTTGGTGAGGCTTTACTTTAATAAAGTCGAGCCAAAGACCTGTGAGTGGGGTTAAGTCATAACAAAATGACCAGCAGAATTTTCGATTGATCCTTAATGATTGAAGAAAAGGCAGCAGACTTTGTGTCTGACTGGAGGTGATATGAGAGGATTTAATTTTTCTAACTGTTGGCATTTTATGAAAAGGTAGCCGTACTGGAAGGTGCGGCTGGATCACCTCCTATAATATATTAACTTTAACATAGAATTTGCAAAACATCCTTATTACATTCAGCTGATTGTTATTCTAAAAAATGAATTGATTAGTGTTAAGAATATTTTTTAATTTTTATTAAGCAGATTCATGAAATAATAAATCTACTTGTTTGTTGTCCATTATTTTTTCCATTGATTCTAAATTAAAAATAGATTCTGGGTCTTTGTCATTTTTGTATATAACTGTTAGCATTTCTGGTGATGCTGTTTTTCTTCTTAATTTTCTTTTTTCTGTGGAAGATTTTAATACTCTTGGCTTTTCATTTGGATCTATCCAATAATCAATAGTAGCTTCACTACAACCAACTTCTCTAGCTATTCTTGCTCGCATTAAAATTCCACTATATTGCCCAGTCTTATTTGTATATTCTGGGTTTTTTGCTAGTTCTAATATTTGATCACGATAAATACTTTCACGACCTCTTGTTTTCATATTTTAAATTAGAATTGAAAGGAATTTAAATCTATAGAATCATATGGTGGATTTAGGGTAATGTGACTAAAGTATGAGGCGGATTTAATCATTCACCATATTCTTCTAACAATTCTTCTGTAGATTTGTTAAAACATTCTTCACAGTTTGCTTCACTTTTTTCAATACCATTAACATCTCTAAATTTATTTCTTCTTGCTGGTCCTCTACACCATCTGCATTTTACCATTTTATCACTTCTTTCTTCTTTACCATAAGAATTATATTATTTCAAACATTTTATATGTGTTGTATATATTCAGAAATTAATTTTGGGTGAAGCCTTTTCTAAAGAGTTCAGTGGTGTGGTGGACCCATGAAAATGATTAGTTTTTTAAATATTTTTTATAGTTTTTTAGATATCTTTTGAAGATATGATTTAAAAATGGATATGGATCTTTGTTAATTTGTGATCTTTCAAGCGCATTATAATAGTTATTTCTATTAACATATGTGATATCTAGCATAGGATAGTTATGTTTTTTAAGTACAAAATTCATTATTAGCCTTGATATTCTTCCGTTTCCGTCTCCGAACGGATGAATCGAAACAAATTTCAAATGAGTTAGAGCAGCTAATTCAACTGGATGTAATATATTCTTATTTTTTTCGTACCATTTGAAGAAATCTTTTAGCAATGCATTTAATTCGATAGCTAAAGGAAATTCTACCTTTGATCCGCCTACAGCAACTTCATAATTTCTTATGCCCCCAGCAATGTCTGGTTTTGTATCATTTAGTAGCATTCTATGCCATTCGAGAACTGTTCCAAGATTAATATCTTTTTTATATTTCAATATTTCATAAAATACTCTTTTATGGCTTTCAGCTTCTTTAATATCTTTAATTGGCTTTCCAGACGGAGTTATTTTATCATGAAGTAAATTTGATGTGTCTCGATAAGATAGTGTTCCTCCTTCTATCTTATTTGTATTATATGTGAATTTAATCATGAATTGTTCAATTTGTTTTTCTTTAATTGATTCTGGCAGTTTTTCAAATTCATTTTTATAGTTTTTGCTTATTATATCAAATTTATTATACCATTTTGTTTTATAAATTTCAAATAGAAACATTTTTTTAATCTTTTCTATGTCTTTAGGAATAACCTTTCCAAGATATTTTTCTCGTTTTTCAACTTTCTTATCTATCTTTATGCTGTGTTCTAGGTAGTAGTATGTTTGATTGCCAGTTGTTCTTTTTCTGATTGTTACCATAGATATACCTTACCCCTATTTATATATAAATATACTGTTTTTAGATAAAAGGTAGTGGTAAGTGGACTCAGGGTTCTTTTATCAAAAACGTTTAAATCCCCCACAGAAATTAGAAATTAAAGAACTATCAGTGATATTTGGTCTTATATTCAGGATATAATTCAAGCAATTCTTTTTCGAACTGTTCATTTATTTTTTTGGCATTTCTTATACCTTGTTTTGCACGGGGCATTATACTTATCCAAAAACCAGACAATACAATAGTAAAAATAATTCCAACGATAATAGTATAGGTGCTCCATCCATTGAGGGCATAAATAAAGGAATATACAGATATCATAAGTGCTGTTGTAGATACCAAAGTTGCCAACATAAAAGTTGACATGCTCATTACATAATCTCTGTTACTTCTATCAAGTTCAATCATAAATTTCTTATCTTCTTTTGTTCTTTTCATTCTTTTCACCTTAAATATTATTTATCATCAATTCTTATAATCTTATTTCCTTTTCCAACCAGGGAATATTTTCACCGTGTTTCCTTCTCCAAAAGATGTCTTCCCATATGTAATTTGTAGCAAGAGCAGACCATTCGCCCCAATGACTATTCACATATTCTATTATTTTCTCGGTAGGGACCAGTTTCTTATTGAACAAGAGTTTTGAATATATCTTCTGTTGCCAAGGCGAAACGTGTTCAAAGATATCATAATGATGCAAAGCTTCATGCAACAGGATACGTGCTGTTTCTGGACCAACTCCATATAACTTCATCAACTCTTTCTTAGCATCCTCTACTGGCATCTTTCTCAATTTGGATTCGTCAATACCTTCTTTCACAAAGGTTTCAGAGAGTTTTATGAACAGTTTAGTTCGATATCCTACCTTCAATGCTTTCAGATCTGTTTCAGAAGCTTTTATCATTTTTTCAGGTTTCCAGAACTCATAAACTTCTTTACCATCAAACATAACCTTAGTTCCATATTTCTTCAGCATAGCTTCTGTCATCTGAACTGTTCTTCTAACAGTAGCATTTTGTAGGAATACTCCTACCATTAAAAGACCGTATAAATCATGAGTACAGCTTCCATGCATTCCATACCATTTCTCTATGAACGGAGAAAGTACCTTGTCGTTTTTGAATCTTCTAAAGAACTCTGAAATATCACGATTAAACTCAAGCCTATAATCCAATTCATCAATAATTTCCTTCATTTCGTTCTTTGATAAATTAGATTTATAGGAGATACTAATCTTGATTTTTGGCTTGTTTATTGTTCCAAGGCTCTCCATTTTTATTCCATATACCTTGTTCTTGAATCTCATTGGAAACCAGTATTTCCCAGCCTCATATTTACTGAGAGGGTCGGGATAGTGAGATGGTTTGAAAATCGTAGCATTAAAATTATAGGGTGGTTTTGGTTCTATTACCAGTGTTTTTTTATTGTTTAGAACTATCATATCTAATCGCCAATCAAACTAATTTCATTATTTAAGATTAGTAAAGCCTGATTATCAGTTAATGGAATTATTTTATATTTTAGCTTCTTTCTAAATTCTTCGATTATCTCCTTTTCGGCTTCCTTATAATGTGGCGATATAACAATATCGGTTAGATTCAAACCTGTAAAATCTGTCATTTTTACGTCATTTGAATCAAACGGAATAGATATTTCTATACTTGGTCCTGCAATGATACTTCCGACACTTACTCCAAAATAAAGTTTCCCATTTTCTACAAATTGCTTTATTATGTTATCAAATCCTGTTTCTCTAACTTTCTGCAAAAGATATGGTGTATTTCCTCCGCATACGTAAATTACATCAAATCCTTCAACTTCTTCATATGAAATTTTATGATCTAAATTAAAAACCTTTATATTTTCATCTTTTACACCTATATCTAAAAGTTCTTTTTTAGATTTATCAACATAAAATAATTCTTCTTTTGTTCTGGAAGCAGTAGGAACAAATATTACTTTAATGCCAGACTGAGACTTGTTTACTAATTTTAAGAACTCTTCAGTTATCTTTTGATTAGATAAACCAGCTGAAGTTAAGATTATTATTTTCATTCATTCACCTTAAAATTCTTCTCAATGTCTATACCCATGTCGTTTTTGAATTTTCTAACCTTATCACAAGGAAATGATGAACATTTACTACAATTATCAATATCTTTGTTTTTACAACAAGATTTTATAATACAATCGCCACATCCTCCACCATCATGACAGCCAACACAACGCATATGTTTTTCAAACCAAACAAGACCTTTTTTGAAATCTTGATAATTAAACTCTTCTTCTCTTGGTTCATGTTCTTGCCAATGATCTAAATTTGATTCTTCAACTGATTTTATTATTTCTTTTGTCTTTTCGGCGAACTTATCTTTGAATTTAACGCATTTTTCACAATCTATCCCGCAACATGCTATTTCGCTCATTCATTTCACCATATCAATATATTGTAGAATTAACTTAAATGTTTGATTCAAGGTTATTCAATGGGTTTATATTTTAATTAAATCAATTATTATCATGGCATCAGAAGAATATATGGTGAGTTATTTAGAGAACGAATTGATTCCGCGATTTACTATTCAAGAAAATTACATTTTAAAGCGAACACTACGCACAACTAAGTATTTTGATACATTAGATAAAGCCGATCTAACAGATGTTGCCAATGAATTAAAAATGTCTTTAGATGATATTAGTGATACTCTTCTTAAAATTACCAAAGGTTTATTTGATAATTTAGAACATGTGGTAGAAAACAAGCCATTTCCAGTTCTTGAACAATATAAATTGGAAATATAACACTCGATTCTAAGAGCTATTATAACTCTTCTTACCCATCAAAGTAGTGAATATAAAGTTTTCTATACAACTAGTCTTATGCTGAACCTAGTAAATCTACTGCTAACCAGAAAATGTAATTATGAATGCTCTCATTGCATCGGAACCTATGGACCAGACTCTGAAGGAAAACTAACCTTAGAGCAAGCTAAATACTATATAGATCAACTTCCTGAACAACAAACAATAGATCTTAATCTAACAGGTGGAGAACCTACTCTATATAATGAGTTAATAGATGTTATCCAGTATGCAGATAAAGTAAGGGAAAAAACTAGCTATCCAAAGAAAATACTCATGATAACAAATAGTTGGTGGGCAGAAAATAAATGGAAAACCGATCTTGAGATTTTGGTAAGAAATTTAATATTGATACGAATTTATAGTCAAATTCAGAATTGATAACTTTTGTATATCATGTAATATATCTTATGTATCAAAATCATATCAATCATATCAGTGAACAATATTCATTAAAATTGTTCAGTGGACTGAAAGCTTTATAAACGTCAAATACTATGCTATTTATATGATATCAACAAAAGAAAAACTAACAGGACTGTTCTATGAATTTAAGGAATTAGAACTAGAAACAGGCATAGAAAGGGCTATTGCTTCAAATATAAAGGAATTTTTAAACAAACGCCATATACTTGCTATAACAGGAGTAAGAAGATCGGGTAAAACAACGATAATGCATCAGTTAATGGATTATTTAATTAAATCAAACATACCAAAGGAAAATATTATTTATTTTAATTTTGACAACAAGAAACTCTATCCATTAAACGGAGATGAGCTTGACATATTTCTTGACACATACATGGAAGAATTCTCAGTATCAAAAAAACATAAACTTTATCTGTTTTTAGACGAAATCCAGAATATACCAAACTGGGAAAGATGGATAAAGGGAATTTATGACACAAAAACAAATATTAAATTTATAATATCTGGATCATCGGCAACACTCCTAAGCTCTGAATTAAGCACATTACTGACAGGCAGAAATCTGAAATTTGAAGTATTTCCATTTAGTTTTTTTGAATATTTAAAATATAAGAAACTCGCTTACCAATCATTAAATGAACTAAAGTTTTCTTCCAAAAAAATCCCATTAAAGAAATTATTCAAAGAATACATTGAATATGGCGGATTCCCGGAAGTATTTGATTACAAGAAAAAGAAATATCTATTGCAGTCTTATTATGAGGATATAATTCTAAAAGACGTTGTAAAAAGATTTGAGATAGAATCTTCTAAAACAATAGAAGACCTGGCTTCTGTATTAATGGCCAATATTTCAAACTTGATAAGCTATAATAAATTAAAAGATACTTTGGATTCTTCTGTAAATACTGTTAAAAATTATATGAAATATTTAGAAACAGCATACTTATTTTTTGAAATGAATATTTTCTCATATTCAATGAAAAAACAGATTGTAAATCAGAGAAAGGTCTATTGTATAGATACTGGTCTAAGAAATGTTGTTTCATTTAGATTTTCAGAAGATATTGGCAGGATAGTTGAAAATATTGTATTTATTGAGCTAAAAAGAAGAGATAAGGAAATTTATTATTGGAAAGACAAAAATGAAGTGGACTTTATTGTAAAAGAAGGTTTAAAACCTAAGCAACTGATACAGGTTTGCTGGGATGTAAGCGATAAGAAAACAAAGCAAAGAGAAATAGATGGATTGCTGGAAGCAATGAAAAAATTCAAGTTAAGGAAAGGCCTGATTATAACAGAAGATTATGAGAAAGAGGAGAAAGTTGATAATAAAACAATAAAGTATATTCCTTTATGGAAATGGTTATTAGAATAATGGGTTATTCAAATTTGATGAAATATATCCATAAGGCTTAGACAAGAAAAACATAAGCGTATCTGTATAGATCTGTTATGTTGATTTATCTACTATATTGTTGATTTTTCAACTGTATAAAATATTTTAATTAAATTTCTATTCATCATCCTTAATCAAATCTAATTTCTTAAATCTTTCCCACATCTCTTCAGGACTCTCTTTATTTATTAACATTAATCTTGCGGGAGAACCACTAGTTTAGCTATGGTGGACTCAGGGGGAATTTCACCTAATGTAAAAATATACAATTAAGATTTGAACCCCCAACCCCTCGCTATTTTGGATTTGATCTTGCAAAGCGAGTGCTCTACCGGGTTGAGCCATGAGCCCGTACAATAAAGTAT
>JAHIDZ010000019.1 GCA_018901755.1 Nanobdellota archaeon | reverse complement strand
ATACTACAATTGCGATTATCAAACAGCATATGATTTAAGCCAGCAAATATATTGGATCAAAACAATCGAATCAATACAATTACCACTAATCACAACATTCGGTCCATCCAATACAATTTTAGAAATGATGTCATATTCACTTGTTGCAAAAATGTTAGGATACGATACGGTTTACATAGATTTATTACCAATATTTGATTTATCTAATCCAGGAAAATTAGATTTCAGATATATTACACCGATTATAGGTGTAATTCCATCGGGTACAGGAAACTTATATGAAGAAATTGAAACAATTACAGAACCAATCGATCCAGATATGGCAACAATACAGAATACAAGATAATTTAGAATAAGACAAATTCGCAATGTCTATCTCCGTTAGCAATACATTTTGTTTCTATAACATTACATTTTTTATCTTTTGTCAAAAATCCAGATATAAGACCAGCATAGTAAGAACATACTGGTTTACCAACACTTCCAACTTCTCTTGCAAATGCAGAATCATGTAATAATATTTTATTACTTTTTATTTCAACATTTCCAATCTTAAGTTTGTTAGATAAGGATTTTAGTTCTGTTAGATTATGATTATGTTTGCAACCAAGTTTCAATCCAGATTCTTTACCAATCCAATATAATAATGTGTGTGAGCCAGGAGATAGAAGAATATTTGGATAAGCTATTTTTAGTAAGTTGTCTCCGTTAAGTTCTTTCAAGTTTTTATCTTTTAATATTTTATAATGAGCTTGAGAATATTTTATCTTGTCCATGATAATTTTATCAGTAACTATTTTATTTAATGTTCCAGCTGTTACACCCATTTCAAATAAGTTTTTAGATTTTAATGCAGGTTGAACATTAAGAGATAGCTTCTCAGAAACTAAATCATGACCTGTCCGCTTACCCCATGCAAATACGTAAGGCTCGTAAATCTTCGAGTAAGACAACATTGAAAATGCGATATCATTTGTTATGCTCATATTTGTACACCTTGATCAGTTATATCAAATTCCACCCAATCCATTTTATGATCAGTGTCTTTCATTCTGACAATTCTGAAAAATCTTTTGCCTTCTTCCATCTTAAATTCTATTAAGCCGTCTGTTAGATAATTCAAAGTAGCTACGGTCTTAGGGTCATGCACACCTTCTTCAAGTATTAATATTTGTGTGAATTTAGCTGCTTTTAGTTTAGCAATTATAACAGGCATCATTTTAACAACAAGAATCGGATCTGCATACAGTAATAGTGTAGATACAGAATCAAACACACTCCTTTTTAATTTTGACGGGCCAATTTCTTCTATTATTTGACTCATCATTATATTTAATTCATTTATGTTAGCTAGATTAGTTAAGGTGAAATCGCCAGACGTATTGCCAATTCTCCAGGAATACGCATCTATGAATTTTAAATTTTTAGTATTAACCTTTCCAAATTTCTTGATGTTTTCTAAAAATTCTTCAGGTGGTATATCTAATGTTGTATACAAACCAGCTTCTTCGTTTTTAAGACCTTCGGCTAAGAACTGTTGTGATATTGTTGATTTACCGCATCCTGGAGGTCCGACTAATAAGATAGATGACCCTGCAGGAAATCCGCCTCCAAGTTTTTTATCCAATCCAGTTATTCCTGTTTTTATTCTTTCCATTTAACTCATCTTCACTAGGAACTGATCCTCCGAATCTCCCATTCCTCCGCATTTTAATTCAGTAACAGTTGTGTTTTTGTTTAGTCTTCCTTCTATTATTCCAGCAATTAGTCCGGCTTCAAAGAAGCAAACTGGTTTTCCAACAGAAGACATGCCAGCAGAAGTTGCTCCATCCTTAAGAGTTAGTGTAGCAGTTCGTTGATCTGTTTCTTTAATAGATAATTTACCTATTCCAAAATCTTTGAAAAAAGTTATAACATCTTTTAGAACAGCGTTAATATCATTACTTGTTAACTCCTTAGCAACAATTTCTTTTCCAAACTTCTTACCTGCGAAATATAATGCAGACGAATAACCAACAGAAACCCATTGTAAGCTAAGAACTAAAGCTCTAGAAAATCCACCACCCTTGCCTTTCTTTTTCATTATGTTTTTTAACTCTTGATCAAATCCCATTTAAATCGACACCTCTTTTTTCAATAAATAAAGACCATAAACTAAAACGCTTATTGCAATTACTTGGAATATTAAGAATATTACAATGAAAAAATCTCCATATATCCAATTGTATGTAAATGGTACTTTTAACAACTGATAAAATCCGCACAGAATCATACCTAAGAAGAAATATGTCCATCCTTTAGGGGCTTCACCGATTGCATAGAATTTTTTGTAATAAAGATATATGAAAATACCAGCTATTAGGAAGCAGATAATTGCAAGTATACTGCTTAGTAAAACTATACCACCAAGTTTACCAAATGAAGTTAATGGATCATTCCATTGTAATCCTCCGAAAATTTCTAAAAGATATCCCGTAACCATTACATTACCTCCTTATACAATAGGAAACATCCTACTGCAATTGATATAACTCCAAAGTTTTGAGCTATTAAAATTATTATCGATGTGATAATTACTGGATTTTCCATATATGGCATAAGAAATTGACCAAATTCTGATATACAAAACGAAGCTAGCCCGCTAATAATTAAAATCCAACTCAGTGATTTCGGTCTTCCTTCAAAGAATTTCAAAGTGTATGTAATTGAAAAATATGTTGCTAATAAAAATCCGATAAATGTAGCTAGATTGCTTAATAGAAATGGTATACTTAGAGCACCAAGTAGGGTAAAAGGATTTAGCCACATTATATATAATTGAATTTACTGGTAATATAAAGATTATTCAAAAAAATATTTTGCCGCATCTTCGATATATTTGACTTCTATTATAGCTATTCCAGAATTTTTAGCTATATCAATGGTTTCTTCCTGATATTTGGTTTCACAATACAAAAATCCGAATGTTTTTATACAACTTTCTTTTGGAACTAGTTTTAGTTCTGTTCCCTGACCAATAGGAACTATGAAAATTTTAGCGCCAATATCTCTAGCAGCTTTTGCCTTTTCAAGTATACCTCCTACCGGTCCGATAGTTCCATCTTCATTGATAGTTCCAGTCATCATGACATCTGTTCGTATTGTTCTATTTGATAATGCTGCTATGGTTGCTATTGCTAATGCTGCTCCAGCTGAGGGACCACCAACTATACCAGTTTCGTTAGTTTCAATCGTATATACAAGATCATAATCAGATAAATCAAATTTAGTTATGTTTACCGCTACATCACGCGCTATTTGCATTGATTGCTGCGTATCTATCCAAAATAATAATTTATCAATATCAGTTAAAACTTTTCCAGAACCGTATTTTACTTCTACAACTATTGGTATGGCCATACCTTCTCCTTTTTCATTAACTGCGGCAAGCGATACTCTTTTTTCTGTAAATGAGTTGGTTGGATAGAAGAAGACAGCATTATCCATTAGCATTCCAATTAAACATCCTACAATAAGAGTTACACAAAGAACAAAAAATAAATTTTTATCATTTATCATAGAAGTATCCTGTCTTTCTTAGTATAAAAATAAATGTAGATTACCACCATTTAAAAATGATGACTTTCCATAGATTGATTATTATGTTGCACAGCAACTTTCAAACCAATATCATCGGAACGCAAAAGTTCATCTACTGGAACTCGGGTATTAGAAATCTGGACAGAATTCAAGTTAGTGATGCTGTGAGTTTTAGTCCGCTCCAAAACAGATTTAACAGCGACTGCCAAAGAGGCCTTTCTGTCGCTGTTCACAATCAAACCGCACCTGCATTTATACAAACTATAGTTTCCAGAATGATGCCCATTGTTCAATGCACCGCATTTATGGCACCATTTAGAAGTGTGGTAAGCGTCAACTTCGTAAAGAGAAATCTGAAACATTTCACAGTTGGATTTAAGGAATTCTTTGAACTTTCCATAAGGAATTCTATTAATTTTATTGTTAGTATTTTTATTAAATTGGCCTCTTCTGCCTTTAAGATTCTTGAGTTTCTCGACAGAAATATAAGCATTATAAGATCTGGCAAGATTTATAATTTCTTTAGCAATTTGACCGCTTCTTGTCTTGACAAAATTAAATTGTTTGTGCTTAAGCTTTTCGAGATTTTGTCTTGCTCTGTGGGAACCCTTGTCAGCAAGAGATTTAAGTTTATTTCTTCTTTCGCTATATTTTCTTTGTTCTTTTACAATATCTTTTCCAAAATAAAGTTGTTTAACAACCTTAGAAGTTTCAGTATCGAAAATCGTAACTGCGGCAAGAGTGGAAGAACCAACATCTATGCCAAGAACATATCTTCTATTAATTTCTGGTTTAGTAAATTCTTTTTCAAAAACAACGGCGATTTTATCGTTTTTAAGAAGAGAAATATTATCAAAAATCCAACCATCTTTCAAAAACGAACCGAATCTCTGAAACTGCTTGTCTGTTCTGATAGGTATAGTAAAATTCTTTTTAGGAGAATAAGTAATCTTAAAGCATGGATTGTTTCTTTTAGTTTTAATATATCTAAACCATCTTTTATTGAGGCGGATAGAACATTTTGTAAATGTATGCCCATTACTCGTAATGCCTTTTCTGTCTTTCCAAATGTCTTTTCGAGCTTCTTCGATAATGTCGCTTGGCAAAAAGGAGGTTTTTCGCATGTTTGAGTATGTTAAATGGTGCAGATCGTTAGAAGAATCCGCAACAGGCAGCTGCAAACAGGTATTGTCTAAAACCCGCAAATATTCATTAGTAAATTTATTCAGTATGTCTGTCTTTTTAGCTGTCAAATCTAAATTATTCAAAACAATGCATTTTCTCACAGTACCATCAATTATTTTTATAGATATAAAAACATTTAACATATTAGGAAACTCTTCAAGGCGAGTTATATGAAAGGATTTATAAAACTAGAATTTAAGTGTTTATTTCAATTCTTCCGACGATTAAAATCGGCAGATTACTTGAAGCTGATATTATGAACTTAAAATTTAGCGCAGGAGAGCGCCTTTAATGACTGCCAAAATGCTGAAAAGTTGATCCAGATATTCTTCTCCACTTCGCGACCCCATAAACGCTAAAGATATAGATTAATGCTGCTCCCTTCCGGGTCTCGCATGGTTCACTATAAGATCAGCTCTACGGGACGAGGCTTCTCAGTTGAAAATCCAGACTTTCCCGCGATCTTAACAGCGCTCTCAGGCTTCGACCACACCATAACGCCCGTTTGCGCTTACAGAGTAGGGCGAGCACTCCAGTCTATCTCCTGCAATAATATATTGTTTTTCAATGTTTTTAAAATCATAAGCTGAAAACATGAAAGAAAATTTATTTAGCGAGCGTTGTTTTCAATAGTTTTATATAGTTGTAAAATCAACCATATAGTAGATAAATCAACAGGTATAAATATGCTAATAGACAATGAAATCAAAATATTGGAATGTTTCTTTCCTTTTCTGGAAAACAGTTATACTACCAAGGAAATTGAAGATAAATCAGGTTACTCGCATGAAAGGGCATATACTATTTTGATGGAACTAAGCAAAAAAGATTACTTGTTAAAAAGAAAAATCGGGAAAACTTATTTATTCTGCGTCAATATGAAAAAAGATTTCTTGCTGCCATTTATGCATTTTTATACAAAAAAAAAGGAGCAATTTTTTAAATCTAAGCAAATATCTATAAAAAATCTGTTAAACGAATTTATCGAAAAAATATCTAACAGTGATCTGATATCTGTTATTGTGTTTGGTTCTTTTTCAAAGGGAGAACAGACAGAAGAAAGCGATGTGGATGTTTTATGCGTAACAAGAAAAAAGCATGATATTGATAAAATATCTCTGTCATTAACGCATAAATACAACAGAAAAATAACGCCTGTTGTAGTTTTGGCGAAAGATTTTATGAATATAAAAAAAGATAATCCTGTTTTTTATGAGAATTTGATTAAATTCGGAGTTGTTTTATATGGAATGGAAGCTCTGTATAAATTAATGTATGGTGGCAAACAATGAAAACTTTGAAATGGTATATAGACAACGGGTTTTTAATAAAGATGAATTCAGCGAAAGATCTTGCTGATAGTTTCTTAGAAAAATCACGCAAGAACTTAATTACAATGAGCATTTTACTATCTCTCAAAACAAACAAGCAAGCCGCGGATTTACTAAATATTCCAAAAGATTATTCGCCTAATGAATGGATTGTCACTACAGCTTATTATTCAATGTACATGGCCAGCTTAGCGGCTTTAGCCAAAATAGGTTATAAAAGCAAAAATCACATAGCAACAACGCTGGCTTTGGAAGAATTTTATGTGAAAAAAGGATTATTGGAAAAAGAGATTATAAAATTAATTGAAAAGGCCAGATTAGAAGTTAACTATATAGAAATGATAAGAACAGCGAAAGATAAGAGAGAAATCGCGCAATATTCTCCTACTAAGAAAACGGCGGATTCCGTTGCTGGGAGCATAAAAAAAGACGCTTACAGATTTGTCGAAAGAATTGAGAAACTGATATCTGATATGAGCGCATAACATTGATAGATGCAGAAGAGAGAAGTTAAGCCGTTGTTAAAAGCGTCAAGGGAACTGAAATGCGATAATCTTGCCATTATAACATGTGGTAAAGAAGAAATATTCGGCAAGTTAATCAAATAAACCGCGTTTATTTTGCGACTCAAAAAATAATTATATTTATATATCAGTTAAATGCTAATTACTTTATTGAATAAGGGGCTAAATGATGAAAAAAGGTTTAATCGGAGCAGTTAAGTACGGTGTTCTATTAGGAGTTATTGTTTTTGTTGCTTTTATTTTAGTTTCTAGTCTAAACACATTCGCGTTTGGCGCCACTGACGCAGGATCGCCGGTTATATTTTATACAATAAATCAATCTGTTGCTTCTGGATTGCAATATACATATCCAAATGTTTACGGGTTTCAAATTAATGCTACAAACGGTTCAATTTCGGCAAATGTCAGCACTTGTGTTTTCTATGCTAATTTTTCAGGCGGGTGGCAAAATTATACAACACTAAGTCCTATGCCGGCACAGGTAACAAACAATCCTTATTCTGTCAATATGATAAATCCAGACGGATCTGTTGGAAACACAACAACATTTTGGATAAATTTCACGATGGACAGTTTCTCTAGAGCAGAAACATATTATTACGCATGGGTATGCAATGGAACAGACGGCGGTAAATGGAATTTTACAAATAATATTTCCGGAGTGTGGACAAATCCATATATAATTGCGCTAAACGCGTCAACATCTTTGTATATGAATCTGTCAATAAATAATTCTGAAGGAAATAAAACAAGAACATACGCTCCAGATACAGTCAACATAACTGCTAATTATTCCGCAGTAGTGTTCGGGCAACAGGCAATAACATTTACATTATACAAAAATACAACTACAACATTTGGAACAGCGAACGGAACTAATGAAACAAATATAACTGGAGCAGGAATGGTCTACTACGATTATAACACATCTGGAAATACTAATTATTCAGCAGCGGCTAAACATTATCATTTAAATATTACCCAGAACACATCAACATCAGATTTCTTAAACATGGCTTTAGCAAACGGACTAGAAGCTAATGGAACAGTGACATATCCTAATGGACCAAATGTAACTGCATGGAATGATAGTTCTGTTTTCAATGGACAGAACATAGGAATTACATTGTATAGGAATTTAACTGGATTTGGTGCTACAACAGGTGAAGCGATACTTGGGGTAGGAAATGTAACTGATAATACTATTTTAGGAGCAGGTCATCACTTATTTACATATAATACATCTGGCAATCAGAATTATTCTATTGGAAATAAAACATTTAATATCACAATTAATCAAAACACATCATATGCATTTAATCTAACTCTTGATCAAAACATAACCGCGCCTTCAACAGGCTCTTCAATCACTAGATATGTTGGCAATAATACAAATGTGTCTGCATCATTTGCAGACTCTGGAGCATTCTCGCCAGTTTCTCAAAACATAAGATTAACGCTTTCTGCAACAACCTATAATCTTACAAATCAGGATGGAGACGGAGGAGTTAATTTAGTTTCTAATATAGAAAATATAATTGATACACAAGTGTATCTTCTAAACACTCAAACAATCGCAAAAAGAGTAAACTTAACATTAATTTCAAATGGCAATCAGAATTATTCTGCAAATACAACAGGAATTAGTTTTAATATAACATTTAATGGTTATTCAAATTTAACTTGTACTTTTTCAAATGCTCCTTATTTAATGATAACAACTGGTGGAACCGAGGAAATAAATTGTTTTGTACGGGATAATCAGACAGGCGTACCTTTGGCAAATTATAATGTTTCATTATATAATCAGACAGATGGATCTGTATATGATACTTTGACAAATTCAAGTGGTTGGACAGAGTATAATTATGTTGCACCTTCATCAGAAACAACATATATTTTAAATGCGACTATACATGATAATACAAGTTTATTTTATTCTAGAACAAGTGTAAACAATGCATCTGTTAAAGTATATAGTGTAAGCAATAAAAGTTCAAAACCATTGATAATAAATGGTACTGGAATTGTTACAGATTATGGTGGAACATGGGCACAAATGCAAACTCAGTATTCATTTGAAGGAATAATGGTTTATCCTAACTTCACAGGTGGTACATTTAATGGAATGGTTATGCCATTAAATCAATACGCACCATTAACTTATAATAATAGAAATTTTTGGGAATTTCCAACAACTGAGGAATTTTTAGCTTATAATATTACATTTGAAGTTAATATGACAGGTTCAGCAGCAAGAGGTTTGATAAATGTAACTGCACCTGTGCCAAGTGGAGGTTATGAAACAAATGCATTTTATAGAAATCAGACACTCTTGCCAGCAAGATGGGCAACTATGTCGCCTCCAATAGGAGAAATGATGAATGGAACAACTATGCCTTCAATGACTATTTTAATGAAAAATCCAGATAATTTTACAGTATTTTGTCACAACGATACAGCTACTTGGACAATTGATGGTTCATCTAATCCAACTTCAACACCACAAGCATATTATTTTGGTGGAACAATAGTGCTGAATTTAACAAATCATAGTTCAACTGAAAATATAACAGTAAGCATGATGATGGGTGTACAAGATGATACTTGCATT
>JAHIDZ010000018.1 GCA_018901755.1 Nanobdellota archaeon | reverse complement strand
TATGGTGGACTCAGGGGGAATTTCACCTAATGTAAAAATATACAATTAAGATTTGAACCCCCAACCCCTCGCTATTTTGGATTTGATCTTGCAAAGCGAGTGCTCTACCGGGTTGAGCCATGAGCCCGTACAATAAAGTATAGTTTGATATAATTTAAAGCTTTTGTAAGAATAAAATGGGCTAAAGAACTAAGCCCGTAACTGAAAATCATTTTTTACCAAGTATAATTTCTATGCTTGAAACATTTAGCTTCTCTCCTTGTTCGCCTGTAACTTGTTCAGTTCCGATGTTTACACTTTTAATTTCTGTATTCATTACGAATTTGTTTTTAACTATTTCTGCTACATCGACTGCGTGCGAAATTGCTCGTCCTCTAGCTTTTAGGATAATGTTTTCATTACCCTCGTTGAACTGAGTTACGCAAGCTAATACATAACTCATCGCTGGTCAGAAATGACTAAAGCATGGAACTTACAGCCTTTTTTTCCCAACGAAAATTATGTTATCTGTTGCATCTGTCATTTTATCTACCTCGTTATTTTTACATCTTTGTATATCCATGATTCTATTGTCGGTTTTGGAATTTTTATTAAAAGTTTTTTCTGTATATTTGTCGCTCCAAATCCGCAATTTCTTAAATTTATTACCGCATTATAAGTTTCTTTGTTCCACTGTGTTTGTATTTGTTTATAACTTTCAATCGCCTTTCTTAATTCTAATTTCTTTCTGATAATATTAAAATTGACATATTTTTCAAAATTTACAAGACCTTTATGATTCCATATGGTTAAGCAATAATTTTTTCCTTTGCTTCTGTTTATACACGATTTTATTTCTAAGTTTAATAGCAGAATTTTTATCTTTTCCAAGAAATTCTTATCGTTAGAATAACATCTAACGTGTCTTTGTATCTCATTTCTGCTTTTTATTATATGAATATCAACATTACCTTCTGCGTCAAAAACACCACCAAGAAAAGCAGCCCTAATTGACATTCTTCCATTGGTAATGAAATCCGGGATTCTTTTCAGATATTTATAATTAAATTGCGAGATCATATCATATAATTTTCTTGATGAAGAAATGTAATAATAGTCTCTATGGTTTTTATTTTTCTTTGAAAGTTTTATAACACTAATATTCAATTTAATATTGAAAATGTCAGAAATGTAATTAACTAAACATCTTATAAATTCTATATCACAGCTGCCAAATTGAATTCTGTGAGAATTTAAATTAAAGTGCCCATCTCCATAGAGTGCTCCCAAGATGTATGCCAATTTATCCTTATTATTATCACTGAATGTATCTATTACTGACGTCACTGTGTCTGTCACTGAAAATCACCTCTATATTATTAATAGTATCCTGGACAATTGCAAAGTGCTTTACATGCTGAATCTGAAGTTTTTCCGAATTTACTTGCGCACAAACCTAATAATGTGTCTGGTTTTCTAGCTTCATTCTCTCCATCGTCTGCAAATAGACATGTATCTGTATCTTCATCGTATCCAATTCCAGTTTTTGCATTATAACCGATATTTTTTGTACATACAAAACCATCTTCATTCGCATCTGTGTTAACATGTATACCTGAAGTTGATGCAGTGCATCCTTCTCTCACTAAAAGAGAACAAGCGGAATTCTTAATTGCTTCTAATCCTACACTTTGTTGAAATGGTCCAACTCCTAGAATGTATATAGCAATTACACCCATTAAAACTACGACTGCTACTGCTACTACTACTAACATATTTATTGGTAATTCCATTCCTTTTTTCATTTTTTTCATTCCTCCATAAATTATAAACAACATAACTGTGATGCTGCACTATTTGTTGTTGTGGCAGTTATACCATAGCATTTTGCAGCTAATGTTTCAAGATCATTTGCAATAGTTTTAGCAGTATCAGAACATTGAACAGATTGTATGGATATTGATGAACCAGAAGTTGTAGGGGTATTACAATAATTCATGCTTACATATCTTTGGCAGCCACTATTTTTAGCAGTTTCAATACTTACAGTGCTACCACCCTGTCCTTGCACATTCATGAACAATGCAATGAATGCTATCAGAACAACTAATGCAATAATAAATACAACTAATGTGTTTATTGGTAATTCCATTCCTTTTTTCATAAGAAATATAATACTTCTTGGTATATAAACTTTAATTAAGGAATATAATCTCCGGACCACATTTGATCGGAATGTACCATAATATCATATGCTTTATCAACATACATTATATCACCATATTGAAGTTCAAAATTAGTATTACTATCACGAACTTTTGATATATCAGCGCCAAAGAAATCAATACCATAGGCATATATGTCATAACTATAAGGTGTTTTTACTCCAAAATTCCAACCAGATTCTAATAATAATGGATTTACTTTATTATCATAAATTATTCTAGCAGGTATAGTTATTTTGAAAACTGTTGATAGTGGTTTCATAGAATTGGTACATCCACTTTCTCCTGGTTCACATGGTACAAGACTTATTGGATCTGTTATTGTTATTCTGAGTTCTGTGTTAGTTACTTCTTCAACTAAAAAGTTAAGACTAGGACTTTTTGATATTAGTGTAGTTTTTAATTGTTCTATTTTCCACCAAGCTGGTGCATTTCTATTTAATATGTTATATTCATCAGAATTAACAACAAATATACTTTTTCCAACTTCGTATAATTTGAAATAAGAACTTGATATTGTATCAGAAATTGGAACAGATGATTCTGCTTTAGATTTTATGATTTTATCTTCTAGTCTAAATGAAAATGAGCCAGATATTTTAAAATAAGTTAGATAATCTGAACCTGTTGTTATTGTTATTACTGGAATTGACCATGTGATATCTCTGTTATAATTTCCAATTGTTGGTTTTTTTATTTTTATTATTTCATTAATTAAATTTTGTTTTATTTCATCTGTTGTGGGTATAGTAGCGATACATGTGGCTGTGGCAACAACGCACCCCCATGACGATTTACCATATCCATCTTTAGCTGATTCAAATGTAGCTCTTTCTATCGTTGCTTCCATTGCCATAGGTAACATTTTTCTTATCATTTCTAATTCATTCAAATTAGATGCGGTCACTTCTCCTTTGAATATTACTTCTTTTGTAAAGTTTCCATCTTGTTGCGCTAAAACATAGACAGCTACAACTGATATAACAAACATGATTATTCCTGCTATTGGTAATACAAGTCCTTTTCTCATACTAATCAGTTACCTCATTATCGAATACATATAATTCTAAAAATCCAGTTTCAAACGGTGAAAATACTTCAGATGAAATTTTTTGAAATTTTATTAATTTGCCGCTGTTAATTTCTTCAGCTAGTGTAGTAGTTCCTGCTAAATTAATTATATTACCATTTCCTTTTCTTATTATAATTGAGTATTTTTTAGTTCCCCAACCAGATACAGCTGCTGTAATAGCATCATTTACATTTATTGTTTTTGCAATTTCTTTAATATATGGGTTTGAATTTCCTTGTATAAGACATTCTGTTATTAATATTTTCATAGGTATACCATCACCTGTCCACGTACAATCAACAGTTGTTAATATATTATATGGTATATTTTTTTCTAACCAATTTTCCTGTCCAAAAAATATCCAATTTCCACTAACATCTTGTCCTTGTACATAATCGATACAATCTGGCAAGTCGCTAACTTTTATTCTTTCTAATTCTGGTATTAGTATGCCGTTATTCCATCCTGAAGTAAGTGTAAGAGAACCAGTTAGCCCAGCGCATTCATTTGAGGCGCAATCAGTTTCTAACATACTCAATAGCATTACTTCATTTTGTATAGGAAAATATCCAGCTGTCATTGTCATATGATATTCAAGATTATCTGAAGTTAATGCTTGTTCTACTGTAGATACGCCATATGCAAATATGATTGTTCCAGTTAATGCATATCCTGTTATTATTAGGAAAATGAATGATATTACTTCTGCAAGTATTGTCGCTCCTTTTAGTCCTTTCATTTAATCAACTTTTGTGCATGCCCATTTAGCATCTGGAACATTTCCACCCGGATATGTGCATATAGCATTATCTTCAACATATTGACATGTGCAGACATTATTTTTATCTGCATAATATTCTACATTGCAATTTTCAACAGTATTCCTTTGAATTACAAACTCGTTATCTACTGTTACACATTTTCCTCTATACACCGTTGAATACATTTTATAATCAGGTATTAGTATTATTTCATTTCCATATTCTCCTGTCATACATACATATTGTCCTGCTTTTGTACACTCATGTATAGAACCAACAGAAATATCTACATGTACAGGAACGGTAGTTCCTTCTATTGTTTTTAGCGCAGCAGGATATTGTGTATGTTTTATTGTTCCTATCTCTGGATTTCCTATAATTATAGGATCTCCGTGACCAGTAACTTCAATTAGTATATCCTGACGATATGAAATACAGGAAGGTGCATCTATTGTCGTAGTTTCAGATATTAATTTTGTTTCATCAAACAATGCTCTTATAGGATATCCATCTGAGGCGATTACTGTAAGACACGGTGCAGATAATACTGCTTGCATAACCATTACAGATTCTCTGGTTCCTGCTACAAATTCTGTTGAATATCCAAATGTTGTTATGTTTATGAAAATTGCAAAAAGACCTATGATTATAAAAATTATTTGCATTATGTTTAAAAACATTCCAAAAAATTTTGATATTCCTTTCATGCGGTATCGGCCTCAATATATAATACTTTTTCTAATGTTTTTTTAAATAATATAAGACCGATGAAATCATCATTACTTTCCGTTGGAGATATATCGGTAAACCGTAAAATTGGTTTTATTTTCGAATTAACATCTAATTCATAGTCTGAATTTTCTGAATTATAACTGATTTTTATATGTCTAGCAGTGTTTAGAATAATTCCAGCTTCCATGTATCCTGGCGCGCATTGTACAGTTGTTGCTAAAAGTGAAAATTCTTCTCCTAGATATTCTGGATTTGCTCCACCGAATACTGTCATTGCATTAGCAACAACACCTTTTCCAAAGGCTGTGCTCAGTATAATTATTGTTATTAGTAATATTGCGCCCATTACCATAGCATTAAACATTAGTTGTCCTTTCAAGACAATTGACTCCCTAAATCATTATCAGTACCATATATATTTTTTCTAGCCTCTTCATTATCCGGAGTTCCCCAAATGCATTCTGCTTGATTTTCTTCTATATATTCTTTATTTATACCATATTTTTCCTCACCAATGTTAGGCCAAGATAATATTAAATCTCCTTGGGTTTGTGGTATCATTGACGTATCTGTCAATAAATTTTTTCCAACTCTACCTGCGACTCTAGTACCTTTACCTATTTTTTCAAATATTTTAACGCCTTTTGCAGTTTTTGCAAATGAACCAATACCTGTAGTGGTCATAATTTCAAGTATATCCATTGTATCTGATCCCAGATACCAGTTCCAATATCCCCAATAGTTTTCAGTACATGACGTATCTGATTTATGATTATACATTAAAGTGCCTATTGTAGTATAACCAGCAGCTGCACCTACCATTAGACATGGTTTAGTTGATAAGCCACCTGAAACATACGCACTTCCTGCCATACATACAGTGGTTGCTGCAGCGGCAGCTGTAAATGTTGCTGTTGCCGGAGAGTTGTCAGCCTTTCCAAATAATCTATCAGTTGTTGCATAACAATAATTTGCACAATCTGCTGGATCGCATCCAATTACTCCCGGAGTGCATTTTGAACCGCCACACATCTTATCTTCATCTGTCATTTTTATAAATATTCTTTCTGCCCCATTATCATCAATGCCTTTCCATGCTTTTCCGGTACCAAAACACGGACTTACTGTGTAATATCTTGGATTATTTATAACACTTGCACGGAATAATGCTGTTTGAAAACCAACTGGTGTTCTATCTGTCCAAGATGGGTTTTCTCTGCTTATTTTTACACCATATGATGCTACTTTTTCATCAAGCGGTATTACATTCACAACACTTCCCTTTTTAACAAAGACTATTGAATTATCAGTACTTCCTTCATAATTTTCTGTAGTTTCTTCTTCAGCTTTTTGTGTTAACCATGCACCTGCAGTAACTGGTGTTTTATATTTACCATAATCAAACATTACTGCTCTTACTGCTCTCCTTGCAAATAGTGCTCTAGTAGGTTTTGTTTCAATTCTACCAGCTACTATATCTTGTAATTCTGCTAATATTTTTGGATTTTTCGATTCATATATTTGAGTTATTGGATTCCATTTTACCGCTACTGCTCGATCAGCATATAGTTTCATACCTGCTTTTTCAATTGCAGCACTACCATCTTTTGCATAGTTTTCTCTACCAATTTCCCAAATTTTTCGAACAGTATCTTCAGGAAAATCATCTGTGAATAGACCATCTGATCCAGCTAATTCTTTAGCCTTTTTCATCAGTGCATTTTTTGTAGCATCATCTAACTCATCAAATGGTAAATTTTTGCTTAAATCTTCAGGATCAATATTATCACTCATATATCTCCATAATACTGCGTATTGTTTGCCAGTTGTACCATCTGGAAATGTCATAAGCGTACTTCCGCCTTTAGCCATATTTTTAATTAAATCTAGTTTTTTCATTATCGGCACATTGCTACCATATGCAGACTCTGATACATACCAAAACCAACCAGCATCAGCATCATCGAATAGATTTCTATATCTTCCTCTCGCAAGGCGATATGCATCATCGCTACTTTTAAAATACACAGACATAAACGATTCTGTTTCCATTGTTGGGCCATCAAATTGTGTTTTTCTTAAAGCAGTTCTAATAGCTCTACCAGCAGTTTTTCCAACACTACTAATACGTGTACCGATATTTCCAATAGATTCTCGTAATGTTTTAATATTTTTCCATCCGTCTCTTTTCCATACATCCCATCCTCTTGCAGCTTCTGCCCAATCTTTAAATTTAAATCTCGTTTCGCTTAAAAGTGGTGGTGCTTTCACATTTTCTAAAAATGCTTTTTTTGCATTCGTATCCATTAACGACATTGCTATTTTCATTGTTTTAACTTCATCAAGACTTTTATATGCTGGTGAAAGTTTTCCATCATATGTAATGCCCAAATCTTTTTGCTTATTTTTAAATACAGCTTCCATCATAGCTCCTGCATTTTTATCAACATCAAATGTTGCTTCAAATCCATTGGCTATGGCATCATTTAATATTTTTTTTCTAGCCATTGTATTAGGTATCCATGTAAATGGTTCCAACATTAATTCTAAAGTCGCCCTTCTAACACCAAATCCACTATTACTTTTAATAGCTTTCATTATTGTTTTAGTTCCAAACACTTGAACTTCTCCATCAAGTGCAAGTAATAATCTTGCTGGCATAGATCTTATAAATTTTGCACCTCTCCAAGCAAGTTTAACAGGATATGTTATAGTTCCTGCAAGTGCACCCATAACTTTTCTTCCAGTTTTTGTTCCAAACCCCGCATTTAAACCACGCATTGCAAAATACATACCAATTTGCGTTGCCATTCCACCTGACCAAGGATAACTTTCTTTCCACATTGTAAAGAAACTTAAAGGACCTGGAAAAGGAGATTCGTCTGGAAACTTTTCATAATATACTTCATAAGATGGTCTTGCTCCTTGAAATGCTACAGTTTTTGCATTAAGAAAATTAAATGGATCTCCGAACCTTACCACGAAGGGGACATATTTATCTACTTCATCTAAAGTTGGTTCATGATCAACTGCAGGAAGTAGCGCAGCTTCATTTATAGAATCAGCAATAGCAGACGCAGTTTGTTCTGCCATATCATCTAATTCAGAAGATGAAAACATTGTGTTCATTATAGCTACGCCTATTATAAGTATTAGTACTCCTCCCAATATTCTGTTTACATCTTCAGCAGACATTATTAACCACGACTACAAAATGGTATATCACTACAATATTCACATTCTTTTCCTAAAACTTTTTTACATAAACCTCCAGTGCCTGTTAATGGAGAAGTTTCAGACCCTGCTACCGGACACTTTACTTCTCCGCCAATATTTCCATCGGGATTTGCTGCCCAACAACTATTACAACAATTGATTGCATCACTCATTGATAATTGATCTTTTGCAGTGTCTCCTCCCTGTACAATCGGGCCGACCAATACTATTAAAACTACAAGCGCCAATAAAGTTACAACTACTATCCAGATTACATTTGAAGCTCCTTTCATTGCATTTCACCTCCTCCAGTACTACTAATTATCATTGGATTACAATTATTTTCTACGCACATTTTTTTACAATGTTTATTAACCCCTTCCTCATTTAAATCTATATCAGGGATTTTACCGTAAAAATCTTCACATAATATTTTTAGATTGCTTACATCTTCATTTAGGTATGCTATCGAATCACACTTATATTCATCTTTCCATACAGCACATAGTTGTATTAGTGTAGATTCTTTTCCACCCGCATCTGTTGGAAACCCTTTCACTATACCAACTGCTATTGTTATTAGAAGTATTACAACAACCAATGTTATTAAAATTGTCATTATTTTCATTTTTTACACCTCATAATAATCTCGTTCTGCATAATTATTTTCTATTTTAGCATCATCATAATTCATTATTTCCGCTTCTATGCATGTTTTTGTAGTAGTTGCTAGTATAATTAAACTTCCATGTGATGGTATGTTATATGTTTGATCATCTGGCATAATATTGTTACTATTATCACACTCTCTTATTTCTATTGCTACATCAAATACAGAACCAGAACCAAGATTTAATATTTCAACTTGTACTTGATCTGTACCGTCTGCCATTCTTACAAATTTTATATTTTCTTTGTAAACAGCAATATCATATGATATTTGCGGATTACATTTATTTTTACATATATCTTGACATAGTACTATCGTTTTATCATTACTTCCCTGATTAAATGATTTTAGACACTCTTCCGTTAAAGTAAATTTATCATTTTCTCTTTGTACACTATTTATTTCTTCAAGTGCTTCAGGGATTTCACAATTTTTATTTTGCCATTGAACACACAGTGTACTAAATTCTACAGACATACCGACCAATTGTTGTGTTTTAGTCCATTGTAATGCAAGAGCAACAAATATTATCACTATTATTACTACCATAAGAATTAAAAATTTCATATTAACTGTTTTTTCATGTTGTTCCATTTTAACACCAGATACATAATAAATCATTCATTATATTTTTAGATGATTCCGCGTCATTTCCAGTATATGTGAACATAATTAAAAATACTAAAAACATTATTAAAATTATTACAAATCCAAGTAAAAGATTTTCCCATTTTAATTCTCCTTTCATAAACATCTATTATCAGCTCTACACCCTGCTCCACAATTACTATTTTCTAAACACCCGCAAAAGACTGTTGGTATCGGAACACCAGCCTCTAAACATACTGGACCATTTTTATTTCCTATACAGTCGTCTGATGATTCGCATTCTATATTCTGATAATTATCTGATGGTGCTTTAACACTTGATGGTTCAGCGACAAGAAGATTGTAAAGTACGAAAATAACAACTACTGCAATTATTGCCATTGATGCAACTTCTAATACGACACTACCTTTCATTTAATCACCGCAAAACCATATATGTGGCTGTATTTCATTTAAAGCATTTTTAGTAAATTCAACTTTTAATTTTAAGTTATTTTTACATATACCATCCGGACAATAATAACTAATTATTTTTTTACTTTGTGCGTGAACAATTGTATCTGTCTCTATTAAACTCCTCGACGTTATTGCAGGACAAGATGTTAACGTATTTTCTTCCCAAGCCCCCAAACCATCATAAACAATTCCATTATTATTTTCTAAATTAAATAATGGAATTGAAGAAGAATGGTAGTATGGTAAATAATTTGATATCCAGGATTCAAATCCTTGTTCTATCGCTTCATTTATTTCAGCCGTAGTATAATCTCTATCTAATTCGAAAGCATAATAATTATAAGAAACTATATTATTGCTTTCATATCTTAAATCTCCAATATAAAATTCTCTCATGAAATCATATATTTGAACAACTATTTCTTCTACATTATTTGCAAATGCACTGGAATCACAGAAGTATAAATTAAATTCGCAATTTCGTTGATTTGTTGTTTTTAAATTTCCGAGATTTATTTTAAAACGACCAAATAAAGATTTTTCTGGTGAGTACGCTGTATTTATTTTTATAGATCCTACTGGATCAATTGCATTATCAAATGTACAAGTCCCATATTTAAACGCATTTTGTAATGGGTAAAATATTAGTTTATATGAACGAATTAAATGTGCCGCAAAAGATTCACCGAAATTTTCTTGAACACCAGGTTGTCTTATTGGAGTTATTATAATATAACTTTTATCGAGAACAACAAATTCTGGCGGAATTACAATGAAAGACATATCCAAAGTATCTAATCCTGTTCCAATACAAGGCATTCCACCACAATATCCATCATAACTTGATTCAAGTGTATAGTCTAACTTATCAATTATACAATCTTCTTCTGGTTTTTCTGAGCATAGTGGTAAACTTAGCTTACATGTACCTTCTGTTGATGCTTTACATATTAAAAATATTCCATCATGTTTAGGACGACCGCCACCTATTATAAGGTCATTAATATTTTCTCTTCTTACTGATACATTTAAAACTAAAGTACCGATATACTGTAAGTTGCTAGCAGCTGTTATTGGTATTGATACTTTTTTAGTATTAACATCATTTGCTTGTTGATATATTGGATTATTAGCAAATCCAGTTGTTACTACTGATGTTTTATCAAAATAACATATTTCTTTTTCGATATTATCTTCAGATGTAACCATTATTGCTTCATTTTTACACTGATCTAATGCTATTGTAATATCAGATCCTATTACATTTTCTTTTCTGGCTATATCTAATATAATAATTTCTTTTCCTAGAACATAATTTTGTCGTATTGCATCTTTTAATGCATTACAGAATCTAGACTCTGATGTTTGATCATAACAAAGTGCACAATTTGTTATTGCCAAATCAGAATCATAATAACATCCTTTACAGTCTCCAAAAGTAGTTTCAAAATCTAATGCTTTCAATCCTTGACAGCCTGTACAAGAATCACATTTATCACCGATGCATGATTGGCAATTTTCACAATCGCTATACATTATTTTTTGTCCTAGATAATTTTGCAATCCTGTAAAAATTGCTTCATTATCTTCTGATGCATACTGTATTCCAGAATAACTAATTAGACCCATATCTGCTGCACTCATAGTATCTGGTATGTTTGATGCAGGAAGACTCGGTAGAATGTTTTCACTACCACTAATTCCAGTTAAACTTGACCATGTAAAATATGCAGCTGTGATTATCATTACTCCGACAAGTATAGGTAAAACTAATTTAATTAATACATCTTTTACTATATGCACTTCTTCTGCCATTTAGTTCACCTGAGCAATTGATATTATTGGAGTTAATACTAATATATTATCAAGATAATCCGTTGGAATGATGTATGACTCATCTTCTAATCTTAATTTTTCAGATTCTAAATAAAATGCTACCTGTACTTTAATTTTTCCAGTATATATTGGATTAACATTATTGAGATCATCAGTTTCATAGAAAACATATTTCATATCTCCTTTTGGTGCTATACTATATTTGAAATATGCTTTTGATGTTTTTAGATTACAATTAATACCAGTTTCACCAGATGGATCAATGCTTACTATTTTTATTTTCCCTACTCCATAAAGATCATCAACTCTTAAGTCTCCTGTCAATTTCATATAATTAAATTTATCATCATGATTAATAATTACACTTCTTTGATTTTCTTTTGTTTCTACTATCTGTTTCCAATTGTCTGATGTACTTTCAGTTGTTCCAGAATCGTCTTCATCTTTCCAGATGATACTGTTTGCACTACACCATGAAACATCTGTCCATTCTAAATATACTTGTATTGGATAAGATTTGACACTATCGGCAAGTGTTGAGAGAGCTATAGGATTAAGTGGAATAGAATATTCGTGTGTGTTAGAAGATGTACTAGTTTGTGTTGTTACATATTTATATGCATAAAATAATTTATCGCCGAAATCATATGTATTATCTCGTAGAGAAGAATCTACTTGAACAAGTTGCCAGTCAAGTGTTCTATAACTTGTACCTGAAAACTTACTATTTATTTTAAGTTTTTGCATAATGGTATCACCGAAAGTATCAATGTTACCGTCTTTAGTAATAATAGTGTTTATTTTATTAATTGTGTTTGCATCATTTTCTGATAATATAATCCAATCTCTTACTGCTGCAATAGTGGCATCAGCAATATGATGTACATCAGCTGTATCATCACCAATATCAATTTCTATTTCTTTACTTTTTATTGCTTCATATGGCGCTTCTTTAAAATATTTAAAATCATCTTCATCCATTGATATAACTGAAGAATAAATTTTTGTAAGTGGATTTGAAAAATAGTCATCTACTTCTGTTTCTGAAGTTGTTGATAATAATGCTGGTTGCGCACAAACAAACATATTAAATCTACAATTATTATCTGCGGGAATCTCTAGGCCGAAATCAGAAAAACGTGTTGCATACGTACCAGGATTTATATCACCTAAAACTATTTTATAATTTACTCCTATTGGATTGTAGACATCATCACCAAAGGCCCAACTATTATAGTATAATCTATTCAATCGATATCCAGTACCACCACATTGAGTATATGTAGATTCTCTCTCACCGTGCCATTCGTTGTCAATGATATTTTCGGACCAACTATTTCGATCCATTTCTCTAAGCGTTGCTTTAGCTGTATCATAATTACAAATAAATTGTTTACCAGAATCAGATATTGCTCCATATATCGGATCAGGTTCAGTTGAAGTGCCTTTACATCTAATTAATGCATTTTGTATAGCAGAATTGACACTTGTAATAGAACCAGCTGATGCACCACTTGCAGACAAATGATAGTCTATAACACATGGTTGAGGATTATCTGGTTGATATGCTGCAATACAATCTTTAATTCGTTGACATAATAACGGTTCAGTATCTTGGCAACCCTTTCCACCATAACCACCACCACAAGAATTACAAGATTCACAAATATTAAAATATTTAGAAGCAGATATTGAATCTGTCCCATAACACATAGAACATCCCGTATATGCTGCATTAGATGTTTGAGTTGTATATTGGTAGAAAGAACAGTAATCACATGATGAAATATAATCAATAGTTGGTGTTACCGGCGCTTCACAGCCTAAACAATATGAACAGCTATCACATTGATTAGACATAAGACTTCCTGATTTTATTTCACAGTTTTTACATTCTAGGCACGCTTCACACGAAGAATAAATGTTAGTATCTTCAAAATGATCACTTTTTGCACTTTCACAACTATCGCAAAAGCCACATGTTCCACTTATAGAATCACAACTATCGCATAATGTACATGTTTCAGCATTACTATAATCTTGACTATCATAACATCCTATACATGAAGTACATGGAGTACAATCTTCTTTTCCACCAATTGGATATTTGAGATAATCTTCTTGCAATTCCGAAAGCGTGAATGTTAATGCATCATCAGTAACTATCATAATGTGTTCTGCTATACCAATAATTTCGCCAGAACAATCATTTGGACACGAAAGTTCTGTTTCGCCAGATTCACACATGTCGTTTCCACACGATCCACTAAGCATACTAACAATATCCCACTGTGATGCATAGAAAAGCGCAGCAATAGAAAAAACTAGAATTACTACAACTATAATTGTTGTCCTTGTTAACGTAAACATTTGTCCTTTCATCATACTACACCTAATGCACTAATTATTTTTGACATGCCTGGTATCCAAAATAATACATCTAATAACATTCTTTCACCTGCGCCAGACTTATATAAAACGGATATTACCCCAGCAGCTACTGCAAATATAATGACTATTAAAACTATATAGCCCATATATTTTGGAGGTAAATTTGTTGTCATAATTATCTGAACGGAGTACATATTAATTTTGCGGGATTCATGTATGATATGCCAAAATCAAGCCATCTTAAAAAAGACATACATGTGTCATATCCCATCATTTTTACAGCTTGAAAAAATAAAAAAGCTACAATAAGTATTACTAATGCAAACAATATTGTATTTGGAGCTATTGTGTGTTCGTCCATATTAAACACCTATCAAACCTTTTATTCCATTAAATGCCGAATCTATAAGATTATCCCCATGAAACATCGACGATGGAACTATTCCTGTTGCCATTCCCGCTGCAAAAATTATAAACAATACCATGAATATTGCTAATACGAAAAATACAATCATTTCCCTACTCATTTCTACCATTAATTAAAGACCTCCAAATGATCCTAAATATGTATATGCTAATACTAACAGTATTCCCATTATTATAATTGTTATTATTATTCCAGCAACCCAACTTTCTCTTACTCCTTTAATTTTATTCACCACATATCGTTATGAGAGGTTTTATTTTCACATTTTCACTGATAATCCACATTATTCTTATGGTTTTCTTGCCTTTTAATATACCGTTAGTCATTGTATCTCCTAAATCGTCATCATACTGTATTGCACATGATACTGTGCCACCATCAAATGTGGTATCCCAACAATTACTATTAAGATTATTATTTAATCCGCTCGAAATACCGTCTGGGCAATTAATTTCATAATCATCATTTTTTACATCCCATGTAGCAAGTGCTTCTTTTACTACTGTAATAAGTCCTTTTTTCACATTTCCAGATCCTGAAGTTACATCTGATACACCAATATCATCATCACCATTTATGATTATTTTATTATAGATTCTGTTTCCAGTAACATCTTTTTTATAAACAAGATTTGGGTTAAAATTTTCAAATACTTTCCCTATTTTTACTAGTTGCGAATCGTCTGCATTAATTCCTACAGACATATCTACAATTATTCCAGAACCGCCTGAAGATATTAACACATCTGTTATTTTCAAAATACCCTTTTCATCGTATATGTCTTGCGCAGGTGTGACAAAAGTTGCTACAATAATAACAAGTAAAACTACGAGAATTATTACACTAAGCAATATTTTAAATGTTCTTTTTGAAGCCATTATACTGCCTCTTCGGTTATTTTTATATTAGCTGTTAAAAATGGATCTGGATATACTCGTTCTGTATCAAAATTAGACATATCTAGATTTACCATTGAACCAATTATAGTTAGATCTATTTTTGTTAATTCTATATCTATACTAATTTTTCCACTACATATTGAGTCAGCACCACAATCAAAATAAATATTTTTATTTGAGTCGATTGGTGTTTCAACTGGTGCAGTCATGGATGCAATTGACCATAAATTTCCTGGCACCCAGTTGTATTTTGCTGCGTTTTTATCAAATCCTGTTATTATAGCATCAGACATCTGCCTTACGTGATAACCGTGATCTAATTCAATTGTTTGTTTTCCCCATGTGTATTTTTTTTGCGTAACAAATTTATTTATATTATTAATACTTATATCTGGTAGAAGATATTCCTGGAATATCGTAGATACTGGGATATTATCTGCAGTAACCATTGTTTCAGATTTAACATAATATGGTGGATTATCTATCATAATTTCATATAATTCCAAGATTCCAAATAATTCAAAAACATTCATTATAGATTCAGTTTCAGAGTCTGCAAAATATGGTTGCATGCATAATAATGTAGTGAATTTACAATCTCCATTTACATCAGTTACTGCTTTACCTATTTTTACTTTTATAGCCCCTGGTCCGTTTCCAGGCTCTGACCAACTGCTTGGATAATGTATATGGTGGAAATAATCATTGCATTTGTACATATGTGTTAAATAATTAAATCCAGAAGGATTTTCCGGCTTAATTACTTCATCTGCTATAAATTCACATCTGTTAAAATCAAACCCATTATATTGTGCTATATCTAATGTTGGCATAAATGTACCACGCCCATCATAGAGACAAACATCTTGAGATACACCAGGTCCAAGAGATATTTTAAGCAATTCTAAATCACATTTTGAAAGATCGGGATAAATATTTGCTATAGAATAATCATTTAATTTATTACTACGATAACTAACAACATCAATTGTTTTTGGTTCACCGGTTACAATTGAATTGATTATACCTTCTTTTAGTTTTTTACAAAATTCTTCAGATTCAAAATATTCTTGATAATTAGTTACATCCGATATATCATTAGAATTTGATACAAATTCTGGATAACTATAATCCGAACGTTCAGAATCTTCATATATATAACTTGTAGATTTTATACTTTTATCACTAATATTAGTAAACATGAAATAAGATATTATAACAGATGCGCATACTACCGTTACAATAAGAACATATATCCAATCTACGTCTCCTTTCATACTAAAGTATATTGCTTTTCTCTATAAAAAGTTTATTTGTCTCTACAAACCGATATATGAGGTGTTATTATTAAAATTTGATAGTCGTCTGCGTCTTTAAAATCTCCATCAGAGTTACTATCAATATTTTTTATACTATATTCAAATGTTGTTGTTATACTCAATTTATCATAATTTGTGTTTCTATTCCGGGTTTCTCCCCACAAACTGGTATCATAAATGTCATAATTGAACTGAACCATTGTTGCAACAGTATCTGGTTCCATAGCACTCCAATCTACACAATCTGGATATACACCAGTTGCATATGAACCACTTTGAGCAAAAGAATCAAATTTGACATAATCTGGCTCCCAGTCATCTGGTACATTTTTACTTAAAATGCGTTTTATTAGATTAATATTATCAAAATTTTCCTTACTCCATTCCCACAGTGCTGCATTTTGAATAACCATTATTTGATCGATAGTTGGTTTATCTGTTTCGTCAGTAAAATCAAATGTATATGGATGAGCATATGCAGAATTTACTTTTGTAGTATCTCCTTTACAACATTCCATCTCGCTTTTAATTGTTTCTTTAAAATATTTGAATATTTTATATGCAACACTATCTTCATTTTTACCTATTGCTGGCTGTACACATACAAATAAATGAAATGCACATTCAGGACTATATGTATCCTCACCTAAAGATGCATTCACTATTATTGTTCTTATGGAATACCCAGTTTCAGAATATAGAAAATCTGTATAATCCATTTCTGCATATTGTGGTGGTAAATATGGATAAATTTTTACTTTTGATTCTGTGCCATCTTCATTTATTGTTGATATAAAATCATTAGGAATATAACAACCATGTATATATGGCTCATAATTATAGAAAGGATCCGTTATAGCAACCTCACTCCAATATTCTGAAGCATAGTCAGTATTTATAGTACAAATTGATTTTGTTACATCATTTTGTTCTTCAGTTATTTCAAGTTCATTACATATATAATTTGAAAATAGCAAATTTGAAGGATTTGTGTATTGCGTATGTGTTAGCAGATCTATCTCACTAACAATTTTTGGTTGACCATTAGATTTTATAGAATCAATAAATGCGTTTTTAAAATCGGTACAATATGGCGATATACCATCAACTGGTGTAAAGTAACCATCATCTCCACTAACATCATATGCAGTTTCTGGATTAACAAATAAATCTTCAGGATTAAATCTATAATTTTCATAATATTCAACTATTTCTGCAAGTTTCGGTTCACCTTGCTCTTGAAAATCTGCTTTAGCGCTTGGTAAAAATGGTAATGATACTAGGAGAAATACAACTACTAAAACTAATGCAAACAAAAGTCCGAATATATATTGCTGACCTTTCATGTTTCTAACCATTCATTAATAATTTCACGTCAAAATCTGCTATATATGTTATAGCAAAAAATAATAAAATAGCAATTACTATTACAAATAAAACAGCATATATTAAAGTTTGTTTAGTAAGTTCTTCTGTCATGTTATACACCTATTGGAGTCAATAAGCTTGATATTGATCCACCAAATAATGAATATACTATTACCCAACTCATGAAATAAACTATCATTGATATAATCATAGTTTTGCTCATTAGAGATCTTTCTCCAATTGCATCGTCACCATATTGTATTCTATTAAGGAATAGAGACAGCAACACAACGGTTTCTATCATATATATACCAACGATCATTTGGAACGTAACAGGCGAAACTGGTAATGTCCCCGACATTCCCCATGAACCTATTAACATACTTGATGCCATATTGCTTCCACCACTAGCAGCTGTTATTGATCCCATAGTAGCACCGAGAGATGTTAATATTTGTAGTATGATAACAGCCATTGTTATAGTAACACCTGCTATCATTGGAGCTAAAAACATTGCCAAAAATTTCATTGATGAAATGGTTTCTCCTAATATTTCATCAATTTCTTCTTTTACATTATGTACGTCTTTCAAATATCTTGAAATTACCATCATTGAGTCTCCAGCAGTTTTTGCTGATTTTTTAGATGATTCAAGAATAGTTTGCATTATAGATCGTATTAGACTAGAAGGATAATACCAAACTGCTCCAACATCTTTATCGAAAAGAGCTTGTTCTAGCGTGTAACCAAATTTCTTCATGTTCATGCTGGTTATATCAAGCATATCAGTTATCTTCATATTTTTTAAATTTACTTTAGCTTGATCTATTGCAAGTTCTATCGGCGACCCACTGGATATGAGATTTCCTAATTGGAATAGTGCTACAGAAAATTCTTCCTCTATTTTTTCAATATCATTTCTCATTTTCATTTTTTGATAACTATCTAAAAAAGTATATACGGATATTATTAAACTAATTCCTATTATTATTAGCATAGAAAATGATACAGATACATACGTGTCTAGATTTGTAATTCCGAGTATACCAAACAAGATAACTGGTATACCAATTGCCAATGCTATAGGAAGAATAGGTATATCAAATTTTCCAACTCTATAGTAGCCCAATTTGGCAATACCTTTTACTAATGATATGTCTGGTTGTGAAAATGTTGGTGGTTTAGACTGGAGAATATAATCAGTGAAAAAGTAAATGAATGCCGGAAGAAGTATATCATATCCTAAGAATATAAAAATCGGTTTAACTGCATCTCCCATGAATATCATAACAACTGGGAATAATACTAGACCCATTATCGGCAACAAAACTCCCATTGCATGGATAATCATCATTGGCATTCTTAATCCGTTAGCATAGTGTTTAGCTCTTTCGCGTGTTCCATTTAAAATTACATTTATGGTTTCATCAAATATTATGTTTTTTCTCACAGGTTCAGTTGCAATACTTCTTAAAAGATGTAATGATTCTGCAAATTCTTTGTTTCTATCTTTCCATTTATATACATATGTAACAATTGCATCATCTGCAGAAGCATATTTTCCAACCTCAATATCCCACATAAGTTTTTTCAAATCCCAGGCAAGTGGTCCTTTAAGATTCTGTGTAGCAAATCTTAGTGCACCTTCTAAATTCGGAGAAGTTCTCATATATATGACCATATACAAAATAGCAAGAACTGCATCTGATGACATTTTCATTCCCATGGATTTTGCATGAGAAGACGGATAATTGTAAATATAATAAATTACAATTCCGCCAAATAACATTAATATTATTACCATGGTAGATCCTAGTCCCATGAGTAATGAAAATAATAAAAATATAGATAATACTATCGCAGATATAATTGTAAAAGACACAACTCCTCTTGCAGTAGTATTAATGAAACCAGCTGATAAATTTTGAGATAGTTCCATTTCCGTAGCATCATCTAATTTTATTGGTAAAATTCTTTCAGATAATGAACATGCTCTTTCATAAAACACTCCTGGTTTCTTCTCAGTTTCTTGTAAAAATTGTTTATATTCGGTTGATTTAAATTTTTCAGTTTTGCTTTTAGAAGGAAGTTCTATTCTGGCAAGTTTTTTTATTTTTTCCATTTCTTTCTTTTTAATTTCTTTTGCCTTTTCTTCGGCTTCTTCTAATTTACTTTTTTTAGAGAATAAACTCATTTAGACAACCTGTTTATTGAACCATTCTAACCATTCATCATATACTCGTTTATTATCAATTGATCCTGTTTCAGTATTACTCTTATCACACAATACACTAAACATTTGATTTGATTTAACTACAGTTTCAGCTTCTAACAACTCTGGCATATTTTTCTCTTTAGATATTCTAACAATTGATTCTAATATTTTTGCTCTTAGTTGTATGTTATCCCAAACCAAATTCCATCTACCAGCCCATCCAGGAACTCTATTTGCAAGTTCATTTAAAATATAAGATTCTCCATTTAACAAAGTGTCTGTTGGTTTTAATCCATCTGTTTCTGATGAATATGACATTAAATTAACAAAACCGCCCTCGTCTTGTGGATCTGTTTTCCAATGTTTTCTTACTTCAGTTACTTCAACAATTCTCCTTCTAGTGTGTATTCCATCCTGCGATTTTAGTCTATTACAAACCACAACAATATCTGTTGCTTTAAACGAAGTAGGTGGTACACCAAGATCATTAACAACTCTATCAAATACTCCATAAGCAGATTCACCGTGTATAGTACCTGCTACCGTGTTAGCCAGCGCGCCGATACGCATAGCTTCGTATAATGCTTTAGCTTCAACCGATCTAACTTCACCGATAAACATGCAAGAATCACCTAAACGCAACGCGGTTCGTAATGCTTCATCGGCAGGCAATTCTGTTTCTATTTTTGTAATAACAGAACGTGATTTCATTCTTTGAATATTATAACCTATTTTTCTTAGTGCTTCAACTGGAAGTTCTAGAGTATTATGGGCTAGTATATTCTCGCAAACAAAGTTCTCATTTTCTGGGACTGAGATATCATAGACGTATTCTTCTGCGCAATTTATTTTTTTAATGTTTTTTATCCTGTCCCACAATATATCAGTAAAAGGTAAAAATCTCACAGGATTTGGTATTTTGTGCAAATCTATACCGTTTATTAATTTATTTAGATGTTCTCTTCCAATGTTATTTTCCCTTGTGATGTAATCATGTTTGTTAAAATCGTTGCATACCAAATTTAACTCGTTTTTAACTCCTGCTGACAAAGGTATGATATCTGTTGAATCGTGAGTAGATATTTTTGAGCATAATAATGCCAATTTATCATTTTTGTATTTTTGTAAAAATCCTATGTTCTCCTTAAAATTCTTGAAAGATTTTACAGTTGATATTGAAGCATTAAACGTTCCGTCTGTTTTTCTTTCGTTGGATTTTCTAAGTATCACATCATAAGACAAAAGAAGCGTCTGAATATCATAAAGCAGTTTTTCTGAGCTTAAAGGTATTGCTATCTCTTTCTTTCCCGCACATCCATCTCCTGAAAATAATCCTTTGAGGACATAAGACTTCTGTCTGCAGGATAGATCAAATATCCAGCTAGGTATTTCCTTTGTATAGGCATCGCCTTTCAATCCAAGTGCGTTTACAAACACGTCTTTCAGAATAACTGAGTTTATTATAAGCGATACTTTGTCAGAATGCATCTTAACCTGAAGCCCGAAACGCTTGGCAATGTTTCTAACAACGTCTCTTTCTTCTTCAGAGACAACTGAGATTATAATAGACTTTTTGTCATAGCAACCATCGGCCAGCCATAAACCAATTAACGTCAGCATATATTCATCCAATTCTATTTTACTTTTAATAGAGTTCCCTCCAGATTTAGGTTTAAATTCTAAACTTATATCTTTAGCATTCAGTCTTTTGAATATTTTAACAGGAAGCATAGCGCTTCTTTTCCATGCGCATATCATAGATTTAGAATAATCTAATTCTGAAGAAATGCTTTTTATTTCACTCCATCTGGATTCTATTAAATTTTTGATTCCATAACCTGAAACATAATATTTATCTAATGAATCCATATGTTCCAATAAATCTATTTCATCTTTTTTGCCCGCATCAAATTTTAAATTTCTAGGAACAGCTATAAAACTATCAGTATTTAATTCATTTGTTTTTATTTCTTTTAGAACATTATCATCGCCAACAGTAAATAACGAATGATCGCCGGTAACCTTTATCTTTCTTCCTGTCGTTGTTTCTACTTCATATATATCTTTCTTTACTTTATGTCTTATCATCGCAGATACGTCTGATAATTTTGTCTTACCCTCTCTATCAACAGAAAATATTTTTATGTCTTCAAAATTATTAACAATTTCTCTTCCGAATTTATTTATACATCCATATTTTTCTATATGAGAATCTATCAGCTTACCAATTTCAGTTTTTTCGAATTTTCCATTTCTTTTTATTACTAGCCTACTGTCTCCTGTTACACTATCTTCTACTGTAATAATTCTATAATAAGGAAGTATCTGTAACATCATGCTTGCTAAGAAACTTGTTTTACCGCTAGATCTTGTTCCAGCTATTAGGAATGTTCTACCATAAGATGCCATGAACCACATTAATCCACCAAACAATGGGTCAAAGTATCCTTCTTTTATGAATAGTGGAAATGTCCAAGGTTTGTAACGATGTCTTCTTAACGCAAAACCTAAACCATCTGGTGATAATTTAGGATTTATTGCTGCGATTCTAGCTACACCACCAGGTACCATAACTTCAGTATCTAAAACTGGATTTGCTTCATCTAAAGGTCGTCCTGATAAAAGTTTGAATCTTGTTGCCCAACGATCTGCATCTGATTGTGTAGGAACTAAATTGGTTTGACATTCTTCATAATCTTGATGACCAACATAAATTGGTATGTTTCCTAAAGGAGCGTTTATGTAAACATCTTGTATTTTACTATCAGCTAACAATAATTCTATTATACCTAATCCGGCTGTATATCTTGTAAGAATGCTTGCTAATTTTTTAATCTGTTCTTCATCAATAACAATATTCATCTGCTCGGCTAAATCTCTAAGTAGGTCTACAGACAAAGTATAGAAGAGTTCTCTCATTTTTTCTTGATCATTTATTTCTAATTCCTTTGGTCTTCTTTCTTCAAGTATTCTTCTTGCTCCGTCAAGCAGAACATATTCATTTTCTTTTAATCTAAACTCTGGAGGAATGATATGATATATATGCCTTACTTCTCCAGGTATCTTGTATATCTCAACATCTGTATCACCAATTTTATATTTGTCAATTATTTCTCCATCTGGTCTTTGCGCCATATATTTCGTATACATGAAATTAGGACGAATTGATGGTTTGAATATTTTTCTATAAATGCTTCTATCACCTACGTGGTAGGCTACGAAATTTGGTTTTGCAATTTGTATTAATTTACAACCTTCTAAAATTTCTTGTATTGGCAGTAAACAATTTTCTAAGAAAAATCCAGCACATTGCCCAAATTCTTCAGACAGGTTCATTTTTGTTTTTAGATGTCTTATCTCTCTAGTTAGTGTTAAATAAGCCCCTATCGGGTCTCCTCGCATTTGCAATGATACAAGATCCTGAATCCAAGAATACCATTGTGGAATATATTTATCACAAGTTTTTAGACCAATATTTTTTATTGATACTAATTTTTTTTCTTTTACTATTTTTGTAATTGTCGCTGCTATTTCTTTTAATAATTCTGTTTGAGAGAAATCATATTCATATTCTCTTGTTTCAGCAAGAATAATGTCTGTAACTTTTTTATTTGATATTAATGAGTCGATTACTCTTGCCATGATAACGTCAGAATCTTCTAGAGTGAATCCAAAGATAGATCCAATACAATTCATCCTCATTAAGCCTTCTTTGATTTCAACGTCAAAAACCATACAATCACTTTATTTTTATATATAGGATTCAATATTATATATAATAAATCTACTATAATACCTTGTGGTTTGATGCCTGAAAAAACAGATATACAAGTTATCTTGTCTGAACTCGTCAGAAGGATGAATGAAAGTGCTAGAAGAATTAGAGCTTTAGAAGAAAAAGTTTCTGCGACAGAATCAAAAATGAGCTCACTAGAAGATATAATCCTAAAAGGCAACGAACGAATTAAAAATACTGTTAATAAAATAGAATCTGATTTTAATAGCATTGAAGCAAGATTAATGAAAACTGAAAACGATTTAACAAAAATGAATAAAAATATGGAAAAATTTGCCAGAAAATCAGAATTGAAAGAGATTGAGAATATGATATCATTATACAATCCATTAAAAGCAAGCTTTATAACCAAGGAAGAAGTAAAAAGATTATTAGAGAAGAGGTGAAATGAGTGTTTCCTTTTAGTTCAAAAAAACCAGAACAACAACGAGCTTATATTCCTGTTGATTTAGTTCAACGTTATGCATCTCAGGGTATGCCTGAAGCTGAAATAATTTCTAGATTAAAGGGTCAGGGGTTTTCTCCTGGACAAATTGATACATCTCTTCGAGCTGTATTAAGAGAAAGAGTTGCTGGTCCTTCTAACATACAAAGACAACAAGCGCCAATACCTCCACAAGAACATGCTAATATACAAGAACAGTTTCCTAGCATGCAAATGATTCCAAAACAAACAGGTGAAGCAATACCAATGCCATCTAGAAGACCTCCAGAGCAATCACAATTTCAGCCTCAAGAACAGAGGCCCCAACAACAAGAATTTCAACAAAGACAGTCACCGGAATTTCAACAGCAAAGACCACGACAATTTCAATCACAAATGGAAGAACCTGAAGAACACCCTAAATTTACATTTGAAGCAAATGATAAGTTTGAAGCAGAAAATGATATAACTTTAGAAGAAGTTATAGAAGGAGTTGTTGCTGAAAAATGGCAAGATTTTGAGCAAAGATTAGCTAATTTTGAAGAGCGTGACTTACAGTTAGCACAACAAATTCAAGATATACGAACAGCTACAAAGGACGTTGTAAAATTAGTTGAATCTAAAGAACAGAACTTATCAGGTAGATTTGAACAATTTGGCGATTCTATGTCTTCTATTGAAGGCAGAATAGGATCAATAGAAAAAATATTCAAAGATTTTGTTCCAGAATTAAGCAAAAGCATGAGAACTATTTCTGAAATGGTTGAAAAGAAATAATAAATTTATTTAGCTTTTTGTCCAATCATCCATACTATAGCAAGTATAATTACTATAAAGAATACTATGCTTGTCATTCCAGATGAACTCATATTAATTGCTGGGAATCCTAGTAATTCCATTCCACCAGAACTCATAAATATTAATACTGCGATTATCAAGAATACTGCAAATGCTGCATATTTATGATGTGCTAGCAAAGGAATATCTTTAAATCCAGTGTGTGTTGCTTTTCCAGTTTTCTGATCAATATCATATGTAGGTTCTTTATGTTTAATTCCTGCAATTTCCATAAATATCATTAATATTAAAAGTCCTAAAACAACCAAAATTAAACTTGAAGACATTCCAGATAAAACTTCTATAAGACTTGTTGGTGTTGCCAATAATACAAAGAATGCTGCTACAATAGAAATTATTGCTCTCGATTCTCTATTTTCTGGCATTTTAACTTGAGATAAAACACCATAAAAAACTGCGAAAGATAATAACCATAAAAGAATCTCGGGTAATCCCATGTTCGTTAGCATTGCCATGTCAAGTGCCATATCATATCACGCTATTATTTATTATCATCACATATATAAAAAGGTTTCTACTTTTTAGTTCCTTGTTCCTTCATCAGTACCCATATTGCTGCTCCCATAACTGCTAGGAAGAAGAATATTGCTAGTAAAGGTTCTGTTATTCTAATTGCAGGTAAGTTTAATATTCCCAAACCACCTGCTCCAATGAATATCAATATTGTTAATACAATAATTGCTATTCCGAATATTTTAGGATGCTTTGCAAATATGTGAATACCGCCGTGACCGCCTTCTTTTGATCCACTAATTTCTAAAAATATAACAACTATTAACAAACCAAATGCTATAACAATTCCAGAAACGACCATATTTTCAATAAATTGCGCTGCTTCTCCACCTGCTGCTGCAAATAATACCATAAAAGCAGCTACTATAGATATAACGCCTCTAGCTGAAATTGATTTTGGCATTTCAACATGAGATAAAACACCATATACAACTGATAGTGTTAGAAGCCATAAAAGAATTAATGGAAAGCCCATTCCTCTTAAGTTTATAATTACTGTTTCAATTCCTGACATATCATTCACTCATTATTACATTTAATATATATTTAAGCCTTTACTTTTGTGGAGGAGCTGTTTGCTGACCTGAGCCGACTTTAAATGCACTCCAAAATATCATTAGTGTGAATATCAAACCGATCAAAAACAATAAATTTTCTCCACCGCCAATAACCGGAAGTTCTATCGGGAATTCATCTACTAACATCCAACCTATCATTAATAGAACGAATAATACAACGCCGTTAAGCATCATTTTTTCTGAATTATCGGCTGGAGTAGCACCTTTTTTTCGCAATCCAAATACTTCCATTGAAAATACTATGAAAAACATTATTATGAAAAACCATGTTATACTAGGCAAAAATGACCATAGAATAGTTATGAATGGCCCATAACTTGTTGCAAAGAATGCTATTGCTAAAGCAATTATTAGATTAGCTACTTTGTTTTTAATCGGACTTGCTAATTCCAACACACCAAATATTATAGCTAATATGAATAAAAATGGAATTATAAATTGTAGAGATGGGTCAAACATTATCATTTTATCCACTTCCTTCTAATTTTCTTCTTTCATTTTCTAATTCGTGTTTTTTCTGTTCATATTGTGCTATTAATATCATGGACGTTTGTGCTCCTTCTCGGCTACCTTGCCCGTGCTGTCTTATTCTTGCTATTTCTTGATTACAATATGATATTTCTCTGTCTAATTTTTCGATAGCTTTACCTTTACCTAAAAATGCAAATGTCTTTTCTCCAGCTGCAGCTCCAATTTTTCCAAACTTCTGTGCTGTAATTGGAGGGAATATTCTTGATATGAAAAATAATATTAGTCCGAATACTATCATTATTGTAAACCATGTTGAAGCCAGCTGCGCTAACATTCCATACCATCCACTATAGATTATGAAGATATATGCACCGATTGATACGAGATATCTCATACCTTTATGTTCATGTGATAACACGCCTCCGAAACCGGCTAAAAATAAGAATAAAATTATATGTGGTATAAGAATAAGATATATCAATTGGTCTGGCACTGTTGGATAATTATATAATAAATTTGAATCTATTTTTAATATTTCTTCAAATATTATAGTTATGAAATCAATACTTGCCATAAGAAAATTATATATTACTAATATTTAAACTATTGGTCTTTGAAAATTTCAATTAGTTAGACAATCGCTGGATTTACTCCAATATAGTCACATAATTTACGATATAGTGCTGCTTCTTTTTCATTATTTTTAGCGGCAATTGCGCCAAATGTTTTATCTATATCTATTTTATATTTTTGATCAAGTTTTTCTATTATATTTTCTGCAGCAGTTATAGCTTTAGGTTTAGCGGCAGATGCTTCATTAATGAATCTCACAAAGAAATTACCATAATCACCAATTGCACTTGCAACACTTAAATCATAAAAATATTCATCCCATCTTTTATAACGTGGTCTTTCATTAGCATTTTTACCATATGCTATACCTTCAGGAGTTTCTAAAGCTCCAGCAATATCATCTCCAAAACCTGGAACATCATCAGCATATGATGGAAAATACCCTAATCTTTGCATCGGTTCGACTAATCTTTCCGGACCACCTGTAAGAATAGTTTGTCCTCTTGCAGCTACCATTGCTTTGGTTATTGCATCAGCAAGTTCTTTGTCATTCATCATCATTCACCTAATATCTACCTAAATCCTTCGTATATTCATCCCATCTTTTCATTTTCATTGGCATAACTAATGGCCGTAGACCACTTTGATATCTAGGCTGTAATATTGTTTTTACCAATTCGGACATTGCTTTACTTTCTTCTTCAGACATAATCATTTCACCTAATATATATTACTCTTAAGTAGTATATAAACCTATGTAATTAATAGTAATTATGCTATTCAACGATTTGTTTGAATATACCCAATTCGGTGCACAATTCAAGGATAGCCCACGACCAAATCACTGCTTCAAAACTTTTAACAAGATCACCGTTCTCTTTGAAATGTTTACAATCAGAAATATAAGCATTCATATTTGTTAGCATTTCTTCTCCTTTAGTATCAAAGACTTCAATTTTATCAACTATTGCTTCAATTCTATCAAGCCATTTGTCTATTTCTTCTATTGTTACAGTGTCTCTCATAATATTTCCTCCAAATATTCTTTTTCTAAAAAGTGTAATTTTCCAGGTATAACTATACACGACGGCGTCTCTATATTTTTTTCAAATAAATTAGAAACATTATCATAATAAATATTTGTACCGATTTTACCAGCAATTATTTTATCGTTTTTCTTAATAAGTTTTGCATCTAAAAGTATTTTCAAAGCATTTTTAACAGTCATATACAAACCAACTTCAGCATCTAAATCTAAAAGCAATAAAGTATGCAAACCGAATTTTTTATTATTCGTTATCGCGTCTTTAACAGATTCTAATTTGTTAGAAAATGGAACCGTAACCGTACGGCCGTATTTGTACATCTGCAAGCCAAATTCACCTAATGCTGAAAATACTGAAGAATTATGAATAATTTTAACATCTATTTTCATTCTTTTTGCTTCTAAAATTAAATCAATATGAGTCGTCGCCGCGAGTGGATCACCTAAAACAAATAATGCTACATTCTTCTCCTTACAATTATTAAGAAATTCTTTCTGTCCGTCTTCTAAATCTTTTCTACGAACTGATTTAATTGGCTGCTCGATTATTCTTTCTAAACTACGCAAGTCGCCTTCCCATTTAGATGTATATGTTTCAATAAAACACTCACATCGTTTAGCAATTTCCATTCCGCGCAAAGTTATGTCTTTTTCGTCTCCCAGACCCAATCCGATGAGATATAGCATAATTTAAATGGAAGCTCAAGTTATAAATATTATGACATATGAGGTAATTGGGTCCAAAGATAAAGCCGTTGCTGTTATTGCATACGGTGTTAAAACTCCTAAAAAACTTGCTAAAAATATAATGAAAACTCATAAGAATATTAAATCTGTTTTACAAAAAACTGGTGAACGAACTGGTGTATATAGAATACATCCTTGCAAACTTTTAGCTGGCAATAAAAACACTGAAGTAATACATAAAGAAAATGGATTTTCTATTAAGGTTGATCCACAGAAAGTATATTTCTCAGTGAGGGAAGCAGAAGAACGTCAACATATAGCAAATATGGTTAAATCTGGTGAAAAAATATTAATTATGTTTTCTGGTGCAAATCCGTTTGGAATAGCAATTAAGAAAAAACATTCTGATGTTTACATAACGTCTGTAGAAATTAATCCAGCTGCTGTGGCTTATGCTAATAAAAATAATAAATTAAATAAAATAAATCGCGTTAGAAATATATGTGCAGATATAAGACATGCAAAACTTGAAAAATTCGATAGAATTATAATGCCTTTACCAGAAACAGCTATAAGCTTCTTAGATGCTGCTTATCATTTTGCTAAAAAAGGTGCAAATATTCACGTATATACATTTAATAGAAGTTTCAATGAAGCTGCTAGAGATGTAGCTGATACTTGTCACATGTTCAATATTAAATGTCATAAAGTCGGTGAACATAAAGTTCTACCCTACGGACCAGGAATATACAAGTTTAGAATCGATTTAAAAGTTTAATTAGAAATTCTTTAAAACAAATAATATTTTATTTATTTACATAAACAACTTTTGCAATTGGAAATCCGTTAAAATTACTCGCAGACGCAAGTGTATATGCACCCATATTATTCACAAAAAGAAATTCTCCCAGTTCCATTTTTGGAAGATTTCCATATGGATATTTTTTATCATTAGTGCTTGGAGAAACTGTATCAAATCCGTCGCATGTTGGCCCAAAAATAATGCATTTTTCTTTTTCTCCATTTTTGAAAGATTCTAGAGTATAAATTTGATGATCGAAAAGTTGTCCTGAAAATGTACCATAGACACCATCATCAATATAGTAAGATGTAATACCGTGTCTGAAAGCTCTTCCTATAATGTTTACAACAACCGTACAAGCATTTGCAACAAGAAATCTACCTGGCTCTGCAACAATTTCTATATCATTTGGAAATAGTCTATTTATTTCTTCTCTTAATTTCTTTGCAAGTTCCTCAAATGACATTATGCTTGAATCGTATTCTTCTGCTGGAAATCCACCGCCAATATCAAGAATTCTTTTTCCTGTTTTCGGATTTGCAATTTTATATCCTCTTTTTTTAACTTCATCAAATACATAGGACGCAAGATCCAATGCTTTCATATAATTATTAAAATTAGTACACTGGCTTCCGACATGAAAACTCAATCCTTCTATGTTAAGTCCCATTTCAAATGCTTTTACAGCAAGATTAACAGCATCTTCTCTACTTGCTCCGAACTTAGATGAAAGATCAACTACAGAACCTTCATTTGAAACTTCTAATCTTAATACAATTCCTGCGCTAGGGCAATGTTTTTTTATCTTTTCTAATTCATCTAAATTATCAAATGTAACAAGTGGTTTGTAAGGTTCAAGTTCATGCAAGGTTTTTATTATTTTTATTGGATGCGCATAAATTATTTTCTCCCATATGAATTCCTGTTGATCTTTTGGAAGCATATTTTTTATATTCTCACGAACTAGATGAAATTCTGGAAGCGATGCAACATCAAAACTTGCGCCCATATCAAATAATGTTTTTACGATTTTAGGATCAGAATTTGATTTTACTGCATAGTATACTTGTACGTCAGGAAGATTTTTCTTAAATCTAAGATAATTATTTCTAACTTTTTCGAGATCTATTACAAAAATAGGAGTTCCTTTCTCCTTTGCTATTTTTTGCAAAACAATATTTTTTGTCCCATCAGTCATATTATAGGCCATTTTTAAACCTCCAGTCATTACGGAACGAACATGAAATTTTTAAATTGCCATGGATCTTCTTCATCAGCTTTGCTATCAGAATTTTCCTTGAAAAAAACTGTTCTATTTTTCAGTGGAGTCCAGTCGTATGGTTCTGAAACAAATTTTCCTAACCACGGTTTTGCTATTTTTAAAACATAATCATATGGTAAATCATTCGGTGAACAAAGCCCTTTTCTTGGATTTTCTATCATCCACATAACTGCTGTAACAACTCCAAGTGCAACCACTATTGTTGTTGCATTCTGGCCAGGTATAAGTTTTCTTGCTTCTTCAATATCAAGTATACTTCCCGTCCACCAAGAATTATAATTATGACCCATAATAAGTGCTCCAAGAGCATCTGCTCCCGAAACAATTTCAGTATCGTCAAGTATTCTTACCTTAGATTGCATTTCATAATTTCTACATCTAAGTTCATGAAGTGAAGCTAACGTTTCATTGCATGGCATATAAGCATAATGTACTGTTGGCCTATAAATTGCTTTTCCATCTTTCCAAACCGTAAATCTGTCTGAAATTTCAAATGCTTCCCCGTGTCTTATTACCATACCGATAATTTCTTGTCCAGGTATCCATGATTTTACCCACGTATTAATACCCATCTGAGCAAGAAATATTTGATTTTTTGGTCCATATGGAGGTACATGTGCATTTTTTGGTAATTCTTTTTCGTGGGAACCCCACCCCATTTCAGCAGTAGCTGTCCCTTCTTCTCTTAATCCTTCGATGCTCCACGTTCCAACAAATTCATCAACTTCCTTTGGTTTATTTGTTATCTGGGTGTCTCTCTCACTACAGTGAATTACCTTAACGCCAAGATTCATGGCTAATTCTGCAAAATTTTGATCAGCAATAAATTTCATTAATTTTTCTCCTTCTGCTTCAGATACTTTCTTATCTTTTATCAATCTATGAGTGATATCAACAAGACCTTGTTTTGTAAAATGAGAAATTAGTCCAGGATTTGCCCCATGATCAACAATTGCAGTTGTAGCATCTTTCCAATCTTTTGTTAATTCTCTCAATTGCATCTGTCTATAATAAAGTGATTTTTCAAATGGATTCTTTGTAAGCATTTCTTCTTTTGAATCCCATTGTTCAACAGAAGTATTTACATAAAGAACCTCGTGATCATGACACCATTTAACTATATCACAACAATCAATGTTCCAAGCAAGATCTATAAGGAGTCCTCCTTTTTCAAGATATTTTGAAAGGATATTATTGAGATTTTCTTTTGTAACTCTTTCTTGTGAAAATTTTATTCCTTTCTCTATCCATTTTTTCAAAACATTTTTTCTATCTTTAAAATCAATTATAGTAATATTTTCACAAGGAATTTCAATATAATTTAAAAGAATTGGTAGTGTACAATGTGCAACTGCTCCATGCCCAATCATCAAAATTTTATTTTTAAATTTTATTTTTTTTGTATCCATATTAGTCATAATTAATGATTCGATGTAGTATTAAAAATTATCGATTTTTTCAAAATAAAAAAATTTGTTCAAATTAATAATTTAATAAATATTAATATCATAAACAACGTGCCAAACTTTAGGAGAATATGATTTAATTTTTCTAAACGTTACAGAACCGTGTTTTTCTAATTTATTTTTAACTTTTTCAAGTTCTTTATCAGTTACGTTTTTATGAAAATGTATAACACATTCTTTCTTCGCCATTTTTAATGCTGCTGGTAAAAATTTCTCAGTATCATAGATATATCCTACGATTATTCGATCTGCAACACCTTCAAGTAAAGGGGCGAATTTGCGGCAATCTCCTTGTAGTATTTCTATTTTATTAGAAACTTTATTTAGAAATGCATTTTTTCTAAGATATTCAGTAGCTACAGGATTTACATCTATAGAATAAACTTTTTCAACTTTCTTAGCTAGTATAATTGAAAAATACCCCAATCCTGAAAACATATCAACTATTACTTCTCCGGGGTTGACTTGTTCGAGAAGCCTTTTCTTTTCCGCTTTATTGCCCTTACTCCACATTAAGTCTGCAACATCGATATAAAATCTACAACCGAATTCTTTATGTATGGTTTTTGTATTTTTCTTTCCCGCGATTATTTCTATTTTCGGTATACGTTTCACTCCTTTAATATCTTTAATTAAACAAATTGTTTTAACATATGGCAACAAATTTAATATTTTAAGACCTATTTTCTTCCTATAACGGATTAACTTTTTATTAAGTTTAAGCAATAAAATATCGCCCAACATATAATAACTTCTTGGCAAAAAATCCAGATATTTTTCTGGAATATCCCTTTCAAATTCATTTCTTAGTTTCTTATAAAATTTGCTCATTCGTATCAATCTCCGCTAATTGTTTTGCAACCGCAAACTGCCAATTCTCATTAAAATCTGTAAATAGTAGTTTTATATTAAGTAATTCGCAACCATTAAAAAATTCTCTATTTAATACACCATTTTCTTTTAATCCGTTCCATAAAATTATGATAGGTGTAGCATTAATTCTTTTAGAAGTAGTTGAAATAAAAAATGACTTCGCAGCTATTCTGTATCTTAACATCATATTTAACTTAGCAGATTTTTTTCTCTTTTTGCCTTCAGAAGTTATTTCAATTATGTATTTTCTTTTTTTCGTTTGAACAAAAAGATCAGCAAGATTATTAGAATCGGTAACTCTTTTTTCACAAAGTTTCCATCCAAATTCCTTTAATGCTGGAAAGAGAATCCTCGCATCATTATCAACTATAGTATCAGTATCTTTAATTCCGAATTTCTTTAGAGGAATATAAATATCTATCTTAGGTTTTAGTTTATTTCCATCTTCAAAGAATCTGTTAAAGCTTACAGTTATACCAGTGGTATATTTTCTAGGAATAAGCTTTGATTTAGACATTTTATTTGGAATAAGCATTACCTTTGTATAATCACTTGAAAAATACGGAACTACTCTTATTTCTTTCTTTAATAATAGTTTTCTTAATGGCAGGCACGAAAATTCTAAGCTTCTGACCTTAGATTCTGATTTGTAAAATCTTGAGTATATTGAACCAGAGACTAGAATACAGTCTTTATCTAAAATGTCATTGAAATTTTCTAAAACATGTAAATCATAAAATTTCTTCTTAAATTTATTCGCTCTTCTGTATATCGTAGATGTGCTTAAATTGATTCCTTTGACACCCAATTTTCTCTTTATTTCAATGTTTCCAAAACCCAAGTTTGTGAAATGAAATATTTGCTTATCAATTTTATTCATATACCATTATACATATCACTTATATTTATATCTAGTAGAGAACTGATTGAACAGGAAGCTAAAAGATTATCGCCAGTTAAAACAGGAAGGCACAGAGACGGCATTCACTTGGTTCATAAGCTGTTGCAGATAACTATTGCTGATTCTGATGATTATGGAATATTTTTAGAATTTGGAACAATCAAGATGTCTCCAAAACCACATTTCAGACCTGGTTTCTATAAATATGCTCCTGAGATTACGGGGAGGATTCGAAGAAGATTAAAAGAATAATTATTATTTTCTCATCGATTTTAACGTATCATAAATCTTTTGGAAATATGGATCCCATTTAATTTTATCTTGTCGATTCCAAAATACATTAAGTCGCTTTTTAACTTTTGGTTGCTTTTCC
>JAHIDZ010000017.1 GCA_018901755.1 Nanobdellota archaeon | reverse complement strand
TTTCTATTCATCATCCTTAATCAAATCTAATTTCTTAAATCTTTCCCACATCTCTTCAGGACTCTCTTTATTTATTAACATTAATCTTGCGGGAGAACCACTAGTTTAGCTATGGTGGACTCAGGGTACACGTATCAAAAACGCTTAAATCCCCCACGAAATTAATCAAATTTCAAATAAGTTTCTATTGTTCCTTATCTTTGGAAACTTGATTTTCATATATTTTTCAAATGACCCCCCAAGCATAATCTTGTAATTCTTTATCCATTCATTTTGTTTGTTTCCTTTCTTTGATAATTTTTTGAGCTATTTCGTTAAATAGTTGTATCGTTTTTAAATTTATTTCATTTTCAAGAAAATCTTTAGCTTCTTCAGCAATTTTATCAATGTCTTCTTTAACAAGTGCTTCTTCGTTATGATGAGCCATCCTATTTCGTTTTTTATTTAATGTTCTAAAGCTTTTGAATGCTTCATGTGATATCAGATTTGAAAAGTATGCAATATGTATTAAATGATTGAACGTCAGATTATCTATATAGTTTTCATCAATATCTTTATCTCTTGGTACGCCCCTTATAACTTTTCCAGGTATACGTTTAATTTCAGTGATTTCAAAATCTTTAGTGTTTAATTGTGTTAACATATTTTTTAATCTTTCTTCAATTTTAACATGTAGATTTATCATGTTATGTAAATAATCTTTATCATATTCTAATCTAAATTGTTTTTCTCGCTTCTTTCTAAATTCTTCAAGTGTTTTTCTAATTATTTCTGCGGGATCAACTTCATTTGTTTTCAATAATTTCTCTGTTTTTTGATTATGTTCGTTGACCATTTATCTAATCACCATTTTTTTTTAGATATCTCTCCAATCTTTTTTGTAATATGCGTTTTTATATTTTTTTCCACATTTTTCAAAAACTTGGTTTTATCGTCAATAATTGATATACACACAGAAGATATGACACCTAATATAAATCCAAATACCATGAATATGACACCCATATTGATTGCTATTTTAATTTGTTCTTGGAGCACTTTTTCTTCATTTTTATAGCTGAAATATATTCTTGAATTGGTATTAATCTTTTCATTGTTCCAATTCAAAAATAGTCTTTCCTGACAATTACTCTCTCCTATAGAACTACATGGTAAAACCGACATGAAAGTTTCTAAATTATCAAGATTATTAAAATAATACCCGAGAGGAGAATAATAAAAAAGATTGAAATTTTCTACATCATGTTTATATTTGATATCATCACTTATGACGTAGGTGTATATTAGAGATCTTTCATAGGTATAATTTTCTATCACATATTCACATTCTATATGAAGATCGATAGGAGAAGAATGTATTGTACTTACGCTAACAGTTTTATCTTCTTGTTCATATATGAACTGAAAATCATCTTTATCCATAACTATTTTTTCATCTGTTTCCGCATGTGCATTACTTATTTTAAAGTCTTTAATTTTTTGGTTTTCTTTTACAAAAAACACAACTTCCTCAGTTTCAGTATCATTAGGAAGATTTATTATGGTTAAAACTTTTGCATCACGACCTTCGGATAAATAGATATACTGCCCAATGGTAGCATCATCATTATTTGACATGCCCTTTAATCCATCTGCATAAATCAGTGGTGAAATTATTAAAATAAAAAATAATGTTACAATCAATAGTTTTTTCATTTAATCACTATTTTTTCATCATATTGCCCAGATGTATTAGAAATAATTTTAATTATCTCCTCAATACCCATACTACCATTAATAATTTTCTTATAAAAGTTAAAAATATCAAGTGTTGTTAATACGCAAATATCATTTCTTGTAGCAAGATCCAATAGTTCTTTTGAGAATGCGTCCTTTCCTGTTCTTTCACTCAAATCTTCATCACGATACGCATTAGCTATAAAAAGTAATTTTTCACTATCTTCTTTAATTTGAAGATGTTGCAAGAGTTGCCCATAATTTTTATCATTTCTGCCAACAATTCCCTTAGAACTTGTAACTTCTACCGTAAATTTGATTCCATATTTAGTATTTATAATGAGATCTCTTTTTGCACCACTTTCTGTTTTCTCTACACTACAACCCATTTTTTGAAATATATATTTTATACTATGTTCCAACTGTTTACCAGAACCATATAATAGCATATTGATGATATTAAATTCTCTATTTGCTTTCTTTAATTCTATGGTTTTATCTGCATTTTCTTTTATTTGTTTTTCTATATCCTTTTGTTGCTCCAATTTATATTTTTCTATCCAATCCGGTATACCAAAGACATCGCCAACATCTTCTTTGTTTAAATCATAATACTTATTTCCTATTTGAAATAACTGTTTAATTGCTATTGCATCGGTTCCATTCTTTGTATATAAAAGCTCATTTTGTGGCAAAAAAATTAAACTTCCGTTTAGAACCTTAACGATCATAGCTATTGGTTCTCTTGTTTCTGTTACAGTAGCAAACACATCAGTATCTCCGGGAGCGAATATGCCAAAGCCCATTGTTCCTTCACGATTAGAAAACTTAGTCAGCCTCATGGTTTTATAATATTGCTTTACATTGCTAAAATATTCTTTTATAAGATTATCCTTTGAAAGCAGTGTATAATTAGAACCAATTCCGTCAGAAAAACCAAATGCTGGCATATTACCTTTTGATGATAACCATGAATAATTATATTCATCTTCTTCATGATATGAACTAATATGAGATAAAATCATTTTATCTTTATGATTCAAGCAAATAACAATACCTCCAGAATTTAATATTTTGGTTATTTCTTCTCTTTTCTCACTAAAAACCGCTAAATCAAATTTTCCAACATCCATATCTAATACAACTATACCAAAATCTGATAGTTTAGTTTCATTATTTTTCCACTCATCTATTATTATATCTGAATCTCCTATCTTTCCCCAAATCTTCTTGTTAGAAAGAACAAGCATTTTAGTCATACAAACCATCTATTAATTAAATATGAAAGTTTATAATCTTATCTAACTTAACTAAATTATTTTATTATTTTAACGTTTCAATCTTAATCAGAACCTTATCTCCAACTTTAACTCTGTTAGCTTCAGCCCATTCTTTAGGCACAGATATGCCCAGAGCATTACCTACTTGTATAATCTTGCCAACAGACATATACACTTTCTTATCGTTTTGAGTCTTAACCATAAATAACCTTGTTATAACTGGTTTATAAAAATAAGGTATTTGTTCTTGCAAGGCTTTTTAGAAGCATATAGGGTTTTAAAATTAGTGCTAATTTTCTATAACATATTTGCTTACCAAGACCAATTCTTTATTTTTGGTATTTTATATTCTATAAGAAACTTAAAGGTGGTGACTCTTTTGTAAAGCGTTTGAGTATAATATAATTATGTATTCGTCTATTTAAAGTTTTCCATCATGCAAACATTAGTCTCTTCATATAAACTATAAATTCTTTTGACTATTATACTTTCTTTATTAATCTGATAAAAATTAATTTTACCAACAGTTTTTTTTATTATAATTAGATCATATTTTAAAAGTTGCGGTAAAATTAATTTAAGAGTTGAATAGCCAACATTAGCATTTTTGCAAATTTCTATCATACTCCAAGATTCTCTATCATTTTCTATTAGAAAATCTATAACTTTATTAATAGGAGAATCTCCCATAACTTCTAAAAAAGAAGTTTTAATATTGTCTCCACCAATCAACATTGCCATACCCATTCTATATCACCCCATATATTAAATTGTTGGTTTGAGAGTTCGCCACTCTCTCAAACGCTTGACATTTTGTTTCTGCCATTCGCTCTGGATTCAGAGCGATAGCTCCTTTGGGTTTATTTGCCCAAACTATTAGACCTAATTTAATAAGGCGATCAACTGCTGGTCCAATTAAGCCTCGCTCATGTGATTTCCAACCGCATCTCGATAAAGTCACCACCTTAATGTGATGCGATCCTATTATTCTACGAGCAAATAGCTTCCGCAAAACGGCTTTGTCAACTTCTTCCAATTTGATCACCTAACCGTTTTGTTTAGCCAGTTTATTTGGCTTATAATAGTTGTTTTTTAACTATTTAAATCTTAGCCCTGTAGGGCTATAAATTATTACAATCAAAAACATATATACTTTTACTCTTTTGGTTGAATTTAGAAGCTCTTTAAACTTTGTTGTTATTTGAAATAAGGTTAATAATTATGGTTTGAGTATTAGAATCTTTCGGCACTCCAATTTGAGTAAAAATCAATAAATGTTTAAAGTGAAATAAATGATGAGAAATCATTTCCATTTCAGATGGTTTGTTATATTTAGATACATGGCAAACATATGTCTCAATATCAGTATCCTCGTAGCGATCTTTTAGCATATTTATTAGATTTTCTGAAAATGCCTTGCGTTCAATTGCTGGATTAATTTTTTTCATCTTTCTCCACTTTCTAATATCATATTGAATTCGAAAACAAGCGAATAATATTCTATCATGTTCAAATTCCTTTATCAATGCAAGTATGATATTGAATAATATTTCATTTTTCTTAGCCAGTTCTTCTGGGCTGATTAAATCATTCTTTGGAGAGATGACGATTTCTTGATTTTTAGAATAGCCTTTGATTTTATAAGACCAACCCAGTTCATTTTCATAACAATTTAGATTTTCATCAACTTCATTTAACTTAGAACTCGGTGTAATGATATGAACATCAGCTCTGATCCATTTATTCTTAGAAATATTCTTTGTTTTTGTCATAATAACACCGGCAGAATAACTCTCTGTAAATAACAGCTTATTTCTGCCACTTAAATCATTTTATATCACACATAATATATTTTCAGTATATGGTATATTTTTAAACATTCTTATCAATATTTGTCTATGAAAAAAGAACCTATTATATTCACACCAGAAGAAATCGCTAAACATGAAACCCAAAGAAAACTATATATGCCAAATAGAATTAAGGTTCTGTTTATTGCCGAAAGCCCACCAGAAAGAGGTTATTTTTATGAAACAGAAAAAAGTTTAAAAGATTCACTGATAAAATCAATAATAATGGCTAAAAGAATGAAATTTGATGAAAATTTTGAGAAAAATAAATTAACTAAAGATTTAAAAGAAAGTTATTTAAAAGAACTTAAAGAGACGGGTTGGCATCTTATAGACGCAGTAGATGATATGTGTATTGCAGGTATGCATCAAAATAAAAAGAAAGAAATTATAGGTAGAGAAGATCATATTGGAAATCTTAAGAAAAGAATAGATGAATTTAAATCAAAAGATATTATTAATTCTGAAACAAAGATTATTCTAATATCGGCTACTGTTTATCAGGTGCTTCATGATAAAATAAAAATTACCAATACAAAACAGATTAACTTTCCGTTCTTTAGTATTGAAAAAACTGCAAAGGCAATAAAAGAATTATTGGAGGATAAATTATGAAATGTTGGAAATGTGAGAAGGATTTTAAGAAAAGTCTACTAACAAAAATAAATGAACCTACGACATTAACGGCTGACAACGAAGGACCTGAAACTCTCGAATTTCCTCATATGCAAGTATGGATATGTCAGAAGTGCATAAAAATACTTAAATAGTATTGAAACCAACGCTAAACAGTGAATTTTATGAGAAATGAAAAAGCTATACAAGAAGAAACTAAAATCAACAAAGAAATCGATAAAACGACAAAGAAATTAAACATGCTCCTTGATAAGAGAATGCAGATTGCAAAGAAGAATCGATAGTTTTAGATGTGTTTTGATGAAAGGAATACGGATGAAGAAAGTAAAGGGAAAGAACATGATCGCATGCAGACATAAAAAAGAAGCTTCAGAAGACGTTGTTCTAAACGACGAGACTAAAGTTAAGATGTGCTCTAAGTGTGCCAAAGCATTCATTAAAGGACTGAATGAACCAAAGAAAACTACTCTAAAAATACCAAAAGGTTCGGTGATTGAGATCAAAGACGGACAGATTACTATCATGAAGAAAGATTCTGGCAAGGTTGATTTTAATGGAATAACGATACCGCTTAGAACGGTAAAGATGCTCGAGAAGATATCGGGAAAGAAGCTGTCTACGGGAAGAAGAAAAGAAGCTGAAATCGTAGTGAATATGATGAGAGACGAAACGGTTCGTAAGAAGTTACAGGCGATGGGAGTCCAGAACCTGAAAGACATGGGTTTGGAATCTATGGCTGACAGAGTAGAGAAAGATAATAAAAGACTATAATTCTAAAAAGTTACTTCTTATGAAATATTGTTGTAAACTTATTATTAAGTATTGTAGTATAAACCACATACAAAAAAGCGATTAATAATATTATTTCAACAAGAGTGATTATGCTTATTGAGAATGTTGTGAACAGCACGTATAACAAAAGAAACGAGATTACCAGTGATATCCATCCTGCTATGTTTTTTACTGCATTTTTTGCCATAAAGATAATTAATGTTTATTGAATATAAAGCTTATTTTGTAGAAATTAAAGAACTGTAAGTTTTACTCGCCGTCTTGAATTTAGTTAGTGTTTATATTCTGTTTTTAATAACATTAAAGTCCTATGATTCAGCTTACAGATAAACAATATGAAGATCTTGTTAATGGTTATGAGAAGTTCAAGAAACTCGAAAGGTTAGGGATTACTACTATTTAGAACCTTAGTGGTAGCCCAGCTTCTTTAGTGCGTCTAATTATATTCTCCTTTTAGGCGATTTCATAATTTTCTTAAAGACTGGAATAGCTGGTATTGCTCTTGTTACTATATTTTTTAATAATAAAATTACTACAAATAAATAAAAGCTAAATGCGTATTCATCTGCAAAAAGTAATTGTAATTTATATACAGGTATCCCAACTATACTTGCAACTGGATAAATAATAAGTAATATAATAATTATAATCCTCTTACGTAAACTATATTTTTTTATTTTACTTGCTTTAATATATCTTCCATTTTTTAAAATTACAGCCTCTTCCATGATTATTAGTGCTAATAAAACAGATAATGCCGCTACAATTAAAAATATAAAATTTAAATTAGTTTTTTCAATGAAAAACAAATGTAGAAAAAAGAGTAATAGTGGTAGAGGCACCAGACTTTTGTTTAGCATTTCATCCGAATCAATCATTTCAAATCACATATCAATTATTGATATTCGTAGGCCTGTTTTATTAATTCTAATGCATATGGTATGTCTTCTACACTCTCAACTTTAAATTCTCTTGTTACTGACCAATTTCGACCTGATATATCTTTAGTTATTTTTTTCGGATCTGTAAAACTTTTTTCATCTACCCGTAAATGTAATGTTAAATTTGTTCTATATACATGAATAGATAAAAATGTGGTATTAACAACATATTTTATATAACCTATTGTATAACCTTCTTCAATATCATTTCCTAAGTTCAATACTTGTGTTCTTAATTCTTCTAAAATTTGTTTAGTAGAATCATCGGCTTTTACTAAATGTTCTTCATATGTTATGTTTCTCTGTGTAGAGGCAGGGCTTTTCCTTTCGGTTAATCCTATTTTTTCACGATGTAAATCTAACTCATTTTCATGATATGAATAAGTATAAACTTCTATATCTGTGTTTAAATGTCTGATTAAACTTTCATCCCACTTAGAAAAAGATTTTGCTATGACAATTAATCTAATTCCTTGCGACCAATCAACTGTAAGACTATTTAGTTCCGGAACAGAATCCTTTAGTTTTTCAAATTCGGCCTTCGTTGATTGTTGTGATAACCAGTCGTAATAAAACACAATTTGATTTATTATGGATTCATCTTTTTCACGTTTATACTCAATTATACACGGAATGCCATCTTCAGATAATGCTAAAGTATCTATTTCGCCTTTAGGCATTTTATATTTACTTCTAATAAGATAAGCTTTTAAAAGTTGTGGGAGATATTTTTCTATTATTCCTTGTAATTCAGCTTCACCCTTTGTGCCTGCAAAGGTAATTTCTTTGATTATATCTCCGGTTTTGGTGTTTATTCTTGCCATAAATAGATATTATTTTTAAACTTTTTATAACTATGTATTTAAAACCTCAGCGGTAATCCTGATTCTTTAGCACGTCTAATTATCTATTTATCAAACTTTGATCCAAATTTTCTTCAATCATCTTTTTTTCATCAGATTTAATATCATAAAGGTCATATACAATCTCATTTATTTCATTGTCTATTCTTTGTATTTCCTCATTTATTTCTGTCAGAGAACTAAATTTATCTTTTTTTGATATATCTTTCCACCATAAGTCTTTAGTATTATGATTAAATTCCTTCATGACTTCCTTTATTTTTTCAATGTTTATTTTAACATTTATAGCATATGTAGGAATTTCAATTTTTTTGAGAAGTTCCAAGAGGTTTCCATTACCTAATGTTCCTCTTTTTCCATTGGTATATTTTTCAATTGCTACTAATAAGAAGTTTCTTATATCATCATTTTCAATTGTCATTGTAATTGCTTTAACATTCTCCTTTAGTCCATTGTTATCATCATAATTTATATATAGTGAAAAAGATTTTCCATCTTCTTTAGCATTTACAGACATTAATTTTGCATTTATTTTGTTTATACCGTTGAATGTTTCTCTCTTAATATCATAAGATTCGTAGGCATCAAAATAACGACCAAAATTACAAATCTTTTTATCGTTGATTGGTTGATTTGAAAATGAATTGTTCAAATAATTATATATTGAATTTTTATTATCCAAAAGTCTTATTAAGGTTTCAACTCTACCTGAAATATTTTTTTGTTCTTTTTTTTCTATTTCTTTTATCGGAATTTTGTCAACGTATCCCTTTCTGAGATGCATCGTTCTAACGGCTTGATTAAATACAAACAAATATGCATACCAAGAAATCAAATTAGAATTTAAGATGCCAAGTATATATTCTAATTCGTAATCAGTACTGCTTAGAATAATGTTAGTTATGGTGTTTAGATTTAATTGATTTTCATAATCAATTGTAGCAGTTATTTTAATATGTGGATTAGGCTTAAGTATATGAGCAACAATGTCTTGTGCTATTATTTTTTTAGTTTGATATTTTTCTATGTTAAAATCTATGTATTTTTTATCGACATATCCATATGTTCTTTTATAATATTTTTGTATATCTTTACCACGTAAACATATTGTATGGTCTTTTTCATTGTCTTTTTTTATAAATTTATTCAAATTGCATCCATTAAATACATCTGCAATTTGTGATAATTTAACGGAACCCTTATTCATTCTGTCATAAATTTTAGAATTGCTTTCATCCATATATATACCGAATTTTTTCGGTGTAAAGTTTTCTATATCTACATCTTTAATTGCAAAAGATGTAAGTACGTTATCTTGGTGTGCATAACCAACTTTAACTTTATATTTTTCGGGGGCTTTCCTTTTCTGAACAATAATAATAATTTGTTCCAATAAAACTTCTTCGAATGCTTTACTTACGTCAATTATATATTTTATTTCTGTAGTTTTTAATAAATATTCTCTTATACCCTCCCAGTTCTTTACATATGTAATAGATTTAGGCACAATAAACCCGAGATAACCATCGTGTTTTAACAATTCTATACTCTTTTTTATAAAAAGAGATGCTGAGTCCATTCCGATAAAATCAGGATTTTTATTTTTAAAATAGTTTCTATCATATTGATTAAATTCTGCACCGTATGGAGGATTGCCTATTATAATATCAAATCCATTTTCTTTCATATTTTGTGGAAATTCTATTTCCCAATTAAATGGATGTACCGTTGTTATATTATCTTCATAATATTCTTTAAGATTTTTATTTATTTTATTATTTACTTCGTCTTTTAACATCCTTAATTGTGTTTCCAATAATTTCAATTTATTCTCTTCATCATTAGTAAAATCATCTTTGTCATAATAATTTTTAATTTCTATCGTTCTTTTTTTAATATCTTCAATTTCTTTGTTATATTCATCTATTTCTTTTTTGTTTTCAACACCCGAAACCAGAGAATTACCATTCAATATATTTTTATTCAGTTTTATTAATTTCTTATTTCTTTCTAAAGCACGAAGCCATAAATTAATCTCACATATCTGAACAGATAAATCATTCAAATCTACACCATGTATATTTTCCTTTAAAATAATGTTTTTGTAGTTTGGAATCATACCACTTTTAGTATATGCACCAATAGAAGCTCCTTTCGTTTTGGCTTCTTCTGTAATTTTCTTTAACATTGTTATATTCCAATTATCATAATATTCCGATAAAACGTCATATGCATTTATTAAAAATGAACCAGAACCGCATGCGGGGTCTAATATTCTAATTTTATCAATCTCTTCTGGTGTTTTACCTTCAATCATTTTTTTCAAAGTATTCTTAACGATGAAATCAACTATAAACTTTGGGGTGTAATACTGACCGAGTTTTTTTCTTTCCATATTATCTGTTTGATATTTTGTTCTTTTCTTTCCATGAATCTCTGATTCAACTTTAAGAACTTGACCAAGATATATTTCATATATTCTCCCAATAATATCAGCATCAATTTCTCTGAAATTAATGTCTCCAAGTATGTCTATTATTTTTTTGATGATGGTTGGATCATATGTAATCTCATCATATGGGTTTAGTTTGAATAAACCACCATTATATTGATTTTCTGTGATTCTACATGCTTCTCTGAACAGATTCATTATTTCGTTATAATCATTATATCCAAAGAAATCTTTCCATTCTTCAATTTTTCTTTTGGTTAACTTTGGTGTAAGAAAATTCTTATCCTCAAGAATTCTTATGAATAGAATTTTATTGATTAGGGACGAAGATGCTTCTTTGATAAAAAAGTTAAGTCGTTCTTCATCTGGAAAATCTTTGAATGTTGGCATCCCACTGATTTTCTTTTTATCTTCAAGTATCATGTCGATTTGTTGTTTGATGCCCAATTTATTTTTTTCATAGTCATTGAATATTGATTCACTTAACAAATCTTTACATTCTAAAAGATTTTGAACTGCCCTTTTATCAATTGCCATTCTGTAATCATTTAATCGTTGTACCAGTTCCTTTAATCCGAATTGTTCTTTAGTAAAATCATTATATTCAAGTGCCCATAATTTCTTTAGATTATCTTCTTGGTCAAGTTCTTCTATATCTAAATGAAATATAACTTCTCTCTCTGAAGAAATGTCTGCGTATTGCATATTATAGAGAACCCATTCCTTACCATTTGTTAAAATGGCGAATTTAATCTGAAATTCATGACTATTTAGATCATGACAATAATTAGAAAGTTGTCTCGGGTATGTTCTTTTTATTCCATGAAGAGTATCATAACCATTTATTAAATCTTTGATTATTACATCTTTTGCTTCTATCAAGATTTTAGGGACATTATCTATTTTCAAGGCATAATCTGCATTGCCAATGCCTGTTTTATGTTTTATTGAGAACTCATTATCAATTATCTTCTTTGAGCCATCATCTACCCAATTAAGAGCATTTAATACAGGATCTATTAAATATTTCCGTGTATTTGTTTCACCGTATTTGCCCTGCTCTTCTATTCCTGGTTTTATGTTCTTTTTCCAATTATCAACTATCTCTTTCATGGTTATTTTGAACTGATTAAAATCATTCATCTTACAATCACCAGGGCTGTGCTGTATAATAGTATTTTTGTTTGTAATTTATATTGATTCTCAATTTCCTTCATTCTCTGCTCTTTTGTTTTAAAGTAATTTTGAAGTACCTTGCGGTTATTCTCTCTAAGTTCATCTATACTTTTCTCATTCTTATCTATTTGTTTTCTATGGTTTTCTCTGACTTCAACATAAAGACTACTATATGCTTTTCTATTATTATCCTGTAATGTCTTTTCTTTTGATTCGTGTGTTTTTCTTAGATCAGCTATTATTCTATCATAAAAATTTTCTATTATTCCGCCTTCTTTTTTAAATTCTTCTGATAACTTCTCTTCAATAATATCTATATCTTGAGCGATATTCTTCTTAATCTCATTGAGACACAATAAATAACATTTTTCAATATCTTTCTTGCTTACATTTATCTTATCATATTTTTGAATATTTTTATTCTTTAAGGATTCGAGCATTTTATTGTTTATTTTCTTCTTATCTAAATCAACTAAGAAGGTAAACATTTTTTCTTTTTTATCAATGTAATCAAATGTAACCTTAAAATTGAATTCAATACCAGTAAAATTCTGTCCTTTATACCCCCTTAATGTCGTCAGACCTTTATCAGACATTGCTTCTACTATCTTATTAAAGAGTTTTGAACCTGTTGTTATAAAATCAATATCCTCATTTTTTTTCACGTATTCTTTATCAAATGATATATTAAGAACATTTTCGCAGTTGAGTGTATCTGCAAGTTGTTTAGGAACCTTAATAGTAATATGTTTTTTACCGATTAATACTTCCCCATTATTTATTCTGAAATAATCAAGCACAAAGTTTTCTAAATCATTTTTTATCATCATGTTTATCACCATATTTGTAGATAGGAGTTAAGTCAAAATTCTCAAATGTTCTCGAGTCAAGATTTTTCATTTTTTCATATATATTCTTACCTTTCTCAAAATCAAGTTGGAGTTTCTTGAAATTATCTTCCATATCTCTCTTATTGTCCGATTTAATTATAATATCCATTATTGTCTTTTCAAAGCTTGCTGGTGTATCAACAACATTGCTCAATATTGTATCAAGTTCACCTATTACCATTTGGAATAGCTTAATTTTATCATATAGTAGTTCGAGAATATGCTCTTCTATAGTGCCTTCTGAGAAGAAATTAATAATCAGTACATCGTGTTCTTGCTTCAATCTGTGTATTCTTCCAATTCTCTGCTCAATTTTCATAGGATTCCATGGCAAATCGTAATTTATCATTACATGAGCAAACTGCAGATTTCTTCCTTCTCCGCCTGCTTCTGTTGATATTAAAATTTGTGCGTCACCTTTGAATTCTTCAATAGCTTTGTCTTTATCTACCCAATTCATAGAGCCATTGAATTTGACGCATTTATATCCAGCATCTGAAAAAAACTTGAATATATAATCCTGAGTCTTTCTGAAGCTTGTAAATACAAGCACCTTTTCATTTTTTAGATATGTATCAATATATTTTAATAATTCATTTCCTTTGGTGTTTGTTTTAATTTTTGCAGATTGTTCTATCAATCTTTTTAACCACTCGACATCCCAGACCTTCTCAGCTCTGCTTCTTTTTGCTTCTGCTCTTTCTTTAATTTTCTCTAATCTTTCCTTTACTATTTCAACATCTGTAATTTCATCTTCAGTTTCATCAAGAAGTTGTTTTTCAAGAACATTAATATCAATTCCATTCTCTATCGTATGTAACATTCTTTCAAGCGTGGCTTTTATTGCGAATGAACTGCTTGTAGCTACTCTTTGTAATATCATTAACACAAGCATAACTCCCATTGAATAATGAGCTCTGATGAATTTTTCAAGTTCGTTATAAAGTTCTGTTTCTTCTTCTGATAATTTGAAAGAAATATTCTTTACAATTCTTTCTGGGAATTTTATATCAACATCGGTTCTCCTGTTTCTAATCATAACTTCTTTTAGAATTGATTGGAGTTCTTGATGGTTAGATGGGGTTCTCTCATCTTGCATAAATCTGCTCTGAAACTGGCTATATGTTCCTAATAGACCTGGTTTCAGTAAAGTAAACATATTGTATAGTTCTTTAAGATTGTTTTGCATGGGTGTAGCTGTGAGCATAAAAAAGTACTTCTTAGGCAACTTCTCAACAAATTTGAAATTCAGTGTTTTTTCATTTTTAAGTTTGTGTGCTTCATCAACTAAAATCAAATCCCAATCAACACTTCTTATCTCCTCTGAATTTTCGGGCTGTTTGGCAGTGTCTATGGAGCATATAATTTTGTCAAATCGTGTCCAAAAATCTTTGCCATGAAACTCTTCTTTTCTGATGAATTCTTCATTAAATTTAACTCTCATCTCATCCTGCCATTGACTCGAAAGAGACGCAGGAACTAAAATTAGAATCCTTTTTACTAATCCACGTAGTATTAATTCCTTAATCACAATACCTGCTTCAATTGTTTTACCAAGACCAACTTCATCTGCAAGGAGTGCACCAAGTTTCATTTTATTAATTATTGTATATGCAGTATCAATTTGGTGTGTATACAAATCAACTTTAACATTGTTTAAACTCACCAATTTTTCGAAACTATCAATAGCTGATAGCTCTATTGATTTATTATGTAGATCAAATGATTTTAAACTATCATACATCCCGTTCTCAAGGTTGAAAAGGAGTAGTTTATTTTTTGGGTCCTCTATAATCTCATTTTTTGTCATTATTATCAGTCTTGCATGTCTTGTTTTTCTTAATCATTTTACATTTTGATGATCTTTCTAATTTCACTGCAAAATGCAAATGGTATCATAAAACTAATTGAAATCAATAGAATAAAAAGATTCATTTGTTAAGAAAGAGGAGGCGATAAAAACTCAAAAATAATAAATAAAATAAGATAATAGTTTATTCCCTATTAACATAATAACCAAATGTATATTCTTTAAACGCATCCCCATCTAAAGTTACGGTTTTGGTAGAAGAACCACCAGGAACATTCGTACAAAGCACATATTCATTCCTTCTGTATCCAGTTGATTTGTCCGTATTATAAACAGTTAAACACCGATAGCCCTGCCCGCCTGTGTTTGTAAATGCTATATCAATATCCCAAACAACACCTTCTATAACCAATAGTCGTGATTTAGGATTCTGCAGATTAATACTAATAGAAGGTACGGAAACTGCTGGCGGAGTTGGAAGATTAATTCTTTTAATACCACTATTCCATTCTTGTTGTGTATTAACAACTACATCATTTTCTTTTAATCTTTGCGAAAGTGGTGTTATAATATTTTCTACACCATATCCTAACATTGTGCCTTCTAATGAATACTGAGTCCCGTTTGCTTCAAACCACGTATAAGCATGACCTGTAGTTAATACTACACCAGACTTTATTCCGACTGCTGAAAGCAAACCGGCAAATAATACTGCCATGTCATCGCAATCACCAGATCTGGTGCTTAATGTCTCTACTGGAAATTGTAAATAATCGCCAAATGGTCCATTCGGATCAGATGCATATCTTACTCCGAATGCTTCAACTTCTCTAAATATTCTTTTAACTGCAGGAGCTATGTCATCTTGGGCATATGCTGGTGCTAATCCCTGTGTTGATTCTGTTGCAAAGTTTCTTATTATTGGGTCATCGCTTGTAACCCATGCAGAAGTTAACTCTGGATAAGCCCAACTAAAAGTATTTCTCCCTTTTATTACAACATCTTTAGAGTAATCTTCTTTGTATTCTTGTCCAGAACTATCCTTGTATATCAATTGAATGCTTAGTGGCACATTGGTATCGGTTGTCAAAGACAGTGCTCCGGATTCAACTCTTGGTGTTGTTGAAAATTGTTTGTTATCTCCTTTGTTGACGGTTCCAATATTCTCCGTATACCAATCAGAATAACCACCAAGTTTTGTTTTAACCTGAACAGAACTTGCGACACCACCAGAATTTGAAACTGAACAAGTTATCATAGGATTGTCTTTGTTTATTGTTTCTGTGGGCATTGCATAAAGAACAGAAACAGAATAAGGATTTGCTGAAACTTGATAGCTAAATGTTATTTTAGGTTTTTCTAATTCACATTTATTTAATGATGGATTACAAACATATCCAGTAGAACAGCTACAGTCTATGCAACATGTAGATTGAGATTCATCAGAAGAACAAGTATTATCTCCACATACAGATTTTTGTTGAGACGTGGAAGGGGTTGAAACTTCTTTTGAACCATCATAATTATTTGTGTTTTGTGTTGGAGATGTTTCTTGAACACACCCAGAAACAATTATTACAAAAACTAAACACACCCCCAATAATATTAACTTTTTCATATTAATCACGTACATTTTGCTGGTAAAATTACAGTTTTACATATCTGATTACAATTATTTATACCAAAACATACTGTCATTTCATTATCTTTCATTGGATTCAAGTTCACGCCCATCATGCCGTTACCACTTCCTTCCACTGTATGCAAATTGTAATAACCTTGACTATTTGGTTTCATTACACCACATAATTCTGGGTATTTCACATTATCCATGATAAATGTATATTCTATATAGTAACCTTCTTTTAATGATGGTAAATTCACCATTGTTTCAAACGCCCATTCAGAAGTTTCATTATGTGATGACTGTCCGCTTAAATAAGTTTGACACCAAAGTGGCCAATTTGTAGTGCTGTCATCTATCCAAAATGGTTTTATCATTTTTATATTTGAATCAGATAAGGTTAATTTCTCCGAATTATCGTTAATGCAACCACTAATCAAAACAATCGACAACAACATTATTGGTATTAAAATCTTTTTATTCATATTAAACACAATCACTATAAACATATTCTCCAGATTTACAACAACCTGATAAACAATTCACTTTGATATGTATTGGAAATTCTGAAAGAGATTTATATGCTTCTCCACTATCTCCTACTTCAACCTTTGCTGTTGTAGAATATTCTCCAAGGTATGTTTGTGGAGAAAGTTGAGAATACACCTGTACCCAAAACGTTGTACTTGCATGTGGTTCTACAGAGCCACTTTGTGCATTACAACCAACATAAGATGATTTTAAATAAGCTTCGTCTTTGCAATTAATTGAAATGCCTATTGCAATATCATTATTATTTTTAACGGTAATATATTTCATCTGTGACGCAGAACCCCCTCGTGCATTTATCCACAAATCATAATTTAGGTTTTCAGAACTTACATCAATTTTACTTAAATCCATAGTAGCTTCTTGTTTTATTGTCGTTGGGCAAGAAGATGGACTATAAACAGTAGAACCATCTGGACATACATATTCTTTTTGTGTGTTTGTTGTGTTTGTACAACCACTAACTAACACTACTGAAATTAATAAAATAACAACTATTACTTTATTCAATCATTTCACCTTCTTTACTTTAATAGAGAACTTCTGTCTAAATATCATAAATCCGAGAATAATAGCTATTACAATTACAGCAATTATAGTAGAGCTATCTATTTCAGAACCACAGCGTGTTAGACACATTCCTGTTCCACTCGTTACTTCATTTGAATCACTACAACACTTTAAACCAGTTCCGCACATTTTTGGAGTAAACCCCTGAGCATTTATACAGCATGAATTTGATCCTAAATCGTTACAGTCGTTTGTTGCTCCCACACATGGCTGTAATTTATAACTACCATCTGTCTGTAGAGTACAACAATCAGATCCATAACTTTGGGTTGGGTTACAAGAAATTTCTTGTTTAAGATTAATATTTACACATCCGACATCTGGATTGCAGTAAAATGTATTTGTTGGCGTACTCATTGCATCACAAGTTGCAGGACAGCATTTCTGAATAGCATCATGAGGAATACAACACCCGCCTTCACATGTAAATGAATGTATACTGAAACTGCTACCACTTGCTATACATGAAGTAGCACCGCATTGATCAACTGAAACACCACATGAACCATATTCACAAGCAAAGGCTATAGAAGGCATTATCAAAATAGAAATCAGTATGAATGGTATTATTCTTTTCATATTTATCTCCTTTTTTTTGAACTCTTACCTTTTCTCTTTAGATAATAATATGCTCCAAATAAGGCAATTATGATTATAGTTACAAAAAACTGCACTGAAAAATTATTTTCTCCAACACATTCATATGCCGATCCTGTCCATTTTGCCTCCTGTTTCTGTGGACAACATTCTTTACTTTCTGTCATGCCGGTTGATTCACATGTAAAAATACAAGACAACCCGCTTTCTGTTCCAACCCATGTATTACCCGGATTGCAATTTTGGATTTGTCCTACTGATACAGGAACATCTTTACTAACAGTTCCTTGAGCGAAGACTATAGTTGAAAATAATAATATCGAGATTAAAATCAAACCATTTACCGTTATTTTCTTCATTTAATCACTATACGTAGTATATACATATATCATACTTAAACCGGTTTATAAATCTATCATTATGGAAAAGGTTATTTCTGTAAATGAAAAAAAGATAGTAAAGTGGGGAGTCGGTTATGTTGTCTTTATTACTAAAGAAGCTAAGAAATTTGGCTGGACCGATAAACATAAAGTAAGAGTCTCTGCTGTTGAAAACGGCAAAGAGAAAAAGATCATTCTTGAAAAGATTTAAGATAAACTTATTGAGTTGAATATGAAGTTGAATTGAAGTGTACTGCATACTTAAATTATAAATACTCGTCTCTTGGATCACGTTTGGCATATTCTCTAAATACACGCCAGATAATCGCTCTTTTATCTGGGATGGTCAATACCCCGCCATGATATGCAATTTTTCCGAGCCCTTTAAATCCATGATCTTGAATCCTTAATCTAAAGTTACCTTCAATCCCCACAACCGCCTTCCAAAATTTAGAGAATTGTTCAATTGTTTTTATGTCGTTGATATCGATAGTACCTGGAATTGGGCGATATTGGTAGGAAAGCATATATCCCTTTCGTGCCCGTGGGGAATGTATTGCTTGATATATGTACACCTTTCTCAAGTCAATCAAGTTATCACCTCGTTCCAAGGATACAGATAAGGATTTGAAATTTTGCCCACAAGACACTCCACCATAAAATATTTTTCCAAAGTTACAGATAGGGAACTATGCCCTGCATTTTTTGAGACGATTATTTCTTTAGCACCTTGATCGATAGAGTGCGTCACATAACATTTACGCAAGGTGTGGGGATGACACTTTTTTTCTATGTTGAGTTTGGTCCACCATTTTTTTATAATATATCCAACTTGATTGACATTCAACTTACGTCCATGCCGATCAACAAAAGCATACTCAGAGACAGTTCGACGTTTGCTCCACATAGTTTTTAGAAGTTCAAACGTTATGTCAGGTATGAATCGAACGTTTCTCTCATGTCCCATTTTTCCGAACTTGACAAACACCCACTTGTTCTTGAAGTCAACATGGAACTTTCGGCACTGACAACACTCATCGACCCTAAGTCCAGTCGAGTATAAGAACACTATCAAGGTCTTATCTAACACCTTCTTATCTGGAATAGATTTAATAAGTTGGAGAACTTCAACTTGACTTGGGAGGAGTTCGACCTTCCTTCCTATCTTAACACCTCTTATGAGTTGAAGTAAGTCACTTCGACCATGATATCTGAAGTAGTTTCGAAGTGCCATCTTACACGTGTTCCTGGTGTTTTGATTACTATACTTGGAAAGGAAAGGTACAACATGATTATCATATGAGATGTGAGCCACATCTGTATCTATGCTTGATAGGAAAGCTTTAAGGAACATTAAGTATAGCTTGATCGTCTTCTCTGACCTACCCGATGAACGCAAATGTGCAACGAAATTTTCTGTATCAATCATAGTATCGCTTCATGTTTTCCCACTAATAACATATTAGTTTGATTTTGTGTACTCCTTTCACCAGTCCACCAAAGAGGTGTATAAATAAAAAATCATTCACTATAAATCATTGTATTCCGAGGGGCTGGCTGGGGTAAACCCGATTGAAACAAACGACTGTTTTTCCACTATGACTATTTTCAAATCTAAAAATGAAGTAATTATTGAGTTCTTTTCACCTATCTTGTAGCCTATGCTCTTAATGGGATGAATGAATAGTTTTAATTATATAATCCTTTATTTGTTTTGAAACGTCCTTCATTTCAATCACCGCTTCTGCAAACTTGTCAAGTCCGTCTCCTATCTTATTATTGACTTCCAAATGCCTTTCTATCTGTACTGTCAGATTACTCATTATACCAGTTTGTTGTACCAAATGTTCCTTTAATTCTTTAACATCTGCTGGAAGATTAAGCAGATTTTCGATACGGTTTTCGTCTTGAGATTCTTCCAGTTCTAATGAACCGGTGCTATGATCTGTCCATATTGTTTTTAGATTAACATTATCTCCAAAAACCTGAGAAATCTCGTCTGAATTTACTATTGCTTTATGACCCTTTCTTATAATACGCTGTGAACCCAATCTCATATTGTATCTTGACAGATACGACTGTGCTATGTTCTCCGCTTGTATATACATCTCTTGAAAAGCTTTCTCCGGATCTGTTTTTGTTTTCTCTGGGCAATAGATTTTTAATAAACCTGTATCTTGTATGTGAATCGTGAAGTCGCCATCTCTTTCAACTGCGTAGTTCCAGTTGTTCATAGACACGATTTTTCTTGTACTCGTATTAATGAAATTGAAAGAACCAAAACTAAGAATCCCATAACCTACTATCAAATTATGACATCTGAACAATACAGGTTGTTTGTCAGATGGTGTGAGAAAACGTTGTACTCGATCTCCAAATGGTGTTAATTTATAGATAGCATAAGGATGCGATTGAACTTTTTCTATAGCACCGGTCTTCTGCAAACGATTAAGATGATAGTTTAATGATTGTTTTGGACGTTTCCAATTCATAGATTTTTTCAGGCATTCACTGATTTGTGCGAGAGTATAACCTTCTTTGATGCGAGATAATAGTACAAATACAAATCTGCTTGTATTCGGCTTTTTGCAAAAGTCTTTAATATTTGTATCCATAATTTCATCTCGAAGCTTTATCGCACCAATAATTTTAATTTTTTACCGGTTCTTTAATTCCATCTAATAATCTCCAAAATGTTTGATTCTGTAAAAGTTCAAGAATTATTGTTGCTTTTTTTGATTCGCTCATGCTTTCGCCTCGAGTCGTTTTTCTTGCCAAGAGATTGCCTCAAGAACAGCATTTTCAACAAACTTTTTTTCAGACATATCTAAATCTTTAGATGCTTTCTGTATGCGTTTTGTTAACGATTCTGAAAATTTATAACTTGTCATAAGTATAGTTTTGTTTAAATTGTTTAAGAACTATATCTAAATAATGATGAAAAAGAAGGGATTCTTTTGCTCAACTTGTATAAATGAATCAAAGACTTTAAAATGGTTCTCAACAAAACGTGATTTGGGCACTCATACAAAACTATTTCATACAGAAGAATATATTAAACTGTTTAAAAGATTAAACAAAAAAACAGATACAAATAAAATCTATTTATACATACTATTTCATCCAAATTGTACCCTATATGAGATATCAAACAATACTGCTGATATTACAAGTGATTGGTACATAGGTAAAAAGAAAGGTTCCCCATCCACAATAGATGGATATATAAAAAGTCTCATCAATCAAGGATTCTTAATTAAACCTAAGAAAATTAATTTAAAAGATAAAAAAGGAAATAAAAGAGAAATTTACAAGAAACCGTTGTTTGTTGATAGAAAGCTGTTTATAGATATGATAATAAATGAATATAAATTTGAAAATGAAGACATTGAGGAATTCATGAAATGGTATATAACAAAGAACTTTAATATTATATTCAATGAAAAAAATGCAAAGAAAATGGTAGGTGATAAATATACAAAGTATACGCCCATTACAGTGTGTCTAACAATAATATCAACCATATTGCACATATCTTCATTAGCAAGAGAATCTTTATGTCCAGAAGGAGTTTATAATATAAATGAACATTCTTACTCAATCTATTCAAAATGCTATAAAAATAAATTAACTCTAAACGCCATGAAGGAAGAAATTCGTTCTTTGTGTCATCAACCAAATGTTATAAAACTAATCGAAATATATGGAATTTTAGATAAAGAATTGATTGGAATATACAAGTTTTTAGATGAAGAATTGCCGAAACGAACGCATTTAACCAATGAAGAAATAAGGTTACATAAAATAATTGATGATAATCGTTTAATAATTCTACTATCTATTATGCCTTTCGCTTGGTTATCAATTAATTTTAAAAAATCATCTAAAGTGTCATTTGAAGACAATAATCTTGGTAAAGAGATCGCAAAAGGTATGCGAGAATTATTCCCACATGAGAACCTTGATAATTTTAAAGAAGAATATATTCAAAATGTGATTAATAGGAGTACATTCAATGAAGAGCTTGAAAAACATATAAAAACTGTAAAGGAAAAAGATACAGAGAAATTCTTTAAATCCCATTTAGATGATATAGAAAAACTTAAGGAATTGATTAAATCAGAAGAAAAGTATATAGAGGCGTATGATTTATTAAAAAAAATAGAAAGAGATGCTGATAAAATATGTCGAATAATCTAAAATCCTTTGTAAAAACATTTTCTATTACCTTCTTAATAATAATGTTAACGGTATTTTTTATAATTCCCTTTATTACAGATCACGCAATGAAAACTCAGTCTGAAAGTAATTATCAGCTTTTAAGAGAAACTACAGAAAATATAACAAGATATTCAATAAATGACACAGATAAAGCCTATAGGATTTATGAGTGGTTTCAGTACTCTGGCAATATGACAAACATATATGGAAAGAATACAGTACTTCCAGGTTTGATTATAAGATCGGAAGATCCTCATATCTGTATTCCTCTTAACGAAAACAAATATGTTCTGTGGGTATTAACGGGTAAGTGCGGAGCCTGTTTAGAGTATTCTTTGCTCTACAGGGAGATTGCTAATGAATCTAATCTAACTGTTAGAAGTGTCCATAATTATGGAGAAGATCATAACTGGGATGAAGTTCTTATTGATAATAAATGGATCATAGTTGATCCTTCTATGTACTGGTTTAATGTATCGCCATTTGATGAAGAAACAAGAAGAGGTCCAAACGGGTTAAATATGTCATATGTATTTGCAGAATACTCTAACGGAACACAAGAAGATATCACTTATAGATACACCAATACAAGCAACATAACAATTAAGATCTTAAACAAAAATAGGGGAAACATTTCTATTAAGGTTCTCTCAAATAATTTATTACACGTTAACAATAGAACAGAAGTTGATACAAATCTGAGCTGTAAAACTGATATGAACGGAATATGCACCTTAACACTTGGTGGGGGTAATTATACTCTATCTTTAGAAAAGAACATGTTTTTCCCACAAAAAGAATATATTGCAATCGATGAAAACAAAGAATATGAGAAGGAATATTTGTTAAAATAATGAGACATCAAGATGAATATTAAAAAATGAGAGATGATAGTATTTATTAAGTTATAAGTTTCTATATCTAAAATGGAGCTATTCATAGATGAAAGCGGGGATTTAAGAAATTATGAAAACGATGATCAGAGTTCAAGATATTTTGCTTTAAGTGGTTTAATTTGCGAAAAGCCAGAAAAAATAGCGAAAATTGTAGAAAATCATTTATTCGGAGAAGATGAATTAAAATTTACTAATGCCACACCAGAAATAAAAGAAAGGGTATTAAAGGCAATTGGAAAGAGAAGGCAGGAATGTATAATACGTACTGTTATTATAGATAAGAATAGTATTATTAAAGATCACAATTTTAGAAAAAATCCAGATGCTTTTTATTTTTGGGTTACTAAACAACTATTTTCAATGTTGACTCCGTATATAAAAGATTCTATAACAATATATTTTGACAAAAGGTATTTTAATTTAAAGAGAGAACAACTAAATAACACAGTTAAAAATGTTATTAGTAGTATTTCACCAACAATAGAACATAAAATAATACATGAAGATTCAAAGAAAGAATTATGTTTAAGTGCTATTGACATGATATGTGGTGCAATAAGAAATGAATATGTATATGGAAATGATAAATATTCTGGTTTATTAAAAAATAATAATATAAAGACTATAAAGTATTTTAAAATAAAAAGGTAGTGAAGCCGTCTACTCGTCGCACCTCGAATGGGTATCATCCTTTCGAGCGGACTTAATCACTAAATTAATATAACATTTTAACTATATAAACTTAATTTAGGATGTATTAATACCATATTTACTGCTATATATTAATTTATCGTATTAATATGTATAAGTAATAATAAGTAATATAATGATGGGTTTAAATATTAATTTGCTCAATATAAATTATGTCTAAAGATAAAAGAATATCTAATCATATCAAAAAAACTATTAGCATAAATAAGCAAATTCTTGAAAAATTCAAAGAACATGAAAAGAGGACAGGAGCCAATTTAACTAAAACTATTAATATTGCATTAGAGAAGTTTTTAGATGAAATGTTAGAAAAGACCAAGATATAAATTTATTTGCAATCTTAAATAAATTAAGTTAACTTTACAATCTTTTCAAATTCTTTTCTATCGCTATCAACAATATTCTGTTTATCGCTTATTTTCTTCAACTGCATAATATTTTTCATAGGCATATTTGAAAGCATTGAAAACATCTTTGCAAACTCTCCCTGAAGCACTTCTTTCTGTTGTGATATTGCCAAACGTTCTCTTTCTTTGATATCAATAAGTTCGCCACAGCTAATGCAGTTAGTCGCTACAAGCTGATTGATAGTATAACAGAATGGACATGGCTTTGCATTTGGCATAATCTTCTTATTACCCGTAGACAATCCGTTGATTCTTCTCTCTTCGTTAAAGACAGCTTTAGTATCGATAGCTTCATATCGATCCATAACCGTAGAATTTCTTGTCCAGCCGTTTCTCTTTTTAATCAGTTCAATATCGTAACCCTTTCTACGTAAGATAGTAGTCATAGATTTTCTAAAATTATGAGGATTAGCTGGTTTCTGTATGCCGGTCATTATTTTTGCTGTTTTGAAAACATCTGAAAAAGCACTATACTTCTTTGGTTTTTCTTTTTTATTGATCCATAAAGGATAGTTTTTGTTGTCTTTATGCGGGTGAATTTCTAACCATTTTCTTAATGCGTCATTAGACCAAACAAGCATAATGGTTCTTGGTCCAGTCTTGCCGTCGACCTGAATGAGGCACTCGCCATTCTGCAGATCTTCTCTATCAAATATGACGGATCCTATAGTCATACTCGCTGTCTCTCCGATTCTCAAAGCACCTTCTATTGTACAAGAAGCTATGGCTTTATTTTGAATACTTTTTATAGCACTTATCAATTTGTATATCTCGCCTTCACTCCATAGATCGTTAATACTTATTTCTTTATTTTCTTTAGTTGCTTTAATCTCTTTTGATATATCATCTTTTCCGAGATAATGGAAAAAAACCTTCAATCCAAGCTTGAAATTCCTTATACTTGCATGTGAATAATTAGTTCCATCATTTTTGGTTATCTTACCGTTTTCAAGCTTTTCAATAAATTTATCAATGTCATTTAATTCTACCTTATCCATGTCTTTATTGAACCATTTGGCAGACTGGTATATTGCCAAAGCATATCTAATGACTGTTGGATATCCTACACTTCTTTTTTTGGCTCTCGTGAAGCCAGAAATTAGTTCTTTATTTTTGTCAGATAAATCCGACTTGTCTATTAATATAGACGTTCTTTCGTATCGATCCGTGTAATTATAAATGTCGTTGTTAAACATAGTTATAACTATGTTTTAACGGTATATAAATGTTATGGGTACACCATCCAGAATTATATGGTGGACTCAGGGGGAATTTCACCTAATGTAAAAATATACAATTAAGATTTGAACCCCCAACCCCTCGCTATTTTGGATTTGATCTTGCAAAGCGAGTGCTCTACCGGGTTGAGCCATGAGCCCGTACAATAAAGTAT